>JAEWRL010000255.1 GCA_023398955.1 Pseudomonadota bacterium
GCTTTCCCCGGCACGATTGGCGGCTCACGCGCCACAGCCGGAGGCGCCCCCGCACTCCGCGACGTCGAACTCGTCCGCGCTGCAGCCGCCGGCGAGAGCGAAAGTGCTGACAGCAGCTGCCGCGAGAGCCAGCGGCCCGCGTCGAAGAGTGAGTCGAGCATGCATCGTCATGTCCCCTTACGTGGTGTACTTCGCGACCATTATGCAACTGCAGGCCCGGACGCCAAGCGACGATCCCACAGTGTCTAGCGGCGTGGCGCACGCAGGTGCTACCACGCTCAGCGCTGGCCGGGATGATCCCGAACGAGAGCCCAGGCTAATCAGAGCCTACGAAGCAGCGACCCCAACGCACGAGGCCGATGGGCCAATAGCCGAAGATCAGTCGCTCAGTAGGGGAGTTCCTGCCGGGCTCCGACGACCTCGAACTCCGCCGCGAGAGGGGCCTTACCCATGAGCTCGACGCTGCGCGCGTCTGGCTGGCTACCCCCGACGGTCACGCGAAAGCGCCCGGGCTCGAGGACGCGCCGGCCGGCGTCGTCGATGAGCGACAGGTCACGCGGCGTCAGCTGGAACTCCACCCGCTGTTCGGCACCTGGTGCCAGATGGATACGGCGGAAGCCCCGCAGGTCGTGCTGAGGGACGCTGCACGAGGCCTCGAGATCCTTGACGTAGAGCTGCACGACCTCATCGCTGGCTACCCTGCCCTCGTTCTTGACGAGCACGGAGACGCCAAGGGTCTCGTCGGAACCGAGAGAGGCAGTCGAGAGATCCAGGTCCGAGTAGGCGAACTTCGTGTACGAGAGACCAAACCCAAAGGGATAGAGAGGCTCGGTCTCGAGGTAGCGATAGGTCCGGCCTTTCATCGAGTAGTCCTCGATGGGAGGCACGTCCTTGATGGAGCGGGGGAAGGTAATGGGAAGGCGTCCCGCTGGAGAGTACTTCCCAAAGAGGACCTCCGCGATGGCCGTACCGCCCTGGGGCCCAGGGTACCAGACGTCCAGGATGGCGCCGACGTGCTCCTGCGCCCAGCCGATGCTGAGAGCGCTGCCCGCCATCAGCACAAGGACCGTCGGTTTGCCGACAGCGACCACCTCTTCCATGAGGCGCTGCTGCAGCCCCGTGAGGTTTAGGTCGACCTTGTCCCCTGCGGCTTCGGAGTTACCGACATCCCCCTGTTCGCCTTCGATGTCTGCGTTGAGGCCCAGAACGAGCACCACGGCATCGGCCCGCTCCGCCATTGTCACAGCCTCGGAGATGTGCCCGGCGCAGGCGACGCCGTCCGTCGCCGTACCCGTGAGCCTGCAGCCTTCCGCGTAGTAAACCTTTGTCGAAGGCGAGACAGCCGCGCGGATGCCGTCGAGGGGCGTCGTCGTGTGGGACGGCGTGCCATGATAGTTCGCCAGCAGATTCTGAGGGCTCTGGGCGTTGGGCCCGATGACGGCAATGCTCCCAAGGGTTGGGGACAATGGCAGCACTCCACCCTGGTTCTTGAGCAGGACGATGGACTCGCGAGCCACGGTCAGGGCTAGCTCACGGTGCTCGGGCGCGTCGTTAACCTCGTAGGGGATCGACGCGTAGCGGACGCGCTCCGGGGGATCGAACATGCCGAGACGCATGCGAGCGCGGAAGAGCCGCCGTAGGCACACGTCCAGGTCCTCCTCCGTGACGAGCCCCTGGTCGACGGCTTGAGGAATGGCTTCGAACGTGCAACCGCAGTTGAGGTCGCAGCCGTGCTTTACCGCCAGGGCCGCCGACTCCTCCATGGTGGAGGTCACCTTGTGGTTCTCGTGGAAGTCGCGGACGGCCCAGCAATCGCTCACGACGTAGCCCTGGAAGCCCCACTCCTTGCGCAAGATCTCGGTGAGCAGCGTGGGGCTCGCACAGCACGGCTCACCATTCGTGCGATTGTAGGCGCCCATGATGCTCTCGGCCTTGGCCTCCGTGATGCAAGCCTGGAACGCCGGCAGATAGGTCTCGCGCAGGTCCTTCGGGGACACGCGGGCGTCGAAGCTATGACGGAGCCCCTCGGGACCGCTGTGCACAGCGAAGTGCTTGGGCGTGGCGACGACCTTCAGGTACTTTGGGTCGTCCCCCTGCAGGCCCTTGCAGAACGCAACGCCCAGACGCGCCGTCAAGTAGGGGCACTCCCCGTAGGTCTCGTGTCCCCGCCCCCAGCGCGGATCCCGGAAGATATTGATGTTGGGCGACCAGAAGGTGAGTCCCTTGTATATGCCGTGGTCGCCGCGCCGGGCGTACTCGTGGTGCTTGGCGCGCGCCTCGTCGCTGATGACGCCAGCGACCTCGAAAAGGCGTTCCGCGCTGAAGATGGCGGCCAGCCCGATCGCCTGAGGGAAGACGGTCGCCACACCGGCACGCGCCACCCCGTGGAGACACTCGTTCCACCAGTTGTAGCGGGGGATGCCGAGACGCGAAATGGGCGGCGCCCCGTGGAGCATCTGGGAAGCCTTCTCCACGACGTCGAGGCGCGCGACCAGGTCGTCGACGCGTGCATCGATGGAGAGGTCTGGGTTCTGGAAAGGGTACTGATAAGGAGTTTCAGTCGACACTAGGCCCTTGAGCCGGCCTATAGGGGCACGGGTCCTTTCGGGTGAACCACGGCGGGGCGCCCGAGGCAACAGGCGTATCCGCTCAACAGCCCGAAAAAAGAGCGCGCCGGTACCGGGCCCCCAACCCGCAGCCTCAGCGCTGGACCGAGCACGGGCCGGTGGGCCATACTCCGCACGCCCTGCCAGGCGTGTCCGCCGCGGCCACCTCGTCGCCATGAGAAAACTCCTCCTCCGCTACCCGGTTCCCCTCGTCCTCGGCCTCGGCCTCACCGGCGCTTCCCTAATGGCCTGCGACACCAATCCGAACGTGGAGCGGCGCCTGGAGGAGGCGCAGGAGCAATCCGACGACCAGGAAGCGGGCTGCGTTCATCTGTGTCTGCCAGATCCGGGCCCGGAACCCGTCGATTGCGAGGCCGCCGAGGAGGGCGTCGAGTTTTACCCAGTTCCTATTTGGGACTTCGAGGGTAGTGGCGCGGGCAATTATTTCGCCAGCAACCTCTACACCTACGACGACCAGACCACGTTGACGCTCAGCCCGACGGGCTGGGAAGCCCCTGCCATCGAGATGGAGCGTTGCCGCGGTGAGGAGCAGAACGGCGTCATGCACCTCAGCGGCGGCCCGTTCCTCGAATGGGGCGGTGGGGTGGGACGCCACATGAAGTGCTTGAACGCGAACGGCATGACCCCAGCGAAAATCCGCATCTCGACAACGGAAGAAGGTAGGAGCGCCGCAGTGTTCGATTCGCCCCAGCCGTTGGATGAGGCGTGTGGATGGGAGGTTGTGCCATCTCCCTGTTCAACAGGCGCGGAGGACGACCCCCTGCTCAACAGCGTCTGCCCCCAGCGCGATCTCGACGCGATGGCAGGCAAGAAGGTCGACCCAGCGGAGGCATTCCTTGTCGGCGCGACCCTGGACCTCAGCGAGTGGGACGGCATCAGTTTCTGGGCACGCCGCAGCCCCAACAGCCAACCCGGAATCCGCATCGTCATCGGGGACAAGCACACGGACGACGACCTGCGCTACCTGCAAGCCCACATCTCGCCCGACCAAGAGCCCTTCTGTCGCATCAATCGCGAGTGCCACTGCCCCGACTTGAGCACCGAATGCGTGGAGATCGACTACTTCGACGAGGATGCATACGAGCGAAACATCTACCCGGATGGCTACTTCGATGACCTCACGCCCGAACCGTCCCGGAACGCACAGACCGGCGAGGTGAGGTACTACTGTGCGACGAAGGAGGATCGGGAGCGCGGCTACGTCATCGAGGCCAATACCATCCCCTGCGGTCAATGGGCTTGCGATGACATGTTCAAATCGATGCAGCGCGCGGACGCCCAGTTCCTCAACAAGCCTTGCACGGAATATGCCCTCCGCGGCAGCATCGTCGAGGCCTACTGCTGGGATCCCGAGACGGATCCCGAGCCAGCAGAGAACCGCGATCTCTGCGGCGACCACTGGATGAGGCCCGTGCTGCTGAGCACCAAGTGGGAACTCTACAAGATCCCCTTCACGGACTTCCTCCAGCAGGGGTGGGCCAAGGAGTCATTCCACCTCGATCTGACGAGCGTCGCGGTGGTGCGCTTCACCTGGGACCGCGGCTACATCGACTACTGGCTCGACGACGTGCGCTTCTATCGCAACGGGCGCAACGACTGAGGCGCGCCGTCCTGGTGCGCGAACGACCTTCCCCGCACCGGCGGAGTCCTTCACTTCGCGCGCGCGGTGCCGAGGCGCTCGGTCAAGAAGTCGAGCAGCAAGCGCACGCGCGGGGGCGGGCCCGGTGGATACACGAGGAAGAAGCAACTGGGCGCCCCGCCATAGCCCGGGAGGACCTCGACCAGGTCGCCAGCAGCCAGCTGCTCCATGCCGATGAACTCGGGCAGGAGCACGATACCGAGCCCCGCCACGGCGGCGTCGCGGGCAATGCGCAGGTCGTTCACCGCGACGGGAGCGGGGAGGACGACGCTGTGCTTGCGACCATCCTGCGCCAATGACCAGCGCGCAGGGCCACGGCTGCTCGTCGCGACGGCGCGATGCCGCGACAACTCGTGGATGGTCTTCGGCGTTCCGTACTGGGCCAGGTAGGCTGGGCTCGCCATCAGCTTGATCGGCGAAGAGCCGAGCTTGCGGATCTTGAGGGACGAGGACTTCGGCGTCCCCCCACGGACGCCTAGGTCGAAGCCCTCCGTGACGAGATCCACGATGCGATTAGTCGCTTCGATCTCGAGGACCAAGCGGGGATGGAGGCGCGAGAACTCGGCGAAGAGCTCACCCAGGACGCCCTGCGCCGACTCCGTAGGGACGGTCAGGCGGATCGTCCCACCCGGCTCGTCCCGCAGCTGCTGAACGAGCGCGTGAGCCTGCTGGAGCTGGGCGATCGCCGCGGCCACCTCGCGCCGGTACGCAGCCCCTTCGTCGGTCAGGGAGGTGTGCCGCGTGGTTCGACGCACCAGGGTCAAGCCGAGGGTCTCTTCGAGGGCCGCCACCCGACGACTCACGCTCGACTTCGGCACTCCCAGCTGGCGAGCCGCCGCACTGAAGCTCCCGCACTCGGCAACCTGGATGAAGGCCTCTATCTGACTGAGCTCGGGTCGTTCCATCGACGGAACGATAAATCCCGTGGGGGCCAGCTGCTGCCGCGTTCGCGGCCGACGGGGAGAAAGTACCGTGAATCTCGACACAGAACGTGCGGCCGGCACCAAGAATGGCGTGCGAGACGAGGGAGCGCCACGGGCTGTGCACCGTCCGGCAGCGACGGCATCTTTCGTCAGCGCTGGACCTGGCGCTGTGACGATTCGAATCGGGGCCTCGCTGGTCCTGCCGCATCGCGTCGTGCTCGCCGGGCTTCGCGCGGCATCGGGTGCCCACGGCAGGCGGTTTTGGTTACTATCTCGGCGGCCCCGCGGGGCCGTTCGTCCTAAGGCGGGCAGCACTCCGTCCGCCGGAGTCCAGGGAAGAGGAATGAAACAATGCCGACCAGCCCGATCCCGCAAACATCCCGTATCCTGATGGCTGCCCTCGTGGCAGCCTCCGTCGCCGCCAGCTGTGGCCTCACCGAGTCTGGCGACGTCAAGGTGCCAACGACCGACTCTTGCCCTAGCTCGGCCGAGGACGTCGCCAAAGCCCATTGGGGGCTCAAGACGGTCTCTGACGACCTGATTCGCGCAGGCCTCTTGGCAACCCACTACGTCGAGTCCTTGTCATTCCGCGTGGAGGGGGACATCGAGAAAGGATGCAAGGCGATCGCTACCTCCTTGGGGGCGAGCGCCGAACAGCTGAAGGTGACCGAGAAGGAGCCCGGAGCTGAACCGAAGCTCTACTGCGACGTGGCGGCCCAGCAGGTCGAGGCCGCCGAGGTGGCCACCCAGGGCGGCGACCTAACGGCGGAGCCTACGGAGCTCGACTGCGTGATGGACGTCGGGCACTACGAAGAGTGTGTCAAAGAGTGCGACCCGGACTACAAGCTCAGCGCCGAAGCCGTCGACTGTGACGGACGGCTCCTCGGCGTCTGCGATGGCAGCTGCGAGGGCGGCTGCTACACGAGCGTGGGGCGCTGCACGGGGACCTGTGACGACAAGTGCACGGGCGCCTGCGACGGTGCCTTCAAAGGAGAGTGCGAGGGCAAGTGCACGGGAAGCTGCGACGGCAAGCCACTGAAGGACAAAGCCAAGGGCAAGTGCGAAGGCACCTGTGAAGGCAGCTGCACCAGCGGCACGGGTCAGTGTGGGGGCACCTGCAACGGCAGCTGCTCCGGCAAGTGCAAGGTGGAGGCGTTCGGCAGCTGCGCGGGCGTCTGCTCGGGCCGCTGCGATGGAGAGCTCAGCGATCGCGCCTGTGAGGGCTCCCTGAGCGCCGAAGACTTGGGTGAGGGTTGCGGCACCGTGTGCGGCATCAAGTCCCTCGTCGACCAGCGCTGCAAGGACCCCAGCCTCCTGAGCCGGGTCGAGGAAGCCAAGGACGAAGAGGCTGCCAAGAGGCTCGTCTCCACGATGCAAAGCAACATGCCCAAGCTCCTCCTGGTGGCCGAGGCAACGAGCGAGCCGAGCCGCGAGTACCTGGAGGCTTCGAAGAAGCTCGTGCAGGAGATGGCAGAGGCCGTCGAGGCCGACAAGACCGCGAGCAAGAAGCTCAAGGCGTGTACTGCGCAGGCAGTGAAGAATCACGAGCGAGCGGCAACGGGCACCCTCACGGCCCTCGACTCCCTGGCGAGCTTCCGAGCCACCGCTGGGATTTGACGCGGGACCCGCGGCGGCTCCCCGCGTCACGGCGCGCGGCCCGACGCCGGAGTACGGCGAAAAATATACCTGAACTGGAGGGCAGAGTCCGCTATGCTTGCCCTCCCGCGGGTCACGGAAGAACCCCCACCCAGGAAAGACACCTGATGCCCAAGCACGACGAGAAAGACAGCGAAAACGGCGGTCAAGAGAAGGTATCCCCGGCCGCGAATAGCCTCTTCAATTCGCGGACCGTCCTGATTTTCGGCGAGGTACGGGACAGGCTCGCCCGCAGCGTTTCCGCGCAGCTTCTCGCCTTGGCACACGAGAACAACGAGCCAATCCGGGTCTTCGTCAACTCTCCGGGTGGGCACGTGGAGTCGGGCGACACAATCCACGACATCATCCGCTTCATCGAGCCCGAGGTGAAGATGATTGGCACGGGCTGGGTCGCGAGCGCCGGGGCGCTCATCTTCGCCGCCGCGAAGCCCGAAAACCGCGTGTGTCTGCCGAATACACGCTTTCTCCTTCACCAGCCCATGGGCGGCGCCAAGGGACAGGCCTCGGACATAGAGATCGAGACGCAGCAGATCCTGCAGATGCGGGAGCGGCTGAATCGGCTCTTCGCGCGGGAAACCGGGCAACCCTACGACCAGGTGGTGCAGAAGACGGAGCGAAATTTCTGGATGTCGCCCAGTGAAGCCATCGAGTTTGGACTGGTCAGCCGCGTGATCGAGCGCGCCTCTGACCTCTAAAGCCAACGGCAGCGAGCTTGGAGCACCCTGCCCCCAGGCTCGCGCCGAGGCTGCACTGGAGCGGCACCACCACATAGCCGAAGCCACATAGCCGAAGCCGCCGCGGGGCGGGGGTAGGCGGACGGACACCATCCGGTCATGGGAATAGCCGCCGACATCATCCTGCTCATCGTCGTTGCCTTTGGTTGCGGCCTGATACTCCAGCGCCTCGGTCAGCCGCTGATCCTCGGCTACATCGCTGCGGGCATCATCATGGGGCCCCACACGGGGGGCTTCACTGTCTCGAGCATCCACGAGATCGAGCTGCTCGCCGAGATCGGCGTAGCGCTCCTGCTCTTCGCGCTGGGGCTCGAGTTCTCGCTCAAGGACCTTCAGCCCGTCAAGCGCATCGCCCTCATTGGCACGCCCCTGCAGATGCTGCTCACCATCGGGCTCGGGCTCGGCATCGGGAGCGTCCTGGGGTGGGACTTGAAGCAGTCCCTTTGGCTCGGAGCCCTGATTTCCCTGTCGAGCACCATGGTCATCCTGAAGACCCTGATGAGCCAGGGGTTTCTGGGAACCCTCTCCAGCAAGGTCATGATCGGCATGCTGATCGTGCAGGACCTGGCGGTCATTCCGCTGATGGTGATCTTGCCCCAGCTCGATAATCCGGCGGTGGGATTGAGCGCCCTCGGTCTCGCGGGCCTCAAGGCTGCGGGGGTGATCGGAGCCATGGTCCTGCTGGGGACTCGGCTCCTGCCGCGTCTGCTCGCGCACATCGCGCGGCTCGGCTCAAGAGAGCTGTTCTTGCTCGCCATCACGGCAATCGGACTGGGTGTCGGCTACGTGACGCACCTCGTGGGCCTTTCGTTCGCCTTCGGGGCGTTCGTGGCGGGCATGGTGCTCAGTGAGTCGGACTACGGGCATCAGGCCCTGAGCGACATCGTACCCTTGCGCGACCTCTTCGGGCTGCTCTTCTTCGCGACGGTAGGCATGCTGCTGGATCCTGCCATCCTCGTCGAACGCTTCTGGGAGGTGGCGGGACTTGTGGCTGCCGTGGCCATCGGCGAGGGAGCCATCTTCAGCGGGATCGCGAAACTCTTCGGCTACGGCAACGTCATTCCACTGGCGGTGGGGCTCGGACTCTTTCAGGTCGGGGAGTTCGCCTTCGTGCTCGCGCGCTTGGGGGTCGCAAGCGGCTCCATCGACCAGAACGTCTATGGCATCGTCCTGACCGCGGCCGTCGTCACGATGGCGGTGACGCCCCTGGTTTCTGGACAGACGGCTCGCCTCTACTCTCTGAGGAAACGCTTCTTCCGTCACGAGCCCTTGGAGAGCCTCAACATCCCGGATGTAGGCCTGAGCCACCACGTGGTCATCGTCGGCGGCGGGCGCGTAGGGGGGAGGATCGCCCAAGAGGTCGAGGGACTCGGGATCCCCCTGGTCGTCATCGAACTCGACCACCGGCGCGTCGAGGCGTGCAAGGAGCGCGGCGTCCCCGTCGTCTACGGAGACGCGAGCCATCAACTCGTGCTCGAGGCGGCGGAGATTGCGACGGCGCACCTCCTCATCGTCACAGCGCCGGATGTGGTTGTCGTGCAGGCTATCATCATGGCGGCGCGGCGGCAGAACCCTGCTATCGACGTCGTCGCGCGCACCTCGGATCCCAGCTTCCTTGCCGTCTTCCAGGAGTTGGGCGTGCGCGACGTGGTGCTCCCGGAGGTAGAGATCAGCCTCGAGATGACCCGGCAAGCGCTGCTGCACCTGCACATCCCGCCCGTCGAGATCCAGCGTCGCGCCGAAGCCTGCGCCAGGAGCTCTTTGCCCCGTACTTCGAGCCACGAGACGACTACAAAACGCTGGCGCAGATGCGTACCGCTGAGCATGAGTTCCGGCTGAGCTGGGTTCTGGTCGCCGAAGACAGCCGCCTCGCCGGCACGTCGATCGGCGAAGCCCACCTCCGCAAGAAGACCGGCGCTTCCGTCGTAGGGGTCATTCGCGACGGCGCTCTCAGCCCCAACCCCGATGCAACCTTTCGCTTTCGCGCGAGCGATCTCGTTGCCATCATCGGTTCCGAGCAAGCATGCAAAGCCGTCAAGGACCTCGCCGGGAGTCACGCGCAAGACGGACAATCGCGAGCGACCGAGCTCCCGGCAGCCTAGCCTAGCGACGCGAACTGGAGACGGGCTACGCGCAAAGCCCGGCCGCACCTGGGGCAGTCGTACCAGGCTGTCTGCATGGGTGTGTTCCTTCTCCCCAGCCCCACGCATGGTGGGGTGTACGCTCGGGCTCCAGTTTTTCTCTCTGGGAGGAGCACGCGGGAAGCATTCACCCCGTCAGGGCTGCCCGTGGTTCTGGCCATGACCGGGATCTGGTAGGCTCCGAGCGGTCCGTCTTGCCGAGGCCCCTCGTCGCTCGCCAGCGAGGCGTCCAAGCAAGCAACGCCAAAACCGCCGCTCGATGGGCGGGGCATCCCGCGAGGTACCACTATGAAGACGCGATGGTCACTGCTCGTCCTTTTCGCCCTAACACTGCTCGGCTGCGACAACGCTGATGCTTGCAAGGAGGTTCCCGAGTGCAAGGCTCGAGGCAAGTGCTCCCCCGCCGAAACCGGGGGCTGTATCGTCCAATCTGACGCTGACTGCGCGCAGTCGGAAATCTGCACCGTGCAGGGCAAGTGCAGCGCGAAGGACGGCGAATGCGTGGCCGCCACCGACGACGCCTGCAAGAGAAGCGCAAACTGCCAGCAGGTTGGCACTTGTGCAGCCTATCAGGGTACCTGTGTCAACCTTGCGACGCTCCTGCAGCCAGAGTGCGCGGCAAATTGCCAGAAAGAGGGGCTCTGCGTGAAGGTGGAAGGCAAGTGCGCTGCGCTCTCGCGCTTTCACTGCGCTGGCACCAGCGAAGGCAAGCCGGAGGCAGAGAGCATCTGCGCCAGGCTCGGGAAGTGCGAGGCCAAAGATGGGCAGTGCGCCGCAACGTCCGACGAGGACTGCGCCGCATCCAAGGCCTGCAAGGGCGAGGCCCTCTGCAT
This sequence comes from Pseudomonadota bacterium, assembly GCA_023398955.1. Taxonomy (GTDB): domain Bacteria; phylum Myxococcota_A; class Polyangia; order Polyangiales; family Polyangiaceae; genus JAEWRL01. The sequence continues at coordinate 10,554 of JAEWRL010000255.1, forward strand.
CGCGAAGGACGGCCAGTGCGTCGCCACCGACGAGGGCTGCAAGGGGTCCGCGGCCTGTTCGACCGATGGCCGCTGCAAAGCAGTGGATGGCATGTGCGCTGCTGCGTCTGCGAAGGACTGCAGGCAGTCGTCGCGCTGCGAGCTGGAGGGAGCCTGCAGTCTCGTCGATGGGCGGTGCATCGCCGCGTCCTCTGCAGACTGCGCCGCATCCTCCGTCTGTCAGCACGGCAAACGCTGCATCGCCCGGGAGGGCGCCTGCGTCGCGGGGGGTGCAGCCGGGGTCGGCACCGGAAGCTCGGGGGACGCCCCCGATAAACTCGTGCCCACAAAGAAGGACGGCATCTTCTGACTCGTTGAGGGCCCGTCGGTAGCCGCGGGCAGCATGGGGCCGTCGCCATGGCAGCCCGCCCCTCGGCAGCGCGAGGTTCGGCCACCCGGATGGCGCGATCGAGGGCTCGCTGCCTCCTGCGAGCGGAGTCCCTCTCGAGGTTGCAGGCACCTCCGCCCGAGCCGGAACGGACGCTCTGGCGCGTACAGTATCCATCGGCAGCGAACGCGAAGCGGCGGCCGCGAAATCCGTGAAGGCGCTTCCGACCGCGGGTGCATCCGGGTTATGGTCCCGCGTCGCTGGCTCCTGGCCTCCTCGGTGGAGCCCCCTGGCGCGTCGCTCATTTCCGGTGAACGTGCCCGGGTTTCCTCCCCCCTGGAGCCGCCCTGCCGTGAGTGTCGTGGAAGTGGAGACGAGCATTGTTGCACGAACAGAGGTGGTCTCGATGAATCGCAGAGCGCGACCCGCGGCACTTCCCACGACTGCTACGGACAGTCACCGCGCCGCGACGTGCCGAACTCTGCGGGGAGAGCTCCTGGCTGGCGTGGTGGTGATCGCGCTGACCGTTTTCTCAGGTCCTGCAGCAGCCCAGGAAGCCCCCGCGGGAGCCGCGCCACCACCCGCCGCGGCAGACGACCCGGGTCCCAGTGCTGCCCCAGGCACTCCGGAAGCGGGCTCCATCGAGAGGACGGAGGTCGGACCCGCGGGCACACCGTCTTCACCCGCGGAGGCAGCAGAGGTCCAGGTGACACCGCCCTTTGAAAGCTCCGACGAGAGCGAGGAGGAGCTCGTGCCCCTCGCTCTGCCGGCACGGGAGCTTCCCGCCGAGCCTGGCGGGTCCACCGAGGCCGGAGACACGTCACTGGCGCAAGAGGCTCCGGGCGATCGCATCCTATACTCTGGCTACTTGCCCGGGTACCGACGGCACATCGGGTTGGGAGATTCGCCCTACGCACCGCGCGTCGGCGTCCTGCCCGGTGGCATGACTCCGGGCTATGGTGCACCCGTCCCGCCCTCGGAGTGGACCTTCGAGTTTGCGGGATACATGTCCGCGTCACTTCAGGCGAGCATCGACCGCCGTCCTCGGCCGGAATCCGGGCAGAGCAAGACGACCCTTCACGTCCCGCCCGAAACGATAGACACGTGGCGATCCTTCACCAGCACCAACTCAATCCCTGGCAACTGGGTGAGCCTCCGATTCCGCTATGGAAACCCGCGAGTGAGCGCCAATGTGTCGCTGGAGACCTGGAACCCGTCCAGGCCGACCACCTACTACCAGCTAGGCAGCCAATACTTCCTCAACAACGTCTATCTCTCCTATACCCCGGAGCAGCTCGGCGGGGTTCGGCTTCGCATCGATGCTGGACGCTACGACAGCAGCTATGGAGCGCTCGGACGCTGGGGCAACGGCCTCTACGTGAATCTGCTCGGCAGCACCGTGGAGGGCGTCGGCGAACGCATCATCGCCGAATACGATCTCACAGACCCGTACATGCTGGTCCTCGAGCATGGACTCATGGGCACCCGCCACGGCACCGTGCCCGACGACGTGATCCCCAGCTCGATGAACGGCTGGCAGCGACCGCTTTGGCCGGGTGCATGGATCCACCACGCGCACGTGGGGCTCGTCCGCAAGGGTGAGCCGCGCCTCGAGCTCCAGGGACACTATTTCCGAAACTGGTCACGAGAAGACCGCAACGAAGCGGAACGCGACAACCCGGGCACGCCACAGATCGACGAGTCCGACGTGCGCGACGGGCATATCCGCGTCCTCAGCGGGGACTTCAAGGTCCTCAGCGATCACTTCGGGGTGTTCGGCATCGGCGTCTCTCATGTCCGCGCCCAGAACGCCTTCCCGCTGAAGGGACTCATCACCTACGGGGAGGACGGCGAGCAGCTCACGAACAAGTGGTTCGGCGTCACCTCCACGGGGACGGGCAAGCTGCTCGTCTTCGCCTTCAACTACCAGGTGAGCTTGGGCCAGGTTCTTAGCTATCCCCAGGCCTTTGGCGGAGACGGCCCCGACATCGTGCTCACCACGGGGCTTCACTGGGCGAAGACCTGGACCCCTTACGAAGGGTACGACGGGCGCACCCGACACAAGTACGGCATCGACGGCCTGTACACGTTCAGCAAGTACATGGGCGCCGGCCTGAGGCTGGACAGGGTCGTCCCGAACTCTCGCGAAGACGAAGAGACGTTCCACGTAGTCGCTCCTCGCCTGCAGTTCAAGACCGGATGGAACAGCCACGAGGCGCTGCAGCTGATGTACGCGAAATGGTTCTACGGCGAGGAGTCGCGCAACGAGGGCACCGGCCTCCGCACTCCGGAGCGCCTCGACGACCAGATGATCGCGTTGAACTTCAACATGTGGTGGTGAGCGATCATGAAAGTCCTCAGAGCGAATAGGAACTCAGGGATGTTGGTGTCGCAGCGAGAAAGCAGGTTCCCAATGACACGCGGCCTTTCCACTCACGCCGCCGCTCTGGTGCTGGTGTGCCTGTCGGCGCCAACCTACGCCCAAGAGCCCACGGCCACGAGCGGCGCGGAGGAGAGTGGCGTCGAATCACTCGGACTCGACCCAACGCTCAGCCTCGACCCCACCGCCCCCGCCGTGGGAGCGCTCCCCGGGGGGACCATGCCCTCCTACGGACAGAAGCCCACGGGCGAAGGCGACTGGCGCTTCGACTTCCACGGCTTCTTCACGATGCCGCTCGTCGCCGGCATCAATGAGCGCCGAGAGCCGGTAGCTGGGCAAAGTGACACGGTCTTGCATACTCCCCCCATGGTGCCGGAGGATCGCGACACGTTCTCCCATACCGGGGTCGTCCCGACCCCCTACGTTCAGCTGAACTTCAGCTACGGCAACAGCGTCGTGACTGGGAACGTACAGCTCTTGGCGGAGCAGGCCACTGTGTCGGCAGGGTTCTTCGATCCGCCGTCGCAAGCAGGCATTCAGGATGTCTTCCTGACAGTACACCCCGACCTCGGCAAAGGTCTGGACCTCAAGCTCTATTTCGGTGCCTACTCGAACCGCTATGGCACCGCGGGCGAGTACGACGAGGGTCGCTACGGCACCCCGTTCATTGGGCGCACCAACGGGGTCGGCGAGAGCGCCGTCGCGGCCTTCGCCCTCGGTTCGGATCTCACCCTGGTCCTGGAGCAAGGCATCCAGGGCCAGACGACCAAGGCGTCCGCGGATCTGACGCCTGACGGCTGGAACGACTTCGCAGACCCGAACGTGGGGGCGAGCTTCGTCAACCACTTGCACGCAGGCCTCGGCTACAAGGGGCTCGCGACGCTGGGCGGCCATTACCTGTATGCTTGGAGTCAGGACGACCGAGCCACGGGTACGCTCTTCCCCGACGGCAGCATCGCCGTTATCGCGGCCGACCTGCGGCTGACTCTGGGGCGCTTTGGACAGGCGTATGTGGCAGCGTCGAAGACGACGGCCGAGTACGCGCGCACCGTAGGTCGCGTGCTCGAGATCCTCAACACCAATGGCGGGCCCGGGCTCATGCAGAACTACTTGGGAGACCAGAGCGAGGGCAACGGAGAGCTCCTGACGATAGGGGCTCAGTATGACCTGAGCATCGGGCGCCTCGTCAGCTACCCGGTCCCCTTCTACGGCGACGGGCCAGACATCTACGTGAGCCTATTCGGCATGGGGACACAGGTCGAGAGCGACGACGCTGCTTACGACGACGTCACCAAGCTCAAGTACGGTGCCGAGGCCACCTACAGTCTCCTCTCGTGGTTCGCTGTGTCGGGCCGCTACGACCGTGTTCAGCCGAACGTCGATGCGAACTGGTATTCCTTCGCGATCCTGAGCCCACGGCTCATCTTCCGGACGGACTGGCAATCCACCGATCAGCTGGTACTCGGCTACTCTCATTGGTTCAATGGTGACCTGACCACGATCCGCACCGGCTACCCTCCAGAGGAGGATGTGACGGCCATCCCCGACGAAGACGTGATCTATCTGTCTGCGAGCATGTGGTGGTAGTCATGGCTGAATCCTCGACCCCAGAGGGTGCTCTCGAGCCTGTGGGCGCCTGCACTGAAACCCCGGAGCTCCCTGAACGGCAGGGCGCACTGCGGTGGCGGCTGCTCGCCCTGGCAATCGCGATGACGGCAGTGAGCTGCGTCGGCGTGTCCGCGAGTCGCGTGCGCTCGGACGGCACGGCCGAGCTCCAGCGGTATTGTGCAAACGGCACGAAGGTGGCCGCCGATGGGCTTCTCGACGATTTCGAGGATGCGGACAACCGCCTCGCACCAGCCGACGGCCGCGGCGGGTACTGGTGGAAGAGCGCCGACTCAGCAGGAAGCCAGATAGGGCCGGACGACTTCAAGCCCGTACCCGGCGGCATCGGCGGCTCCCTCGCGATGCAAGCGTTCGGGAAGACGGCTTCAGGAGGTGGCGACGACGGCTGGGGAGCGCAGTTCGGCGCGAACCTTACCCCCTCGGGTACTTATGACGCCTCGAAATACGTTGGGCTCCGCTTCATGGCGCGCGTCGGCGAGGCGTCGACATCATCGGTGCGCTTCAAGATCAGCGACGTCAACACCCACCCCGATCTAGGCGTGTGCAAGACGTGCTGGAACCACTTCGGCCGCGACATCAACCTCTCCACCGAGTGGCAGGAGTACGAGCTCATGTTCGCCTCGCTGGAACAGGCTCCCTACTGGGGGGATCCGCGTCCCGCTTCCATCACGCCCGAGAAGCTCTACTCCTTCGATTTTCAGATCGGTCCCGGAGCCCAGTTCGACGTCTGGATCGACGACATGGCCTTCATCGAGTGCAGGTAGAGGGCGTCTGCCATTCCGCGGGCGGAGCCTTTGGCCTTTCGCAAGGCCGCCAATACACCTGCGCCCGCGACGAATGAATCGCGGGCGCGGTGATGCCTGAACTGGCTACGGGTGCCGGGAACTACTCGTAGAAGACGACGTCGTCGATCACGACATTGGGCGAACAGGTTTCGCCCGACGGACAGTTGAACTGCCACTGGATGCCCAGAACCTCCGTGGAATCGATGGGGGCTGTTGGCTGTCCGCCGACCAGCTCACTCCAGGGGATCTCCACCGTCACCGGCTCCTCACCCACCTCTGCATCGAGGATGTAGCTGTTGCTCACACAGCCACTGGACCAATCCCCGTCGCACTCGCCCTTCTGATCCGTCGTGCTGATGGGATAGTTGCTGGACGACTGTACCTGGAACTCCACCTGCGTGTCGCTCAGGTCGCCGCTGATGGTGAAGCTGATGCCGGAATACTCGGAGGCGTCGAGGCAAGGACCAAACCAGAGTCCAAACCCCGCATACTCCTCCACGTCACCCGTGACCGTGAGCGCCTCGTCCGCGACGGTGGCCGTGAGCGCATCACCGTCCTCGCTGTCGCCGTCGTAGTAGAACGAGCCGCCCGTCAGTGAGCTATCATCGCCCCAAGTTCCGTCAGCGGCCCAGCTGCTGAAGTCGGTGATGAGTGCGCCCGGGGCGGCGAAGTTCTCGCACGGGAACCCAATGGGCTCTCCCGGATCCTCGGCGCCAGCCCCACCGTCCGTGCCGCCCGCGCCGCCCTCGTCGCCATTGCCGGCTCCGCCCTGGTTGCTCGCGCCACCGTCGTCGGAATCAGGGGCATCCGACCCGCCACACCCGGCAGCAGCCAAGCCCGCCGCCAGAACGAGCATACCAATCCATGGTGCTATCGATAATCTGCGCTGTATCATGTAAAGCCTCCGAGTTTCGCCCCCGCGGTGTGCCCGCGGGCCTGACGAATGCCGCGTCTCGCGAGGCTCCGATCTAGTTGAGCCTCAGCGCGCGTGTCAATGGAGTACCACATCCTCGACAGGGCGCTCCCCTCTCCTCCCCCGTAGCGCCTACTCCAGAACCATGGCGAGCTGAGCACCGTCGGCACCGAGCTCCGCCATCGCGCTTGCTGTCCGCTCGCCTGCGCTCGCGTGGACGCGGTAGCTACCGCGAAACGCCCGGATTGCATACTGGCCCGCCATGTCCGTCGGGCCCTCCGCGCGGGTACGCCAGGTGTCGAGGACGAGTTGACGGAACACCTCGCCCGCCGGCTTGAGAGACCAGTCGTGCCGGTACAGCGGCGCGTTGTTTTTCCAGTGGGAGCCATCCCAGAAGCCCCACATGACCACCCCCGCAACGGCAGGGTGGCTGAAAACGACCGTGTAGAAGTCGCGAGTGTACTCGGCAGCCAGCTGCTCGTCGCTCACGTTGACGTCGAACTCGGTCACGTAGAGCTTCTTTCCAAGCTTGCCAAACCGGTCGAGGATCGTGAGGAGTTCAACGGGGCTCGTCAGAGCGCCACCGAAATGTGCCTTCATGCCTATGCCGTCGAGGGGCGCACCGGAATCCAAGATTCTCCGGACCAGAGCCTCGAGCTGTTGCCGGCGCGGAGTATTCCCCCCAGAGCCACCGAGGATGCCGGAGTCGTTGATGTAGAGCTCAACGTCGGGGTCTTCAGCCCGAGCCGCTTTCAGCCACTCGATGATCACCTCTTCCCCGAGGGGGCCGAGCAGCTCCCGACCGACGGTCGGCTCGTTGGCGACATGCCAAGCGTCCATCTTTCCGCGCAGAGCGCCGACGAGCTGACGCACGTGCGCGTCGATCGCGACCCTCAGCTCCTCTGGCTTCTTCTCCAAGGCGCGCACGCTTCGGGGGAGGTGCCTCCAGTCGGGCCAGACGAGCGCGTGCCCTCGAACCGCGAAATCCCTCGCCTGCAACCACTCTACCGCCGCCGTGGCGCGCTTCAGGGTGAATCGCTCGCCCCATTCACCAGACAGCGGCACCCACTGCAGATCGTTCTCCAGAGTGACAACGTTGAAGAGCTCCCCGAGCGCTGTGTGGAAGTGCTCTTCCGGCTCGGCGAGGAGCCGCGAGGCAGTGGCGGCCGTGCCAAAGCCGAACGCATGGCGCACCTGCTCGACGCGTACGATGGCCCCCTCCAGCGGCCTGCCGTCTGCCCCCTTCACGACGACGCGAAGCGGAGCCTTGCGCACCTCTTCGATGCGAGCGGCGGCGTCCTTGCGCCAGGGCGCATCGAGAGCCATGCCCGCGTACGCGGGCTTCGTAGTTGGCAAATCGGCCAAAGCCAGCTGTTTGCCGAAATTCTCTATCTTCGCACCGCCCAGCTCGATCACCTGTCGACCGTACCCCAATCGGAACACGGCTTGAGCCTCGCCCGCAGCGTGCGGCTGCGCAGCGATGAACGGAACTCGAACCTGCTTCCACTCGCTGGAGGCGTGAATCTCCTGCGATACCGACTTCGTCCACGGATCGCGGGCCAGCTCGAAGACAAACTCGGACCTACCTTCTCCACCCTGCTGAGCGGTCGCGACCGTACGGAAGTACACGGTCGCGAGTAGCACGTCTCCGTTCTCGACGGGTTCGGTCGTTAGGGCCTGGAGTTGCACGTCCCAGGCATCCCGCGACGGCTCGCGCGCCTCAGCGCGAATGGCTTCGGCGAAGGGCTGCCCCTCGATCCGCACGTACTTTGCCCGGACCCTGTCGGTCGCACCACCGAGCCTGAACGCTCGGATCCCCTTCCCTCCGAGCACGTCCACCCCCTGAACCTTGCCGTAGTTGCCGGTAGGAGGACGCGAGGCGGGCATGATGCTCTCGGGCTGGACCGTTCCCGCGGCGACAGGCCGCTCTGCGTCGAGGCGGGGCTCGCGCTTGATGCAACCGGCCGCATTAAGACAGATCATCAGGCCTACAATCCAACGCCAGCTGGCTCGACGCTTCACGTTACCTCCAAGCACCCGGGATCCACCGTGGGTACCAAGCAGAATGCCTGCGCCCCGACCTCGCCTTGGGGCGGGGCGCCCCACGCTACTACCGAGAAGGCCTGGTCGGGCACCCCTTTCCTGCTTGCCCGTCGCGAAACGTACCAGAGAATAGGGTCACGCTGAGGACCTGTGCGCCCTTTCGGCACCACGCCCTCCGTCCAGCCGGACCAACGATCAACGTTCCGCGCGACGCGCGACACGTCACGCGATTGTTCCAGGACAGCGCAGCAGTCGTCACGAGCGGTTCCCAGGGTGAAGCATATGACCAAGGCACCCGATATCCAGCTTCGGTTCGCGGATCAGGGCACGGCTCCCAGTCTCGAGATCCGCTGCGCACCGGATGCCCCCGTCGCCACGAGCGTCTGGGGCATCCTCGACGTCCTCGGGCTCAAAGCCTTGAGCCCATACCTCGTCCGCAAGAGCGGGCTGTTGATTCTGCACATGAAGGTAGCGCGGCAGGGCGCCACCTTGGACCAAGGCACAGCAACGAGTTTGCTCGAAGCACTGCGCAGTGGTCACCCCCTCAGCGACCGCGACGGGCGGGGGGCTGCCGCGGCGTTGTCCGGCGGCAAAGCAGCTGCCACCGAATCCGCCTCGAGAGCATCCCGGATGACTGTCGACTCACCGAGCTCCCGTCGTCACGAGCCCGAGGTGCCCCATAGTCGCCCCTGGCAGCGGTGGGAGCCCCAAGAGCTCCAGTGCTAGAGGACCGGCGTCTCCGTTGCGAATCGGTTGGCGCGGCGAGGCGTAGGTTGGCCGTGAGCTCCCAGGATCGAAACGCCGACCGCGCAAGAGCCCGTAGAGGTCGCTGCCCCCGGGCACGCCGGGAGCAAATACGTAGAATGGTACAGTGTAATTGTGGGGATTGGAGGCATCCGAATGCGCCTGCCCCTCCCCCCCGTGGTCAGCCGTGAGGATCAGGGCCGTCCGCCCCTCTAGGCGCTCGTCGCTGGTAATCTGTCGGAAAACCCTGCCAATCCACACATCGATGTCACGCAGGAGAGTCAGCCACGGATCGCTGCCCCAGCCAACGGAATGCCCCATCCCATCGGGATCCGTCACATGGAGGTAGAGGAGATTGCAGGGCCGCGCTGCCTGCATTTGCAGCAGGGTGTCGATGAGCAGCGGCGTGTTCCCATGGGCGATGAGCACCTCATCGAGCTTGTCGCGCCCGTTGTCCTCACCGACGAGGTCCGGGGCGCCAAAGCGTTCGCCCCAGCTCTGCTCGAACACGACGAACTTGTCCTTGCCAGCAAGGAAGCAGGTCTTCATCCCATTGTCATGGACGACGTCGAAGACGCCCTGCACATAGGGCAGCGCCGGGTTCCCTGTGTCGTGAAGGGTCGCGTCCGGGCTGGGCTGGGAGTTGGCCGTGTACCCGTGGTATGCCTCTACGGCGACTCCCTCTGACGGCGAGACGGGCCTTCCGGTGAACACGCTCGTGTGGTTCGGCAGCGTCACCGAGACTTCGTAGTCTGTACGCGCGTTATGGGTCCATGCACCCGCGTCCTGCAACGCACGGAAAGCTGGCAAGTAGCCTCCCTCGACAAGTGGCGCGAGGAAGCGAGGCGCGAGACCGTCAACCGTGACGAGCACCACGTAGTCGACGCGCCGGGCGTTTCCACTGGCTTCGCCCCCGCCTCGCGTCTCATCCCTCTTCCCAGAAACGGCCGTCGCGCGCGCCGCGACGCGGCCGCTCGGTTCGAAGGCAGCTCGTTCCGCCTCTTGGGGCTCCGCGCGATGGTGATTGCGTCCGGCATCTTCCCAGGCGCCACAGCCAAGCAGCGCCGTTCCCAGGAAGAGCAGGGCCCGTCGATGCGCGCTGCCCGCATATTGGTCCACGACCATGGGACCGAAGGTATCATGCTCGAAGCCGTGGTGCTTGCCCTTCAGACCCACGGGCTCGTGGCACGCCAGGACCCCCGACTAAAGGGCACAAGCTTCGCCGTTCAGCTCCGAAGGCGTTGGCGCGCCGCACCAGGCGGGTGGTCCGCTACCATCGGGGTGCCTGGCGTAGGACTCCCCACCCGAGGATGGCCCAAACGTCACTGCGTCCACCAGCACGCCATGGGCATCCGTAAGAACCACCGAGTCCCCCTCTGCCGCGCTCAACCCAAGTGGGACCGTCAGGGGGTCTCCCCCCGAGGCGTTGCTGTTCGCCCGCAGCACGAGCACGCCATTGGCGGGGATCTCGACGGCTTCACTCAACCGAACCTCGCGAGGATTGTCGAGATTGTCACCAATGAAGTAGCCATCGAGGTTGATCGGCTCGTCGCCCGCATTGAAAAGCTCGATCCAGTCGCTCGTCTCCCCCTGGCTATCGGGATAGTACGCATCATTGGAAGACATCAGCTCGTTGATGAAAACCGAGACCGACGCACCGCTCCCGATGAGCCCGCTGGACTCGTCGACGGAACCGCAGCCAAGCAGCATAGTCGATGCAGCCAGCACCGCGGAGGCTCCAGGGATCCTCCGAGTAACCCGCCCCGCCGGGCGGGGACGTGCGGCTCGCTCACGCACTGGCAGGACGTGAGAGCTCACAGGTCAATCTCCTGCTGGCCGAGCACCAAGGAAACCTTGTTATGCCCGTTCACCTCGCCCACGGCTTCGATGAACTCGTTCGGCGCGGCGCGCGGCTTGAGTACCACCGAGTAGATGGCCTCCTGGTATTCTGCCTCGGCCACCGTCTCGATGCTGATTAGGCTAAACTCATCCAGATACTTGGCAAAAACTGAGCCGAGTATCTCCTTGTAATCGGTCGAACTCGGGATACGCACGATGAGGATGCGCTCCCTGATGACCTTGGCAAACAGGTTGAGCTTGTCCATCAACACCACGGCCCCGCTCAGGCAAACCGTAGCAAAGATGGCGAGCATGTAGAACCGCGTCCCGCACGCCATGCCGATGGCCATGGTCATGAAGACGAAGCCGATATCGCGCGGCTCTTTCACCGCATGACGGAAGCGAATGATCGACAGCGCGCCGACCAATGTGAACGCGCGCGCTATATTCGATCCGATGATCAGCATGATGAATGCAACCACCGTGCTAAACATGACGAGGGTGTGCACGTACGTCTGCGAGTAGGAGACGCCGCGATGGGTCATCCGGTAGACCCATCCGAGCACTAGCGATAGTGTGAAACTGAGGCCGAAGACGACCAACACGTCCAACAACGTGAAGCTGCTAGTCAGGTCACCGAACTGCTCCAGCTCACGAATCAAATCACCCATAAAGGTTCTCCTTATAGCTCAGCGCGCGGTCAAGCCAACCTGCCCCGTGAGCCACCACCGCACAGTACTTGCTTACGCGACGCAACTGACAGTCATGTTTTGCGAGGAGCGACACTGCCCAGGTCGGGATACGCTCATTCACCTTGACTTCCATGATCAACCAGTCCGGCGGCAGGAAGTAATGGTTCTTCGCGATATGATCAACATCAAGGGCTTGGGTCCTGCCTTGCAGCTGCATGTCGAACGTGAGCCGCATGCCTCGCTCGTAGCGCCCACCCATGTACGCCCGACGACGATAGCTCACGACAGCACTGGGACGCAGGCTCAGGGAACGTACCATGAACTGCACCTCCCCCGCCACTGCCCGATCTGCCTCATCGAGGTCGGCATCGACATCGCTGCCCGAGCACAGCACCTTGGCCTGCTCGAGGGGGAGCACCAAGCGCCGCTTCTGCACAGTACGATTGATGCGCTGCTTGATCTCGACGAAGCCGATCTTCGCGTCACGGGGCGACGGACAGGGGTAGATCCGAAGACGAAGCTTCCTACGAAACTTCAACCCTTCGAGCTTCGACCAATAACCGACTCGGTCCGGGCTATCATAATATAGGCTCACCACCCGGTAGAAACCGTCGACGTCACCGTGGTCATCGGGGACCATGAAGTGCTTGAGGTCCTCGACGAGCATGCGGTAACGACTCGCGTGCACGATGTACTTGAGCTCGTAACGATTGAAGCGCTTGATCATCGAGCCGTCTCCCGCGAAGATTCCGCGAGTTCGCCGCTGAAGCTCACCTGGAAGGGATACTGATCGACGTGCACCGGGAGCGCGGCCGTGACCTCCACCCGGAGTATCGTCGGATCAAGGAAGCGCCCTGGCTCCACCTCGAAGTGTTGCCTTCCCGAGCTGTCGAAACGCAGGGATCGGGAGAACCCATCACCGGAGAGCGCGACGATGATCGGGAACGCGCGTGCGTGTGCCCGACACTCGACTCCAACGCGCAGCGGGGCGGCGCGTTGGCCCCTTAGGATCAGGTGCGTGATCGGGAGCGCCGACCAGCCCCCCTCGGTAGGCTCCACCAGCCCAATCCCATCCTTTCCCGCCAGCGTTTCCACGAGGCGCGGATGCTGATCCAGCGCCGACTCGATCAGCGCCACCTCACTCTCACGCAGGCCAGAGAAGCCGGGCTGCCGCATTCTCTCCATGAGCAGCCAGACGCTCTCCAGGTTCGGCACGGTGAGGCCCCAAGCGAGGAAGCCAACCAGGAACACCCAACTACCAGTGAGGAAGAGCAGTCCCGCACTCGGCATGCGCGAAAGCACGCTCATGGCCGCCTCCCGGTGCTTCGGGCGGCAATCCACTCATCGAGCTCATCCCACTCGCCGAGGTCGAGCGTGTCGACGCGCAGCCCTTCGAGATCACCATCTCCTATCTGATTCGCGATGCGGCCGATACGCTTGAGCTTCCGGTTCACCGCTTGGACTTGCTGTGCACACTGTACGGCAAAGAGCGCATCGCCGCGCAGGTGGCTCTTGCCAGGATACGCTTGGCTCACCGGTTCGAGGCGAACGCCAACGTCATTCCTATACAAGAGACTACCAAGCACCGTCACCGTCGAAGCATTCTGGATGGATAACCCCCGGGCGCCATTGGCGAGGAGGCTGTCCTGTACGACAACCTGTGATTCCTCGCCCGCTGCTATGGCGCTGCCTTTCCACCCGATGAACACTGCACCTCGGATGTCGAATCGAGCGCCGCGGAGGCGGATCGCATCTCCACCCGCGTCCACGACCTCGATGCGGGTGAGGTCGCCTGCGGAATGGTCTATGTCGAGCGCATCTGCCGCAGTGTTGTTGAACTTCGAATCGGCGATCTGGAGCTCCTCCACGTATGCAGCGTGCAGCGCAGCCCCCGGGGAGGCACTCTCCGACAGGTGGATGTGAGCCAGCTGAATGTTGCTCGTGTCGTGAATGTTGAGCAGCCCCTCGAAGCGGAGCATCCCGTCACCCGCTGGCCGCGACCCACCACGTATCTCCACGAATCGGAGTCGCGAGCCAGCGGTTCCTCGCCCCTGAAGCGCCACGCCGCCCCACCTTGCTCCGCCTGCCTGGAAGCGGATCGGCGCGTCGCGAGTACCCTCGGCCACCACGCGACCGTGGAAGAGGAGCGATGCGCCATCCGCAATCTCGAGCGTCGTGCCGGGTGCAATGGTGACGGAAGTCTCGCTGTCGTAGACGATGGTCCGTGAAACCGGCACGACGCCCGGGCCTAGCTCGACGTGGCGCGCCTTTCTCTGACGGTAGCACCACGGGTGCGCGGAACGCTCACCAGCTGCTGGCCATGCGCCCATCCCGACACACACCTGCCCGGCCTCCACCGGCTCTCGAGAATCAGACTGATTGAGGCTCTCAACGGTCAAGGGTTCACCCGTCACCAGACTGTCGGCCTCCACCCGCGCCCGCGAGACTCGACAGCCGGCACCTACGACGAAGAATCGATACGTGTTCTCCGCTGGGACGGTCTTCACGGCGCCACGTCGTGGATGCAGGGTACGGGGCTCGAGCCTAACGCCTGGGAACACATGCAGTGAACCATGCACGGCGGCTATCTCGCCGTCGCCGTGGGCAAACACGCGGTCCGCTTCCAGCTCCAACGCTCCAGACAGATTCGTGTCGGCGACGAGGAGCCATTCGTCGGGCTGACAATCACCTTCCCAGTCCGCGGTGACCGTCCTCAGCGCGTAGCCCGACGAGCCGTCAACCGCCAGGTCGAGTATACCAACACCTGGTTCGACCCACGGCTGAAGTGCGAGGGACATCTCCTGCCTCGAGAGAACCTCCAGCACGAAGCGCTCGCGTTTCGCCTGCTCCTCGAGCCGAGCAGCGACCGCCCGCGACTGGAGGGAACGGTTCATGGGCCGCAGCATCTCGTCGTAGTAGTCACCCAGATCCGGAAGAAGCTCGTAGGCATCCCAATACGGATCCCTCGCTTGAGCATGCTCCAGCTGCGCCAGCAGTCGATCGACCCTGCCGCGCAGAGACTCTACTGAGCAGGCTCCGCGCAGTAGGTGATAGACCTTCGCGTTTCGCGTGCTGATGTAACCCGGCAGCTGCTTGAGGCGGAGCAGGAGCGGGTTCTCGGTACGGTTCAACTCGCGTTCGTGCTCGGCTCCTCTGAAGTTCCAAGCAATCGGCTCAAAACGGCCCTTGTAGGGGTCGAAGTAGAGCTTGTGGTTCTGGTCGAAGTCGTGCTGGTCCACGCCGAAAACCACGTCCAGCGCGTCGAAGAGCGCGAACTTCTCGACATCGATGTAACGATGAGCGAAGTCCTCGAACACGCTCGGCGAGCCCGAGTTGACCGCTTGCAGCAGCGCAGCAAGCTCGGACCGGTCCTCCATCCCGCTGGGCTCGACGGCGGACACCTTCGTCCAGCGGTCCGCAGACTTCCAGAGCGAGCTGACGAGCGTGTCGGGATCCAAGGGAGCCTCGTTCCCGGAGTAGATGCTCCCCGGCACGCGCCCGTCTTGTCGCAGGGTACCTTCATCCGGCTGCGTCTCGAAGAAGTAGATCCCCATGTAGTTGCGGTTGAGGAGCAGCCGCACCGGATAATACTCAGGGGAAAGCAGGCCCAGCTCGTCGGCGATCTCCAGGATGAGATGCTCGTCGAAGGGCATCGGCTCAGGGGTGTTGAGGAAGTTGAACGTCGCCCTTCCATCGAAGAGCTGCTCCCCCTGCATGCGCACCTTCCAGCTCTTCTGGGGGTGATTCCAGTTCCAGTGCTTGCCCCCTCGGTAGCGCACCTCGATCTCGTAGACGTCCGAC
This sequence comes from Pseudomonadota bacterium, assembly GCA_023398955.1. GTDB lineage: Bacteria > Myxococcota_A > Polyangia > Polyangiales > Polyangiaceae > JAEWRL01. The sequence goes on from JAEWRL010000255.1 coordinate 25,744, forward strand.
CCCCGGGTGAGGTGACCATTGACGTAGTACGTGCGTCCCTCGCCGGGCGGAAGCATCTTGCCAAGGCGATCGAGGTCGTCGTTCGACAAGACCAAGCCATAGGTGGGGAGCGGCGAATCCTCGGCGGGAGGAGGCATCAGGAGCCTCCGTTGGTCCCTCTTGAGCCGATCGTGGAGATGTAAGTGAAAGAGCTCGAAGGTTAAGGGTTCCTTCTCACCGATGGCGATGACATGGCGGTAGTGAGCGACGACGGCCGAGTAGGAGTACCAAGCGACCAAGGCGAGGGCGGGCAGTGCGAGGAACAGCGCGCTCAGCCAGCGAATGCGCCACAGGCGCTGCCAGGCGCGCGGTTGACCGAAATGCGGCTCGGCCAGCGCCCGACGCTGGATCAAGCGATGGTAGAAGCATCTGATTGCTTCTAGCATTTGCGCTCGCTGTTCCACGATTCACCTAGTTCTTCTGGTTCGATACGAGCGGTCCACTGGGAGCTCGATGCGGTCAGCGCATGTTCAATGCCGCTTGGACCATGAGCCGGGATCGCTCTTCCCAGAGCGGGAGCGTGTTATCCATCGGCCGCAGGATGTCGCCCTGCACCATGAGGCGGAACAGGTCCCCGACGTGCAGGTTGACCCCAGCCGTGACCTCGAAGATGTGTGCGTCGCGCACATGATCCTCGATCTTGACCACCTCTCCCTTCGCGAGGGGCTCGAGCTGGAGCCGCCAGACGTCTGTGAGTGGGAGCATATAGCCAGCATAGAGAACGGCAGCCCAGCTCTCGGCTTCGTCGATGGAGTAGTAGTTCTGCCCGTACATGCCCTGCGCAAGGATCGTCGCCTCACCGATCTCGAGCTCTGCCCCCACCTCACCCATGACGGCACGGCTCGGCAGATCCGGACGCGCGACCTCGTCGAAATGCTTGAGCGACCCGCTGGCGAACAGCTCCAGCATGTCGAGGGGACGCAGCTCGAGGCGTCCCGCGACGTCCTTGCTGTCCCCATCCTCGCCGGCGTTGGCACCCGCGCCGTTGAAGACCCCAACCTGATACTCGAGGCGGGGGTGACGCAGCAGCCTGCCTTCGATCTGCGCACCGACGTCGCGGTCTCCATAACCGAGCTCGCTCACCAACCAATCGTTGGCCAGACCACGATCGATGAGGGGAAGACTCCCTCGTCCCCAAAGCTCGATGGCGCCAAAGGGCTTCTTGAACTGACCGACTCGGAACTCGAGGGCACGCAAGGGCCTGATCCGTATGTAGGCATCCCGCAGCAGCTCGAGGGCACCGCGTCCCGCATCCGCGTCCGTCGCCTCGAACTCGAGCTGGCCCTCGAGGAGCCGCCCCTGGGACCACTCAACGGTGAGGCGCGCTCGCTGTAGCTCGAACTCGTGCGTCGGCTCGTCGTCCTCGATCTCGTAGAGCGCGTGAACGAACCCTCGCACATCGATATCGGACTTCTCCTCCCACGGGGGGCGGGGGGGCTCATCGTCCTTCTCGTCCGCTGCAGCCGGCTGGTCCTCCTGCCCAGCAGCCACCGCCACCGAAGCGGTCTCGGTGCTCGATGCGTCCAGGCCTGCGGCCGCAGCACCAACACCAGGCTCGTCGTCACCCGCCGCGCCCATCGGTGCATCGGCCGCGACGGCATCACCAGCTACCGAGCCGCGCGGGCCGGCAGCTGGGCTCGATTCTTCCATCGCGGGCTGCCCGGCGTCACTTCCCTGTGTCTCCTGAGCGAAACCGGGACGCGACACGGCTCCGCCCCCCACGAGCATCAACGCCATCGCGCCGCAAGCCTTCATTCGCATTCAAGCATTCTCCTCGACAGACGTCGTTGGTGTTAGCCGCCCCAAACCGCATCGTCAACGAATAGCCACATAGAGCAGCGTGTTTCGCGAGCACCGTGTCGACGATGCTTTCTCAACTCGCTACGGAATCTGGGTGAGCTCGGGCCGCGCGGAATGCGCGGACTTGCGCCAGCCCGATGCGGCGAGGCGCCCCTAATGGGGAGCGTCCCCAGTCGTCTTGGAGACCCGCTGCTCCGCTGCTCGGAAGGGAGATCGCGGCTCGTCGTGTCGTCGGGCATCCACGACAAGAGCTCCAGCCTCCAGGAACGCAGCGTTTGCGCGATTCGAGTCCCGAAGCGTAGCACTCGTTCCAAACGGACGGCGTGGTTCGACGAGCCGCACACGAAGTGAACAACGCAATCCGCGATGTTGTTGAGACGCAAGACACGACGAGCCCCAGCCCGAAATCATACCCAACATGGAGCGGACGAGATGGGCCTCACTCGCTGCGTGTACATCTTCAGCTCGAGTGGATGGGTTCAACCAACGAGCGTGGCCGCTGGCTCGAGCGCGCGCGAGCAGCTCAGAGCAGAGCCTCCCGAGGCGTCGCGAGCCGCACGGCTCTGGCGGTGGCGGCTTGGGGGCCCTAAGTACCCACCTCGAACTCAGCGCGGACCGGTCGGTCTCACGCCGGGCAGAAGCACGCTCCCCGCGAGACTCCACTATCCGCCACGTACTTGGAGAGGAAAGCCAGATGAAGCGTCGCCACGTCCCCGTGCTCCTGAGCACATTGGTATTGGCACTTTCGAGTCCGTCCATCGCTGCCTTCAAGAGCAAGGGTGAACCGGAAGTCGGTTTTGTGGCCGTCGGCCCCGCCGGCCTCAAGATCAACGGCAAGACGAGCAAGCTCACCGCGGTCGAACGTGATGAGGTCCTGTCCGTCAAGGTGCCCTTGACCAACCTGGAGACGGGCATTGGCCTACGAGACAAGCACCTGAGAAAGTACCTCGACGTCGCCAAGTACCCCACAGCCGCCCTGAATGTCCGTCGGAGTCAACTGAAAGTGCCGGAAGACGGAAAGAGCTCGTCGGGACGCGCCACTGGCGCTTTTACGCTGCACGGCACCACGAAGCAGCTGCCATTCAAGTACCAAATGAAGCGGAAGGGGCCAAGCTACTGGGTCCGCGGTACCTCCTCCTTGGACATCCGCGACTACGGCATCGAGGTGCCCTGCTACCTGGGAATCTGCGTCGAGCCTACCGTGAAACTCGACGTGAAGTTCCAACTCGAAGATCGCTAGCAACCGCGGACCGCGCGGGGCACCAGCCGCCCACCGCCAGCCGAGGGCTACTCCTCCTCCTCGGCTCCTGAGTCCAGATCGGCAGCATTCATGCCTTCCCGAGCCAGCCGCATCGCCGTCTCGGCGATCATGTGGCCGGCACGCTCCAGCTCCCCGATGTCCGCCGCCACGTCCACGGCGCGCTCAGCTCGTTCTGCCTTCAAGAGCACCTGCATGGAAGTGCGCTCCAACATGCTGGCAGCAAGGTCACAGCGGTCCGCGTGAGTGAGCCGCTTTGCACGGAGGGTCACAAACTTCAGCGCCGCGCTGGTCACCTTGCACCATTTACTCGAACTCTTCACCAGCGTCCACCAACCCTGCGCCCATGGCACGGGATCGCCGGTCGACACAGGCGGTAGTCCCTCGGCGGTTCAAACGTCGCCAAGTTCGGCAGGCCCATTTGCCAGCGTTCTCGCGGCCGTCCGCAATCAGCCGGCTAGGCTCTCAGGCGTAGAGGCTGGATATCTGGCGGGCCACCTCGCGGCGCAGCACCTCGATGGACACCGGCTTCTCGAACACGGCAGCAGCTCCGAGCGCCCGTGCTTGTTGCTTGCGCTCTTCGTTGCCATGGGCCGTCACGACGATGAACCGCGGCAGACAGTCCGCGTGTTCGAGCGCTGCCAACGCCTCGAGACCGGACAACCCCGGCATGCAGATATCCGTTATCACCAGGTCTGGAAAGGGCACCTCCACACGCCCGTAAGGGTCCGCGAGCGTGTCGAGAAGCTCAGCGCCGTTGCTAGCTTCCAGGACGCGATATCCGTCGTGCTCGAGGACCCGACACACGAGCCGCCGGAAAGCCTGATCGTCATCCACGATCAGGACCGTGCCGCTACAAACCGACGAATTTGCGAGCTGTTCGTGTCGCCCCGCCATCAATCACCCCGACGGACCTCAGTTGCCTCACCCACGCGAGGTGCCCACGCTAACACTGAATGCGCCCCCCCGGGAAGAAGCTTCGCGCGGCCGGTGCGCAGTTCACCGCCAGCGATGCCGTGCAGCCTTGGCAGGGCGCGTCGCGATACACCACGGCCGTGAGTGTACGAAGTGCGCGCCTCCGCGACATCCGCGCACACGGTCCAGCGAAACGTTTCGCAAGCCACTTGGTGGCACTAGCGAACAGCGCTAAAGAACCGTTGCGTGACGGGTGGGCATCCTGGGGCCAAGGGATTCGAGACGAGCGGCGTACCGGCGCCAGAGCGACAGCTGCATTCAGGTTCCAGCGCGGCGGACGCACCCGGCACGTTCTTCAGCTATATCAGCGCCCCAGACAGGCGTTCGGGATTCTTCCGAGCCTCAGAGGGAGTGGCCGCTGTCCTGGGATACGACGCCCGGAGCATCACGGGCCGCACCGGGCAAAAGTACCTGGCTATCGTCCATGAGCAGGATAGGGAGGCGCTCCTGGGATGCGTCGCCAACGCGGTGGCCCGCGCACGCCCGTTCCAGGTCCGCTATCGCGCCCGAAGTGCATCCGGGTCGATCCGTTGGCTCTGGGAGAAGGGGCAGCCGCGTGTCGATCCAAGCGCCGGAGGAGTCGCAGCCGTTGAAGGTCGCGTCTTCGACGTGACGGAGCTCCTGGTGGACCTCGAGAGCGAGCGGACGGCTGCGCAGCACGAGGCAACCTGGCACTGCCTCCAGCAGGTGGCTCGTCGACTGCTGTCGCCCTCGGACGACGCCCTGACGAGGGGCTTCCGTTCTCACGACGGCGACGCCGCGCCGGGTACCATCGCAGGGAGCGAGCCACCGTGGAGCGTCGTCAACGCAAATCTGCACGCACTTCTGACACTTGCGGAGGAGCGGGAACTGCAGCGCAGTGTCGTGGATTTGAACGCCGCGGTGCGCTTCGCGGTGTCGATCCTTCGAGCTGACGCGAAGTACGCCGGGTTCCCGCGCCTCTCGCTCGCCCGGCCCCTCCCCCACGTCGCTGCTGACGCCCAGGAGTTGTCTCAAGCCGTGCAGACTCTGGCGCTCCGGGCTGCTCGAGCCAGTCGCTCACTGGACGGCGTCCGCCTTGTGACGGCCGCGGCCGAGTGCGGACACCAACCGGGCGGGATGTGCGTCACTCTCGAGGTCAGTGACGATGGGCGGTCGATCGGCGCTCGCGAGCTCGAACGTCTGTTCGAGCCCTGCGAAGACGACGGCACGGGTGTGTGCGACTTCCAGCTAGCGCGCGTCAGACACTCCATTCAGTCGATGGGGGGGTGGGTCAGTGCGGCGGCTCAATCAACGGGCGGCTTGGCGATCAATCTATACCTCCCGGTCGCATCGACGCTCGCTGCCGCCCCAGGCGTGTCGCGCGTTCGCGAACGCCAACCCCCAGCGACGCCCCGCGGCTCCGTGCTGGTCGTCGACGATACGCCGCTGGTCCGCCGTGCTGTGGCCATGACGCTTCAGCGCGCTGGCTTTCGGGTACTGACGGCAGGCACGAGCTCGGAAGCGCTGGCAAGGCTCGTTTCGGAAGGCAGCGGTATCGACGTCCTGGTCACCGACCTCGTCATGCCCGAGGGCAGCGGGGTGGAGCTCGCGCAAGCAGTTCGGCACCAGCTTGCTCACGTTCGAGTCCTGTACGTCTCGGGTTATCCCTGGGACGTCGCCTCCTTCGGGGAGTGCCCGCAAGAGCAGGGCACGTTCCTCCAGAAGCCATTCGCCCCTGGCGTACTTGCTGATGCGGTCGCTCGCCTGGTCACCGCAGCGCGCGGCAGTCGCTAGCACTGCACGCACCGGCATCCACCTCCTGCAGGAGCAACGCGCACGTGAAGACGGCGCCCGCTCGACTGTGTGGGCCGGGTTCAAGAATCGGCTTGACTCGTCCGCTATAGCGGATACCCTCCGACGAGCAGAACGGGCAGCCACTCGACCCCTCGCAGCAACACGGCAATCATGAGCGACCACAGAGCGTCACATCATCTAGAGACTATCGCTCTTCACGGCGGACAGACTCCAGATCCTACGACTGGCGCTCGCGCCGTGCCAATCTATCAGACGACATCGTACAGCTTTCGAAGCACGGATCATGCTGCAGATCTCTTCGCCCTGAAGGAGTTTGGCAACATCTACACTCGTCTGATGAACCCCACCACGGACGTGCTCGAACAACGAATGGCACAGCTGGAAGGTGGAGTCGGGGCCCTCGCCGTGGCGAGCGGTCAAGCCGCGATCACGGTAGCTCTATTGAACATCGCGCAGGCAGGCGACGAAATCGTCTCCGGTGACAATCTCTACGGCGGCACCTATAACCTCCTGCGTTATACCTTTCGGCGACTGGGCGTCAACGTGCGGTTCGTTCCGTCCCACGACGTCGGAGCGTTCGAGCGCGCTATCACCGCCAAGACCAAGGCCATTTACATCGAGACGCTGGGCAATCCCAAGCTCGACGTTGCTGACCTCGACGCCCTCTCGGGCATCGCACATCGTCACGGCATCCCGCTCATCGTGGACAACACGCTGTGTCCATACCTCCTACAGCCGATCGCCCATGGAGCTGACATCGTCGTTTACTCGGCAACAAAGTTCATTGGCGGGCACGGCACCTCTCTCGGGGGTCTCATCGTCGACTCGGGCAAGTTCGATTGGAAGAGCGGTAGGTTCCCGCTGATAACGGATCCCGATCCCAGCTACCACGGGCTCGACTTCGTCGAAGCCCTCGCACCGATGGGTAACGTTGCCTATATCGTGAAGGCGCGCGTCACTCTCCTGCGGGATCTCGGCCCAGCTCTGTCACCCTTCAATGCCTTCCTGCTGCTCCAGGGTCTCGAGACCTTGCACCTCAGGATGCCGCGCCATTCGGAGAATGCACTTGCCGTCGCAACCTTCCTACAGAACCATCGGAAGGTGAGCTGGGTCAGCTACCCGGGGCTTTCGTCGAACGACCAGCACGCAAAGGCGCAACGCTACTTGTCACGAGGCAGCGGGGCAATCGTGGGGTTCGGGATCGGCAGTGGCGTCCAGGGGGGCAAGCGCTTCATCGATTCACTGGAGCTAATCTCTCACCTGGCAAATGTTGGGGATGCCAAGTCTCTCGCGATACACCCGGCAACGACGACCCACCAGCAGCTCAACCCAGAGGAGCAAGCGGCGACCGGGGTCACCCCTGACTTCGTGCGACTTTCCGTAGGCATCGAGCACGGGGACGACATCATTGCGGATATCGCTCAGGCGCTGGAGGCGACCTGAACCGAGGAAGAGCACATGACTCAGTACCCGGACATCACTCGCACGGTCGGAGATACTCCGCTGGTGCGCATCAACCGCCTCGCCGCGCATACGGCCTGCACGGTACTGGCGAAACTCGAGTCGTTCAATCCCGCGTCGAGCGTCAAGGACCGCATCGGCGTCGCGATGCTCGACGCCGCGGAGAAGCAGGGGCTGCTCGAGGAAGGCGGTACCGTCGTCGAACCGACGAGCGGGAACACGGGCATCGCCCTCGCCATGGTCTGCGCGGCTCGCGGTTATCGCCTGATTCTAACGATGCCGGACACGATGAGCATGGAGCGCCGCCAGCTGTTGCGGGCGCTTGGTGCGGAGTTGGTCTTGACACCCGGCGCGCAGGGCATGGCTGGCGCGATCTCACGAGCCCAAGAGATCGTCGCGGTCACGGATGGCGCCGTCATTCCTCAACAATTCGAGAACGCGGCCAACCCCGCCGTTCACCGTGCCACCACCGCAGAGGAGATCTGGCGGGACACGGCGGGGGCGGTGGACATCTTCGTTGCCGGAGTCGGGACGGGGGGCACGCTCACCGGCGTCGGGAGCTTGCTCAAAGAGCGTCGGCCGGAAACGAGAATCGTCGCCGTGGAACCCCGAGATTCGCCGGTCCTCTCCGGCGGCGCGCCCGGCCCGCACAAGCTCCAGGGCATCGGTGCGGGCTTCGTGCCTTCGGTGCTCGATCGCTCAATCATCGACGAGGTCGTGACGGTAGACACCGAGACGGCCGGACACACGGCGCGCGAGCTTGCGCGGCGCGAGGGAATACTTGCTGGGATCTCGTGCGGAGCGGCCATGGCTGCCGCCCTCGAGGTGGCTGCCCGCGATGACGCGCGCGGCAAGACGTTGGTGGTAGTGCTGCCCGATAGCGGGGAACGTTATCTATCCACCTGGCTGTTTGCGGACTTTGCCGGATAGTGCATTGAGCCCCTAGCGGTTCAATCTTCGCTAAGTTTGGTAGGATTGCTTCCCAAGTTTCTCATGGCTGTCCACAATCAGCCGTCGGCAATCCGGGTTCTGAACACCGAGCTGATGGCTGATGCTTGGCACCTGAAGACACCTCGTTGATTCCGGCTTCGCCGGGTTATGGCAAGAAACAAACCTGCCAACCGGAAAGGCTCCCATTCTCGTGACGATCATCCTCCCAAAGCTGTACCACGCTCGCCAAGCGCTCGAGAGCGCTCGCGTCGTCTGTATCACCCAGGAAGACGCGGCACGCCAGGATATCCGTCCGCTGCGCATCGGCATCCTGAACGTGATGCCCCATGCAGAGACCTACGAGTACAGCCTGCTGCAACCCCTTGGGCGCTCGATCATTCAGATCGAGCCGCTGTGGCTTCGGTTGACCAATCATCGATACACGAGCAGCAACAAGAGACACATCGAAAGCCTCTATCTCAGCTTCGAGGAAGCTATCCGCGAGGAGCCGTTGGACGGGCTGATTCTGACTGGCGCGCCCGTCGAAGAGATCCCGTATGAACAGGTTAAGTACTGGGACGAGCTCTGCGGTATCTTGCGCTACGCACGGGAGCACGTGACGAGCACCCTCGGGATATGCTGGGGAGGGCTTGCCTTGGCGAAAACGCTCGGTATCGAGAAGACTCTATACGACGTGAAGCTCTTCGGCGTCTTCCCAAACCGCAACATCGAACGAGAGCACCGGATCACGGGAGATACGGACGATGTGTTCTGGTGTCCGCAGAGCCGCCATTCCGGCATCCTTGACGCCGAGCTGGAGCATGCAGCCGCCGACGGAAGGGTGCGCCTGTTGAGCCATGCAGCGGAGACTGGCTACACCATCTTCGAGAGCGCCGATCAGCGGTACCTCATGCATCTAGGACACCCGGAGTACGAGCCGGAGCGTCTCATCGAGGAGTACCGTCGCGATCGCGAGCTCGGGCGGTCGGATGTCACCGCACCGTGCAATCTCTCTCTCGAGAATCCAGTAAACACCTGGCGCTCCCACCGGAACGAGTTCTTCTCGCAATGGATCAAGTTTGTCTACGACGCCATGAGCATCAAGAATGACGTCCATCCACCGCCACCCTCCTGATTGTCCTGCAACCAGAGCGCACAAGACCCGTTCGCGCCGACGCGAGGCGGTCGCTCTGGGCAGCAATCGAAGCACGCTACCCCCAGCTGCGCGGTTCTCGGAGGACACACAGCGCAGCCTCGACGCGCCATCGGTGAGCATCAACCTGAGGAGGATGCGTGCCCAGCGCGGTCTATCCTTGGAAGCGCTCGCGCGACTCTCGGGAGTCAGCCGGGCAATGCTGGGGCAAATCGAGCTCGAGCAGAGCACCCCGACCATCACCGTCGTCTGGAAGATTGCGCGCGCTCTAGATGTCCCGTTTTCGGCATTGATCAGCTATCCTGAAGGGACGACGAAGCGACCGGGGCGAGCCGCTCGGGTGCATCGCCTCGAGCCGCGGGGCAGCGCGTTGCGGTCGCGACCGTTGTTCCCAGCGCTCGGGGCGGGGCATCTGGAGGTGTACGAGCTCACACTGGCAGGTGGAAGCGCGGAGGTGTCCGAACCGCATCCAACGGGTACGACAGAGAACCTCGTCGTGGCCCGCGGTACCTTGGAGGTCGAGTGCTCTGGCGAGGTATTCCGACTCGCCCAAGGAGACGCCTTCACGTTCGCGGCCGACGTTCCCCACGTGTACCGCAATCCAGGACGCAGGGAGGGGCGGTACTATCTCGTCATCGCTTACGCCCCCCCGGCGTGAACACCTAGACCTGGGCTGGTTGGCCCCTCCACAGGCCATGATCGAGTGCAAACTGGACGAGATCAGCCCGACTCCGTAGCCCCACCTTCGACATGATAGCCGCGCGATGCGTCTCGACGGTACGCTTCGAGATTGCCAACGCGTCTGCAACCTCCACGTTCGTATAGCCAGCCGCGAGATACGAACACACCTCACGTTCCCTCGCCGTGAGTAGATCCGCCCGATCCTTCGTCCGCTTGGGGCGGCCGACGTAGCTCGCGACCAGGTGCTTCGCGAGGGCCGGGTCGATGTACTCTTCGCCTTGCCGCACCTTCCGGATGGCATCGATCAAGGCGTCCCCAGTCGAAGTCTTCAGCATGAACCCGCGCGCGCCCAAGCGCAGAAACTCACGGAGGTAGTGCTCCTCATCATGAAAGGTCAAGACGAGGACTGCGCTCCGAGGTGATAGCTCGAGGACCGCGCGAGCGACGTTCGACGCTCCCATTCCGGGTATGTTGATGTCCAAGATCACGACGTCAGGCTGCTCGCGGCGGACCGCGTCGAGCGTCGCGTCAGAGTCCGCAGCCTCACTGACGACTAACATGTCTGGTTGCCGCTCGACGAGCGCCTTGACCCCGGACCGAAATACGCCGTGGTCATCCGTGATGTGTATTCTCGTGCGTTCGCCCATCATTCTTCACTCACCCCGCCCAGCGAGCCACATAGCCGGACCGGGCTCGCGTGCCCGAATCCAATGGGAACAGGACAGAGCAGGTGAATTCTAGATCGGAACGCGCGAGAATTGCGCGACGTCAAAGGCAGAAATCCATCGCAGAGGGAGGCCGGCTCTCCGTCAGAACACAGACTCCACGCAAAAGGTATCGTTACACCTCAAGTGAAGCTCGGCGGAGGACACCTCGCCGAAGCCCGAACGATGTAACGCAGGGCGGAGCAATACGGTTGCTAGAGCCCCCGGTCCCGTAGCTCCGGCGCGATCGGGTGGGCCGCCAACGCGCGGTCCGGCAATGTACCCGCTTGGCGCCTGGGGCGGATAGCCGCCAAACGCTTCCCGATGCAGAAGGAGATGGGTACGCGGCGGCTAGGCGTCCTCGGTGGCGCGTGCCAAACGGGCCCAGACCTCGTCATTGTGAAGACGGTCCTCGATCCGGACGTCGAACGCATCCTCGATGGGCCGCAACACCTCGGGGCTCCGCTCCCAGACGACGCGAAGACCTGCGCGACAGCGCTCGACTGCCGCTACATTCATCTGTCCAAGGGGCGGACGGCACGAGCCTTCGATCATGCCGAGACCGCTCATCATGACCTTCACGGCGATCGGATTGCGGAAGCGATCGACCACTTCAACCAAACGCCCGCTGGGGAGCCGTCGGCTTGTGGTCGCTTCGACACCCACCAGCCGGAACAGCGGGTCCAGAGCGGTCAGCAGCCGGTCCGCGGACGTCTCATTCCCTGCGGCGAGCGCGTCGACGAGCCGTGACACGGCTCCGGGAACGATGTTGCTCATGACCGAGATAACTCCGCTCGCGCGGATACCCGGGTCCCGCATCATCGGGGCCGTCATGGCGTCGTCGCCGCTCAGGATAGCAAGACCATCCCCTGCGAGCTCTCGCTCTTGCCGCATGCGCTCCAAGTCACCCGTGGCGGACTTGACAGCGGGCACCCTGGTGGGATGCCGCTGATGGAGGATGGCCAAGTCTGCCGCAGAAAGCGCACAGCCGGTACGCCCCGGAATCACGTAGGGAACCACGGGAATATCGCTCACGGCCGCCAGCACGCGCTCGTAGTACTCGCAACGCAGTTCGATGGAGCTTGGGCCATTATAGTAGCAGTCCACGAGCAAAGCAGCGGTAGCTCCATCGTCGCGGGCACTCCGGGTTCCTGCGATGGCCTCGGCGGTGCTGTTGCTTCCGGTCCCGGCAAGGACGCCTATCCTGCCCTTCGCTTCCTCCACGGCAGCGCGCACCAGCGCCTCGTGCTCCTCCCATTCCAACGTCGGGGACTCCCCGGTCGTGCCGCACGGCACAAGCCCCGTCACCCCCTGGGCGATCTGGAACTGCACCAAGCGGCGAAACCGGCTCACGTCCAGGCTGCCAGAGCGGTCGAAGGGGGACACCAGTGCGGTCCAAGTGCCTTTTGGCTGGAATGCGGTCTTCATGAGGGATTACCAGAGCAGGCCGGCAGGCTAGCACTCAATCCTTTCCAGTCACCCCGCGAGGCGTCCGGGATCGCATCGAACCTTGGTACCCGACGGCCCGCCGACTCAGGTTGAGCATCAGCCACGGCGCATGTTCGCTCCCGGTCGCCGGCTGAATACTCCCTCGCGCAGAAAAGCCCGGCGCCACCGCGGGGCCCGATCCGGCGCCATCCTTTGCGCCGAGGCAGTCGGATGGCGTAGGGTTCCCCGTCCACCCCAGAGGACGCGGTACCCAGGACACGCTCCATCCGGCACGACAGTCGGCCATCCAGCGCGCACGCGGACCGAAGCCACTCCTCTCCCTTGAAGCTCTTCCGAACCCACTCAACGTCGTGACGGTGAATCGTGCCCTCTCCCACCGCGTACGACGCAGCAACTGCGCCCAGCGCAAGACACTGGCGGCGGTCGCTGTCCAGTTAGCCGTAGCGAACGCCTGTGTGCCCCCTAGCCATGGCGACAAGGCGCACGTCGAGCTCACGACCCCGCGACACACCGACCGGGAGAGACGTGGCACCCTGGGGATGGAATCCGCCACGGAAACGGCGGCCAATTTCATCCTCCAAGGCAAGCCGTTCTGCTTCCTTGGCACGAACAACTACTATCTGTCTTACAAATCGAAGAGGATGGTCGACGATATATTCGCGTCGGCAGCAAGACTGAACCTTGAAGTGATTCGCACCTGGGGCTTCATCGATCGCGGCTCGCTCGATGGTTCGGTGCGAAGCGTCAGCAGTTCAGAGGGGACCCAGGATGGCGTCTATTTTCAGTACTGGGACTCCGAACGCGGAGTACCCGCCTACAACGACGGCCCTGATGGCCTGCAGCGCCTCGACTATGTTCTGCACAGAGCACGCCAATCGGGCCGCCGCGTGCTCTTGGTCCTGACAAACAACTGGCGGGACTTCGGTGGCATGGATCAGTACCTAGAGTGGTACGAGCTCGACGAGCACCACCGTTTCTTCACGGATCCGCGGATCCGAAAGGCCTACAAGGATTGGGTGCTGCACCTCGTCGAACGCGTGAACACCATTGACGGCACACCTTACAAGGAGGATCCCGCCATCTTCGCCTGGGAGCTCGCGAACGAGCCACGGACGACGAACGGGAGCAGCTTCGATTCGCAGGATGGCTGGGACGAAACCACCATCACTGCCTGGGCCGCCGAGATGGCTGCCTTCCTCAAGTCGATCGACCCAAACCACATGGTCTCGGTCGGGGACGAGGGGTTCCTCAGTCGCGGGCGCGACCATTGGGCCTATGAGGCGGCCAATGGGGTGGACCATGAAGCGCTGCTGGGCATCCCGGAGATCGACTTCGGCACATTCCATTTGTACCCGGATCACTGGGGCACCGACTCACGTTGGAGCGACCAATGGATACGAGATCATATCGCGGCCGCTCGATTGGCAGGGAAACCCACCATTCTCGAAGAATACGGGCGCATCGTCGAACGAGACAAGGACGGGCAGGTCACCTCCGGAAGCGAGCTCAGGTTGCTCGAATACCGCGCTTGGAACCAAATCATCCTGGAGGAGGGGGGGAATGCCGCTCTACACTGGATGCTATCAGGCATCGACGACGCCAATGGGTACTATCCAGATTACGACGGATTCGGGACCTATATCCACGACGAGACGTCCGCGCTGGTGGCGGAGTACGCCTCGAAAATGAAGGGCAGCGCCGTAGCATGCAGGATGGCTCCCCACGTGCCGACGCCTCCAAGCCCCTTCGTCTCCGCCCAGCACCTCGCACCAATCCTCCCAACGCCGAGGGGTCACTAGGGAGCTCCACCAGCCCTCAAACTAGATTTCGTGCGCTCCCCCCCATGAAAGGTTTGGATGGGCGGAGTTGGGGTTTTCGAGCGCATGGGGGGCCACTATCGTGGGTTGATCGGCTCCGTGGATAGACCTCCTCCTTTCCCCCACGAACGCTATTCGGTTGTGGTGGGGTCAGCAGAGTTGGGCGTGGAGCTCGCTGACGCGGGAGTCGGGGTGGGTATGGAGTCGGGTGCAGCGCCCTGACCGTGTGAGACGCCCAGGAACGCGAAAGAGCGCGCGCATGAGCCATGGTCCGCGCCAAGGCAGGTCCAGCGCATACTCGGCAGCGCAGCGACGTACCAGGTTGTGGGTGAGCAGCTTCAGCAAGAACATTGCGTGATTGGAGTTGAAGTCACGCGATGGCACCTTGGCGATGCCGAAGCCGTTCTTGAGCTCAGTGATGAGCGGCTCGATTTCTGCGCGACCGTCGTACTCGAGGACGATGTCTTCAGCATCGCTGGTGTGGTCGTTGGTGATGTAGACTTGCGCAGTGTAGTCCAGATGTGGCCACGTCGGGTCCGCGCGGCCGACCCGAATTGACGCAGGATCGGGCCGACGCACCTGCTTGGGCTCCCCCATGTTCTACATGCGGTGCCCATCTCCGCGCTTGCCTCCAAGGACATCTCGGCGCACCTTGCCGGTGTCGATCGACAGCTCCGGTGGGTAGCCGCTACTTCACCTCATGGATGAAGCCACGCGCGCCAGACCGCGGGATGAACAGCCGAGAATTCCGCAGGATTCAGCGTCCATGTGCCGGGGAGCGCGCGAAATCTAGGTTCATCCAGCGTGCGCTACCCCGCAACACTCAGAGAATCGTGCTAGATTTCGCCGCCATATGGGGTGGGGCGCGCGTAAACCAAGTCTACTGGTCGCGGAATGAACCGGCCAGCGCCAGGGCAGCTAGCGCCACTCCCGCTGGCTGCCCGTCATTGGCGTGACGAAACCGCCCGTTCGCAACTGCGGCGGTGAGGGCTGTGTCCGCCTTCTGGAGATAGGGCTCGCCGAGGAAGTCGCGCACGAAGCTATTCGCCCGCGCCGCTCTGAACTCGCGTTGGAAGCATACTAGAGGAGCGGCG
This sequence comes from Pseudomonadota bacterium, assembly GCA_023398955.1. Taxonomy (GTDB): domain Bacteria; phylum Myxococcota_A; class Polyangia; order Polyangiales; family Polyangiaceae; genus JAEWRL01. Next base: position 40,881 of record JAEWRL010000255.1, read on the forward strand.
CTGTCTCCCGATGGCTCGTGTGACGTCGGTGGGTCGATGAAGACCTTTCCGGGATTGGGTTGCTGGCTCACCGAGATGTCCGTGAGGCCGCTCAGAACGCGAGCACTGGGAGCAGCCGAAGGGTCACCGAATGGGATTCTTAACAAGTCCGGCTGGGTAGACATGATATCGTAGTGGAGCTGAGAGACGTCCACCCTCTCGAATCCAGCAGCTTCAGCAGTCTCGGCCAGCAACCGAGAGCCAAGCGGGTTGAACACTGTCCGGTATTGTGGCGCACGGCCAGCGTGGAAGCGACTCCTGAAGTACGTGTAGTGGAGTATTAGATCGTTGTGTACTGGCTGAGAGCCTCTGATGTACTCCATTGCACGGAATATATCATCCGTGAACTGGTGGCGTAGCCACGGCACTGTAATGGAAGAGGCACACCGTGCGGCGAACGCATCAATGGACTCGTCCGGATAGAAGCGACGGACGTTCTCGCCCCCCCCTCCCATGAGACACACCAGTTCTGGATCCATACTTGCGTTGGGAAAGTACACGGGGCCATACTGTCCGAGGCACAGGTGCTTCCAGGCCGAATACGCTTCGAGCCCCGTCCGCCGCATCGCGGGAAGTAGCTCGGAGTTCAGCGGCGTACCGTAGCGAGCGCAGATTCGGGTGGCGATCTTCAGGTCCCGCATGTCGCCTTTAATCGCACCACAGTTTACGCGCAGCGCCGCTTCCTGTTGGCCGCCAAGACGGTGGAGGGCGTGCAGAAGAAGGGCGAAGACACACCGCGAGTCCATCCCCCCCGTTAGATCACTGGAAAGCCGCATGCGACTATGAACGAGCAGAGTCTCGATGCGAGAGATCCAGGTTTCTGCAAACTCTGAGAGTCGCTCGCGATAGTCGCCTCGCCCTCGAGCGCGCACTTCACGATGAAGGATAGCCTTGTCGTCACCGATCTCGAGTGAGCAGTCAGGAGGAAGGAGGTGCACTCCATCGGCGGGGGTAGCGAAGGAACTAAGCTGCCTCGTCGGGGTGCCCCCGGTCATGGCAGCAAGCTGGGCGTAGTTCGGCAATACTCGGATGCCACGCTCGCGCAAATGTTGAACGAGACGCAAAATGGAGTTCGAGACCGCCCAGAACTCCCTATCGTGAAAATAGAAGAGCTTCTTGTACCCCCAATAGTCCGTTGCCAATCGGTGCCGGGAGCCGACTCGCACGCCGGTAATGTAGCAACCGTCTTCGCCCGCTTCTATGGTGTTCCCAGTGTGCTTCGTATACGCCTCGGCGCCTGAGGACCCGTGGATGTAGTCTCGACCTGCGAAGCAGTAGCCTAGGAACAGCCGATCAGGATTATTTGTAGCCTTCGAGACAAGGAAAGTCGTGTCCGCTTCCATGACGCCTACCGTTTCGACTCGGGGAAAACTAGCACGACTGGCGGGTCGCGTCGCTGCAGAGAACTCGGGTATTGTTCCCTCGTGGTCGAGCCGTTTGATGACGTCGCGCCGCCACATCGCGCGATCGGTCGGATGGTGGGTGTGTCGCGCAGCGGTGCTCGAGGTGCCTTCTGTGGTCATGCCGAGGCAGCCGTGCCCCAGGACTAATCGGCCAGGAGATTGGTGCTATTGGTGATACCGAATCCCCAGATCGAGAAGGCAGAACTACGCTGGACGGGAGTAACGACCCTGTTCGAGGGCGTTAGGGTGCTTGCTCTAGGCGTGGACCTGATTCTGGTGGGGACCTGAGCGGGGCAAGTACATCAAGGTCGAGCAACTCGCGAGAGAACGCGATCCATGTGCGCCAGCTCCTCGTCGAGCACGGTGCCTCGGTTTCCCACGAAGAGACCTGCCCTATCCACTAGATCCGCGTTCGTGAGCGGGTAGGGGACCTCGTGGTCGATCCACTTCATTGCCGGATTCTTGGTGAAGTTGCCAGCGACTACTGGCCGACACTCAATCCCCGCGTTTCGAAAGGCTTGGACGACGTCCTGTCGTGAGAAAGACGCAGTGGGTTTGACGATCATGCTGAACGCGAACCAACTGCTGTCGCCGATCTCCCGCTGAGTGACGAAGTCGGGGTGCGCCCGCATCAGCTCGCCGAAGCGACAAGCGTTCCTACGGCGCTGCTGCACCATGCCATCAAGCTTTGCCAACTGAGCGCGTCCCACGGCTGCACTCATTTCGAGCGGGCGAACGCTGTAACCGGGCAGGACGAACTTAAACGATTCCTCGAAGGGATCTGGCGCCTTCGTCCCGGTGACGCGATTCCGGGTGGGGAGGTCGCGGGTCCAACCGTGCGCGCGAAGGCTGAGCATTATGTGGTACAGCTCCTCGTCGCTGGTGCAGATGACCCCGCCTTCCATGGTCGAGATGTGGTGGGAGTAGAAGCCGCTGAAGGTGCCCGCGAGGCCGAAGGTGCCCGCCTGTCTCCCGGCGAACTTCGCTCCCAACGACTCACAGTTGTCCTCGATGATTTCAGCTCCGACACCTTCGGCGATTTCCTGGAGCTCGGCGAAATCATTTGGGTTGCCCAGCAGGTTCACGGCCATGATGACACGCGTCTTGGGCGACACGGCGGCCTTGAGGGCCTTCAGGTCGTAGTTGAGGGTCTCGAGATCCACATCGATGAACTTGAGGCGTAGTCCGTACTGGTAGAGAGGGAAGTACGTCGTTGGCCAAGAGACGGCGGGCACGACCACCTCATCGCCGCGCTGCAGCGGCGGGCGCGTGCTGCGATAACAAAGGGCCGCGACGACGAGAAGGTTGGCCGTGCTTCCCGAGTTTACCGCAACGCAGTAGGGCACATTCAGGTATTCAGCGAACTCCCGCTCGTACGCGATGGTTTCATTGGCCATCGTGAACTGCCCGCACGCGATGACTCGGGCTAGAGCCGCGTATTCAGCGCCGTCCCAGGAGCTGGCCGTCAATGGGTAGTAGGGCTTGTCGGTCATTCGATTGCTAGGCTCTATCTAGACCCCGCACCTGGTCAAGGTGATTTAGAAACCAGGTGTACGTGGATCGTAGTCCGTCTTTAAGCGAGATGGTGGGCTTCCAACCAAGCGCCGCTAACCGCGAGACATCGAGGACCTTGCGTGGCATTCCGTCCGGGTGAGTCGCGTCGAACTCGAGGCGCCCCCTGTAGCCCACGATGCTCGAGATCGTCTCGCCAAGCTCGCGGATCGTGCAATCGGTTCCTGTTCCGACATTAATCCCCCCTGCGTCGCTCCAATGTTCCATCAGGAACACGCAAGCACTGGCGAGGTCGTCGACATGCATCAGCTCGCGCCGGGGAGCCCCTGTGCCCCAGAGTTGCACGCTCTCCTGAGCCGCTTCGTTGGCGAAGTGGAAACGCCGCAGCAGCCCCGGGACGACATGGCTATCGTTCGGATCGAAGTTGTCTCCTGGTCCATAGAGATTGCAGGGCAGAACACTAACGAAATCGCGACCATACTGCTTGCGATACGCGTCGCATAGCTTGAGCCCCACGATCTTCGCCAAGGCGTAGGCCTCGTTCGTTGGCTCGAGCGGGCCCGTCAGCAGGTATTCTTCCCGCAGCGGTTGTGGAGCGAGGCGCGGGTAGATGCACGAGCTACCCAGGAACATCAGCTTCTCAACGCCCGTGTGGTGCGCAGCCGAGAGGACGTTCGTCTGAATACTTAGGTTCTCGGTGTAGAACTCCACTGGATATGCAGAATTGGCGCGAATGCCCCCCACTCGCGCAGCCGCCAGGAAGACGTACGTTGGCTGCTCCCGCTCGAAGAAGTGGAGAGTGGGCGCCTTCTCGACGAGATCGAGCTCCCGGCGAGATGCCAGGAGGAGGTTGCGGTAGCCGAGTCGCCCCAATTGCCGAACGAGCGCAGCACCAACCATACCGTTGTGCCCGGCGACGTAGATCTTCGCATCTGGGTTCATTGAAGATCCTTGGACATCTCTCGTGGCTCGGGGATAGGCCCAACAACAGAAACCGGACGAAGCCTCGCACAGGCCCCGGGGTTGTCAAGCGTGCGGACAGGCCGCTCACTGAATTCAGGTGGATGCGCAAGCCCTTGCAAAACTCCCGCGTAGCGTGCTTGACTCGCGTGGAACCAGCTAGTCGAACGAGCGGCGATTACAGCAATGGTCGAACGGAGGAACGTGAAGACGGCATTGATTACCGGGGCGACGGGTCAGGACGGCGGGTACCTTGCGGAGCTCCTGCTGCAGAAGGGGTACACAGTGCACGGGATGAAGCGTCGCACGTCGCTCATCAACACAGACCGTGTCGACCACCTGATGGCCGATCCCCGATACGGTGGGCGGGGACGGTTCCAGCTCCACTACGGCGACATGACTGATTCCACGAACTTGATTCGACTCGTTCAGGAGACGCAGCCGGACGAAGTGTACAACCTTGCCGCTCAGAGTCACGTTCAGGTGAGCTTCGAGTCACCCGAGTACACGGCGAATGCGGACGCCCTTGGCACCCTTCGACTTCTCGAGGCGATTCGTATCCTGGGGCTCGCGCGTAAGACCCGATTCTATCAGGCATCCACCTCGGAGCTATACGGCAAGGTGCACGAGACACCTCAAACCGAGAGGACGCCCTTCTGGCCAAGGAGTCCGTACGCGGTCGCGAAGCTCTATGCCTACTGGATAACGGTGAACTATCGGGAAGCTTATGGCTTCCACGCTTCGAACGGGATTCTGTTCAATCACGAGGGGCCGACAAGGGGAGAGACGTTTGTCACTCGCAAGGTGACCCGCGCCGTGGCCGCTATCAAGTGCGGTAGGCAGGAGCGGGTCGAGTTGGGAAACCTGAACGCGGTACGGGATTGGGGTCACGCGCGGGACTACGCCGAAGGGATGTGGAGAATCGTTCAGCAGAACGACCCCGGGGACTATGTCCTGGCGACTGGCGAGGGGCACACAGTACGCGAATTCGTAGCAATGGCCTTCCGTTGTGTCGGTGTCAACCTGATATGGCGTGGGCACGGGCAGGAGGAAGAGGGTGTCGATGAAGCAACCGGAAAGGTTCGTGTCGCCGTAGACAAGCGCTACTTTCGCCCAACCGAAGTCGATACCCTCCTTGGCGATGCGTCACTGGCCAGGAAGCGATTGGGGTGGAAGCCGAGCGTTTCATTCGAAGAACTCGTCAGGGAAATGGTGGACTCGGATCTGGCCCGTCTCGAGAAGGGTACTAGCTCGCCACCCATTGGTCGGTCTCGCGGGAACGTCCAGGCGGGACGTCCGAGAGTCTTTCGGGCTGACGAGATGAAGTACACCTTGTTCTTCCAGGATTCAGGTGCCGATCAGCTCGGCCTGAGCTACGTTGACTCCCCGGAGCAGGCGGACATCATTATCGCGCGCAAGACTGAAGCATTGCGACGCTACTCCGGCAACGCTGCGAAGCTGGTCATCTGGACCCACGAACCTCGATACAGTACGGAGGATTCATCGCCGGCATCCGTCCCGGGTATAGATAGGCCCGTGTACGTCATGAATGCGTATACGGGTATGTACACCGACCCATTCAAGTACTTCCCCAGAACGGTCGTCGACTTCGATGCGAACATGGAGCAGCACCGGGCACGACCTCACCGTGCGATTATCTTGGCAACGCATAAGAAGGCGGATCGTGCGAAGATTCGAGGTAGCTTGAAGTATGACCTTTACATCAAGCGCCAGGCTGTCGCTGCTGCCCTTCAGTCGCGCGGTCTCTGCGACGTAATGGGACGTAACTGGCCTGCTTCATGTAATCCACTTGGAGAGAGTCGCGGTGATGGGTGGCAGAAGGAGAAGTCCAATGTGCTGAAGGGCTATGCCTTCAATCTTGCCTATGAGAACACGTTTCTTCCGTTCTATGTTACAGAGAAGATTTGGGATGCCATCATCTGGGGCTGTCTGCCAATCTACCACGGGACGAAGGGTATTTATGATGTCTTTCCCCATGGCAGTTTTGTGGACGGTGCGGGGAGAAGGCCGGAGGAGATCGCTGATGAAGTGCAGTCCATGTCGCCAGCTGACCGCGCGGAACGATATGCGATGTGTCTGAGAGCTTATCTCGATGCGCACCGGCTGAAGCCAAAAGACACGTCTGCGCGCAGCGTCTTGAGCCGCACCAAGGAATTCCTTGTCAGTGTGCTTGAGCAGTGATGGCGCTTCCCGCCACGGGCCCCAGCGGCAGATTGGCAGACGCGGGGAGTCGATGAGGGCGGCGTGGCTTGGCTACCGGGCGCCTGTCGCGACCCACCGGGCATAACTGCGGAGGTGCTCGGGGAGTGGGCGCTCGCTCTCCTCCATGGCGTGAGTCGCGGCCGGCAGCCGCTTAGCCAGATCGGGCGACACACTAGCCAGGCGCCCGAGAAACGACTCCGTAGCGTACCGCGCTACGGCGCACTCTCGGGCCGTCTCAACGAACTCAGTGCACTCTTCGAAGGAGTCCCTGAGCCGCTCTAGGGCGGCGGGTACGCCTTGGGGCTCGCAATAGATCGCAAGGTCGCGGAATGTTCTCTCCATGCGGAGGGGAAGCACGCAAGGGAGGCCAACGAGGATGGCCTCGATCACGGTTCGGCCGAAAGCTTCGTTGAGCTTCTCATCGGGGAAGTAGACGAAGACGTCCAGGCCTGCCAGGAACTCAGACGGGTGCACGGAGCCGAAGGGAAGCACCTCCCAGTTCGGCGGGATGCTGCCAAGGATCCCCTGCGCGTTATCCGCCCCCCCGAGTATGCGCACTGCGGTGGTCGGCGAGTCTGGGTACACCGCTCGCAGATCCTCCGGCCGCTTGAGCCACTTCTCGCGCCCATCACGCCCGTGTCTTCCGATGCGGATCCGCGTTCCGATGCGCGTGGGTGGCTTCCTAGGGAACTGCGCTACGTCAAAGGTGGGTGACCAATCGAATGGAGCGATCGGCAGCTTGTCTGCTAGGGACGAGTGGAGGAGCTCATGCCGAATCGCGGGGCCGAGGGGGAAGACCCGCTTGTCAGGGAACGGCAGGCGCTGGATCGAGTGAAGCAGCTCATCCTCGGTACAGATTGGTTCGCCGGTGGGTCGCAGCAAGGAGTTGTTCACTACGAAGACGACTGTCTTGGCCCGGACATCCGCGAGGGCTCTCGGTAGGTCCTCGGCCGTGATGACCGTCGGATTGCGGATGATCAGCACCTCACACTGGTAGCTCTTCGCGTTGGCGAGTGGCTCCTCACACAGGTGGCCTACATCGGAGAAGCGCCCCGCGAAGGGCCCCACCACGCGTTTGCCGCCCTTTCGCCGTGCACAGTGCAGAACCTGGACCGTCAAACCCGCATTCAAGCACTGCCGGACCTCGTCCAGCGTCGACGAGGCATTGCCACCTGGGTAGGTGAGATTCGTGACGATGCAGACATCGACCGTCTTCCCGCGCTCGATGCGAGCCACGACATCGGGGTTCGCCAGCATGACCTGCGGCGCTTCGAAGCGCCGAGGCTGATGGTTGAACGGGACGGAAGCGGCGTCGGGATCGTCTGGATCGAGGCTTGTGTGCCAAAGCTTGAAGCTCGTGCTGTATCGAAGCCGAGTCTGGGAACCTGCGCCATGTTTTGTGCTTCTCGTCAGACTACCCGTCGAATCGAGGCACAGCATCCCAAGCTGTCGGAGCAAGGGGAGCTGCCCGCCGAGCAGGTGGTTCGCTCTCCAGATCAGCTCGCTATCGGCGGCAAATCGCACCGAATCCCAATGGCCAAGCCGCTCCTTGAAGAATTTGGCGTCGAACATGCAAGAAACCATGGAAAGGCGGAGAAACCCGTCATCGACGTTGTTTTGCCGGGGCAGGGCCGGAGAGAACTCCCCTTCCGCGTTCATACGCAGCATCCGCGTCATGCTTGCCTTGAGCCGTTCGCGCAACATGGCCTGCACATGCAGCTCGATCCGTTGCGGGTGGGCCCAATCGTCTGCGTCGTGGCATGTCAGGAACTGCCCGCAACTGGCGCGAACTCCGACGTTGCGGGAGACGTAAGGACCGACGTTCCCCTCGTTGCGCATGAACTTGACACGCATGTCTCGCCGGGCAAGCTCACGCCCAATCTCCGGCGTAGAATCGGTGCTGGCGTCGTCGACGATGATGAGCTCCAGCGGCCGCCAGGACTGTGCCAGAATGGACTTGGCTGCCATCCTCAGGGTCGCTGCCCCGTTGTAGACGGGCATGATGACAGTCACGAGAGGGCCTTCGCTGATACGCGGCACGGGAGCCGCGCAGAGCCTCGCGAAGCGGCTCTGATCTCCCGCCTTCAGCGCCAACGGTGCGATCCCCAGGGTCCCCATGTACTCGTTGACGTACGCCAGCCAGTGCGTGTCATCCTTCGCGTGGTTCGCGAGTAACAAGGCAGCGGACATCCGTTCGAGTGGTAGTCCGCGCGCGAGCAGCAGAGCGACACCCTCTTTTACCTGGCCATGGCGACTGAGCTGATCGGCCTGCCACACCGGTCCTGGCTCGTCGAGCGCGTCCCAGTCGTCGGTTCCTGCGCTGGGGCGCGTCACGGTCCAAGGTTGGCTAGTCGCGATCGTGGGATTTGCCGCTGGTGGCCGCTTCCCTTCATTCGCGCTCCGCACTTCGAGCCTCAGAATCGCAGGGTCGCCGCCAAGGCTACGAATCCGAAACTGAACATGGCCCGCGCCCGCTGGGTAGCTCAGGAGCCGCAGAGGTTCCCGACCTCTCACGCATAGGTCCCACGTTTCCCCTGTGCCGGGCGCTGCGGCTTCCCGCTTCTCCAGCTCTCCGGAGCTTGGGATCACCTGTATGCCGCGACTATCGGGAGGGAGGGCAAACTCCAGCTGGACCTTGTGCCGAGGCCGGGACGTCATGACCCGTGCCCAGAGCTCGAGCGGCTCCGTGCTGGAGCCTGAGGGTCGCTTGTTCAGGACGCGGACCGCGCACCAGTCGGAATCCAATGGGACGAGGAGGCCTGCACTGCGCTTGGCCAAGACGTGCCCGTCGAATGCGTTATTCCTCGTGGCCGTCAGGTGCTTCCGGTCCCGCTGGAACTCCCTGTAGCTGCGGCGTAGTGTCGCCGGCATGCGGAGCCATGCCGCTGGCGACTTCGAGCCCTTCACGATGGCGGTTCCGACGCGATAGGACAGGTGCCCCTCCACCTGCTCGAGGCGGTGCTGTGCGGCCGCAGCTTCCATCCTGGACTGCCGCTCGCTGCGGGCTACTTCGGCGAGCATGGTGACAGCCTCGCTCAAGGTCGACTCCGCCTCGGAGGCAGCACGCTCGAGCTTGAGCGCCATCCGTGTGAGGCGCTTGGCTTCCGTTCGGCGTGCCCCCGTCGTTGCCTTCACGACCTCCTTCAGCTCAAGCTTGCTCGCGGTCGCCGAACGGGCGCGTTGGCGTCGAAGGCGAGCCACTTCCGCGAGATGCTGGGTCTCCTGCTGTCGCAGGTGTTCCGCCAAAGTGTCCCGTCGTCCCGTCAACTCGCGGAGCTGACCTTCTACTGCACTCAGACGGTCCCTCTGCGCCTGAAGTCGGCCTTGAAGAACCTGGACGCGCTCGGTGGCGGCCCCTCTGGCACGCTCCAGCTCCTCGGCCTCCGTGCGTTGGCTCTCGAGGGCAGCGAGGCATTCTCGGTTCACGGTGAGGATGCGTTCGACCCGGGCTTTCATCTCATCCGCATCGAGACGAGCCCGCTGATAGCGCTCCCCAAAGTCGCGAAGCCGACGCTCCTTCTCCTTGACCTCCCGCCTCGTTGCGACCAGTCCATTGCGGAGATCCGCATGCTCCTTGCTGACGGAAGCGTGATCGCTCTCGAGCTGCGCGACTCTGGTCAGGGTAGCGCTGCGTCTGGCGTCTTCCGATTCCAAGCGCGCCTTGACTTGCTCCAAGGCATTGTTCACAGCCTCCAGCTCCTGTAGACGAGTCCTGTGCTTGTTGCGTGCCGTGAAGAGGTCGAGGCTCAACCGCTGGGGATGTGAACGCGCAAACTCGGGGCTGAAGTACGCCACGTGTGCGTGCCGTAAGAAAGGCACATCATCCGGGCTACTGTTCCTTTGCTTGTAGATGCGGAAGACGCGATAGCCGTAGGCCGTGAGGAAGTCGTCGATAGCTCGAAAATGCGACCTCCTCCCGTCGGTCGGGGCCATGCACGCCTCGAGGTAGAGGACATCAACGCGGAGCTCTTGCAGGAGCCGTTGGGCGCTGTCGAGTACCCCTGATTCCAATCCCTCGACGCCGATCCTCAGGAGCGAGATCCGCCCGTCCGGGACAGCCTGGGTGAGCTCATCGAATGACCCAGCTCGACCAGCCTCGGATTCGGGAGCGTGTTCGGGAGTGGAGCTCTCACCCTGGGCAGACGACGCTCCTCGCCGCGAAGGTTCGAGCAGTTCGGAGGCCCCCTCCGTGGACTCATCGACATCTAAGCTCTCGCAGCTTGCCGGCCGCACGCGGATGACCGCGTCCCCAGCTTCGGTCAGGGCGAGCGGGGCGGCAGAATTGCGCGCCGCGAGCCTTCCCAACAAGACGCCCCGTTTAGCGGGATCAGGCTCGATGATCAGGGCTTCCCCAAGACTCAGATCGGATTCAAGCAACTCCTCGATGGAGCGGCCCACCTCGGCCTCGGTGCCAAACTCGACATAGACAAGCTTCTGGTCCTGGAAGAAAGGGGCGAGGTCCCGGAAGAAACTCTCGACTTCGCCGCGCCGAGTGGTCATCGCGTGCTTCTCCTCGCCGACCCAGGCCGGCACTCATTCTGGTCATTCATTGGGCGGATTCCATGCCGTACAGTTCGCAGGGATAGTCAGGCCGTCTCGCGCTCGGCTTGTAGGGTGCCATGTCGCTACGCCTCGGCTTGGGGGAGCGCTTCGTGCGGCTCTTGGGCCGAACCAGCGTTGCTTTGCTCGAGGCGAGCGACGAGCCTTGGGTTTGTCAAGATTGCGTGAGGTGCCGCGAAACGGCGGGGCTCGTGATGGAATGGGATTGAGGCCGCGCTCGAGTCGTCCAGGTTCAGCGCGCTGTGCCAGAGCTTGAAGCTCGTGCTGTACTGCACCCGAGCCCACGAGTTCGTTCCGTTCTGCTCGTTCTTGGAGAGGCTTCCTGGGGTATCATAGCAAATCATGCCCAGCTGCTCCAGGACCGGCAGCTGCCCGCGGAGGACCACCCGTGCTCGCCACACGAGCTCCTCGTCCCCGCCGAAACGTACCGAATCCCAGTGTCCCAAGCGCTCCTTGAAGAAGGCCGTTTCGAAGAGGCACGAGGACAGGGCTGGGCTCATGAAGCCGTCGTCCGCGTTCCGCCGCCGTGCGAGCGCGTTGACGAGCTTCCCGTCGGCTCTCATCTGCAATTTGCCTGAGATACAAGCTTTGAGACCTTCACGCAGCATGACTCCGACCTGCTTCTCGATGCGTTGCGGATGTGCCCAATCATCGGCACCCTGACATGTCACAAATTGACCGTCACAGGCGCGGAGTCCGACATTCCTGGAGACATAGAGCCCTGCGTTCTCCGCATTGCGGAGGAGCTTGACGCGACGGTCTGCACTCGCGAGCCGCCGGGCGACCTCCGCTGTAGCGTCATCGCTCGCGTCGTCCACGATGACGAGCTCGAGGGGGCCCCACGATTGATCGAGTATCGAACGAGCGGCAGCATCCAGGGTCTTCTCGCCATTGTGGACGGCCATGATGACGCTGACGAGGGGGCCCTCGTCGACCCGAGGTACGGAGCTGAAGTGCAGCCGCATGTAGCGGTCCGTACCACCGGGTGCCAGATGGATAGAGGCGGTTCCAAAGTGCGTCACATAGTCGTTCAGATGCTTGAGCCAGTCCTCGTCATCACGTTCATGATTGGCGTGCAGTAGCGTCGCTGCCCTCTTCTCTACCGGGAGCCCGCGTGCCACTAGCAGCTTGAGGCCCGTGTCGAGCTCGCCAAGACGGCTGAACCGGGCGGCTTTTGGAATCGGACTGGGCTCCTCGAGCAGTTGGGCTCGTGTGTGTGGCCGGTCCTCTTCGGGCAGTGGTGGGGTGACGGTTGGTGCAGCCTCTTCGGGTAGTAATCGGGTGACGGTGGGTGTTGCCTTTTCGGGGGCGACAGGACTCGTCTCCGGTTGCTCGGCCTTGCGCACTTCGAGTCGCAGAATTGCCGGGACACCACGGAGCTTTCGCACCTGCACCTCGATGTGCCCAGTACCCGCCGCATATCGGAAGAGCGGCGTCGCCTCACCCGCTCGCAATTGGAGCGTCCAGAACTGAACCGTTGAGCCGCCTTCGGTGTTTGGATGGGTGGGGCCAACCGACGCGGATAACGGTGTGAGTTCGGGGCTGCCGGGGACGACCGAGAGGTCGATGATCGCCCTTGCGTGCGGCTTGACCGCAAGGACCCTCCCCCACAGCTCCATGGGCCACGAGCTTTGCTGCGGTGTGCGTCGGTTGGCGATGCGCACCGTCTGCCAGGCGAGGTCCATCGGGATCCGCAGGGCCTGGCTGCGCTTCGCAAGGACGTAACCGTCGAAGTCGGTGCGCTTCGTCGGGGGTAAGCCCTGCCTGTCGCGTTGGAACTCGGCATAGCTCCGACGCACGGCTGCCGGCATGCGTAGCCATCCCAGCGGCGATCTGGCATTGCGCACGACCGCCGACCCAACGCGATAAGAGAGTTGCTTCTCGATCCGTTGGACTTGCCCCGTCGCGGCAATCTCATCAGCCTTGGCCTGCTGCTCGCTCCGCGAAAGGTGAGCAATGGCGGCGAAAACCTCTCGCAGCACGGACTCCGTGCTGGTGACCTCCCTTTCCCGCTTCCGGATCTGTTTGGTCAGCGAGTCGTTGGCGGCTTTACTTGCCGCTGCCGCCTCTCTTGCCTGCTCTAGCCGTGCCGCGTCTGCCGTCGCGGACCCAGCGTGTCGTTGCCTGAGCTCTGTGAGCCGCGCCTCGAAGCTTCGCTGCTGCTGGCTGATCCGCGCATCGAGCTCGCTGCACTCACGGGTTAGGGCGGTAGCTCGTGCTTCGAGCTCCGCGAGCTGCGCCTCCACTGCCCGCAGTGACTCCTCGAGCTCGACCGCGCGACGCGCTGCCGCCTCATTGGCGCGCTGCAGCTCCTTCACCCTGGCTTGCTGTCTCGCCAAAGCGTGGATTTGCTCCTGGTTCTCGCAAGTCGCACTCTGGTGCCGGAGTTTCATCTCGGCGCAGTCGATTCGGGCGCGGCGCAGGCGCACCTCCGACTCGGTAAAGGCGCGTTCCTTCTCTTTGAGATGGCCCTGAGCTTTTTCTGTCTTCACCCGCAGGGCGTCTCGAGCTTTGCTCACGGCCCGGTGCTCCGTCCTGAGCTGCTTGAGCCTTGCGAGGACTGTCTTGCGGTTGGCCCGCTCCGTGCGAAGCTGCTCCTCGAGTTTTCCAAGGTTCTGACTTTGCCCGTCGAGCCGCCGTCGGAGCTCCTTGCTCTCGTTCTGGAGCGAGTAGAGCTCGCGCGTGAGGTGCGTCGGGTGAGTGCGAGCAAACTCGGGGCTCAGATAGGCCAGGTTCACGCGCCGCAGGAAGGGCGAGTCTTCGATCCACTCATTCATCTGCTCGTAGATGCGGAACAGGCGGTAGCCATGCGCGACAAGGACATCGTCGATGGCTCGGAAGTAGCACTGCTGAGTGCTCCCGGGATCGATGCCGGCCTCGATGTAGAGGACGTCTATCTTGCGCTCGCGAAGGAGGGATTCGGCTCCGGCGAGGACCTGGAGCTCAAACCCTTCCACGTCGACCTTGAGCAGCGAGATGCGGCCGCCGGGGAGGTCCTGCGCGAGCTCGTCCAGGGGCACGGTTTGGGCCGTGAAGTGCTCCGATGCTCCGCCAGCCTCTGCTACGGGTCGCGGCGAATCCGAGGGCTCCTCAGCGACCACCTGCGTCATGCTCTCTGCAGACCGCATGCGAACGGTGCCCCGCCGTGCGCCAACGGCCAAGCTGGAGATGACCAGGCGGTGGCTGGCGCTGACGCCCGCCAGGTTCTCCTGCAGGGCAGCTCGCGACCTCGGGTTCGGCTCGATGAGAAGAGCTTCTCTGATCCTGAGCTCGGATTCGAGCAGCCCTTTGAAGACCAGGCCCTTGTAAGCGCCTACGTCGACATAGACCAGCCTCCGGCCATGGAACAAGGGAACGATGTCCCTGACGAACGCCTCTATTCCGCTTCGTTTGCTACTCATCCTGTGCCTCGTGTCGCAGAATCCGGCTGGCGCGAAGACCAGGCTACCTGCGCGTCATGACGCCGACCCCATGACGCGCTCTCATGGAACGAGCCTGGCGCACCGTATTGGACTACGGGTTGAGTGGCTGACGGTCCCATTGTCGTGTCGTCCATCGCATTATCTCTGGGAAGTTAACTCACGGACAGGTGCCGGCTCGAGGTAGTTGCCGTGCTCCAACAAGCTCGCTTCTATGGCAGTATCCGGTACCTGCTCTTCACCGAACAGCCAACGACGGAAGCTCAACTCCGAGTAGGCATGCCGCGCCTCCGAACGGAAGCCTGTCTCGAGCGACTCCGACCCTCTGCCGCGCGTCAAAGAGGAGCTCGACCAAAGGCTAAGAATGAGCGGTTGGTGAATCCTCGCCACGCGCCCTGGGAACCGGGAACGTAGCCGCTCATAGAACTCCTTGTCGGCCCCGAACCTCGCCGAACGGAAGGGGCCCAGCTCCCGAACGAGGGAACGGCGAAGCATCAGCGAGACCATCGACAGTCTCAGAGGCCCGGGACGGCAGTAGAAGACGAAGGTCGAGTCGTTCCGAACCCGTAAGCCGCTCCCCACGACGCCCACGGTGCCATGCCGCCCGAGAACGGCGACCTGCGCAGCAATGCGAGTGGGGAGCGCGTAGTCATCGGCGTCATGGAACGTGACATAGCTGCCCGAGGCTGCCTCGCACAGGGCGTTGCGCACGTTGTACGACCCCTGATTGCGCTCCGACGCGAAAAGGCGCACGCGGGGATGATGGCCGTAGGCGCGCAGCAGTACAGAAAGCGTATCATCCGAACTCGAATCGTCACAGACGAGTACCTCGATGTCCCGATACGACTGGTCGAGGATCGAGTCAACGGAATAGCGGATCGTGCTGGCCGCGTCACGGGCGGCAATGATGACGGAGACGCGAGGACCGCCTCGGCGTGCGAGGGAGAGCGGCGGCGCCAGGCGTGCGAGAAGGAGCCCGTCGCCGTCCAGGACTCTCAGGCGCGGGGTGCCTTGCGCGACCAAGTAGCGGTTCAGCGGCGCGCCGACCCAATCAGGGTACCCCAGGGCGTAGGCGCTCGCGAGGAGTAGCTCGAGCTCGGGATCGCGCGCGACCCTCTCTCGCTGCTGGAGGAGCGCGCGACAGACCGCTTCTGGCGACAGCTCACCGAGCGTCAGCATTTGGCTGGCTTGCTGGGGACTCATGAAGCCGTCGGCTCCCTCATCGCCGTCGCGGGCCATCAGGCCTTGGCCGGAGAAGCTGCCAGGATGGCGGCGCGCGTCACGGAGCAGGGTCTCGTGGCGACGGGTGAACGCCTCGAGCTCTTGGTCGTCACCCCACGCGCGGTGGATGTCGATGATGCGGGCGGCGACCCTTCTGGCTAGCTTCGCGGGGAGCGCTGGCAGTTGCCGTTCTACGCTGCTCAGCACGCGCCGAGCCGTCACGCTCCCGCCGCGCCCAACGAGCTCGCAGAAGCCTGCGGCGACGGTGGTCGGCGAAAACTGCGCCTCCGGATCGGCCATCTCCGCCGCCGCAGCGTAGAATAACCATTCGCGAACGTCCTTCGGCGGCTCGGATGCGGCGTCTCCCTTCGGGCCCGTGCGTGTCCATCGTTGTACTGCCCTGGCGGTTGCCCGGGCCCGTCTCAATCCTCCCCATAGCGCTCGCCGACCCCGCTCGAGGGGAGACTCCAGGTAGCGTTCGAGGTCTCCAACCAAGGGGGGCCAGTGACCAACGGGCGTGTCTGACCTCAAAGGAGTTCCCACCTCAGTAGCCCCGAGGGGTCTCGACACACCGCGTCGACACGAGCCGCTCATGGCAATCCCGGATCAATGGTTCAGCGCAGTTTCTGGCCATGGTTCGTGCATACGCCTCGGTCGAGGACTGTCCGATCCATCCATCGATTGCGCCAGTGGCAATTTGCAGCACGGCCCGCGGCGGCGGACGCTGGCCATCACCTGGAGTGGCGCGGCAGTCCTTTGGAGGTCGGAATCACCTTGACTTGTCATTCTTGCTGGGCCGGTTGGCTCCAGATGCGTCATTGCTCGAAGATTCCATTGCGGGGTGTCGATGGTCCAGTTAGCCGGCTCGACCACTCAGTCACCGAAAGGCGACGGAACATTCCGCGCAACCTGTGCCTCGGCAGCTGGCCTCCCATCCCACGCCGCTCGAGCTGAGGCGAGGCACGCTCCGAACGAGCAGGGCTAGAGAGCCACGGTGGGCGAATCGGCGAACCAGCGGCGATAAGGGCCAGCGTCGATGGGGCACTTTGCCCCGGGTGACGCGAGCGTGCGCACCGGATTGCAGCCGCCCGACGTAGTATGCCGGCCACTGGGATAGATTCGAGCTGCCGGGCGGGAGCCTGAGCATGAGTTCGAAGGCTCCGAAACCCCCGACTGCGCCGGCCTAAACAGAGCCAGGCGGAGATGACGTGCCGTGCAGGTGCAGCGGAACAGGTCTTTGTCTCGTGCGTCGCGAACTGGCTGTTCCATCAGCAATGGAGGAACACTCCTCGCGGCGAATGGAAGGACAGCCTTCCCGTAAGGCCTGCAGCCGCTTAATATAGTTCGATCACTGCCTCGCAAGTGAACTGCACGTCGATGCTGCCTGAGCCGTTCGTCGTCACGGCGCTGCAGGTCTCGGCGCATAACTGGATGTGCTTGGGATCCTCGATGTCGTCATACTGCCAAACTTGGGGACCCGCACAGTGGGCGCTGTAGGGGACCTCTTCCGGATCACCCAAGGCGGAAGTGTAGGTCACCCGCACGCGGTCCTTGGCGAAGCTCGAGCCCTCGGGTGGAGGGGGAACCTCGAGCTCGCAGGAAAGGGTCTGCCCCCGGATGGCCTCGATGTGATCGAGCAGCGCGTCCCGGGTCTGTTGGGGGTCGTCGATCGCCACCATGAAAGCCTCTCCGGTGCCACCAGCTTCGGCAATTCGATTGAGGTTGTCGAGGGAGCTGCCGACGCCGATCACGTAGAGGGGCACCTCGTCGGCTACGGCAGCGGCAGCATTCACTGCATCTGCGAGCTGATTGTTTGCACTGCATTGTGCCGGTTCGCCGTCAGTCACGAGGACGATCGCGACGCGCGCCTCCGGATCAGTCTCTAGCAGAGTCGCTGCTTGCGACGTCGTGCCCACGAGGGCAGGAGCTGTGGGCGTGCCCCACTCGTTCGGCGGGGTCACAGCGGCGAGGGCCGCTGCGAAATCGCCGCTGGGGAGCTCGGACATGACGACGACGGGGGTCTCGTAGCTCGTGGCCTCGCAAGCTTCATCCATGTCCACCGAGACCGCCGGTGCGGTACCCTTATTGATATCGGGTGGAAAGAGGGTCAGTGAGGCCTCGAGCCCTTGGGACCGCGAATCGGCGAAGAAGGACTCCAACGCGGCCGTCACGGGGTCCCACTTCTCCTCCCTATCGCCGTGCCGCCCATCACCCATGCTACCTGATTGGTCAACCAGGAAAAGGAGGCGAACCGTTTGGAGCGCGGCCTCCTGGCTCTGCACCTGGCACGCCTCGTTCTCTGCTTCTGACACGCCGCCCGCCCCTGATGCGGTGCCGCCTGTCCCGAGCTCGAGTCCAGGCCCGTCCGAAGAGGTTCCCGATCCATTGGCGGACGCGCCCGAGCCCTGGTCGCCGCGGCCCGGCCCGTCAGCGCCAGGTTCTGCCCCGCTGGCGCCGGCTCCCCCACCGTCCCCCGAGTCCGATTCATCGCTGCACGCGAGCGCTACAAGTATGAGTCCGATGCCGATCGTCCTACCCTGACTCCGCATGTTGCTGGTTCTCCTTCGATGTCCCATAGCAATTGGCATGGTTGTGACGCGCACAGGTGATAGTCCGCGTCTACGTCCGCGCCGCCCGCTCCCTAAGTCGAAGGTGGTCCTTCCACACTGAAGCGCCGGAGACCGAGGTCGGGAGTCGGGATGCTACGAGACGCCACAATGACCGCGCACGACGGTCCCGACTGTCGCAAATTGCCACACCCAGCCGTTCGACGCTGGCGAAACTCGGGCCACTCGCTTCATCGCCAAGGCGGTGCAGGCACCGCACCTGGCGCTCCGCCCATGAGCTATCCACCCCCGTAGCCCTGTCTGGATCAGAAGCTGCATGGGCGCCCGGACGATGCATAACGGACGACTGCGGGCTCACGACGTCTCGAACGCGGTCAGAGGGACCCCGCTCCCTGCGTTCGCCGAGGCCGTGAGTGGTTCGGGCTTGAAAGAGTGGGGGCGCCGCTGGCTCATCGTCTCCGCTCACGACGCGCCACTCCGTTACCAGGAACCGGTCAGGGTGCCCGTCTCGGTCAGGTTCCGCGGGGCCGAATGTCGGTTGACCCTCGCGCAGCAAGCGCGGAAACGCGGGATGGTAGACTGCTATACATCCCAGGCTGCGGTGCTCGTGTGTTCAAAGTGAGGCTATCATGTTAACTGTCCTGAACGTCGCGTATCCGCTTGCTCCCGTGGGTCCGGACGCCGTCGGGGGAGCCGAGCAGGTGCTCTCCGCAGTGGAGAAGGCAGTGGCGGAGGCGGGTCACCGCTCGCTCGTGCTCGCCTGCGAGGGCTCGAGTACCAGTGGGCGCTTGTTCGCCTTTCCCCGACCGGATGGGATGCTGACTCCTCTCCGGCGCCGGCTCATTGGAATGCGTTATCGCGCCGCGATGGCCCGCATCATCGCCGCGGAAGGGGTCGATGTGGTCCATACCCACGGCGGTGATTTTTACGACTATTTGCCGGAGTCCCAGGTGCCGGTGCTCGCCACGTTGCACCTGCCCAGCGGTTCGTACCCGCCTGGTGTGTTCACTCAGCCCAAGGACTGC
The DNA here is from genome assembly GCA_023398955.1 of Pseudomonadota bacterium. GTDB lineage: Bacteria > Myxococcota_A > Polyangia > Polyangiales > Polyangiaceae > JAEWRL01. The sequence goes on from JAEWRL010000255.1 coordinate 59,810, forward strand.
ATCTACTTGAACTGCGTTTCCAGGTTGCAGCGTGGTGATTGTCCGGACGCCGTCGGCAACATGCTGGATGAAGTGCCAAACGGGGTTGATCTTACGCGGTTTCGTCCTGGTGTTCGCGGTGCCTGCGCGCTCGTGCTGGGGCGCATCTGCGAGGAGAAGGGCGTTCATCTGGCACTGGATGCGGCACGACAGGCAAACGTGCCCCTGAGGGTAGCGGGACAGGTCTTCCCCTATCCAGAACACCTTCAATACTTCCGTAGGGAGGTCCTGCCGCGTCTCGATGCCGAGCGCAGGTTCTTGGGTCCCGTAGGCATGGCGGAGAAGCCCGAGCTCATCGCGGCGTCTCGGTGCGTCGTCGTCCCGAGCACGGTGCCCGAGACGAGCTCACTCGTCGCACTGGAGGCGCTTGCCTGTGGCACACCAGTCGTGGCGTTTCGAGGCGGAGCATTGCCTGACCTCATCGAGAACGGCCGCACCGGGTTCCTTGTCGACAGTGTCGAAGAGATGGCCGTCGCCATCGAGCGCGCGAGCGAGTTGCGCGGAGACGCATGCCGGGCCGCCGCGGAGCGCTTCCCCTTGGAGGAGATGTGCGGACGCTATCTGCGGCTCTACCAGCGCATTACTCGGCTGCCGAGCTGACCACCCTCCGCGAGGTCATGGCGCTCGACGATGAGTGGAATGCCCCCTTGTGGATGCGGTGCCCCTGGCGACCGTCATCCAGCAGCCGGCACGGCTTCTTGTGTGGGGGCGGTGCCTCCTCCGCGGTCGAGCAGCCGACGCTGCCAGTCGGGCGGCGGGTGTCCGATGGCGCTTCCAGATCATTTCGTACAGCTGGCCGGGTGCCCGCTCGTCAATGAAGGTTGCCTTCGCTGAACGCTTATCGCTTGACCAGCGCCGAGGTAGCGACCTAAACCTGCCGCCCCTGGAGCCCCGTGGGTATGACGAGTGGAAGCCATCGGGGCGGCTTAGTCGCTGAGCGGCCCAATCTTCGCCAAGTTTGGTAGGATCCTTTCCCAACGTTCTCATGGCTGTCCGCAATCGGCCGTCAGCGAGAAGCGTTCCGGTTTCAGAGCCGATGGCAGATGCCTGGTGCGCCAGGCAAGCCTGGAAGGAGGAAGATGACGTAGCAACATCGAAAACCTAGAAGTGACCCCACAGGTGAGAGTCCTGTCCGGGAAGGCTGACCCCCCACCCGGAACCGAGTGTTGCGCT
>JAEWRL010000015.1 GCA_023398955.1 Pseudomonadota bacterium
GAGGCACAGCGCGGGCCGCGCTACATCGAGGCCGGCGTGCGACGGAAGCTCGTCGAGCGTGACGGCGAACGTTGCACGTGGACGGACGAGCACGGCCGCCGTTGCAGCGAGACACACTTTCTCCAAGTCGATCACATCGAGCCCCATTGCCTCGGCGGCCAGCGGGGCCTCTCGAACCTGCGTCTGCTCTGCTCTGCTCGGCGCACAACGCGCTCGAAGCCCGGCGTCGCCTCGGGCCAGCCGCGAGGACTCGTGAAGCACGCCCACGAAGTCCGGGAAGGCTACCCGGGACATGACGCCACCACGTACCCAGCGGTATAGCCACGAAACACCCTTCAGTGTGCTCGTCGAGGTCGAGTTCAGGTTGCATCTCAACCTGCGCAAAAACCTGCTCGCAGTGGTGGGTCACTTTTGCCGAGCGAAACTGGGTCAGTTCTGCCAAGCGCCGAAGCTACTGGCTCAAACTCGTTCTTGGGGCAGTAGTACTGGGCACGGCGCTGAGCATCTGTCCCGACTCCCGCGCGGCGCCAGACCGAGCCCCGGAGGGAGGACCCGCTCCCCGCCGGGCCGGGTGCCCCGTTGGCTTGCTTACCTCGGCACACCCCGCCGTCCTCGCACTAATGACTCGGCCCGCGCAGAAAGTTGCCCGGACCGCGTCGTGAGCTGGCTCTGCTAGTGCAAGCGGTTGGCGCTCCGTGGGCTCCCCGGCGGGTGGGTCGCGAGTGGCCGGGTGCATCGGGTTAGAACGATCAGCAGCGAGAGAAGCGAGAGAAGCGAGAGGAACGAAGATGATGAGCAGGCGACTTCTTGTGAGTGGGGCGGGGGCGGTCTTCTCGTTGGTGCTGGCGCCGCAGGCTCATGCCCAGTGCTACGTGGACAGCCAGGCGGGCAACGACAGCAACGATGGCCTCTCCGAAGCCTCTCCCGTCGCGTCGCAGGCAGCTATTCCCTCTGGGTGCACGGAGGTCCGCTACAAGCGGGGCAGCGTCTTCAACGAGGCTGTGCGCATCGCCCAGGGCGTCGTCACGTACACGAATTACGGCGACGCTGGCGACCTGCCGAGGTTCGTCGTGCCCCATACGACGAATAGCGGGCCGCTCGTGTCGGCCTATCGCGGCGGTATCGTCATCGACGGCCTGTACTTGGAGGGCTCGAAGGGGGACGGCACCATGGCGGGCTTGGTGCAGGGGGTCTGCGTGAGCATCGGCGGCGGGAGCCAGGTCCTCAACTCGGAGATAGCGAACTGCGACATTGGTATGATGCTCCACGGTGAGGGCTCCCTGGTGCAGAACAACTACTTCCACGACATGACCACCGCCGTGGATGCAGAGCTCGGGTCGGTGGATCCGAACGCCGTGGGTGGGGGGAACGGCATCTTCATCCATGGTTCGAACAACGAGGTGGCGTACAACAGCTTCGTGCGCTGCGCAGACGTCGCGGAGTGGACCGAGAGCCCTTGTGACGGCGGCGCCACGGAGATCACCGTGGGGTCCGGCGCGACTGTGACGGGGGTGAAGATCCACCACAACTACTCCTATCAGAGCTGCGGGTTCCTCGAGGTGGCGAGCATGGCGGGGGAGACAGGCCGCTTCGAGGACTCGGAGTTTTACTACAACGTCCACGTCGACGGCGGATGGCTGATGCTGCTCCAGGTGAACAACACGGAGATGTCCAACATCCGCTTCGAGAACAATACGGTCGTCCAGCACCCGGACTCCTACAACGCCGGCATGGTGACGACGATCTTCGACGGGTTCTCCTCTGGAACCTCGGGAGGCTCCTTGGACCCGGGGGAGGTGCTCATGACGAACAACCTCATCATCCTGGATGGCGTCACCTCCTTCGGTGACGTGATCGCCTCGGCCATCACCCAGAGCTCGAACCTCGTCATCAACACGGCGAACCAAGAGCCAGGGGTCGTCAACGTAGCAGGCACGGCAGCGGCGGACTTCGACCTCATCGCGGGCAGTCCGGCCATCGACGCGGGGGAGCCGACGAGCCACGTCCTGGACTTCTTGAACCGCCAAGTGCCAGCAGCGAGCGGTGTCCCCGACGTGGGAGCCTTCGAGTACGGCGCAACGACGGACACGGAGCGTCCCGAGGTGCCGGAAACAGGCAGCGGCGGAGCGTCAGCGAGCGGCGGAACCCCGTCCAGCGGCGGAACCCCGTCCAGCGGCGGTGCCAGCGGTGGACCTGTGTCGAGCGCCGGAGCTCCGGTGAGTATCGGTGCCAGCGGGAGCGCCGCGACGGGCAGCGGGGGTGCCGCTGGCGAGCCCGGGGCGTCCGCGGAGTCGCCATCTCCGGCGGAGGGGGGCTGCAGCTGCGCCGTCCCTGGTGGCAAGCAGCGCTCGCCGTGGTACCTCGCCGTCCTGGGCCTCGCTGTGGCTGCCCTGGGGCGGCGGCGACGGTTATACTCACCCTCATGGAGACAGAGAACCTAACACTGCTGCGGGAGGTCGCCGCGTGAATTGCCGCCGCGGCGCCAACCTCCTCCTGCACCTGCAGTACCGTTAGGCTTCCTTCGCGAGGGCGTCCACAGCGAGCTCCACCAGGACGCCCCGGGAGGTTGCTGCCGCTGGCCAATCATGCGAAGCCAGCGTGGCCTCCTTCAGAACGTCTCCGTGGTTTTGCTGTAGGCGGCGGCGGATGTTGGCGTTCTTCGGGAACCAGTGACCCGCTTCGCCGAAATAGTGCCGGAGCTGGTGGAGGCAAGCCGAAAGCTCGTAAGAGGGGGCCCCGTCCGGGTCCGCCGATTGGGGTAGCTCATCAACGAAGACTGCCACCGTCGCGGCCTCGACGCGGGGCACATAGCGCTGTCGTTCGGCGAGCGACGACAGGTCCTTCACCACAAGGAGCGAGCAGCTCGCGGACTCCCCGTAGACGATCAGCTGCGCGTCGCCGCGATCCATGGATGCGCGGATCTTCGGGTCGACTGTCGTGCGGGGATCTGGCTCGTAGGAGTGCAGCTGCACGAGCCCGATCCTCGCCTGGGGGTCACGGCGCTTCTCCGCGGCGATGAACCCCGCCGCCCAGGCCGCGTTGCTGGCGACGCGCAGGTCCGTCGCGAGGACGAGCGCGAGGTTCAGGCACAGGGGGGCCTCGCCCGGGATCATGGCCTGGGGTACCGCGAAGCGGCGGGCGACCTGCGGGAAGTCGCAGCGGAGCCCCTTCCCCTGGGTGAAGGAGTACCGGTAGGCCTCGTAGTACTCCCGGCGCGCGCCCATCACGTGGCCAGGGAAACCAAAGCAGGAGTGGGCTGTCAACGATCCCGCCGAGCAGCGCGCGAAGGCGAGGATGTGGGGGAGACGTTCGACCGCTCGCGTCCCGAAAAGGACCTGCATCCGCGCCAGGAACTCGCTATCACCCGCGAAGCGGACACTGTCCCAAGCCTGCATCACGGTGGCGACGGGCTCCCGCCGGAACATCAGGGAGGACATGTTGATCTGGGCGTAGTAGCCGCGGTTGCCGCGCCGAAAGGCGGTCAGGTCCTCCGTCATCCTCACCCACTGGGAGGTCGTCCCCACTACCTCGGGGTTCTCCAGGAGGTAGCGCGCCTGCACCTCGATCTTCTGCGGATGCGACCAGTCGTCGGCGTCCGAGCAGGTCACGAACTCCCCCCGCGCCTCCTGGAGGCCGAGGTTCCGCGCCACGTACGGTCCCCTGTTCGCTGTCGCGAAGAGGAGGCGCACCCTCGAGTCGCGCTCGGCGTAGCGCCGCACCACACGGCAGCTGCCATCCGTGCTGCAGTCGTCGACGACGATCACCTCCAGATTGGGCCACGACTGCCCCAGGACGGACGCGAGGCACAAGCCTATCGTACTCTCCGCGTTGTAGAGGGGCATGATGATGGTCACAAGCGGCAGCCCGTCGGCTCCCACGGCCTGCTCCCTCGGTCCCTCGACGGCAGGCAGCCCGTCGTAGGACGAGCCAGTCTCTCGAGCAGAGAAGGGGATGGGCGCGACCCCGCTCAGGGAGAGCGCGTCGTTGATCCACTGTCCCCTGGCCTGGAGGTTCGTCTCCAGGTTCGCGGTGGCAAGGCTCAGGTTCGGCTCAGGGCTCGCTGCGCGTGCTACCTCGAGGACGCGACGTGCCGCCTCGATGTCGCCCAACAGGGCGTGAGACTCCGCCGCCAGCACGGCCGCCGGAGCCTGTAACGCCGGGTCGACGTCATCTGCCTCCAGCGCCATCTCGAGGTGCGCCAGGCACGCGCGAGCCCCCTCGGCCGTGTACTTGTCGGCGTGCCACATTGCCAGCTCCCAGGAGGCAAGGCGCGTTTGGGGCGATGCAGGTCGCGTCTTGGCGAGCGCTTCGAGGTCCGCCGTCGCCCGCTCCACGAAACCGAGCTCGAGCAGGCGACGGCGCAACGGGCGCGCTCCGAGCGCGCCTACGCCCTTCGCCTTTGCGGTCACGGCACCTGAGCCCTTTGGTGAAGCCTGCATGATACGACTTGTCCCCTATTGCCCGTGGCGCCGTCCGCGTTTGGCGAGCCGAGGGAGTACCCGGAGCGGGGCCGTCACGCGCCAGCTGAAGCTCTGCCTCAGCGTGGCGATGCTCTTCTCCCGCTTCTCGAGCTTCTGCGCGAGGCGAGCCATGCGCGTCCGCATCGCTTCGCGTCGGACATCCTGCCCCTCCAGCTTCTGGGTGAGGGCCGTGATGGCCCGCTCTCGCTCGCGCAGCGCCGTGAGGAGCCCCTGGGCGTGGGCGGCGCGGTCGCTCAGCTTGGAGGTCATCCGCATGGCGTCACTGTCGCGCGCGGCCAGGAGCTGCTCGAGGTGCGCGACGCGGGCTTCCTTGTCGGAGAGGGCGCTCTCCAGGGCGCCACGCTCGCGGTCCCACGCGCTCCGATCCGGCGGCAGATTGGCGAGCCTCGCCTCGGACTCTGCGAGCCGCGTCAAGGCATCCATGCGCGCGACCTCGGACTGCTCCAAGGTGGTCCGGAGCTGCGCGAGCTCCTTCTCGTGGTCCAAGAGCCGTCGCTGATCCAGGCGGCGTGTCTCCTCCTCCGCTTCGAGCTCTCGAAGTGTGGCCCCTTCGAGGTCCGAGAGTCGCGGCTCCAGGCCGCGGAGAGGGTCCTGCTCGCCGTCGAGTGACTGGGAGAGGGCATTCCAGAGCGCAAGCTGCGAAGCGGTCAGGATCGACTCGAGCTCCCGGTCCGTGGCGTGGTGCCGGCGAAGAGAGGGCACGATCGCGAGGTGGCCCGCGTCCGCCCTCTCTGTCGCGGCGTCAGCGTTCAGGCCGACGACTCCCAAGGCGCTCAGCTTGTCGAGCAGCTGCTGCGACGACAGGGTAGGATCGGCGAGGAGGCGCTCGAAGCTCACGAACACGCGCCGCCCCGCCTCGACGTGCTGGAGGGCCGCGAGGTTGTACGCGGTCCATAGGGCGACGCCCAGGTGGACGGGCAGGCCGTCCCTCTCCCTCAAGGCGCGCGCCACCTCCAGCGGGTTTCTTACGACGTGGACCACCACGCAACCTGCCAGCGCATCCTGGAGCAGCGGGAGCAGCAGGGTCCACTGGGGATCCTCGAGGACGAGGGGTGCCGCGCCGTCGTGGGCTTGCAGCTGCTCGCGCAGGACGTTCGTCTGTTCGTCGAGGAAGCCAGGTGGGAGCCCCCGCCCGTCGAGCTCGCTGACCTTCCACCACTCCGCGTTGGCCTCGCGGAGGAGGGCCGTGCAGAAGTCCGTCGTACTGTCCACCTGGCCCGAGCCCGGTGGTTCGGTTGCCCCCGCGTTCGCGGAAGCCTGCCGCGACTGCAGGGTGGCTCCCCTCGATTCCAGCAGCCTGGCAACGACGGACGTTCCTGAGCGGTGCATCCCCACAACCAGGATGGCTGGAACACGCGCTGCCCTTCCTTCCTCGGTGCGGGCCTCCAAGGTTGACTTCGGATTCATCATGGCTGGCTCGCCGGAGCGGCTCGAGCTCGTTCGTAACCCAAAGCGCGACGGCGCCGCTACGTTAACGTAGTACCGGGTCCTCAGGAAGGGGGCGCTCGGGTGGAGTGTTGCCGCGAGGCGTCGGGTCGGGGAAAGCTGCTTGGGTCCACTGGCCTGCGGGGGTCGCTTCAGCCGACGAGACTCCGCATCCCGCTCGCGACGAGGCCCGGCTCTAACACGAGCGTCAGCGCTACGCCGTACACGGCCCCGGTGAAGTGGGCGTCGTGGTTGATGTTGCCGGCGCCGCGATGAGCGCTGTAGGCGGAATAGGCGAGGTAGGCGAGGGCGAAGAGCCAACCCGGGATGGGGATTGGCACGAAGAGCAAGAACATGCTTAGCCCCGGATTCACAACGATGGCGCTAAAGATGACGGCTGAGACGGCCCCTGAGGCGCCAAGGGAACGATAGTGACGGTCCCCGCGATGACGCACCACCGTGGGCACGAAACCCACGACGATGGCGCTCACGTAGAGCAACAGGAAGCCCAGCGTGCCGAGCGCTTGCTCGACGATGCCAGCGAAGAAGTAGAGGCTCAGCATGTTGAAGAGCAGGTGAGCGACGTCGCCGTGCACCCAGCCAGCCGTCAGCAGACGGTAGTACTCCTTCTTCTCGACGACCCGCGCGGGGATGAGAATCAGCCGCTCCAAACGCGCGGGGTTCGAGAAGGCGCTAGCGCTGACGACGACGACCGAGAGCACGATGAGCAGGCCGACCGAGAGTCCCATAGGGTTCATCTAGGGCACGCGGCGGGTTTGTCACGGCCGCCTCGGGCCGAATGACGAACTCGATGGGCCGACGCAGAGCGCGGAAGCCAGTTGCCTGGGAGTGACTCCAGCCGTAGGCTTGGCCGGGTCGTGTAAGGGAATCTCATGAGGGGGCCATGGTCGAGAGCAAGTCATATGTCGTCTTGGTGGGCGAGGTCGGTGCCGGCGAGCGCCTGAAGCGCGAACTTCTGGCGGAGGGCACGGCGGCGCGCTTCACGGATGGCGCCCTCCGTGAGAACGTCGAGCAGTCCCTTTGCCTCGATTCCTCCTGCAACGGCGTAGCCCTGCTCCTCGCGCCGCCAACGAGCCAACTGAGCGGCGAGGTCACGGCCAAGCTCTGTGAGCTCCTCGCGCGGTTGCCGCAGGCGGTGATCGCCGTCGGCAGCAGACAGCGAGCACCCCTCGCGCTGGCGCCCCGCATCGACCGCATCCTGGAGCCGCCGACGAGCGCGCGGAGCGTCTTGGATGCGTTGGAGCTCGTCTGGTGGCGGGAGACGGAGCGGAGGGTGCTGCGGTTTGCGTTCTCGAAGGGTCTCAGCCCTCGCGAGAGGAACCTTCTCGTCCTTGCCTACCGTGGGATGAACAACGACGAGGCGGCCTCCGGACTGCACTGCAGCCGTGCGACGGTGGCCACCTATTGGAATCGGATCTTCAGGAAGGTGGGGCTGCGCACGCAGCGCGACGTCCTGGTTCGGGCTTGCAGCGCCCCAGCCCTCCTTGTCGAAGGTTGGCCGCACGTGGCCCCTGTGGCAGCGGAGCCGCGGCATTGGAGTCCCTCGGCCTGATGCCCCTGCGCGTCCCGCGTCCCATTCCTTCTTGGTTCCGGCTCTGCCGGTTCCGGCTCTGCTGGTTCAAGGTCACGCTCCGGGCACCCTAACCCGGCGGAGCCGGAACCAAACAGGGGAACTGGCAACGCCAAATGCAACCGGAGGGCAGGCTATCAGGTGTCAGCCGTCAGGCGTCAGCTTCTGCATGAAGCTGGCGAGCATCCTGCGC
>JAEWRL010000040.1 GCA_023398955.1 Pseudomonadota bacterium
TCTGGCGTAGCTCGTCAACGGTTGTCTGCCGAGAATGTGAGCTCTCGTCCATCGCGTGGTTCGCTTCTGCCAAGCATGCGCCAAGCCTGGGTCATTTCTCGCGAGCATACCCGGGTCATTTCTCCCGAGCGCTGAAGCGCATCGCCACCCGACAGCCCGCCTTACAGGCAAAGCTCTCCTATCACAGCGGCGTGCAGGCTCCTTCGTTGATGGCCAAGTGGGACCCTGCCTCATCAAGGGACCTGCTGTTCCGTAAGGTCAGGTCGCGGCGCGTGGAAGGCCGCCGTCGCGGCGGGTGGCTGTGTGCCATCGACTATTCGGTTGCCTCCATGAGGGCCTCGAGCCTGGCGCGCATGGCGGGGATCCCCAAGCGCATCCACTCAACGGCATCGTCGAAGGTAGAGTACATGTCCGGCGTCGGATCGGCATGCGCCGCCTCCTGGATGAAGGCCTTGTGCGCGTCGATCTTCGCCTGCATGGCGGCAACCCCGAAGGGGCCGTCGAGGAGCTCCTGGGCAGCGGCGCGCCAGGCGGTCGGGTCGTTAGCCAGCACTCGGAGCACGGGGTCGCAGGCGGGGGCGCGCGCCAGGCCACCCCAATAGGCATAGGTCTCCGTGCAGTCCTCCTGTAGCTCCGTCCAGTGCGACGCAGCGTGGTCCGGATTGATCCAGAAGCTCGATTCGAGATCCCAGGGGATGAGGCTGAAGCTCTCGGGACCTTCCTCGTACAAGTAGAAGTTGTGGTTGTTCGCCACGACGCCGTCCGTCCAGAAGTAGGTAATGCCGTCGTAGGCTGCGACCGCATCCTCGACAGCCAAGAACCGAGCCAGGTAGTCGAGGTCGAGATACTGGCTCAGCACGTCGCGCAGCTCCTGCTCGCTCGCTGTTTGAACGGCCTCCGCGAAGGTTACGAAAGCGTCGACGTTGGCCTCCTCTTCGTTGGTCTTGAGCCCCGCGAGGATGGCGTCGTGGCTCGCTACGGAGGGCCACACCTCTTTGTAGAGGTTGCCGTCGGGGTTCTCGGGCCAACGATCGGCCGTAAAGCGCCCATCCACCTGCTCGACCATGCCGTAGAGTCCCTGCGACTCCCCGTTCACGTGCAGGACCGCCCACGAGGCGCGTGGTGTCACGATGCCCATCCCCCGAAATAGATCGTAGGAGACCTTCTCCTTCATGCGGCTGTCGTCATGGCGGTAGGCATGGAAGTTCAGCCGCTTCAGCCCGTAAAACCGCTTGTCCTTGTCATACTCGCTAAACTTCGCCTTCATGCTGAGACGCGGACACACGAGCTCTCCGTCCTCGAAGCATTCGATGAGGGAGCCGTAGTTGCCCTTGAAGCGGACGGCAATCTCACCGAGCTGGCGCCCCTCGAAGCAGGCCTGCGCCGGGACGTATTCTTCGTCGAGCGCGTTCGCTTTGAGGTCCTCCCACTGTTCAGGAGGCATGTAGAAATGGAAGGTAGGGACGTGTGGGTAGTCGAAGAGCTGATCGGCGTCGGCGTCCGCCAGCTCGGGATCGGGAGGCTCACAGTCAGCCGCGTCGCCTAGGTGACCGGACCCATCCCCGCCCGCACCGCCGACCGTGCCATCCGGCCCACCGCCGCCTACGCCATTCATCGCGCCAGCGACTGCGTACACGGTCCTGTCGTCCGAGTCCCCACCGCCACACGCAGGGGTCGCCAGGACCAAAGCTACTGAGATTATCCACGTCACTGAGGAAGTGTCGTTCATAAGCTACTCCTTGAGCACACGACGCCTGGAATGGGCGCGAAGACGAGCCACCAATCTTGTTTTGTCTACGCCCACGGTGTCAGCTTTGGTCGCTGAGAGCTCAGGAAATCGCCCTGGGCCGCAGCACCCCCATCGAGCATCAGTCCTCGGGACAGAAGACGATATCCCAATCCTCTCCGGCGCAGGCGCGCATCGGGCTCGGATCAGTGCCGTGCTGATCGTCCCCCGACCAAGCATAGGCGTCGTCGCAAGACTCGAAGTACTGGGCGACGATGCTGTTCGGGTCGTCCCGCTCCGGGCTGACGCAGGCGACGACCGCGCCGCTCGCATCGGTGAACCGGCCCTCCGTGGGACAGCCAGCGAGGAAGCTCTGCGCGCAGGTCAGTACCTGGCAGTCGGGGCGCGCCACGGGCACTATCTGCAGCGGGAGGTTGTGCGCGTCGACGTGACTGATGTTGTACCAGTCGAAGTCGTTGAAGTCGGTGTTGAAAGTGAACTCGGCCAGGGTGTGATGCTCCCCGCCTGGATCGCTCCCCACCCAACCCCAGTAGCGCTTCGAGGAGAGGGCCTCCGTGGCGCTGCCGATGTCGACGCAAGCGAGGGCACTTGGCGCGATCTCTCCGCCCTCGATGTCACTGCCCCTGTACGTAACGGGTCCATCACAGCGGTTGACGAAGACGAGGGTCGTGAGACCGTCCCCATCAATGCGGCAGCCGAAGTCAGCGGCGTCTGGTGCCGCCCCGGTGCCGCCGCTGGACCCTCCGGCGGATGCAGGGTTTCCACCACCGGGGCCCGCGCCTGCGCCTGCGCTCCCTCCCGGAGCCTCATCGGTCGACGCCCCGCCACCCGAGTCGAAGTCCGCTGAACCGCCCGAACCCTTGACGGCATCACTCGCACAGCCGACGGCGACGAACGCCAGGCCCGCCACGACGAGGAGAGAAGAGGATTCGAGCGCGCGGAGTCGTGGAGGAGAGCGTTTCGTCATGGTAGCTCCTTTCGTCATCATCTTCGAACTCTGGAGAGTCATCGAGGGTCGCAATCGCGGTTCTGCGGAGCGCCCACGTACCTTCGTCCCAGCTCGGTGAGCACGCCGTCGGCGCCCAGCAGATCGACGTGGGCCATGTTGTCGGCGCGCCCAGAGAACCACGCGTACCGCATGATCCGCGGCTCCTCCTCGAGGTAGGCCACGGCGTCCTCCATGAAGGCGATCTGAGCCGCCTCGTCAGCGGGGTCGTCGCAGGCAAATTCCGTGAGCCACAGCGGCAAATCGAACTCCGCCTTGTAGCGTTCGACGTGATCGATGAGCCAAGCTGCCCGGTTCCCTCCCGAGCCGGCACAGCCCACGTAAATGTGCATCGCAACATAGTCCACGCGGCACCCGTCACAAGCTGCGAAGAACTCGTGCAGGTAGTGGAAGGGATCGGTATCCTGGCAGTCTCCGCCGCAGTAGTTTACGGCCGGCGAAGCCAGCGCCAACCCGTGCGCGGCGGCAATGCTCTCGAGCTCGGGCCACAGTGCCGCGGCTTCACGCGCGGAGATGTTTGCCTGCGCGCCAAAGTTGGGCTCATTGAAGCCGAGCAGCGTCTGGGCGCCGTCCGGGATCTCCGCTTCGGCCGCGCGACGATCGGTACCGGCCCCCCAGATCATCGGCACGTACGCCACCTTCAGGGCGCGATAGGCGGCTTCGGTCAGGCCGCGATCGGCCGTGAAGGCCCAGTTGTACCACCAACTCACGCCAGCCGAGAGCGCGCGGAGATCGGCCTCGGAATGGTGCCCGTAGGCGACTCCGCGCTTGCAGCCACGGGGCTCCACGGCCGTACCCGCCCTGCCGGCAGCCCCGTCCTCGAGTGCCCCCGATGCGCCATCGCCGGAATGCCACGGAGCCGCGCCTGCAACCCCAGCCGCGCGAGGTCCATCCTCCTCGTCGCAAGCGGCAGTGAGCAAAGCCACCAAAGCCACCAAAGAGAGCAAAGCCACCAAAGAGAGTTGCGGGACGACGCAGCGCTGTGACACGCCCCCTAGCATGCTCTCCCTTCGTGCAGTGCGATAGATGGCTCGGCCTTTGACTCGGTAACGACATGGACGCCACCACGGCACATGAAGCGAAGCCCGGCCGCGGATACGAGAGGAGCCGGATCACTGGCCACCGGGAGCAGCGACTCCGTGTATCCTCGGGCCATGCCTTCCACCGACTTGAACACCCTACTGAGCCGAGTTCGATCATTCATGGAGGCGCGCGTCTTGCTCACTGCAGCCGAGCTCGACCTCTTCTCCGACTTGGAGCAAGCGCCATCGACTGCCGCCGAGCTAGCGGCGCGGCGCGGATACGCACTAGGTCCGCTGATCCACCTTCTCGATGCCATAACGGCCCTCGGTCTCCTACAGAAGAGTACTGGAGTCTACCGTCCAGCACCCCAGGCTTGCCCTCTCCTCTGTCGTGACTCTGAGACGTCCGTGCTGCCAATGCTGCTGCACCAATCCAACTTGTGGCGCAGTTGGTCGACGCTCACCGACAGGATCGATCCCGACGGCGCCCAGCAGCGTCAACCTGCCTGGACAGAATCGTTCATCGGCGCCATGCACGTCATCGCGCGTGGCCAGGCGCCTGAGCTCGTCAAGAAGGTGGGGCTCGGAGAGGCGCGTCGCCTCTTGGACGTCGGCGGTGCCTCCGGGACCTACACGGAGGCATTCGTGAACGAGTCTTCGGAGCTCCGGGCGACGCTCTTCGATCGGCCCGAGGTCATCGAGCTGGCGCGCCAACGCTTGCATGACGCGCCCTGCGCAGCGCGAGTCGAGTTTGCCGCAGGCGACTTCCTCACTGACCCGCTCCCGACTGGGCACGACCTAGCCTGGCTCTCCGCCATCATCCATTCCTGCTCTCCGGAGGAGATCTGCTGCCTCTTCACCAACGTGGCGCAGGCTCTCCTCCCGGGTGGACGCATCGTCGTGCGGGACTACGTGATGAACAGCGACCGCACGGCGCCCGCGGGCGGAGCGCTCTTCGCGGTGAACATGCTCGTCAACACAAAGGGCGGGAGCACCTACACCTTGGACGAGATCGGAGGATGGCTCGAAGGAGCCGGCTTCTCGCGCGTGAGGCAGATTGCCGCCACAGAGACGATGGACTCCCTGGTCGAGGCGTTTCTCGCGTAGGCTTGTCCCCAGGTGCCGCCCCAGCCATCCCTACCCCCTCGTCCCATTGGCGGCACGCGGCCCGCGGACGAAAGAATCATCGACGAGCACCGCGTCTCTCGGCGCTCGGACGAGGGTTCGAGCCAGTCTGCTTCACCGAAAGGGGTGGCGATGCAGCGAGAAATATGCATGCCTTGGGGCCTCGGCGACTACCTCATCGGTGTGCGTTTCGTCTCGCACGCCAAGATCACATGAAGAAGTCGACTTTCCGCCCTTGGTTCACCTTTCCGGCCGCGCTGGGGATTTCTCTCGTCGTTTCAGCCTGCACCTCATCGACCGAGGAGGATCCGGATGGCGACGGTCTCGGAATGGGGGGCGCTGCGGGTGCCCTCACGGGCGGCTCGTCGGCGACGGGCGGCTCGCCAAGCTCAGGCGGCGCCACAGCAACGGGCGGCTCGCCAAGCTCAGGCGGCTCGCCGGCGACGGGCGGCTCGCCAAGCTCAGGCGGCGATCGGGGAATAGGCGGAGACCTCGGAACTGGCGGCAACGTGGGGTCTGGGGGCTCGTCCGGCAGCGGCGGTTCCTCCGGCAGCGGCGGTTCCTCCGGAACTGCGGGGCCATGCGGCTACAGCACGGGTTCCTGCTCATCGCCCCAGGTGCGTGTCACGGAGATCGATTTCGGTGCGTCCATCACTTCCTATGGTTCCGAGTGGGACACCCAGCCGCTGCCGGCAGCCCTCGCCGCTATGCCGGGAGGAGGAACACGGGTCGCCGCTCGAGGAGTCGACGGGCAGCTCCACATTGCCACCCTGGATTGCAACGATGAAATAGTGGGGATTCCGTTCTCCATTCCAGCAGAGGATCTCCAGGACCTCCATGCGGACGACGACGGGGGAGTGGCGCTCCTGACGCGCGACGCTTCCGGGAGCGGTGAAGACAACTGTGGCGCCGGTCCTCTCTGCGGGGGGACATCAGCGCCGTGCTACGGCAGCTACTTGGTGCGCTTCGACAACGCAGGCAACGAGCTCTGGGCCACCCCGGTCACGAACATTCATGACGGCCTCGACGCTTACGAAGACGGCGCGCTCTTCGTTTGGGAGCATTACCAACATCACGGCCGCATCGCCTTCGATGGACAGAACTACGCCGCGTACTTTTGCATAGGGATCACCGTCGACAACGACTCCTGCGTCGACATCCACGAAGGAGATCGGTTCCAGGTGGTTCGCGCTGACGGGACTGACATCACACACTCCCAGGAGAGGCCCTGGGGGTGTAGCCACAGTTGGACCACGCGCGTCGTGTGGGACCCGCGGAGCAGCGAGTTCATGATGACGTGTGCGACCGATAATCCCGATCCTGGGACGGGCTCGCCCTGTCGCATCCGTCACCCACTCTCCGATATGACAATCGCGCCCGTCGACTGCACTGGGCAGTTTTGGCAAGGAGATTTGGTGCTCGCGGAGGGGTCGGGCTACTGGAGCGCTTACTCTCAGAACGGCGCGGTGAATCTGGTGCACTTCACCGAGAGCGGCCCCGATCGAGAGATGACGGATGTGGCCAGCTCAGACCATGCCAAGCTCGTCCGGTACTCTACGGGGAAGATGCTCCTGGCCTGGGAGAACGGCTCTCAGATATCCGCCCAGATCCTGGATGCCGAGACCGGCGCGACGGTGGGCTCGGAGTTCACCATCGATGTCCCTGACCACAACTACCATGCGTTCAAGGAGTTCTCGGATGGTAGTGTCGCCTATCCGGCTGCCGGCAGTCGCGCGACATCCCTCAGGATCGCTCGCGTGATGCCCTGCCATTGAGGGTCGGCCGCCAGCGAGCCCGGCTGCGCCGCACCGCATGAATCGGCACCAAAGGCCGATGAGGGGAGTACTGTCTCCCCCCCGTCGGGAACATTGAGCAGGCCAGGGAAATCTAGCTCCCCGTGACGACAGGAGCGCCTTCGTGCATTCTTGTGGTGGAAGTATCGAATGCCCGCTCCACCGAAGCACCGCAGCTGCATCTTGCTCCTGGCGAGTTCCTTCGCTTTCGGGTGTTCGGGCAGCGGAGCAGGGGGGAAGTCGGGAAGTGGAGCGGGGGGCGCCGCTCCAGCGGGCAGCATGGGTGGTACGCAGGGCGGTGGGGCCAGCACGGCAGGGGGCATACCTGTCTCAGGGGGCATGGACGCTGGCGGGACCACCGCAGCCAGTGGCGGCACGGCGTTGGGCGGGGACACCGCTGCAGGCGGGGACACCGCTGCAGGCGGGAATGCCGGCTCCGGCGGGCGCACAGCTGCAGGCGGCGCGATCGGCGAAGGCGGCTCTGCGACGGGCGGCGCGATCGGCCAGGGCGGCAATGCGACGGGCAGCGCTGGCGCTAGCGGAGGGACGTCGGACAGCGGCGGCAGCCCTTCGATGCGTCCCACAGTAGACAAGCCGAGCACTGATACGACATGGAGTGATGGACTCACTGCCGGTGCGAATGGACCGATTCCTTTCATCGTCGTCGATCAGTTCGGCTACCGCACAGCCGCCGCGAAGGTGGCGGTGATTCGCGAACCACAGAGCGGATACGACAGCGGCATCACCTTCACGCCAGGGTCAAGCTTCGCTGTCGTCGAGCAGAGCACGGGGACCACGGTCAAGGAAGGTGCACCCATCGCCTGGAATGGTGGAGCTACCGACCCCTCTTCCGGTGATCGGGTCTGGTGGTTCGACTTCTCGGACATCACGACCCCTGGCATGTATACCGTTGTCGATCTGGACAATGGCATCCGTTCGGTCGAGTTCGCCATCGATGACGACGTTTACCGCAGCCCGCTCAAGCACGCCGTGCGCATGTACTACTATCAGCGCGCCGGCTTCGCCAAGTCAGCAGAGACCGCTGGTGCCGATTGGGCCGATGGTGCGAGCCACCTGGGCCCGGGACAAGATGCGGAGGCGCACGCATGGACGGCCCAGAACGACGAATCACGAGTCCGAGACCTGCGAGGGGGGTGGTACGATGCAGGTGACTACAATAAGTACACGGCATGGACGGCAGGGACCGTCATCATGCTCCTGCGCGCCTACGAGGAGCACCCGACGGCATTCGGGGATGACTACGGGATCGAGGAATCTGGCAACGGCATTCCAGATCTACTCGACGAGGTGAAGTGGGCCCTGGACTGGCTCGTCCGCATGCAAAGCACGGACGGCTCGTTGCTCTGCATCCTGGGGCTATCGGGGGAGAGTCCTCCGTCGGCGACGACCGGCCCCAGCTACTATGGCCCACCCACGACCAATGCGACGCTGATGGGCGCCGCGGTGTTCGCCTCTGCGAGCAAGGTCTTCGGCGCTCGGCCTGAGACGGACCTGCAAGCATACGCCGCAGCTCTCCGGGCACGCGCGCTGCAAGCGTGGGACTGGGCCGAGGCGAATCCCAACGTGCTCTATTACAACAACGACGAGGGCAAGCAGCCCGGCTCGAGCGGGCTCGGCGCGGGACAGCAGGAGACCGATGATGGCGGGCGGCGCTTCTCGAAGTTTCAGGCGGCGTTGTACCTCTACGAGGTGACGGGCGATGCCACCTATCGAGCCTTCATCGAGGCGAACTACGCGGATATCGTGCCGAGTTGGGGACCGGACCAGTGGACCATGGAGCCGCAGGATGCACTGCTCTCTGCGACGCAGCTCGACGGCATTGCCGATGGCGTCAGGTCAGCGATTCTCAGCCGCTTCGTGACCAACGTCACGAACAACTCGGACCAGCTGCCAAGGGTCACCGGAAGCGAAGACCCCTATCGTGCCCCCCTGACGGGCTACACGTGGAGCAGCAATCAGATCAAGATGGCGCAAGCCCGCCTCTATCAGCTGCTGGTCAGACACGGCAGTGACTCCGCAGCGGACGCGGCCGCGTGGGGCGCGGAGGACTACGTCCACTACCTGCATGGCGTCAACGCGCTCGGGCTCGTCTACCTGACGAACATGCGAATCGCGGGAGCCGAGCACTCTGCCAAGACGATGTTTCACGGCTGGTTCGCCGACGGCACCCGGTGGGACGAAGTCTCTGACGCGACGCCGGGACCAGCGCCCGGGTATCTCGTCGGCGGACCGAACCCTAGCTTCGAGCTCGACGGCTGCTGCACGGCCGCCGCCAGTAGCGATGCTTATCAATGCTATGGTGCCCAGGAGTACTCCCTCTGCAATCAGAGCTGGGAGCCGCCGATGGGACAGCCGGAGCAGAAGTCCTATCTCGAGTTCAACTCCGGGTGGCCTGCGGGTTCTTGGTCGATCACGGAACCTAGCACGGGCTACCAAGCGAAGTACATCCTGGTACTGGCGGCCTACGCGCGCTGACTCCTTCACTAGTCCCTTACCGGGCAGATTGATGGCGGGGTTGGCAAGACTTGGATGGCTGTTGCCGACTGGTGCAGGCAATCAGCTTTCAGTTCTCAGCCGTCAGCATCTGCGGGAGCACCATTGTGCGGATG
>JAEWRL010000125.1 GCA_023398955.1 Pseudomonadota bacterium
TGTCACCGCCTCAGACACTGTCACCGCCTCAGACACTGTCACCGCCTCAGACACAGTCACAGCCTCAGACACAGTCACAGCCTCAGACACAGTCACCGATGCCGCAGCGGCGCGGTCCCTCGTGGGCCGCGCCGCGAAAAGCGTCTGCGCTAGAGCCTCGGCGCGACGCGAGGTCGCGCCCCGTCACACGGAGCGGCCCCCCCCAATCACCTACCGCAGCTCGAAGGCGTCCTTGACGAGCGCAGAGGCTTCACGGACGGCGCCTTCTCCGTCAAGCGGCAGGGCAGCTTCGAGCTGCCCGCGGAGCACCCCGCCGTCCCGGCTCGGCAGGTACTGGGACCCGCGCAGGACCATTGCAAGCTCCGCCACGCCAGCAGCGAAGAGGAACTTGGCGCTCGACTCGTCCCTCCACATCGCGCGGTCGCGGGTCTCGACCATGAGCTGGCTCGTATCGCTATCACTGTCCTTGTAGCGCAGACGCACCTGAACCATGTCCTGCGAGCCGAGCGGTGGATACTCCGGCTCCGGCTCCGCCGCGGCGCTGCCACTCTCCGCGTCGTCCGCCTCGGGCAGCTCCGGTACTGTGCCGGGCAGGGGCTCGGGGAGCGGCTCGTCAGTGCCTGCCCGTACAATTTCGTACAGCGCCGTAACGCTCATGCTGGCGCCGAGCTCGCCTGCATCCACGGCGTCGTTGGAGAAGTCGCTCTCGGCCAGCAGACGGTTCTCGTAGCCGATGAGGCGATAGCCTGCGACGTGATCGGGGTTGAACGCCACCTGGAGCTTGACGTCCTTGGCCACGGTGATGAGCGAGCCGGAGATGGTATGGAGGAACGCGCGGCGGGCCTCCTCATCGCCGTCGATGTAGAAGTAGATGCCGTTGCCATTGTCCGCGAGCTTCTCGGCCGTCTCGTCGTCGAAGTTGCCGCCAGACCAGGCGTCGCCAAAGCCGTAGACGCTCAGGAATACGCCAGTCTCACGCTTCGTGGCGATGAACGTGGCAAGCTCGTCCGGATCGCTGAGCCCCACGTTGAAGTCACCGTCGGTCGCCAGGAGCACGCGGTTCGTCCCGCCATCGATATAGTGCTTCTGCGCGAGCTCGTAGGCCTTCTGGATGCCCCCCTGACCGTTGGTGGAGCCGCCCGATTGGAGCGCGGCGAGGGCGTCGTCGATGATGGCCTTCTCGGCGCCGCTCACGCCATCGACGACGACAGCCTCGCTCCCCGCATAGGTGACGATGGAGACGCGGTCCTCGGGGCGGAGCTGCCGGCTCAACATGCGGAAGCCGCGCTTCAGGAGCGGCAGCTTGTTCGCATCCGCCATGGAACCGCTGACGTCGAGGAGGTAGACGAGGTTCGCGGGAGGTTGATCCTCGATGGCCACCTCCTGGCCCTGCACCCCGAGCAGCAGGAGCTCTCGACTCGGATTCCAAGGGCATGCCCCGAGCTCGGTGTAGAGCGCCAGGGGGCGACCTTCCGCCGGCTCGGCATAGTGGAAATGAAAGTAGTTGAGGAACTCCTCGACGCGCACGTGCTCGGGATCGGGGAGCACGCCATCCCGAATCGAAGCGCGCGCCAGGGTGTAGGAGCCGCTGTCCGCATCGATGGAGAAGGTGGAGGTGGGCGCTTGCGCGGTGGCCCAGAAGGGATTCTCGACGATCCCGCTCGAGACGCCACCACCCACGGCACTCAGGGCTCCTCCCGTGCTCGCTCCGCCAACGGACGTCGCTCCGCCAACGGACGTCGCTCCGCCAAGCCCCGAGGCGCCGCCAACCGAAGGCGCTCCGCCCATCATCGACGCTGCCCCACCCATCGCGCTGTAAGCCATCCCGCCGGAGCCGTAGTCCTCGAATTCCATGCCCCCGTCGCTGTCCCCCATGGCGGCCGAGCCAGAGTTCGGTACGGCGTCGGCTGATTGGGCAGCAGCAGCGTTCTTGTAGCCGATGAGCGGCTGGCCGTAGCCCGAGTTGCCCGTGACGCCGGGTGCGTTCAGAGCGTCGTTCCCCTCGTCCCCGCCACCCCCGCAGGCGGCCGCAATGAGCAGGCCAAGAGACGCAGGAAGGAGCCAGGAGCGAGCAGAAAGCCGTGCCATGGGGGCTGCGTGTGCACTCGCTGTGCCAGGGGAGAACCCGCCCGATTTTCGGGAATCGAGGGAGGCTCCCCCACGGCTTCGGGGGCGCGACTGTGCCAGATCGTGCCGCGCCGGGCCACCGCTCGGTGGTATGCGCCGGCCGCTACTCCCTCATGCGATCCCGCACGAACGGGGCGTGACCGTGGAGGTCGGCGGTGGACCAGCCCCCTGCAGTGGAGGCTCCGCTCGCGGGGAAATAGCACGTCGAATCGGCGCAGTTGTCGAACTTCCAGGCAGCCCAGCCGATGTGATTCGCGTTCATCCAGTCATGCCAGATCTGCGCCTGCTCGAGGCAGACGAGACCATCGGTGCCGCCATCCGCGTCCGTCGCGCCCCATTCGGTGACGAACAGGGGGATACCCGCTTGCAGAGCCGTCGCGGCGCGGCTGCGGATGCTCCCGCCGTGGGAGCACGAGTAGAAGTGCAGGGCATAGAGGAGGTTCGTGCCCGCGACTGGATCGTTCGCAGCAGCATCGACGTACTGGGACCAGTTGGGGGTCCCGAGGATGATGAGGTTATCGGGATCGACGGCGCGGATCGTCCCGACCACGGCCTCGTGGTACGGTTTGACGACCTCGGGCCAGCTCACTTGGAGCGGCTCATTGAAGGTCTCGTAGATCACGTTCGGGTACTGGCCGTACTCGGCGGCCATCTCCGCGAAGAAGGCTTGCGCCTCGGCCTGGTGCAGATGCGCCTCATGGTCGTGCCAATCGATGATGGCGTAGATGCCGAGCTCGATCGCATTGTCGACGATGGTCCGCACCTGACCCTTCGCCTTCTCGGGATTGTCGAGGTACGCTCCAGAAGGGTCGATGCCCATGGCCGCACGGATGACGGTGAGGTTCCATGTGTCGCGGAGCCAGCGCACGCCCTCCAGGCTCTCGGCGTAGCCGTTGCTCTCCCAGTTGAGCCACATGCTGCTGACGCCCTTGAGCTGCACGGGCTGCCCCGCCTGGTCGAGGAGCTGGCTTCCCTCGACGCGCAGCTGGCCGTAGCGGTCCACAGGCGTCTCGTCGACCCAGAACCGCGCGGGCACCTCCGGTTCGGTTCCGAGATTGCCCCCGCTGGCGTCCGTACCATCAGATGGCGTCGAGGCGCCCGCCGCGCCGTCGAGGCCGCCGCCTGTCCCACCGGAGGCGACGATGCTGCCTCCCCTACCATCGGGAGCGTCGTCCGAGCCGCTGCTGCAGCTGGGAGTCAGGACCAGGATTCCGGGGATGAGGCAAGCCAGAGAAGTAAGGGTCAGACGCATCGCGATGTTCCAGTCTTTGCGAGAAGTGACGCCGAGCCGTCGTCGGACCGCTCAGCGCCAAAGAAGGGGGAACCACAGGTGGCCAGTGGTAACAGAGCCGCTGCAGTCACGACACCAGGGTACTCGGTACCGCGATGTGCCGCGGACTCAGGAGCATTCTACGGCTTCATCGCCGCGCTGGGCCGCTCCGGACACGACAGTCCAACCTGGGCTCCGTCTGCCGTCACAATCGGACCATGTCGGTGCATGGTAGGACTAGTTGGCTGGCTCGGGGTCCTGGCCGGCACCCGAGCGGTGTACACCATTGTTGACCCTTTCCAGTGTCACGGGGGCACCTCTCGGGGATTCCCATGCTTCTCACCGGCTCGACTTCGTTCGACTGCATCATGTCCTGTCGAGTCGGTGTGGGGCTGCTGCCGACCCACCTTCATTGGCGCAGGCAGCTGACCGTCTTGTGCGTCCCAATACTTCGGAGGTTTCGATGAGAACCAGGCAACTCCTTGGCGTCAGCGCGCTGCTCGCTGCAGTGATCCAACCCGCGTGCGGGGACTCTTCCGAGCCCGAGAAGGAGAAAGAGAGGGAGGTCGGCGAGGTTTGTGATCCGGATCTCGAGAACGGCGGCTGCTCAGAGATCGCCGTCTGCAGCTCCTTGCTCATCGCGAGCGACGCCGAGACCGATGGCGCGGCGGGCGCGCCGAGTGAGGGGGAGGCCGAGCACCGTTGCCTGCTCGCTCGAGGCTCCGAATGTGAACCTGCCGAGGACCTCTGCAGCCCGAACCTCACCTGCGCGTCGTTGGCAGCGGGGGGACATCGCTGCTTCGAACCCGTCATGCTGCGCGGCGTCGTTGTCGACTCCGCCGACAGTGACCCGGTCCCCGGCGCACAGGTCATGGCGATCGATGCTGAGGGCGTGGCCGTCACGGACGTCGCTACGAGCAGCGAGACCGGCACCTACGAGCTGGAGCTCCCGGTGGAGCGCGAGGAGGACGGCAGCCCTGTGGATGAGTCCTACCGACTCCGGGCGGCAGCACAAGACTTCCAACCGTTCCCCGCGGGGGTGCGCGTCGCGCTGCCCATCGACGCCTCGAGCGCCGTCGACGACGAGGGCGTCCTCGCCATCGAAAGCGCCCTGACAAAGGTTTCGCTGATCGGCCTGCCCGCGGGAGCTCGGACCACTGTATCGGGCTCCGTCGAAGGGCTGTCGGGCAGCAGCCATCCAGTCGGCGGCGTGCTTGTCGTCGCTGCGAGCGGGGATGAAGCCTTCAGCGCGGTGACCGACCGCAGCGGCCGCTTCACGATCTTCAACGTGACCCAGGGCAGCTACGAGGTGCGCGGCTACGCCGTCGACCTTCCGCTCGGCACGGCGAGCGTATCCGTCGGCGCAGAAGCCGTCGAGGGCGTCGACCTCACCGAGCTCGACGAGGGCACCACGACGGTCACGGGCAACGTCCAGATCGTCAACGCCCCGGGCGGCTCCCTCACCTCCGTCATCTTGGTCGTCGAGGACACCTTCAACGAGACCGCTGCCACGGGCGAGGTCCCCCGCGGCCTGCGGGCTCCACGCTCCGGGGCGCCCGCCGTGAGCGGCGATTTCTCCATCGCGGGAGTCCCCGCGGGCGACTACGTCGTGCTCGCCGCCTACGAGAACGACGGCCTCGTGCGCGATCCGGACACGAACATCGGCGGCACCGAGTTCGTGCGTCTCAGCATCACAGCAGGGGAAAACGCCGAAATGGCCCTCCCCGAATCCTTCAAGGTGACGCAAGCTCTCTCCGTCATCAGCCCCGGCGCCGAACAGGCAGAGGCCGTCGACGGCGCCCCCGTGCTGCGCTGGGCCGACGACAGCAGCGAGAGCTGGTATGAGGTGCGCGTCTTCGACGCGCTCGGCAACGAGGTCTGGTCGGTCCTGGATCTCCCGGGCGTCAGCGGTCAGGACGAGGTCAGCCTCGACTATGAGGGTCCCCTCGAGCCGGGGATGTACTATCAGTTCCGCGTCGTGTCCTGGCGTCAGCCTGGTGGAGGCGAGGCGTCTCCAATTGCCACCACCGAGGACCTGCGCGGCGTGTTCTTCGTACCGGCGGAATGAGCGGACGCTGGCGAGGACAGGGGCTGCGCGCGCCGCGGCCCCACGCCCTCGCCCCGCGGGCTATTGGGCGGGTGAACCGCTGACCTTGGACGACCCAGGACCCTCGCCAGCGGCTCCTGCTCCGGGAGCCGGCTCGATCAGCTCGGGTTGAAGGCGGCTCGTGTGGGACCAGCCCGTCTTGAGCCCCACGACGAACCAGCCCAGCACGACAGCTCCCGCGGCGAACAGGGTGTCTCCAACGGCGCGCAGCCAGCGCAGGGTATCCAGGAGCGGAGTCTGCAGGAACTCCGCGGAGCGGGCGTACCAGAGACCCACCTCCACGCTCGCCCAGGTCTGAATCAAACCCACGGGCAGTACGCTGATGAGCACCATGAGGGCGAGACCGATGTTGATGCTCCAGAAGGCGAACGCGATCGGCCCGTTGCGCCACTCCTGGCGCGCGGTGAGCCCACGCAGAACGAAAAGCATCAGCCCGATGCCCAACATGCCATAAACCCCGAAGAGGGCGGTGTGCGCATGAACGGGGGTCGTATTGAGACCTTGCATATAATACAAGGCGATGGGCGGATTGATGAGGAAGCCGAAGAGACCTGCGCCCACCAGGTTCCAAAAGGCAACGGCGACGAAGCAGTAGATGGGCCAACGGTAGGCCCTGACCCACGGCACGGCGCGGCTCAAGGTCAGGTTCTCGTAGCCTTCGAAGCCGATGAGGACCAGGGGCACCACCTCGAGCGCGCTGAAGGTCGCACCGAGCGCCATGACCGGCGTTGTCGTGCCGGAGAAGTATAAGTGGTGGAAGGTTCCGATGAGGCCTCCGCTCAGGAATACGATTGTCGAGAACAAGACGGCCAGGGTCGCGGTCTTCACCCGCAGGAGACCCATGCGCGTAAAGAGGAAGGCGATGACAACCGTGGCGAAGACCTCGAAGAATCCCTCGACCCAGAGGTGGACGACCCACCAGCGCCAGTACTCGGCCACGGCCAGGTTCGTCTGCCGACCCCACATGAGCCCGGCGGCGTAGAAGACCGCGATGGCGACGGAGGAGACGACGAAGAGCACCAACAGGTTCCGCTGGTTGTCGTCACGTCGTTTCAGGGCGGGCCACAGGGCGCGGGTCATCAGGGCGAGCCACAGGAACAGGCCAATCAAGAGAAACGCCTGCCAGAACCGGCCTAGGTCGACGTACTCGTAACCCTGGTGCCCGAACCAGAAATTCGTCTCCAGCGTGAGGAGCTGCTTGATGCCCATCCACTCACCTGCCAGGGAGCCCACCACGATGATGAGGAGCGCGACGAAAAGGAAATTGACCCCCGCGCGCTGGAAGCGGGGTTCGTGCCCACTCACGGCAGGGCCAATGAAGAGGCCGGTGGCGAGCCACGCGGTGGCAATCCAGAAGATGCCCAGCTGAGTGTGCCAGGTGCGCGTCACGGAGTAGGGCAGCCAGCGATCCAAGGGGATCCCGTAGAAGCCGCTCCCCTCGACACCATAGTGGGCGGTGACGACGCCCAACCCGATCTGCACGACGAGCAAGGCCGCCACGACCCAGAAGTACTTGAGGGTCGCCCTCATGCTGGGGGTCGGGTGGAGGGCGACGAGAGGGTCCTGGTCGGGCGGCGCGGCGTGCGGCGCGTGTTCCTTGGAGCGCTGCACCGCAAAGTACCACGCCAAGGCCCCGACCCCTGCCAAGAGGAGCACGAAGCTCACGATGCTCCACACGATCAGCGCTGGTGCGGGCCGATTCTCGATGAGCGGCTCGGGAGGCCAGTTGTTCGTATAAGTGACGTCTTCCCCGGGCCGCTCGGTGGCGCAGGCCCACGATATCCAGAAGAAGAACGCCTGGAGAGCCTCTCTCCGCTCGGCATCGGGCACGCTGTTGCTCGGAATGGCGTAGGCCTCGCGCAGCTCCTGGAGCGCCGGGTCGTCGCCGAAGAGACGGAAGTAGTGCTCACCGACCTGCGAGATGGCCCTGGCACGCACCGGATCGACAACGATTGTATCCGTCTCAGCATCGAAGGTGTTACGCCGCACCCGCCGCTTCAGGCGGTCCCTGAGCGCTGCCTGCTGCTCGCTGCCGAGCTCGTCGTATGACCGACCGTGATCGGCCTCCGCCCACAAATCCAACAGTGTGACGAGCTCGCGATGCAGCCAATCCGCAGACCAGTCGGGCGCCACGTAGGCACCGTGTCCCCAGACGCTGCCCACCTCTTGCCCGCCCATCGACTGCCAGACGTTCTGGCCGTCCCTGATCTGCGCCCCGGTGAAGACGGTTCTACCATCGGACGTCACGACCCGTTCGGGCACCGGGGGCGCCATCCGATAGATCTCGAAGCCGTAGTACCCGAGCACGGCGAACGACGCGACGATGACGACCCCGAGGACCACCCAGAGACGTCTCGGCGCTCCGTCCGCCCCGGGGGGCCTCTCAGCCTCCACTCCGTTTGGTGTGCCTCGGCTTGGTGTGGCCGTGCGGGGGGCAGCGGGCTCGATCATGCGGCGCGCCTATGCAAAACGCCTGCCCCGCTGGGAGGCGCCACTACGGCAGGAGCTTCAACTCCACTGAGGGAGTGCGCGGGCCCGGCAGCGTGACGAACCGCCACGGCGCGGCGATTACGCCCCAGTCCCGGGCCTCATTGTCCCCGCTGTCCACCCTCTAACCGTCCAGTCGCTGGCGCCGCACGTCCCACACTCCCTGGTTCGACAAACGGCAGCAAGTGGGACTCGGAACCAGGCAGTCAGCGTCTGTAGGCGGCTGGCGAGCATCCTGCGCACTAACGCGCGTCCGCTGGAGGCCCCATGGCGCCCAGTGCCCACGGCATCGACTAATCCAAGCAGCGCGGCGGTCGTTGACTCCTCGACGTGGACCCACCTTCCATCCCGCCCGCTCCCGCTCCCGCCACCGCACACGCGGACGTCGCCGACGTACTCGAGCACCTCCAGCGGGAGTTCTTGCGACGCCTCGCTCCGGAGGTTCACGCTATCGCCATTGCGTGCGCCCGCGCCCTCGGCGCCGAGGGGGATGCCTGCGAGGAGGCAAGAGCCTCCTTGCACCGTTTGGCGGGGCGCGCAGGAACCCTCGGCGCACCCGAGGTGACAACCCAAGCTCGCGCCCTGGAGGCGTGCCTTGCTCATCCTCGCACCGAGGAGACATGGCGAAGCGCGATCCGAGCGTCTCTGGGCAGCCTGCGGGAGGCCGCCTGCGCCGCGGAGCGCCGCCTGGGAGGCACGTCCCTGCGGGCGGGCGCCGAGGCCCCGACGACGACCTCCCTCGAGACGGTACCTACGCTGCTGCGAGGCCATGTGCCGTTGGTCGCCCTCAGCGTGAGGGATGAGACGCCGCGCAAGGCACTCGAAGCCATGCTCACCCAATTCGGGTTTCAGGTCGAGGTCCGCCAAGCCGGAGAAGAGTGGGGAACGACGCCCTCGGCCTGGGTCTGCGACATCGAAAGCGTGGAGGCGCTGAAACGGGGCGGCAGCAATCGCCGCGTCCTCGCCCTACTTCGCTCGTCGAGCCTCGGCGAACGCCTGCAGGCCGTGCGCCTGGGCTGCAGCGGAACGCTGCTCCACGACGCCGACGCGGCCGAGCTCGGTGCCGCCATCGAGCGCCTCGTGCCCGTCGAACCAGAGATCCCACGGGTGCTGGTCGTCGACGACGATGACCTGGTCGCGCAGGCCACCGCCGTGATACTGGAGAGCGCCGGCATCGAAGCGACGATCCTTTGCGATCCAGAGGGGCTCCTCGAGACAGTGGCCGCCGTGCGCCCGCACCTGGTGCTGATGGACATGAATCTCCCGGGAGCGACGGGGCTCGAGCTGGCCGCCGTGCTGCGCCAAGACGATCGCACTGTTGGTGTGCCCATCGTTTTCCTCACTGTGGATGACGAGCCCGCGAGAGCGGTCAGAGCGCTGGAGGTCGGTGCCGATGACTTCCTGATCAAGCCCGTAGCGCCGGATCGTCTCATCTCCGTGGTGAACGCGCGCCTCGAACGTGCGAGGATCCTGCGGGGGTACATGGATCGGGATGGCCTGACCCGTCTGCTCTCCCATGCCCGCACCCTGGAGCGTCTGGAGGCGGAGGTCGCCTCGGCGCACCGCCGCGGCGAACCGCTGTCCCTCGCCCTGCTCGACCTCGACCACTTCAAGCGCGTCAACGACGAGCACGGACATGCCACGGGCGACCGCGTGCTGAGGGCGCTGTCGACGGTGCTTCGGCGGCGCGTGCGCCGGGGTGACGTCGTCGGACGCTGCGGCGGTGAAGAGTTTGCGCTCGTGCTTCCGGCGGCGCGGGGAGCGGACGCGGCCCGACTCGTGGATCAGCGTCGGGAGGTGTTCAAAGAGCTCTACCACGATGGCCCGAGCGGCCCGTTCCACGCTACCTTCAGCGCGGGCATCGCCCAGCTTCAGGACGGGGAGACCGCAACTCAGCTCTGGGAGCGCACTGATGCGGCGCTCTACCGGGCCAAACAGCAAGGGCGCGATCGCGTCGTGTTCTCGGAGGGAGAGCCTGCTCGATGACGCAGCGACGATTGCGACGCATCCTGCTCGTCGAGGACGATCCTGCACTGCGCATGGTGGCCCGTGTTGCTCTGGAGAAGGTAGGTGGGTTCCAGGTCCTGGGCTGTGCCTCCGGTCCCGAAGCGCTCGCGCAGCTCGCTGAGTTCGGCCCCGACCTGGCGCTGCTGGACGTGATGATGCCGGAGATGGATGGGCCGGCGACGCTAAGAGCAATACGAGGTCTGCCTGGTGGGGCGACCCTGCCGGTCGCGTACCTGACGGCCAAGGTGCACGAGCGTGAGCTGGGCGAGCTACGGGCCCAGGGGGTCATCGGTGTCCTCGCGAAACCCTTCGATCCCATGCGGCTCAGCGCCGCAGTCAACGAGCTGTGGCTTGGCATCGACGGTGAGGAGGCTCGCGACCGATGAGCGCACCGCAGGAGAAACCCCAACGCTTTCCCTCGCTGCCCGACGGACGCCGCTGGGACGCCGAGCACTTCGCGATGGTCGCCAGCTCCCTCAAGGAGGGCATCGTGGTGCTGGGACGTGATGGCTCCATCAGCTGGGCCAACCCGCAATCCGAGCTCATCCTTGGGCTTTCCTTTGCACAGCTGCAGGGCCGCTCGTCCACGGACCCCCGCTGGCGCGTTGTGAGGGAGGACCACACGCCCTTCCCCGGTCATGAGCATCCTGCGATGGTGGCGCTCCGCACAGGCATGCCGCAGCGCGACGTCGTCATGGGCGTGAGGAAGCCCGATGGGGTCTTCTCGTGGATCCTGGTCACAGCGAGCCCGCTTCCGCGACAGGAGGGCGTCGTCACGAGCTTCATCGACATCACCGACCGTGTCGAGCGCGAGCGCGAGGTCGCCGCGATGCACGCGCGGGAGCAGGCCCTGCTGAACGCAGCAGCCCTCGCCATCATCGGGACGGACGGCGAGGGCATCATCCACACATTCAACAGCGAAGCAGAGCGCATCCTGGGCTACCGAGCAGCCGAGGTCGAGGGCTCGAAGACCCCACTGCTCTTCCACGACCCCGCTGAGATCGCCGAACGCGCCGGCGAGCTCGGGATCGAGCCTGGATTCGAGGTGCTCATCCATCAGGCGAAGAGCGGTTCCGTCGAATCCCGCGACTGGACCTACCGCCGCAAGGATGGTTCGACCCTGACCGTCATGCTGACGATCTCGACAGTTCACGACGCCTGCGGGGGGCGCATGGGATTCATGGGCGTCGCCCAAGATGTCACCGAGCGGCGACGCGAGCAGGACGAA
The DNA here is from genome assembly GCA_023398955.1 of Pseudomonadota bacterium. Taxonomy (GTDB): domain Bacteria; phylum Myxococcota_A; class Polyangia; order Polyangiales; family Polyangiaceae; genus JAEWRL01. Next base: position 11,227 of record JAEWRL010000125.1, read on the forward strand.
CTCCACAAGATGGCGCTCGTGGCGAGCCGCACTCACAATGCTGTCGTCATCACCAACCCCCATGCCCAAGTGGAATGGGTCAACGAGGCGTTCACGAGGCTCACGGGCTACACCTTCGACGAGGTGCGCGGCAGGAAGGTAGGGGAGCTCGTGCAAGGCGCGGAGACCAGCTCGGAAACCGTCGCCGCGATGCGTCGCGCCATTCACGCCCGGCAAGGATTCCAGGTCGAGGTCCTCAACTACACGAGGGAGGGGCGCCCCTACTGGGTGGAGATCGACAGCCGCCCCTACCACGACGCGCGCGGCTGCATTCTCGGGTATGTGGCAGTCGAGACGGAAACCACCGCGCGAAAGGTCATCGAGGACGAGCTGCGGCGGAGCGAGGCCGAACTCCGCGCGGTCGTGGCGGCCCTCCCCGACACCGTCTTCCGTATCTCCGCGGACGGCATCTTTCTCGGCGTGCACGCCCCGGATCCTTCGCTGTTGCTGGCGCCCCCTGCGACAATTCCGGGACGGAGCGTCGACGAGCTCCTACCAAGCCACCTGGCACGGCTGGTCCGCGAGGCGGTCGCCGGTGCGCTCCGCCACGGCCGCTCGGAGACCGTCGAGTATGCCCTCGAGATCGCGGGGCAAACACGAGAATTCGAGGCACGCACGGTGCGCCTCAACGAGGGGGAAGCGCTCCTCTTGATCCGGGAAGTCTCAGAGCGCAAGGCGCTCGACCGCCTCAAGGATGAGTTCCTCTCCACGGTCAGCCACGAGCTCAGAACGCCCCTCGCCGCCATACAGGGGACCCTCGGGCTCTTGGGCGGTGGGGTCTTCGGGACGCTGCCTCCAGAGGCTCGAGAGCTCACCGCGATGGCCATTACGAACGCGGAGCGCCTGACGCGCCTGCTCAACGACATCCTCGACATCGAGAAGAGCATGCGTGGCGGGCTCCGCGTGGAGTGTGCTCCGCATGCCATGGCTCCGCTCGTGCGCCGCGCCGTCACCGAGGCAGCACCCTTTGCGCAACAGTTCGAGGTCAGCTACGTCCTCCACGAGTCGTCCGAGGCGGCGTGCGCCAACCTGGATCCGGACCGCCTCCTGCAGGTCCTCCACAACCTGCTGTCGAACGCGGCGAAGTACGGAGACCCTGGACAGAACGTCGACGTTCGACTCACTCCGACGCCTCTCGGGTGGTGCATCTCGGTGGAGAACAAGGGCCGGCCCATCCCAGCCGAGTTCCGTCCGCGCATGTTCCAGCGCTTCGCCGTAGCGGATGGCTCGAACCACCGTGCCCGCGCCGGCACGGGGCTGGGACTCGCGATCTCCCGAGCGCTGATCGAGCGAATGGGAGGCACCATCGACTACGAGTCGACAGAGGAGCGCACCACCTTCCATTTCGAGCTACCGCGCTGTGATTCATGGCCGGAGCCGCTGCAGGCGAGTGCCTCGATGACAGCGAAGGCGGGCGCAAAGACGTGAGGGGGCTCGCTACTCCCCGAGCACCGGCGTGAGCCACGTCGGGCTGGCGGGAACTCCCTCTCGCAGCTCCCCTTCCCAGCGATAATCCGTGAGGCGATCGAAATCCTTCGTCACCTTTTCGTGGTAGGCGAAGGTCACGCCCACGTAAGCACGCGGCGCTGAGCAACCCTCGGCCGTGACGACCATGAGGCGCGGATAGCCGGTTCCGACGTGGAGCACCTTGCCCACGACGTTGCCCGCTTCGTCCGCGGGCTGCGTGTGGACGTCGGCGATCGTCGGATCCAACTCGATCGAGTCGTCGGGCCGGTAATAGAGATCGGCAAGCCACCCGTCGGGAGCGTCGATCGTTGTACAAACGATGTCCTTGTCGATGATGCGCACGGCGCGGTTGACAAACGCCATCTGGTTCTCGTCGAAGGGGATGCCGTCTGCCTGGTTCTCCGCCATGCCCGCGATGAGGTTCATCGTATCTCGGAGGGACTGGAAGTAGCGCTGGATGCCAGCCGTGGCAGCGAGCTCGCTGAGGGAAGCCGCTATCTGCATGCCCTCGTCGGCGAAGCTCGCCAAGCGGGCGAAGGCCTTTGGGTAGGGGTCTACGTAGGCATCGGGGAAGTCGCAGGAGGGCATGCCCGTGTAGCTCTGCTTCGCGTAGAGCAGCGTGTCGTGGCGAAGCTCCGCCCAGGAGCCGAGCTGGGTGTTCAGGATGCGGCGGTTCCATGCGTCCGTGGAGGTGACCTGAGGGCGGCCCTCGTTCGTGGCAGGGTCCGCCGTGGGGCTCAGCTCGCGCAGCGCAGCGCTCCAAAGGTTGTAGAGGTTCGCGCCCCAGAAGTCCTCGCCGTGAGCGTCCGCGAGCACGCGGGTTGCCTCGAGGGCGCCAGGATACCCAGGAAACCTCGCGAGATCGGGCAACAGCGGCAACGCGCCGTCGTTGCCCAGGGCCGCATAGGCCGCGTCCAGGGGATCGGGCATCATGCGATCCTGGATCCGATCATAGACGACCTGACTGAAGACGTGGGAGTCGAGGACGTAGCGCTGCCCAAAGAGGAGGAAGCTACGATTGAGCGGCAGCGTCGCGACCGAGCCATCGTTGACCATGAGGTGGCTCGCGATGTTCTGGATGCCATACCCACCCGCCATGAACGCCGCCCTCACCTGGGAGTCGCTGGCTCCCTTGGCCGCCTCGGCGCCGCCCAGATCGCTGATGAGGGCGTCGACCTCCGGCAGGATCATGTTGTCGCTCTCGCCCACGAATCCTCGCAGAGCGGCGTCAATCTGATTCCAGAGAGCGACGTGCCCGTCCGTCATCAGCGCGCGCAGCAGCAGCATGGCTGAGTACTGCGCGGGCTGGAACACCGTGGAGCCGTCCGGCTGGGTCTCGATGATGCGCAGGTCGATGCGCCCAAGCCAGATCATGGCTCGGAAGTAATTGGCGAGGACCGGCTCGTCTTCATAGTGTCCGCGTGGCGTGAACTGGGAGCTGTCCACGAGCCGCTGAGTGCCGAAGAGCTCGGCGACGAGCATGCCGTCCGCGGCAGTCGCCTGGGTGATCCACTCGGCGACTGCCGCCGCGTCTCCACCCGCCAGCGGAGCCACGCTCCTCCCAGAGAGCAGACTGCGCGCGACAGCCAGGTACTCATCGACGTCGCTGCGGGTGGCCTCGTCGACATCGGCCCCGGCGAGACGCTGGTGCATGCCCTCGAGGAGCCTATCCAAAGCCGGGATCAGCGCGTTCTGCTCGATCTCCGCGAGTATCGTGTCATAGGAGCTGTGAACCGCCTCGAGGGCTGCATCGACGCTGATGTAGACGGGGAGATGGGCGGCATAGATGGCGGCGTAGCCGTTCACGAAGGTGGGGAAGGCCTGGCGCGTCGAGATCACGAAGCCGTTCTCCCCGAGCTTCGCGAGCTCTCCATCGCTCAAGCCCAGGGGCGAGGCCTGGATGACGTCCAGGAACTCCGCCTGGAGGGGATCGTAGGCGAGGTCCTCTGCTTGCGGCAGCGCGCGCTTCGCCAACAGAGCGTCCGCGTCCAGGTCGCGAGCCACCGACAAGCTCGTCTCGAGCTGCTGGAGCTGCTGCTGCTGGATTTCGCTGAGCTCGCTCTTGTCCGTCGGCGACTGAATGGTGCCTCCCACGCCTGGCTGAACCTCGCCCTCACCCGGACCGCTTTCTCCGACGGGCGGCTGGTACTCACTCTGGGCAGGATCGCTGCCGCAAGCCAGCGACAGGAGTAGCGGCAACACGAGAGAGGTACTCTGGAATGGGCGGCGGCGAAGGGTCCGACACATGGCCGCATCCCACAGCAACAAGCATACCTGCTCGGAGCAAGCGCCCTGCCCCACAGTCTCGCGGGATTTCAACGCATCTCGCTCGTGGGCGACGCGGTCACAGACAGGACCCTGGAAATGCGGCGTCGTGAAATGGCGCACCTTGGCACGTATCGACACAGTGACGAAACGCGGATGCCCTGATCGATGCGGGTTCCGAACTGGCACGGCCATTGCGTGTAGCAGCCCCCGGAGCACGCGGGTTGAGCGCGCGACAATGGCTTATCGACGAAAGGTTCCCGTATGAGCGGCTTAGGGACGACAGGCAACTCGGCGAAGACTCCTCCCCTCCGTAGGTGGGCGCCGCGCAGGGGAAGCCTCTCTCTCCTTACCGCGGCGCTGCTGACCGGCTCGGTGGGCATGGCTCGAGCGAACCCCATCATGGTGGTGGATGAGGCATACGTCCAGCAGGTGCCCGGTACGACCCACGTCCAGGTCACACGCCTTCGCTCCCTGACCAGGATGTCGACAATGGAGCTTACGCGCGACGGCCAAGCGGTCGTCGCAGAGCCCCTGTCCGTCAGCGGTCCCAGCCGTGATCTGGGGAGCGGCGTCAGCAACATCCACGCCCTCGTCGCCTGCGACTGCGACGTCCCCATCGGACATCATGCCTACAGCGTGGACGGCATGGCCGCGGAGATCGCCGTCACCGACGCTACAACGGCCACGGCACCGATACCGACGCCGGACGGCAATTGCGAGGTCGAGTGCGAATCTCGTCTTACTTTGCCTGCCCCAACGGGTGGCACCAGCGGTGAGGGCGCTGGCGGGTCGTCGATCATTGGGCCCGTTGGCGGTAGCAGCGCCGGTGGCGGCACAAGCGCAGCCGCGGGCGCCACGGGGAGCGCCACCGGCGGGACCCTGGGCAGTGCTGGCGCCAGCGCGGACTACGTGGATGACTCGGACGACGACGGCAGCTCGTCAGGCTGCTCCGTGGCGGGTCAGAGACGCGGCATGATGGAGCTCGGGGTGTTGGCAGCCCTGGGATTAATCCTCGTGTGTCGCAGGAAGTGAAGCCGGCGCGATTCCGGGCCGCGGGCATGCTGGGGGCCGCTCTGGTATGCTCCTCTTCGGGCTGCCACGAGGAAACGACGGACACGCCGCGCCTCCAGCCAGCAAAAGCCGCGACATCGAGCCGCCCTGCCGCCGCGGAGGCAGCTTGGCTCGCGAACGACTGGGATCCGGAGACTGGTCGCGGCACGGTAACCCACCATCAGCCGGGCGCGGGCACCCTCACCACGAGCTTTCACGTTGCCTTCGCAGGCTACACAGGGGGCCTGGTCATCGGAGGCTACAGCAGCTCCGGCCTCGCGTGGGTGCCGGAGCGGCCGCAGCCAGGCTTCCCGCGCATCAACATCTTCTGCGCACAGGATGAGTCCATCTGGGACACCGACGAGCGGCGGGAGTACTCCTACGGGTGGTCGGAGAACTTCGGCACCGGCCCCGACGGAGTCCGCCTCGAGTATGTCCGGGGCCGCGTCCTGGAGGCAAGTCGGGATCGCGTCGCGCTCCTGAGCGAGAACCGCGGCGGCTGCTACGAGGTGCGGAAGATTGCCACCACCTGGGCGACGGCGCGCTTCTGGATCATCGCGACGCGCATCACCAATCGCTGCGAACGCGACGTACATTTCGACTTCTACAGCGGGGACGATCCGTGGCTCGGCACCTACAAGAGCTCGGACGGAGACGTCGGCTGGACACCACTCGGTGCCGTTCGACACGAGGCGCGCTTCGAGGCGGGGGACTTCACTGCGGGCGGCCTCGTCGATCTGGGAAACCTCACCCTCGGGCAACGGGAGGGGAGCTTCTCCAACGAAGCGAGCTTCTTCGCCCTCGATCCGAGCCTGCCGCTGCCGGGAGAAACACTCTTCGCCAACCGCTTTGCCCACGGCCCGTCCGAGATAGATCCCGAGCGGCCCCTCGACAATCGCACGATGACGGCGTTGAACCTGGGATGGGTGGGGCGCACCCTGCGCCCGCGCGAGTCCATGGACGTCGCGCTCGCGCTGGGCCACGCCGTCGCAGGGGACGCCGTCGGGACGCCCCGACTGCCCCACATCGACGACGAGCACTGGAGCCGCTGGCGGCGCTTCACCGAGCCCAACCCTGGCCCCGTTCGCCACAGCGCCGAGTTCGCCGCCGAGCTAGTGGAAATGGAGGTCTCCAAGACGAAGCTCGAGGTCCACGGCCGCTACTCCGTCGTGAATCGAAGCGCCGCGAGCGTCGCGTACACCATCGGCTTTCCGCTGAGCGTCGCCGCGGACCGCCCATCCCCCGCCGCCATCCTCGTCGATGGCCGAGAGGTCCCCCTCGTCCCCGAGTCGCCGGATCGCGTCTCGGCGCGCTTCGTGCTCTCGATCCCGCCGCTCTCGATGAAGTCCTTCGAGATCCGTTATAGCCAGCGCCACTCGGGAAGGCGCGCCGAGTACGTCGTCACCTCGGCGCTCACTTGGAACCGCCCCATCGCGCGCGCGGTCTTCCGCGTCGTCGGCGCCGCCGATCTCGGGCCGATCCGCACCTCGCACGTGGGACGCAGCGCCCGCGACGCACGGGGGAGAAGCGTTGTAACCATCGTGCGCCAACCCTTCGTACCGGACCGAGAAATGGTCGTCACATGGTAGGCCGGCGCTAGCTACGTAATTCTACGGCAGAGCAGAACGAGCTGGAGCGCGCCGCTGAAACGGGCGCGCTGTGAAGCGAAGCGCCGCTCGAGAGTGCCATGACGCTATGAGAGCCGGATTCGATGGCGGGTTGGACGTCGGAGACGGCCCCTGGTGGCAGCGGCATTAGCGTCTGCGTCTGCGTCTGCGTCTGCGTCTGCGTCTGCGTCT
>JAEWRL010000223.1 GCA_023398955.1 Pseudomonadota bacterium
AATCGATCACATCGAGCCCCATTGCCTCGGCGGCCAGCGGGACCTCTCGAACCTGCGTCTGCTCTGCTCGGCGCACAACGCGCTCGAAGCCCGGCGTCGGCTCGGGCCAGCCGCGAGGGCTCGTGAAGCACGCCCACGAAGTTCCGGGAAGGCTACCCGGGACATGACGCCTCCACGTACCCAGCGGTGAAGCCACGAAACACCCTTCAGTGTGCTCGTCGAGGTCGAGTTCAGGTTGCATCTCAACCTGCGCAAAAACCTGCTCGCGGTGGGTCACTTCTGCCGAGCGAAACTGGGTCAGTTCTGCCAAGCGCCGAAGTCGAGCTATGGCCGAGGCCGTCGGACGTCGTACTTTTGCAGGACGTGATACGCGTTCGTGGCAATCTCGAACTGGCTATCGCCGCCCGAGGCCAACGCGACGATCATGTTGGCGCCGGAAACAGCCATCTTGATCAGCGGGTTATCGCCAACGATGATCACACCCTTGCGGAGGTATCCCTTCGGTCGACGCTGAATGCGCTCCATCCACCTGCGCCGAGCCTCGGTGTCATAGCCGCGAAAGCGCCGCCAATCATGGATCCCTAGCAGACCCCCACAACGACTTATTTCCTCGCGATGCTGTTCGAGAACGAGGTCGACCCAATCACTCAAGACACTGGAAACGCGAGCGGTGGCGTGCCTGGCCGTGGCTTGCGTGACCAAGGTCCCAGGGTGGGTATACCAAGCAAATCCAACGTCCGGATCGCTGAACTGGACCGGCCAAGCGTTGAACGGCGGCAAGGGGGCGGAGGGATTCGGTAACGGGGTGCGGAGCTCAACGGGCATGGAAACCATCGGGGTCGAGATTTCGAGTCCACTTCCAATACGTCCCTGAGGACCTGCCTGTTAGGCCTGGACAAGCGCCGCCGTGTCTTCTCCGATGTCGCACAGCCGAGCAGCAGGTCCCATGGGGTGCGCGACCCTGGGCAGGCCGATGCTGGGCAGCCCTGATGCAGCCAGGAGCAGCAGGTCCCATGGGGTGCGCGACCCTGGGCAGGCCGATGCTGGCAGCCCTGATGCAGCCAGGACGGGAGTTTTCACCCATGACACGCGCCCGCCGGCTCGCTGACACGGCGCACTGCTTCGATCGTGGCTCAGAATGGATCCCACACCTCAATGGCTCCTCGTGGTGGTTCTCATCGCGAGCGTGAGCACAGCGCTGCAGCTCATCCTCGCCGCCTGCGCGTTGAGGCTCCTCTCTCGAAGCGCGCCACCCGGTCCTACGCCGCCCATCACCATCTTCAAGCCCCTCAAGGGTCTGGACGAGGGGCTCTACGAGAACCTCGTCTCCCTGCTGAGGCAGGATTACCCAGAGTTCGAGCTCATTCTGGGAGTCGCTGACCCGCGCGACCCGGCTCTTGTCGTGGCCCATCAGCTCAAACGCGAGTTCTCCAAGGCTCGAGTACGAATCGTCGTAGGAGCTCCCGACCGCCACGGGAACCCAAAGGTCGCCAACCTGCTGAGCATGTCGGCGGCCGCTCGCTACGAGTGGTGGCTGATCTCTGACGCCAACGTTCGGGTGGATCCGGACTACCTGACGAGCATCGCGGCTCACGCGGACGACCCTCGCGTGGGCCTCGTCACCAATCTCGTGGTCGGGAGAGGCTCGAAGACGCTAGGTGCCCAGCTGGAGAACCTTCAGCTCAACGCAACGATACTGCCAAGCGTGGCTGGCGCGTACTTGGTCGCGAATCGCGCCTGTGTCGTGGGCAAATCCATGCTGCTTCGTCGCGGCGCGCTGGAATCGATCGGAGGTCTCGAGCGCGCGCTTCCCTACCTCGCTGAAGACTACCTCCTTGGACGCTGGCTCGAGAATGCCGGGTTCCGAGTTGCCGTCTCTGGCTATCCAGTCGCGACCATCAACGGCAAGTGGTCCGTCCGGCGCTTTCTGTCGCGGCATCTACGCTGGAATCAGCTACGCCGCCGGGTGCTCCCCTGGGTGTTTGCTGGCGAAATACTCATCAACCCCTCCGCTCTGTGGCTCATCGTCCTTGTCGCCACGGGCTTTGGCGGACCGTTGAGCTGGCTCGCGCTCGCGGCAATGACCGCGCGCTACGGTGGCGACATCCTGATCCTCGCGCGGCTCAGGACTCCGATCACCTTCCTCACGCCCTTGTTGTTGATGGTAAAGGACGCGACACAGCTCGCGCTGTGGCTGACGACTTGGTGCACCCAGACGGTGCACTGGCGGGGGCAGTCGCTGCGGCTCGGGCCGCTGAGCTACATCGAGAGCTTCGCGCCTCTCGGTTTGAGCAGGCGGCGCGCGTCGATCGCCGCAGGGCCGGCGCTCGTCCGACGGCTCGCGGTGGAGGACGAGCAGTGACGACAACCAACCCGCCCGCTGTCGTCAGCGCCGCGATGGGCTATGGTCACCTTCGCGCAGCCATGCCGCTCTGCGAAGTCCTGGGGCAGCCGCTGCTTCGCGCCGACGCGCCACCCCTCGCGGATGCTCGGGAGCACAAGCTCTGGAGCTGGCTCCTCCGGGGGCATAGCCTGCTCTCGAAGCCCATCCGCGTCCCCTTGCGAGAATCTCCGCTAGGCAACCTCGGGATGGATTGGCTGACGCAGATTGAACCGCTCTACCCCAAACGCAACCAGAGCAGGCCCGACCTCGGGACTCTGGCGATCGATCGATTGTTATCGCTGGGCCTCGGCCGCGGCGTGGTCGAGCTCCTGAGAGGGGCGCGTGTTCCTCTCATCACGACCTTCTACGCGCCAGCGCTGGCGGCCGATCTAGCTGGCGTCGAGGAGATCTATTGCATCGTCACAGACTCGGACGCGCATCGGGTTTGGGTGGCCCGTAACCCTGCAGAGAGCCGAATCCACTACTTCGCTCCCTGCTACCGTGTGGTACGCAGGCTCAGGGCCTACGGAGTGTCGTCGACGAACATCACGCTGACGGGCTTCCGACTGCCGCCAGCGCTCGTCTCGAGCGACAACGCCGACTCGGCACGCGCACGGCTGGCAGAACGCATCGTCAGGCTCGATCCCGAGGGGAGCTTTCGCAACCCCTACAGCGGAGAGCTGGAACGAGTACTGGGGGAGATGCCCAAAGCCGTGGTGCGCCCCCTGCGCCTCGTATTCGCGGTGGGAGGCGCGGGGACGCAGGTGGAAGTCGCGGGTGCCTTTCTACGCAGCCTCGGCGACTGGATCCGGGACGACCGCCTCGAAGTGACGCTGGTGGCGGGAATGCGGGAATCAGTTGCCAACCGCCTACGACGCTCGGTCGACGACGCGAGCCTCGGCACGCACCTGGGCGGACGAGTTCGTGTCCTATACGAACGAGACTTCGAGAGCTACTACGCGGCGTTCAACGCGACGCTCGCCTCCGCCGATATCCTCTGGACAAAGCCCAGCGAGCTCACCTTCTACGCCGCGCTCGGACTGCCCCTGGTGGTCTCGCCTCCCGTGGGAACTCATGAGCGCCACAACCGCCGCTATCTCCGCCGGCTCGGCGCCGGCCTCGATCAGGAGCGACCGAACCAAGCTCGAGGCTGGCTCGGTGAATGGCTAGCGGATGGATCGTTGGCAGGTGCCGCCTGGTCCGGATTTTTGAGGATGCCCCGCGCTGGCACTTGGAAGATTAGCGAGGCCGTGACGACAAGGGCTCGTCTTGTTGCCGATTCCTGCCGCGGATGACTCCAGCGCGTCACCCGGTCAGGTGAGAACCGACCGGAGAAAGGAATCCATCATGTACATTGCCGTCATCTCGGATCTTCACCTCGGCGCGCGGCCCACAACGGACGCCTTTGGCCACGACGACGGGGAGTTCCTGCGGTTCTTGAGCTATCTGGAGCGAGCCTTCGACCGCATCGTTCTTCTGGGCGACATCTGGGAGACGCTCACGACGGAACTGCCCGGGCAGCCTATGCAGGAGTACCGCGCAGCCCGCGCCGCGCACCCCGAACTGGCGAGACGTTTCGAGGGGAAGAAGTACCGCTACGTTTACGGCAACCACGATTGGATCGCGCAGCGCGCAGGAGCTTCGCAGCAAATCCTCTTACGCGACGGCTCGACCCGGATGCTGTTCACCCATGGCCATCAGCATGACTGGCTGTGGCACCGCGCACGCGCGCTCGCAGAACTTGGCGTCTGGTTCGGGGGATGGTTGCGCCGGCTGCGACTTGGCGCCGTCTATCGCGCGGCGAGCCGCATCGACGGGCTCTTCACCGGCTGGAGCGCGTCTGGCCCGAGCAGCACCTTTCAACGCTGGGCCATCCACACGGCGGCGCGCTGGGACGCCGATGTTGTGGTGGCAGGCCATACCCACATCGCCGAACGCGCGCTGCACGGCGACAGGCTTTACCTGAACAGCGGCAGCTGCTGCGGCGGCCAGTTTTCATACACCGCGATCGACACGCGAGCCACGCGCTTCGAAACCCGTGAGACGTGGTGAACGGCAGCCCGCCGGGACGGCCCTGCCGATGGATGAGCGGCACCGCGTGAGCACGTGCCATGACCCATCGAATGGGCGGCGTTGTGACCGCCGCCGTTGCAGTAGATGGTCTCTTTCCGCCTGGGCACGCAAGTTGCTGCAGGGCCCCATCATGAACAACCTGAGCTTACTGGCACGGCGCTCGCGGACGGGTTTGGGATGCATACTGACGGCAATCATCGCATCCAACTGCAGTTCCTCGAGCTCAGATCCACAGGGTGGCCCCCTACAAAGCTCCACCGGCGGGGCATCGGCCGTGTCTGGCGGGAGGAGCAATGAGGGAGCTGACCGCGCTGGCGGCGCGGGAACGACTGACACACTCGAACCGGCACATGCTGGCTCCGGTGGCACAGCGGGTGCTGGCTCACCGCGCGACGGGGCGGCGGGACGCACCGTCGCAGGCAACGGCTCGACCCGCGAAGGGCCAGCGAGTGGCGGCCGCGAGCACGAGGAACCCGTAGAAGGCGCTGGTGGAGACAGCGACCAGGGCGCTGCAGGGAACGGGGAGGCGGGCGACCAGGGCGCCGCAGGGAACGGAGAGGCGGGCCACGGAGCGGCGGCGGGCAACACTGGCGGCGGCGGCACTGCCGGTCTCGACGACCCATCCGGTGTCAGTGGTGCCGCCCAGGGCGGCACTGCCGGTACCGGGACAATCTCAGGGGGCGGAGAAGGCGGCGTCATCGACGGCGGAGGAGCCGCGGGGACCCCCTCCGGCGGGCAAGGCCCCGGCGAGGTCTGCATCCCGCCCGGCTATTCCTCGGACTGCTCGCAGGTGCCATCCTTTCAATGTGGTTTCACGGCTAACTGCCTAAACGGCGTCATCACGGCCGAGTGGCACGTCCACACCCTCTGCGGCGGCAACGGTAACGAGATCATCACGCGCTTCTCGTGCACCTATGCATGCCCCGGGGAGTGCTCCGCTGTGTCCTACTTCTGGCCCAGCTCGGGTGAGGAGCTCGTCCATCAGGGTTGCACCGGTTCCGGGGGAGGTTCACGGCGGGTGTTCATGACGAGCCTCGAGTACCCTGGCAATTTCGGCGGGGTCTCCACTGGCGACGCCATCTGCCAACACCATGCTGACATGGCAGATCTGGGCGGCGAGTGGAGGGCATGGCTCAGCGATGCCAGCACGTCTCCATCGTCGACTTTCAGTCGACCGTCTGGCTACACCCTTCTCGACGCAGAAGCTAACATCGCGGGGAACTGGACGGAGGCAGGTCTCGAGCTAACGAACCCAATCCTCTACGATGAGACGGGAACGAGGGGCGAGGCTTGGTTCCCAGTCTGGACCGGCACGGATTCCCTGGGGCAGACCACAGGTGAGACGTGCGAGGGCTGGACGGCGTCGAACGGTCTCGGGTCGGTGGGACGAGCTGGCTATCTCGACGAGTGGAGTCAGATGCCCGGCGCCCATTTCCTCTGCAGTGGCTCCGCCCGCCTCTACTGCTTTGAACAGTAGAGTTGTGGCGCGCGCCTGTCGTCGCGGAGCCTGCGGTCTTTGCCTGCTGGCGCCCCGGAGACTCGTCGGGCGCCCACACGCCGCGCGGACGTCCGGCGTCGGCTCACACAAAACCCAGCCAAGACATCTCTGGCCGTCCTTGGTCACGGCTGCCGCGCACCTCGGCTACGTTGACGCCGCACGCGAAGGGTCCCGCTCGCAGCCAGCAGCTAGGACGTCGACGTCAGCTTGAGACCCACGATGGACACGATCAGCAGCACGATGAAGACGAGCCTAAGCGGAGGCATCGCCTCGTCGAAGAGAACGACCCCACCAATCGCGGCACCGAGCGCGCCAATCCCGACCCAGACCGCGTAGGCGGTTCCAATTGGCAGCGTGCGTGCAGCTTGAGCCAGCAGAACCATACTCGCCGCCATCGCCAGCCCGGTGATGACGCTGGGGCCGGGCCGCGTGAAGCCCTCCGTATACTTCAGTCCGAGCGACCAAGCGATCTCGAGGATTCCAGCGAGTAACAGGATGAGCCAAGCCATGGATCGAATCACCTCCACGGCCCGTCGTTCCTGCCTGGTACGGGTCGTCCTCGTCAGGGCTCGAACCGAGCAGCGGCAACACTAGCCGCTCCGATCCGCGTCGTCAAACATGTCGATGCTGAATGCGCGAATCGCACCCCACGTGGGGCAAACTTGTCTCTGGTCGTCTGCTTCAAGCACCCCATTTTGGAGCTTCCAGAGCTTCTCCTTGACGATCGGACAGATATATTTCGTGCATGAGCGTATCGCCCCCTGCACCCGAGCCGCGACCGACCGAGCAAGAAAAGGAAACGCAGCCCCACACTCCCCGTGTACTAGTCGCGATCGTCAACTATCGCGTCAGCGATTACACCTCGGCAGCGCTTCGTTCGCTGAGCGCGTCGCGGGAAACCTTCGATGACTTCGGGGTATGCGTCGTCGACAATGACTCGCGGGACGGATCCTACGAATCGCTCCATGCTCTCGTCGAGGAGCAGGCTTGGGATTGGGTCAGCGTGTACCAAGCTCCCAGAAACGGTGGGTTCGCCTACGGGAACAACCTGGCCATCGTCACCGCTGCCGAGCACGGATGGCGCCCCGACTACGTGTATCTATTGAATCCCGACGCCCGAGTGTTTCCAGACACCATCTCTCAGATGGTGCTCTTCATGGACCGCCACGTCCACGTGGGGATTGCTGGGAATCGAGTCCTCAACGAAGACGGGAGCGTGCGACCCTCTGCTTGGCGGTTTCATAGCTTCCTGGGGGAGTTCGAGCGCGGGGCACGTTCTGGCCCGATCACGAAGCTACTGAGCAAGGCAGCCGTTCATGTCTCCGTTCCTGATCGGCCCGGACCAATGGACTGGGTTTCCGGGGCGGGCATGATGGTACGGCGAGAAGTGATCGATGACGTAGGCTTGATGGACGAAGGGTACTTTCTCTACTACGAAGAAACCGATTGGTGTCTCCGCGCGCTGCGCGCTGGCTGGCCGACGTGGCAGAACCCTGATAGCGTGATCATCCACAGCGTCGGCAAGAGCACGAACGCCACCGGAGCCGAAGCCAAGAAGCGTCGCGTCCCCGACTACCTCTTTGAATCACGACGACGCTTCTTCACCAAGAACCACGGGCGGTACTATGCGCGCGTCGCCGATGCAGCTTGGCTGGCGGGAGAGGGTATCTGGCGCGCCCGGTGCATGGTCCAACGGCGGGATCGTGACGAAGCCCCTTCTCTGCTGCGCGACTTCTGTCGGAACGCTTTCACGCCGCTCGGAAGCCTCACCACGCGGCCCGAGACACCAGCCTTGGTGCGCAGCGAGGGGCGCCATGGTCGCGGAGGCCCGCACAACGCCCCTCCCCTCGCTGACGGAAGCAAGAACCGGAACCCACAAGAGCTCCACTTCATCGATCTGTTATGGGAAGACTTCGCCACCCATGACTTCGAGCTGCTGTCCCCAGGGTTTCTAGCGTTGGCGGTACATCGCTTCGGCAATCTGCGCATGGATGTCCGCCCCAAGCTCGCTCGCGCCCCGTTGAGCGTCGCGTACAAGGTTTGGGCCGGTGCCATACGGAATTTCCTGGGAATCAAGCTCGACTATACGGTCAAGGTGGGCCGGCGCGTCAGAATCTGGCACCACGGCGGGATGGTGCTCGGTGCGCGCGAGATCGGCAACGATGTCCACGTGCGCCAGAACACGACATTCGGCGTGTCGAGTCGAGCCTACCCCTGGGCAAAACCAATCATCGAGGATGGGGTCGACATTGGTGCCGGAGCGTGCATCGTTGGCCACAGCCGCGTTGGGCATCACAGCTCCATCGGCGCCAACTCTGTCGTGTCGCGGGACGTGCCTCCCTTCTCAATCGTGCGCGGGCCCCGCAGCGAGATTGCGCGCACGAGATGCGTCCAATCGGCGCTCGGGCACGGCAAGGACCTGAATTCGCGATCCGAGGGAGCTGGCGGAATCATGGGCGCCCGGAGCGCGGAGCTGGCACGCCCGGCACATACGGACTGAGGCGGAAAAGGCGCCGAGCGCTCGCCTCTGGCGGCTGCGGGGTCATGGCACCGCAAGCCGCTGGGCCGCTCCCCGAACGACATGTCACCCCATTGGCGACCGTTTCCTTTTCCCATGGGATCCAGCGAGGTTGCGCGCCCCCCGCGTTGCGCGCGACAATGACGCGCAAGACCCCATGAAGTTCCCAGACGACTTCTTCGAGCGCGACGGCCTTTGGTTCCCCAAGGATTCGGACGCCGTCATCGACTACACGGACGGCGAAACCGTCGAAGCGTATCTGGAGACGACCCTAGCCCAGGCCCGCGACCTGAGCTCCCTCTCGAGCGAGCTTCAGGGCAAGGCCATCGACTGGCCGTCGCGTTATCACCTCTCCAGCGAGCGCTCCAACCTTCTACGTGGCCTGGAGCTCGCCGCGGGGGCGCGGATCCTCGAGCTTGGCGCAGGCTGCGGAGCCATCACTCGCTACATGCTGGAGTGCGGCGGCGAAGTCACCGCCGTCGAGGGCAGCCCGTCGCGAGCCCGTCTGTGCCAACTGCGCTGCCGGGACCTCAACCGTGGCCGCATCCTCGTTGGCGACTTCTTCAAGGTGGAGCTCGAAGAGCGGTTCGACCTCGTGACGCTCATCGGGGTGCTGGAGTACGCGGGAGTCTACCGCCGCGAGGCCAGCGATCCCTGGCTCGAGCTGATCGAGCGGGCCACGGCTCGGCTCCGTCCGGGGGGACAGCTGCTCATCGCGATCGAGAACCAGTTCGGGCTCAAGTACTTCAGCGGCTGCGGCGAGGATCATGGCCTGGCCCGCTTCTCGAGCATCGAAGGCTACCCTGACGAGATCGGCGTGCGCACCTTCGGTCGCGCGGCCCTCCAGGGACTCGTACGTCGAGCAGGGCTGGATCCGTCCTTTCTCATCCTCCCGTTTCCCGACTACAAGATCCCGAGCTCCCTCGTCAACGCCGAGTATTGCGACCCGGAGCGCGCTGTCAGACTTGGGCTGAGCGACTGGTGCCGCAAACCCTTCGAGGACTATTCTCGCCCGCGCGACTATCTCTTCGACGACCACTTGGCGCTGAGGGAGCTCGCAGGAAACGGGCTCTTACCCGAGCTCTCCAATTCCTTCCTCTTGGTGGCGCGCAAGGGCAGCGGCGAAGCACCACCCTTGGCCGCTCCCGCGTGGGTCGCTCGGCGCTTGAACACGACCCGCCACCCGACGTTCCGAACCGATACGGTGCTCACTGTCGACACCGACGGCGCGCCGCAGGTGCAGAAGAAGCGCCTGGATCCGGGTATCCCTCTCACCGTGGACGCGGGGCTTGTCACTCACGTGCTGGAACCGGAGCCCTACGTCGCCGGTGCCGAGTCGATGTCCCTAGCCATGGTGCGGGCACTGCGCCAGCACCAGGGTGCCGAGGAAGCCTACGCCCTGCTCCTCGGGGAGTGGCTCGCGTTCTTCACGGAGGAGCACGCAGCCCCTGGGCATACCGATCGGCTGCGTGGGGAGTTCGTCGACTGCGTCCCGGACAACCTGCTCCGTCATGGCGGCAGCCCCTGGGTGTATATCGACCGCGAATGGCGCTTTAGTCAGCCCGTTTCCCTGGACTGGGTGTTCTATCGGGGGCTCGTCGGCGTCTGGGCACACCACGCGCTGGCCATCGCGGGAGCCACGTCGAGAGAGCTCGAGGCCCGCGAGCGCTTCATCTGTCGCAGCTTCGAGTTGCTCGGGAGCCCCATCTCCGTAGCCACGCTTGGGCAGCTCGAACACTGGGAAAGGGAGTTCCAGCACGTCGTTCACTCGGGCCCCGGCGCCAAGCTCGACGCGCCAATGACCCTGCGAGGCTCGGCGCCCGCCCCGTGGCAGGTGCCTGGGCGCCAGGCCGTCGT
The DNA here is from genome assembly GCA_023398955.1 of Pseudomonadota bacterium. GTDB lineage: Bacteria > Myxococcota_A > Polyangia > Polyangiales > Polyangiaceae > JAEWRL01. The sequence goes on from JAEWRL010000223.1 coordinate 10,330, forward strand.
GCAGGGGACAGGGCTGCGCCTGTTGGGATGAGCCGCGGCGTGCTCCCCGCCGCACGAGCGCGGCCGAGGCGCACCGGATGGCCTCAGCGCCCCCTACGCGCTTTGACCCGCTTCTTGCCGCGCTTGGGCTTGTACTGAGGGTTGCTTTGGGCAAGGCCGCGCGCAGCCGAGACCTCAGCAGCCGGCACAGCATCGGATGAGGCCTGCATCGCGGCGAGAGGCTGCTGCGGGGGGACAGCGATGCGGGCGTTCTGGAGCATGCCCTGGCGGATGAGCTGGGCGTGCAGGTCGCGAGCCCGCTGTGGGGTCAAGAGCTCCGCGTACTCCTCGATGTTCTCCTGGCGGCTCTTGAGGGCGAGCTCGGCGACCCCACGCCGCAGCCTCGCCAAGAGCTCGCGATCCTCGTCCAAGCGCCGCACCGCGGCCGCCAGCGCATCAGCGTCGGAAGGAGGAACGAGCAGCCCGGTCTGCCCGTGACGGATCCGCTCCTGGATAGCGCCCATCGACGTGCCGATCACGGGCACACCGGCGCGGAATGCTTCATCGACCGTGTAGCAGTAGGTCTCATGCCAAGTCGAGGCTATGACGACGACATCCACGTCGCTCAGGAGCCGCGGCAGCTCCGATGGATCGTAGGGCCCGTGAACGGCGACGTTGCCCGGCGGAGCCGAGCCATCTGGACCGAGAGCACCCAGGACCCGCCAGCGCACCTTCGAACCCTGAAGTGCGCGCGCAGCCTCGAAGAACACGTCTCGACCCTTCTCCAGGGTCGCGTTGCCCAGGAATGCAACGCGCAGCTCGGGCTGCGGGTAGTACACGACGGGAGTCTCCAATGGATCCGTTCCGTGGGGGATGACGACGATGCGATCCGCAAGTCCGTCGCCCCAAGCGCGTCGGAACTGCTCCTTGACGAACTTGGAGGGGGCGACCAGAACGTCCGCTGCCTCCGCTGCGGCGCGGCAGAGGGCATCGCGCTCACGGAGCAGTGCCGGCCAACTGGGCGTGGAAGCAGTCGGAGCTATCTGTGCCCTCGATGACATGCAGCCGAGACAAGGGTCTTCAGGCGTGACCCTCGCCCGGCCGCAAGCTCGCCGTTCCTCCGTGGCCAGGTTCCAATCCGGGCACAAGAGATAGTAGTCGTGCAGCACCACGACTACCTTGGTACCGAGCGCCTTCGCCACGAGGGGCAACGCCAGGCTACCGAGATTCGCGAGGTGACTGAAATGGACCACCTCCGCGCCGCTGCCGAGAACCACCTCTGCAAAGAGGCGCTCGGCGTTGCGGGATCGCAGGCTGACGAGGGCACCGCGAATGGAGTATTCCATGGGGAACGTCTGCACGTTCAGGTGGACCCGCTTCACGCCAGAGGTTTCCCTCAGCAAGGCGTCTATGGTTGGCGGAAGGCCGAGAGGTGAATAGACAGTGCTGTCCAGCCGCTCCCGGAGCCCTTCGACGAGGCCGCGAACGAAGCGCTCGGTGCCTCCTCGCGCGTCGTAGCTATGCACCACGTGCAGCACTCGATGGCGAGCCGACCCCTGAGGTTCGAGCGCCGCGAACAAGCGCTGCTGCTGAAGCCGTAGAGGATTGGTCAGGCAGTAGGTCTCCACGTGGCGGTGGTAGCTGGGCCAACGCTCTGCCAGCTTCCTTTCGTTCGCCTGCTGAAGCTCCTTCCGCCCGGAAACGTGGGAGAAGCCCACCTCACCGTGGTGGTACACGTAGAGGTCGTCGCACAAAGCACACTCGAAGCCTTGCGCCCAAGCTCGCTGGCACCAGTCCACCTCCTCGCCGTACCCACGCCCGAAAAGGGTGTCCAGCTGCCCTATTGCGTCGAGCGCTTCCCGAGTCATCAGCATACAGAAGCCGACCACTGTCGGGGCGCGCGGATAGCGTCGCAGGGACGTGGACTGCACCAGACGGTCCATACTCTCGACGTCCATGCCCTCAGGCAGCACGTTCTTCTCGTTCAGCTTCGGGACGGAGCAAATCGTCGCATTGTTGCTGAGCGGGCTCACCGCTGCAATGCGCTTGTCGCTTCGTCGGCAGCGCTCCAAGCGTCCCAACCAGCTGGGCGGAAACTCGGTGTCCGAGTTGATGAGCACGACGTCGTGCTCCGTCCTGGCGAGGCCCGTGTTGACCGCTCCGGGGAACCCAAGATTCTGCGGCAGGCGTTCGTAGTGAACGTGCGGGAAACGCTCGGCGTAGGCGCTGAGCAGCGGAGCCATGCGGGGGTCGGGGCTCGCATCATCGACGATGTAGAGCCTGTGGCGATGGTCGGTGTTGGCAAGCAGCGAGTCGAGGCAGCGCGCCGTGATCTCGGGGTTGTTGTAGGTGGGAACAAGCAGATCGTAGGTACCGGTCTCGGCCTCGAGAGGCGGAGGTACCGCGGCCGCGAGCAGCTCCCGCCGCAGCTCTCCGGCCATGGCGCTCGCCTGTTCCCAGAGCTCTGCCTTGAGCGTAGCTTGGTACCTCTGGGCCTCCGCGTCCCTCAGCGTTTGCACCAGAAAGGGATTGGCGAACTCGCTGGGCTCCTCGCCACCAGGCGACACACCGGACTCCTCGGCGGGCCGATGCACGAGGCGCGCGCCGAGTCGCACCATGGCCTCCGGTGATGGTCCGGCGACGGCCACCACGCCCCTGCGGGTGCCCTCCGCCCGTGCTTCCCCCGCAGCGCTCGGCCCTAGCCACCCCGACTCCACGAAACTCCCCGCGTCGGACTGCGACACAAACGCTTGGGAGTCTGACGACCTCCGTCGATCTGCCTCCGAGAGGAGCTCGGCGAAGGACTCGCTGCGGTAGCTGGACTGCTCGAAGACGCGCGTCGCGTCGAACCGCGGCTCGAGCAGCGAGCGCAGTGGCACCGCCGCCAGCTCGGACCCCGAGACGACCAACAGTCCATCGGGACGCAACACGCGCCGCAGCTCGTCCCGGGTCTCCTCGAGGGATTCGCCCCAGCGCTCGAGCTCGAAGCAGCACACGACGTCGAAGCTCGCGTCGCTGTACGGGAGCCCACCTTCGCCCAGCTGGGCGAAGGTCAACCTCTCGCGGAGGCGAGAGAAGCGCGCCGTGGCGGAGCTCACCAGGACTGCGCGGTCCTCGACGGCGACGACTCGCTCGGCGCGCTCGGCGAGCAACTCTGCGCCATGGCCGGAACCGAAGCCCACGAGCAGGACTTGCCGCCCCTCGACCGCCGGCATGAGGAAGCGATAGAGCGCCAGACGCTCGGGGGGCATCTTACGCAGGCCTGTGGCCCTCTCGGGTACGCGGATTCTCTCGTTCATCGGCTCTCCATGGTCGTCACCCTGGGGACTGCGCCCATCGAGCACCTCAGCCCACGCATCGAGGATACGCCGGCTGGATGTCGTCACTTAAGCTCTCTCCCCCAGCTCCGCGCGGCGCGCACTCTGCCCGACACGGGGCAGCCATATGGCTCGCAGGAACCGACGCCATGACTGAGGCCCCCGCAGGTGAAGCCCTTTCACCCCTTACGGCAGAGATAAATATCCTCATTCGGGTCCATGGCGCATCGGCGAACCAACTCCCCGGGCAGCGAGCGGCAGTACGGATCGACCGTAAGCTTGAACCCCGCTCGACGCAGCCTGTCCCCATAGTCTGTTCCGTAGATCCGAACGTGGTCATGCTGCCCAAAGTACCGGAAACGGTCCTCGGGTGAGACGACGCTCTCATCCTCGTAGGTCTGAGCGCGCAGAGGATCGAGCGGAGACTGGAGGATGGCCCACCCACCGGGTCGCAGTACCCGGTAGAGCTCCCGCATCGCCTTCGCGTCATCGACAATGTGCTCCAGCACATGAACACAAACAATCGCGTCAAGGCTGTCGTCCTCGAACTGCAGGTCAGTAATATCCATCCTGTAGGTGACGTCGTGCATGTAGAGATCCACGGTGACGTACTCGATCTCGGGGAGGGCGGCAAAGTGCTGTCTTAGAACTCCCTCCGGAGCGAAATGCAACAACCTGGCGCCGTGGAGCCTCTCTAGATTCAGCCGCTCTTTCATGTACGACCAGAGCATGCGGTGCCTGGGCAATGAGTTACACTCGGGGCATAGCTCGTTGAACATGGACGGGATCGCAAACGGCAGGAACGTGGGAAAAGTCCCCCGACAGCACGGGCAGTAGACGTAGGAATCGGTGTCCGTGTAGAGCAGATGAGGCTGCCGTGTATACATCGCCAGCAGGTTGTTCTTTGCCTCGGCGTGCCAGTACGGCTTATCCAGGCTCTGTTCGAATGCGAGAAAGCACAGGCGCTCCGCCTGCTCGAACTGACCTTGCTGAAAAGCAATGACTCCCAGGTTATTCAGGGCGTTGCTGTTGCCCGGGTCTCTCTCTACCGCGAGCATGAAGCACTTCTCGGCATGCGCCACGGAACCGTCGCTGAAACAGGCCTCGCCGAAATCGACGATCTGCTCGACGGGAATGTCGCCCGCATCGAAGCGCAGCGCCATACGTTCATACTCTTCCCCTAGCCCGCGTCTCGCCATGGCTCCCCTCTCGACGGCGATAACCTGGTCGGAGAAGAAGCGCTCGTACGGACGCCCAAAACTCTGAAGCGCGGATTCACGCTTCTTGTACGGGCAGCGTTCACCTATCGAAGGACCCATGACCCTGCGCTTCTCAACGAGCTCTGCCCACCGCTCCTCGATCTGGTACTGCAAGGTGTCTGGTGCGCCCATTCTTACCTCCGGACCAACGCGGCTCCCATCGAAGCGCCAATGGCTGACGTCCGGGTGCCTTTCAATACGTCCATCCCTTCCCCCAATTGAGGCCCAGAAGCGCGAAACTGGGCCACGGCAACGCACGGTGCGCGCTTCCGGAGCGTGTTCCCCCCAAGAATTGGCGGCAGGAGGAGGAGAAAGGTGCTGCACGTCATGCTTCTGACAGCTGTCAGCCATTTGTCGCGCTGCGTCGCTGACGCTGCGCGCGTTCAACCCAAACCCCCTTAGTCTTGGACTCGGCACGTCCGTTGCTGTGTCCGGATTGTCACCCATGACGACTTCGCCGACCGCTGCGTGCGCCGCAGACCGCCCCACCCTCCGCAGCAGCACCAGTCCCGAGCCAGGCTGCAGCGCAGGCCCTCCTCCACTTCGAGACGCCTCGGAGCCGCTCCGGCAAATCAAGCAGCAGAACTACGCACGCTACGTCCTGTCGCTCCTGGAGCTGAAACCCACCGCCCGCAATATGCCGCTCGAGCTGGACCTCGAGATGGCCAACAGCTGCAATCTCAATTGCAAGTTCTGCATGTTGCACGGAAAGCCCGACCGCGCCTATGGCAGGAGCGGGCTAATGCCAGAACCGCTGCTGGAGAAGGTCGTTCCGTTCTTCGCTGGAGCAGCGTTCACGTGCCTGCACGGTCATGGAGAGCCGTTCATGAACCCTGCCCTGGTCGCCACCGCCACCGCGGCACGGGCTCAGGGCGTGTTCGTAGAGTTCTTCACGAACGGGCGAATGCTCTCGGAGGAGCGGGCGAGACAGCTCATCGAAGCGAAGGTCACACGACTCTTCATCTCGATCAGCACTGCCGACCCACGGCTGTACGAGCATCTCTACGAGCGGGGGCATTTCGAGCTCCTCCGCAAGAACCTCGAGCGCCTCCAGAAGGAAAAGCAGCGACTGGGCACCGAGTGGCCCCGCATCCACTTCAACGCCATCGCCTTTCGTTCCACGCTCCCGGGCCTGGTGGAGCTGGTGGACTTCGCTGGGCAGCACGGCGTGGCCGGGATCGATCTGAAGCCGATGGTCGTCTATCCACACCTGGGCGAGATCCAGCACGAAACCATCACCTACGACCCCGAACAGCACGAGCCCCTCTTGCAAGCCGCCGAGGCGCGGGCGCGAGAGCGAGGCCTGGAGCTGTACCTCGACAGCTTTCGCCACGGGTGTCCGAAGGTCGCCGACGATGAGTTCGAGTCAGAGCGGGCGACGCCTGAGGAGGAGGGGATTCGTCTCGAGAAACCCTGTCCGCTCGTTTACCGCACGATGTACGTGACGGCCGCTGGCGACACGAAGCCCTGCGCCTTCGCCTCCAAGAACCCCGCCTTCTCCTTGGGCAACCTCCACGAACGAACGGTCGAAGAGATTTGGAATGGCCCGCGCTATCGGGAGCTGCGTCAAGCGCATGTGGAGGGTCGCGTGCACCCCATCTGCCGGCGCTGCCTGCGGCTCAATCTGGCGCCGCCGCGAGATGCAGCCGGCGACTGGCTGCGGTTCAATGGTTACCGGGTCTATGAGTACGAAAGGGCGGTGCAAGCGCTCACGCGTGCCAGCTCGGCCGTCGCCGCGGCCAACGAACACGTGCAAGCCGCCATCGACAGAAGTCGGTTTGGATTTGCCGCCATGATACTAGAGGCAATGGAGCTTCTAGTGCCCTCCCTCTCCAATCTCGAGGCAGAAGCGATAGAAGCCGAGCAGCTCCTCCCCGGCCTCGATGCGATCCGACCGCATATCTCGACGGTGAGTTCGTTGGTGCGCGAGCTACGCGACGTCATGACCTCGCGCACGGAACCACCGCATGAGGACGATATCCGCGAGACCGTTCGCGACGTCCTGATTCCAGCGCTGGAGCGGTGGCCGGCACTCGCTGACGCATTCGTTAGCACGTTCTACGAGGCCCATGAACGCCTGGCAGAAGGCTGTACTCCTCTGACGCAGGGTGAATGATGGTCGGTCCCCCTCGTCTCAGTGCATCGCGGCTGCTCCGAGCCACTGGCTTCGGTCGGCTCTCCAAGGACTCCCATGGCTGATCTATCCCTCCCGCTACTGCTTCCGGCCATTCGCGATCCAGAGTTGGAATGGAGGAAGTACACCAACTTCTTCCTCATGCTGCTCGATCGACGCGCGCGGCGAGAGGTCGTCCACTCGCTGCCCATCGACGCCGTGATCGATCCATCGTCGGCCTGTCAACTGTCGTGCCCCTACTGCGCACTCGGTGACAAGAGCCTACAGCGTGTGCGCAGGACGATGTCACAAGAGCATCACGCCGGCCTCATCGACGCGCTCGGTGACTCGCTCTTCCTGATTCACTACTTCAACACTGGCGAGCCCCTTCTGAACAAGAACTTCACGAAGCTGGTTCGTCAGACGCAGGGCAAAGAGATCTACTCGGTCCTTTCGACGAACCTCAGCGTGCCACTCAACGACCAAGCCATTGAGGACCTGCTCACCTGCGGGCTCGGGATCATCACCGTCTCCCTGGACGGCACGTTTCCGGACACCTACACCCAATACCGGCGTGGCGGGGACTTCGGCCTGGTCATCGACAACCTTCAGCGCCTCGTGCAGACGAAGCAGCGGCTGAATCTGGAATATCCGCTGATCGAGTGGCGCTTTCTCCTCTTCAAGCACAACGAGCACCAGATCCGCGACGCGCGCCTTATCGCAGCGGCTTGGGGCGTCGACCTGCTAGAGCTCTACCCGGGCGTCGTTCCCCCCGACGCGGCGCCCCCCAATCCGGAGCAACATACAGGACTCGACCTGCTTGGCCACGCCACTTCGGGTCCCGCCATCGATCGTGGTCTCGAGCGCTGTGACACGCCTTTCCGACGCGTCGCTGGTAACACCCTTCTCGGTACGCCCCGCGGCGCTCTCGGCCCACGCTACCAGAAGTGTGACTGGCTGTACGGTGGTATCGCGCCCTATCCGGACGGGGGCGTTGGAGCGTGCTGCGTGTCCAACCACGAGAAGGACGACCTAGGTCGGATCGATGAAAAAACGACGGTGCTCGATGTCTGGAACAACCACTCGTTCCAAGCCGCACGGCAGCTTTTCAATGGGGGTGACGGGGGGCAGACCGTCTGTGCAAGGTGTCCGGCCAAGGACGTTCAAGACTATCAGTTCCGCGCCACGGTTCAGGCCATTCTGCGCAATGCGCCAGAGTGGGCTCTTGCCCTCGTAGCCTCAGACGCCGAGCGCTTCTTCTATCCCATCGACTTTGCGCTTTCCCCTGACGAGTTCGACGCCATCAGGGGTATGCGTGAGCTCACCGCTAGGTCTTTCCCCGAGATTGCAAGGCGCCTCCGCGAGGAAGCCGGGCGGCGCCCAGCCCAAGCCGCCGACCTCGAGTCCATGGCGGCCATGCTATCTGGTGAATCGACGGGAGCGCGCTCTGCCACGCGCCAATCAGCCGCAGCAGCACCGCCTCACCAGCCACTGGAAGGGAGTGTTCGTCGATGACAGCGCCAGGCCACGTTCCGATGGAGACATCGACACGACTCTACCCGAAGCCGTGTGAGCTTCGGGCTTGCCTCGCCTCGAGGCCCTGTTCCGTCTGCGGTCGCGTTCTGACAGCAGAGGCAGACGAGCAGAGAAGGCTCGAGCAGGACCTGGGCGGGGCCGAGTTGCTGCACCAGCGCGAGCTCGTTGCCTGCGGAGGATGTGGCTCGTCCCTGCGCGACCTCACCCTCGCGAGCGCGATCGCGACGGTCACGGATTGGCCCGGCTCGCTTCAGGCTTTGTTGGTTGCCGGGCACCTGCGCTCGGCTCGCGTACTGGTCATCGGCCATGTGGGAGCGTTCCACGAGGACCTCGAGCGCTTCCTCGGCCCGGCGCTGGAGACGCAGGCCCCCGAAGCCATGCACCGACTGCCGCGCCCGAGCGAGAGCTTCGATCTGGTCATCCATGCCGACGTGCTGCACCGCGTTGCCCAGCCAGTTCAGGCGCTCAAGGAATGCCGACGTGTGCTGCGGCCTGGGGGCATCATGCTCATGACGCTACCAATGCAGGCGGACAGGCTCAGCCAGCGCCACACGACCTCGACAACACCCGCGGCTGCCTCGAATAGCCACACGGATCCACAGGGCGCAGCTTCGCTCGGCGCTGGGTCAGAAGAAGAGCCAGTCCCGCCCAGCGGGGTTACCGGGGACTTGCCCCACACGCGCTACGGAGCCGACTTCTTTCTCGATCCCATTGCAGCGGGCTGGAACAGCGTCACGGTGTTCACCCTCGGTGGGGGCACCTGCTTCGCGATGATCTGCTTCAGGCACTGAATCGACGCGTGCAGTGAACCACGGAGCGACACCGCCGCCTGGCTGAGCGAGGTCGCGCGTGCGGCACCGCGATCGCCACAGCGACGTAAAGCTATCGAGGCCCGACTCGGGCCATCAGCCAATCAATGGCCCGTGGCCGTGGGCTCCAGTGTGATAAAATGCGCGCCCTGACAGGGTACGACCTGGCAAACGTCGAATCGTGCCACAGGTATCGGAAACCCGTATCCGGGTGGGAGAATGCACGATGAAAGAAAAGAAAGAATCAAGGATCCGCCTCTTGGGCTCGATGCGCTTGCGATTAGCCAGTCTGCCCTTGCTCATGGCAGGGGTTTTGTTGGCCATTCCGGCCTGCAGCGACGGAGAACTGGGAAACGCGCCCTCTACGACGAGCCAGGCGACGACCCGCGCCGGGCTGCGCCCGGCCCCCGACAAGGCCACGGCCACACAGCATATCCCTGATGACCTGTCCAATGCCCTGGTCGTCGTCAAGTTTCACGAGGGCACCGGTGTCAGCATGCGGGGCTCGACCCTGAGGAGCGGCGGCCTGGGTTCCCGTTCGACTGCGACCACGAGCCTCACGCTCGCTCGGGTCCAGTCGGACCTCCGCGCCGCGACCCAGCGACTCTCCGAGCGGGGGCGAACCGTGAAGCGGCACTTCGCGCTCCCCGCGGCGAAGCTGGCGGAGCTGAGAGAGCGCGGCGAGCGCCGCAGCGGACGCCGCTTGGCGGATCTGTCGACGTACTTCGACGTGGCTTGGGATGGTGGCAGTCGTCAGGAGTTGGTCCAACTGCTGGAAGACCTGAACTCGCTCGCCAGCGTGGAGATCGCCTACGTGCAACCACCGCCGCAGCCGGCGCAAGTGGGTGGAACCCCGGACTTCACTCCTCTGCAAGGATACACCAGCACTGGCCCGAACGGGATCGGCGTGGCCGCTGCTCGAGCTTTCGCCGGCGGGCGTGGTCAGCACGTCGACATCATCGACATCGAGGAACGCTGGACCACGAACCACGAGGACCTTCCTGCGCCATTCTACTTCTCTCCTGACCCTGGCCCTGGAGACGAAGACCACGGCACGGGTGTGGCTGGGATCATGGTGGGGCTCGAGAACGACTATGGAGTCACCGGCATCGCTCCGCAGGCGCGCATCGGCTACGCAAGCCACCTTGGCACTGGCAACGGCGTGACCGCCGCGATGGAGAACGCGATCGCGGAGCTCGACCCGGGTGACGTCATGGTTCTGGAGATGCAGTTCGGCGGACCTGAAACCGACAGCTGTGCCTGCGGAACGAACTGCTGCAATTGCGTCCCGACGGAGTACTTCCAGAGCTACTTCGATCTGATCGAGACAGCGACGGCGAGTGGGATCATGGTCGTGCAAGCCGCGGGGAATGGCGAGGTGAACTTGGACGATCCGGTCTACTCCAGCCGCTTTGACCGCAGCGTCCGAGACTCGGGAGCGATCCTCGTCGGCGCGAGCGCTTCCTCCTCCCGTACTCCCGCCTGCTGGACCAACTTCGGCAGCCGCATCGACTTGCATGCATGGGGCGAGAACGTGGTGACGACCGGGGGCGGTAACCTGTACAATGGTCCACTGGGAGAAGAGGACGATTACACCTCTACCTTCGGAGGCACCTCTAGCGCCACGCCCATTGTCGCTGGTGCCGTCGCGCTCCTTCAGAGCATTGCGCAGGAGGCGACCGGTGCGCCCTTGGGCTGGCAGGACCTGCGGGATCTGCTTGTATCGACGGGCACGCCCCAGTCGGGCGACCTTGACCGTCCTATCGGGCCGCTCCCCAATCTTGTCGATGCTGCGCCACTTGTCGGGGGTGCACCGAGCTGCGGCGACGGCACCTGCAGTACCGCAGAAGACTGCGCCACCTGCCCCGACGATTGCGGACCCTGTGCCGGGTGCGTCCCTGACGGTTGTGAGGGCGCCGCTTCGGTCGACGCTCCCTATTCCGTCGACGGTCCCGTGGATACGTGCGTGTTCTTCGACGACGCGAGCGGCAACATCAACTCATGGAACATGAGTCTCGTGGCTGTCAACGGTGTCGACCTGACCAACCGCTGGGTGCACTCCAGCAGCTACCCTGCGACCTGCGACGGCGGCTACTACGCCCGCCTTGTCGGAGGCTATTCCTGGTCGCATTTCGAGCTGCGCTAATCGGCGAGTCGCGCCGAACGTGCGAGACGGGGCGCGGCCCGCAGGCGTAGCCTGGGCAGTGCCCCGTTCTCACGATCCACGTTCCGATGGTGCCGCAGTCATGCTTCTTACGGTGCGCTCACTGTGTTTTGATCGAGGCTCACCGCGGTCTGCGCATGAAGCCGACCGGTCACCGTCGCGCCTGTGTCGAGGGTAATCGAGGTCTGACAGAGAATGGTGCCAGCGAAGTCGACGGTCGAACCAAGTACGGTTTTGCCGCTGACCTGCCAGAACACGTTCTCAGGCAATGCGCCGCCCACCAGCTCGAGCACCACATCCGAACTCACCGTCAGGTCTCCCGCAATCTGAAACAGCCACACTTCCGCGCTGCTACCCTCCAGAACCAGGTCCGTGGGAACCAGCAGACCGGTCCCCCATCTATACACCCCTGGAGTGAGCGTCATCCCGCCGATGTCTCCAGCGCCGAGCTCGGTCGCGTCGGGTGCTCGGGACGCAGCATCAGTGAAGGCGAGCTCCATGTCGCCAATGGCGGCTGTCAATTGGACCGGTGTGGGCGCAGCGTAGTCCGCTGCGAAAACCTTGCCGGTCACCTGGGTGGCGGTCGAGAACGCTCCCGTGGAATCGGCGATCAGCGAGAAACCCGTGACATACGAGGCGGCAGCAGGGCTGAGCCCGAGATCACCGGTAATGATGGACGTCGGCACGGTGGAGATCGCGCTCTTGGCCAGGATCACGAAGTCACCCGCCGTTCCGAGCTCGACGACAGTTGGTGTCCCCGAGACATGAGCACCGGCCGCGCCCGCCAGGTCGCTGCCTCCCACCCCGGCAGTGCCGCCGTCACCATCGCTCGCTTCGCCAGCTACGCCCCCGCCGCCAGCTACGCCTCCGTCGCCAGCTACGCCCCCGTCGCCAGCTACGCCTCCGTCGCCAGCTACGCCCCCGCCGCCAGCTACGCCTCCGTCGCCAGCTACGCCTCCGTCGCCAGCTACGCCTCCGTCGCCAGCTACGCCCCCGTCGCCAGCTACGCCTCCGTCGCCAGCTACGCCCCCGTCGCCAGCTACGCCCCCGCCGCCAGCTACGCCTCCGTCGCCAGCTACGCCCTCGTCGCCAGCTACGCCCTCGTCGCCAGCTACGCCCTCGTCGCCAGCTACGCCCTCGTCGCCAGCTACGCCTCCGTCGCCGCCGGCCTCAGCGCCCGAGTCACCATCCGAGACGCAGGCTACGCAGGCCATGAGCAAAGTGAATGCAGCTACGGTGCCGGTATCGGCTCGAATGGGACGCATGGTTTCTTGTTCTCCTGTGCAACGGCTCGGGGAGAGGGCAGCGACGACTCGCGCAAAGGTGTCGCGAACGTCGTGCAATGCCCATCCCAGACAGCCTGGCTGCCCAGCAGTGCACGATGCATGCCGTTGGCCCGATGCTTCAGGGCACGAACGAGCAACGCGTTGATTTGCCCAAGACAGGGCACGGTGTCCCCCATGAAGTCGGCATACCCCGCGAAGGCACTATTCGAGAGGCTCTCCCCTGGGTCCGCCTTTCGCATTATGCCCGTTGCAAGAGGCAGGATGCGAAAGCCGCCAACAGGGTGCTCGCCGCTACTTCGCGGCGCGCCGGCGAGGCCCTCCCTCCGCGAAGTAGAGTTTCGCATACCCGACGAGCAGCTCGTCCCCCGGAAGCGCTATGGCTTCTACCCCCAAGACCCGAGGATCGAGGGCGTGCTCATCCCTATGAAGGTACTCGGCAAATCTCGACTTGGTATCCGAGGGGCCGACGATCACGATCTCGTCGGCGCTGTCGAGCGCTCGAGCGGTCCGGTGGAAGAACTCACCGAGACTGGCGGAAGCGTCGGCGCAGAGCCTCCCGGGCTCGATGGGTTGTGCGTAAATCGTCGAAACATGGCGGAGCTCCGCGTCCATGCGGAGAATGCGCGCTTCATTTTCGTCGATCCAAACGATGGCTTGATGGCAGCTCATGGCGACAGCCGAGCGAACACGCCCGGTGGGTGGTGGCGCTGGGCGGCACATGGCTCCGGGCCGAGCGGCACGCGACACTCTACGTGCGGTAGGTCGAGCGAGAACCGTGCCAACCGTTTGGCGGGCGCGTTGGTGCCTACTTGGACTCCGATGTACAAGTGCTCGCTTCGCAGGGTGCGAATACCCGGAGGGATCTGGCCAATCAAACCTCGCCCCTGAGGCCGGCATACTGGATGGGTGAACCGGTGAACCGGTGAACCAGTGAACCTCAGCTGACCTCAGCTGAGCGGGCCTCCCAGGCCTAGCGCCGGGCACGCTCCCATCGGTACAGCGTCGAGAGATCGACGTTTAGAATCTGAGCCGCGCGAGGCTTGTCCCCGCTCGTGCGACTCAGGATAGCCTCCACGTAGCGCTGGCTCATTTCCTTGAGGCTCAAGGGCTCTCGTTCGACCTCCAAGGGCTCGCGCGAGGTACCAGGCTTGGTAAGAAACGCAAGATCACGCGCCGTCACCACGTCCGCATGACCGAGCACGACGAGCCTTTCGATGACGTTCTCGAGTTCCCTGACGTTGCCGGGCCATGGCGCTTGGATGAGAATGCTCATCGCTTCATCAGTGAGGGCAGTGACAGGGGATTCTACGGTGCGCTCGCGGGCTTCGCCCAGGAACTGCGCGACGAGTGGCGCGATGTCCTCCGTTCGGTCACGAAGGGGAGGAACAAGGAGGGGAATCACTGTCAGTCGATAGCGCAAATCCTCACGAAAGCGCCCTTCTTGGACCAGCGTGGAGAGATCGCGATGGGTCGCCGCGATCACTCGTACATCGACGTGTCGGATCCTGTCACTGCCCACCGGCCGGGTCTCTCCAAACTGCAGAACCCGAAGGAGCTTCGGTTGGAGGGTGACGGGCATGTCGCCGATTTCGTCGAGGAAGAGCGTGCCCTGGTCGGCCTCTACCATCAGACCCCGCCGTGCCTGCGTTGCCCCTGTGAAGGCCCCGCGCGCGTGACCAAAGACCTCGCTCTCGAGCAAGGATTCCGGTATCGCCGACGAATTGACCGCTACGAACCCCTTGGTGGCTCTCGGTCCACCCGCGTGGATGGCGCGTGCCACCCGCTCCTTGCCCGTCCCACTCTCTCCCAAGATGAGCACTGTCGCATTCGAACGCGCCACCAGCGCGATCGACTCGACCAGCTCGCGCATGACGGCACTTTCCTGTGTCAGCTCGCCTGTGAGCACCGACAGCACCCGGGGGGGCAGCTGGCTCGGTGGAGACGACAGCGCCGCGGCTTCCCCGATCAAAGCCAGCATCACCTCGACACGGTAGGGCTTCTCGACGTACTGAAATGCACCCCGCTTGATGGCTTCCACCGCTTCGGGCACCGTCGCTTCGCTCGCTCCGACAATGACGGGCAACTTGGGGTGGAGCGACTTGATGCTCGCAACGAGCTCGAAGTCATTGGAGTCGCCCAGGCGTACACCGCAGATCACGACATCGCACGCCTGATCGCGAACCGCACTCAAGGCTGCATCCAGACTCTCGACCTGATTACAAACGCATCCCTCGAGAGTGAGGCTCTCCGCCAACGACCTGGCCGACGAGGGCTTCTCGTCAGCAATCAACACACGGGTTCCTCGCATCACAGGGTAAACTGGACCTCGCAGACGTTATAGCGCGGGCAGTCTCCCAGCATCAGGCGCACCCATGGATGCATTCGGCTTACGGCAAAGAGTCGATAGCGACCCCGGACCGGCCGTGTCGCGGGCCTGCCCCGGCGCGGGAGAGTGTGCCATCCTCGTCCGACGGCTCTCCCGGGTTCTGGGCGCTCGGTCCCGCTTCTGCGCCGCGCTTCTACCCTTCCAGCGCGACTCGCGCGGTTCCGGGGGCTCTGGCGGACGGGTTGAGACGGAGCGGTTGACCGCGCCGTTCCCTGAGCAATATCGTGTGCCCGATCCGGGAGCCGTCTTCTCGGGGTAGGGCTACTCCCGTCAACGGGACCGGAACAAGCGCGATGCTCTTCAATTCGAACCTCTATCTCGTGTTCCTTGTCACGGTAGTCGTCCTCTACTGGCGGCTCACGCCTCAGCTCCGTCAGTACATGTTATTGCTCGCGAGCTACACCTTCTACTGGGTGTGGAGTATCCCCTTCTCCGGATTGCTCGTGCTTTCCACGGTCGTGGATTTCGGAGCAGCGCGCCTGATCGGCAACGCCGATTCGCAGGTGAAGAAGCGCTTGGGACTGCTCGTCTCGGTGATCGCCAACCTCGGCATCCTCTGCTTGTTCAAATACGCAGATTTCTTCTCGGACTCTGCGTTCTCCGTGCTCGGATTCAGGCCCTGGCCCGAACTAGACCTCATCCTGCCCCTGGGAATCTCGTTCTACACGTTCCAGACGATGAGCTACACGATCGACGTCTACCGAGGCCAGTTGAAGCCTTGTGAACGGCTCGTCGACGTGGCCTTGTACGTCAGCTTCTTTCCGCAGCTCGTCGCGGGACCCATCGTTCGCGCGGACACGCTCATCCCACAATTGCGTTGCGACGCGGAACACGACTGGACCGAGACGCGCGAGGGCATCGCGCGAGTCACCTGGGGCTTGTTCAAGAAGGTCTTCGTCGCCGACGCGATGGCGCACTACGCCAACCAAGCGTACGGGGAGACAGGGGCGTATTCGGGCATCGCCCTCGCGCTCGCCACCTATGCGTTCGCCGTACAGATCTACTGCGACTTCTCTGGATACTCCGACATCGCGATCGGCTCGGCTCGGCTCCTGGGCATTCGGCTACCCGAAAACTTCCGCAGCCCATACCTCTCCCTCAGTGTCAGCGAGTTCTGGCGGCGCTGGCACATCAGCCTTTCCACGTGGCTGCGGGACTATCTCTACATTCCGCTCGGTGGAAATCGGCGCGGCGCAGGCAGGACCTATGTCAACCTGATGCTTACCATGCTCCTGGGAGGGCTGTGGCACGGGGCGGGCTGGAATTGGGTCGTTTGGGGCGGGCTGCAGGGAGGAGCGCTGTCGTTGGAGCGCCTCTTTGGGATCGGGGAGAAGCACCCTCACCAAGCCCTGGTCAGGCTCCTACGCTGGGTCTGGGTGCTCCATTTCACGATGCTGTCGTGGGTATTCTTCAGAGCCGACAGCGTGGAGCACGCATTCTCCGTACTGACCAGGATCCTTACTCTGGCTCCCGGTGAGCTCTCCCTGGATATTCGCCCGCTCGCCTACCTCGGATTGGTATTGGTCGCCGAGCGTCTCGCCATCAGGGATCGGTTCGTCCAGGCACTACGAGAGAATCCGACAGCGACCCGTTGGATCGCCTACGGCGCGGCGGCGGTCCTGGCTCTCACTTTCACCGGCTACGACAACCCCGAGTTCGTCTACTTCCAGTTCTGAGTTCGACATGCCAATGCACGGAGAGACAGACACCGCACTCAATAAGAGCCCTACCGCGTGGTGGAAGGTCATCGCACGGGACGGCGGGCTCCTGCTGGCACTCCTTGCATTGTGCGAAGTGATACTTCGACTGGTAGCCCCGAACTACTCCGGGAACGTTTTCGACAATCGCTACACCGGGGGTCATGAACTCGCACTGAATACAGCCGGATATCGCGGGCCACTCCCCACCAAGGAGAAGCCCACCAAGGAGCTTCGCATCCTCGCTTTGGGTGACTCGGTGACCTTCGGCACCGGCGTCGCCGAGGAGGCCACCTGGCCACGTCAGCTCGAGTCACTGCTCGCCGCTCGGCTGCAGACACCCGTAGTGGTGATCAACGGAGGAATGCCCGCTGCGGACCTGCGACAGCTAGCGGTAGCCTACGAAGAAACGTGGGCGACCTACGATCCCGACGTCGTGATCGTCATGCTGACGGGCAACATGGTCTCATTCGCGATGGCTCGGCGCGATCATGCGGCGATCCCCCCGCGAGGCAAGTTCCCGACGGACGCGCAGCTGTCCACGGCTGAACGAATCAAGGTAACGACCAAACGGATCCTGCAGAACCTCAATATTCCGTCGTTCGTTGCCCAGCAGTCTCAGCGGGCCCTCTTCTGGCTTGGACTGGCACAGCACGATCTCCCCGAAGACGACCTCGTCGGAGCGCTTCCGGCATACGGGCTGCGGCAAGCGGGGATCGATCCCAAGATAGCACTCGAGGCGTGGGAGCTGGCCGAGCTCAATCTGGGGGAGCTAGCGCAAAGGGTCCGAAGAGACGAGGCGCCGGTTCTCGTCGGGTTCTCTCCGGCTCGCTTCACCATTACAGATGCCGTCAGCGATAACGAGAAGCTCGTTCCAACGGAGCGCCTCTCGATCGATCCCGTTCAAGAGACTCAGCTAGCTTGCGAGAAGCTGGGAGTGCGTCCCGTCTCCCTGCTCGCGGCGCTGAGGAGAGCGCGGATGGCGGCGGGAGCTCCGCTCTACCTGAATATGGACTACACCCACTTCGACAGTGACGGACATCGAGTGGTCGCTCAGGCCTTCGCAGAGGCAGTGAACACGCCCCGGGCACGTTTGCGGACCGGATCCAAGGACACGCCCTAGCCGTCATCAGCGGCAGGCCTGGGTCTTCCGCTGCGTGACGGGGCAACAGACGTCCGCGGAGCAGGCGCACTCGTACGCCCAGTCGCCGCTGTCACCGCAGCCTGGAACCACCTCGTACCAACGCCCGAGGTTGCGGTCGCAGCTTTCGCTGGTATTGCAACCGCTTATCACGGCTGCGTTCGCGGGCACCTCGCTGCCATCGCAGTCGAAATCGTGCCCGCCGCAACCGTCGCGCGCCGAAGAGAAAGCGTCGGTCTGATCTGGCTTGGCTCTCGGATCGGTGTCGCAGCAATCGTCGGAGTTCGAGACATACCCGCTGGGGGCGGAAGCACCACAGAGTGAGGTCGTGGCGCTATGCCCGTAGCCATCGCCGTCCGCGTCGCGATGGAAGGGCATGCACTTCCCCGAGGCACAGGCGCTAGAGCTGGAGCAGACCTGCCCGTCGCTCTTCAGGCAGGCTCCCTCGCCCACGCACTCCTCTCCCGCGCTGCAGGACCGGGACTCCCAATAGCCTTCGGCGTTGCACACTTCCAGTCCGCCCGAGCCGCAGTCGCGAGCCCCGGGCTCGCAGTCGACGCACTCGCCGCCCAGGCAATGGGAGGAACACCTTCCCAGGGATTGCCACGTGCCATTCGCGCAGATCAGGCGCGCTCCCGCGTCGCACCGCGACGCCTCTTCGACGCACACGACGGTGCAACGGCCGCCAACGCACTCGGCCGTTTCGTCCTCCCCCGCGGGCTGAGGGCAGACGTTGTCGCAAGCTCCACAGTGTAGCGGGTCTTCGATCAGGTTGAAGCTGCAGTCGCCGGGCCGCCCTGGATCGCAGTCCCCCCAGCCCTCGACGCATTCTGGGACAGAGCACTGTCCTTCCTCGCAGTCCGTCGTGGCGTGCTCTCCCGCCGTGCAGGGCTCGCCACAGGCACCACAGTGCCGGAGATCGTTACCTGGATCCACGCACTCGGCTTCTTCACCGCTACCGCAACAGAGCAGCCCGGCTTCGCATATTGGCCCGTCGCCGCAGCGACAGAGCCCTTCCGCGCAGGCGTTCGCCCTCGTCGGGTCACAGCCGCCGCAGCTCGGGCCGCAGTGGTCGAGCTCGGTGGAAGGCACCAGCGGGTCGTTCAGCGAGCAGCCCCCTGGTTGTCCGTCGCGGCAGAAGACTGTGCCACGGGCGCAGGCTCCCTCGAACGAAACGAAGCAGTCGAGCTCGTCCTGCCCGACGCACGTGCGAACGGTAAGGCCGTAAGTCGCTCGTGTCTCTGTGCTGGCGCTGTCGGTGACGGTCACCTCCAGCAACCCGGGGCTCGGCAGAGCCACATCCGGAACCCCGGCAAGCGTCCCGCCAACCTCGTCGAGCTCCAGCCAATCCAGCTCCGGAACCACTGACGACAGCTCGAACGAGTAGGGGGCCGTGCCGCCCGTGATCTCCAGCTCGACCCAATAGGGTTGACCAATCCAAGCATCAGGGAGCGCTCCGGTACCTAGCCGCAACTCGTCGACAGCCTCACAGTCCTCAGAGCATGGCGTCCCCGACGCGCCCCCGAGTCCCTCTGGTGCCCGCGCTCCGCCTTGCCCTGCCGCGCCGCTCCTGGATTGTGACCCGCCGCTCGGCGCTGCACCTCCCTGCGCGGCGCTTCCGCCGTTTGCAGCGCTCCCTCCCTCTGACTGCGCGCCCCCTTCGAGCCCCTCGCGAACACCAGCTCCCTGCTGCGTTCCCGCTTGGGCCTGCGCTCCTCCTTTCGAGTCACCACCCGCTCGAGCCTGCGCGCCCGCTTCCGACTCACCTCCCCCTCGAGCCAGCACCCCCGCTTGCGCGTGATCACTCCCAGGTTCCGTCGCTCCACCTCGTGGCCCGTCGTGCCGTCCCCCCTGCGCGCCCCCTTTCCCCGCCGCTCCCCCTTGTTCCACGCCCACGACTCCCGCTTGTCCGGCGGCGTCGGACGTACCCCGGAAAGCGTCAGAGGAACATCCGAACCCAACAGCGCCCGCACCGAGAGCCAGCGTCAACCTGGCGACTCTCACACAGTGCTTTCCCATCGTGGTTCTCCTCGGTATGCCGCCTCGAGCTGACGACCACGGCAGTGTGCCCGATGCCTCACGATCTGCAACAATACCCCGAGCCGAGCAGCAATCCCGGAAGTACCGGACGTTCAGGGCGCCACTCCAGGTGCAGCTGAAGGTGCCCTGAGCTCGCGCACCGAGCAAGCATCAGCGCGCGCTCCTCAGAGCGGAAGACGAGAGTCTCGACGTTATGTCGATGCTGGATCGTTGCCGAGCTCGACCAAGTCGCCGCGCTGCCTCCGTCCGCAAGCATCTGGATCCATGTGGCACGAGCAATGCGACGTTGACTGTCACTCTGACGGCGACGAACCCGGCGTAATATTCCACTGCTGCTGACTAGGCGTAGGAGACCCCAGTTGCGGATCGCCGTAAGGTGTGTGACAAGCAACGGGAAGCTCAGTGCAAAGTACCTCCCTCTGCCCAGGATGTTCATGTTTACCGCCCACCGCCTTTGTCACCTTTCTGCCGTTTGCCTTCTCTCTTTGAACCTCACTGGCTGCGGAGATTCGTCCGA
Organism: Pseudomonadota bacterium; assembly: GCA_023398955.1. Lineage (GTDB taxonomy): Bacteria > Myxococcota_A > Polyangia > Polyangiales > Polyangiaceae > JAEWRL01. Next base: position 30,574 of record JAEWRL010000223.1, read on the forward strand.
CAGTGCGGACGGTGATGCTGTTGGCGGGGCACTCGACGGATCTGGTGGCGCAGCGCTGGACGGCAGCGGGGGCAGCAGCGCGGAATCTTCTGGAGGCACCGCCAGCGGCGGCGATCCAGCTGCTTCCGGGGGCACCGGCGCCAACGTCGATGGAAGCGGCGGTAGCTCCACCGCTGCAGGCGGCTCTGACGCGATGGGCGGCTCTGACGCGATGGGCGGCGCGGAGCAGGATACCGGTGGAACTGATGCAGGCGGCGCGGGTGGCTCCACGCAACCGGGCACCGGTGGTACAGCAGGTCAATCTGGCTCGCCTGGAACAGGGGGGAGCCCTTCGCAGCCCTCTGGAACCATCGTGATCAACGAGTTCGTTGCGTCGAACCAGACCGGGATCACCGACGAATCGGGAGCGGCGCCCGACTGGATGGAGCTGTACAATCTCGGTGACGCGGAGGTGGATCTGGCGGGCTATTTCGTTTCCGATGACCCGGACGACCCATACAAGGCGGAGCTGCCCACGGGGTTGAGCATCGCCGCTGGCGGGTTCCTGCTTTTGTGGGCAGATGGAGATCCCGAGGAGGGGCCGAACCACCTGCCCTTCAACCTTGCCAAGGCTGGTGAGAGCATCGTCATTACGTCTCCGATGGGGGAGCCGCTCGATCGGATCGACTACACCGACGCGGTGACAGACGTCTCGCTCGCCCGCGTGCCCGACGGAACCGGGGAGTTCGTCTCGTGCGCCAATCCGACTCCAGCGGCGTCCAACGACGCCGGTTGTGGTAGCTGACAGGCTCGAATCCGGACCGCAACCTGCCGCGGCTGCCCGGTAAACAGGACGGTGCTCCAGGCTGCGCATGTGCGTTGCCATCCGAAGAGTCCGCCTTCCTGTTCACTCGGCCAACTCGTGCAGAAGCTCTGGGACAAGCCCTGAGCGGCGTAGGCGGCCACGATCTGTCCTCGACCCCACCCCACCGGACTCGCAAACCCACGCTCCGCCCCCTACGGGCTCGGAATCCCGCTTCTACTTTGGGGGGCCACTTCGGTGAGACCGGCCAGAATGCCTTTCACTGTGAGGTCTTGTCCACAGGCTTCCCAATCAAAGCGGTGTTCGCCGAACGCGCCTTGAAGGGAGCGCCTGAGTGTCGCGGCATCAGCGCCGAATACATCGGCCTTGCCGTCCGCCGTAAGGACGAACGCGGCATCCGTACTCTCGTCGAGCACTGCGGCCACCATGGCAAGCCACTCTCCACCATTCAACCAAGATTTCGCGCGCCCCCCAGCACATGGACGCTGAATCCTGCGGAATTCCGGCTGTTCATCCCGCGGTCTGGCGCGCGTGGCTTCATCCATGAGGTGAAGTAGCGGCTACCCGCCGGAGCTGTCGATCGATCGTCCGCTCTAGGGTCTTCAGCGCTCGGGAGAAATGACCCAGGCTTGGCGCGCGCCAACAGCCGGCTACCCGGTGACGCGGCTGTGGATAGCGCACAACCTGGGACCGAGTTCGGGCGCCCCAGAGGAACGGGCACGCTCGAGAGTCAAAGCGCGACCCTGGCGCAGACGCTCGGCGGACAGAGCCGTCGCGGCACCGCGCCTGCGCCCGCGG
>JAEWRL010000242.1 GCA_023398955.1 Pseudomonadota bacterium
CCTCCATCAGCCCCTCTGCGACTCGAGTCCTGTTCGCCTCCGACTGGGGCGGCGGCGCTACCGTCGATACCTACGTCGTCGAGCTCCCTAGCTACGCGCCATAACGGTCGGGCCGCCGCGTTCTCCCTCCGGTTGCAGGACCAACTCACCACCGCCACGTTGGCGCACGCCAAGCGACGCCGCCCGCACTGCGAAGCCGGCGGTCGTCGCTTCCCGGGGTGACTGGCGCAGCCTCGCAGAGCAGCTACGCTCGGCAAGCGATCTGCAGCCGAGGACCGTCGCCCGATGAATGATTCAGAGCCCACGCTAGAGCGAGGCCAACTGTCGACCGACGTGCCCTGGGGGGGCGACCCACTGTGGTCCACCCTGAAGTTCCTGGCCATTCCCGGACTTCTTGCCGTCGCGATCACCGCATTCGGAGTCCGTCTGCCAGGTATCGTCCTCTACGGCGTTGCCGGCGTCGTCGCCATCGCCCTGTTCTTGCACACAATCCGGGATCCTGAGTGGCTCCTCGCGATCACCGCGATCTACCTACCGTTGAACAAGCTCTTCGTGGTGCCCATCGCGCCTGGCGTCAACGGCACCAACGGCGTGCTCGTCCTCCTGATCTTCGCGTGGTTCCTCCATCGTCATCGCACTCCGGAACGAGAACAGGGCGCGAAGCTACGACCCCCAGCGGCAAAGCTGGTTCGCGCCTACGCTTTCGTCACCGTCTTCTCGATAGTCACCGCCCTGTTCACCCTGGGCACCAGCACGGTATTCGGCGACATCTTCGCGATCAAGGCGTGGCTCGACCAGTTCATCGTCTTCTTCACCTTCCTCGGTCTCGTGCGAGACGGCAACATGGCACGCCGTATCATGGTCTACATGATGCTCGGCTCCGCCGTCGTTCTCGCCTTGGGCTTCCAGGAGTGGCTCGACAAGCGCTGGCTGAGCTCCATCGACAAGGCGCGCCTCCTGGGGCCCCACTTGCAGCCGAATGATTTCGGAGCCTTTCTCGCCTACAGCTCTGCGCCCTTCCTAGCATTGCTGATGAACAACATTCGGCGCGTTCGCATCTGGCTTCTCACGGTCCCCTACTTGCTTCCCTTGGCGAAGATCCTCCTTGCCACCTTCTCCCGGGGCGCATACCTCGGGATGGCTTTCGCTGGCCTGATCGCTGGCTACGTGCGAGGCAAGCTCTTCCTGGCCGGCTCCGCGTTGCTTGGGCTGGCGCTCCTCGTCGCCATGCCTGAGCTGATCCCGGATTCCCTCATGGCCCGCATGTCCCAGACATCGAATGAGGAGGTCATGGGCGAGGAGCTCGACAAAAGCTCGCAGACGCGGCTCATCCTCTGGAATGCCGCGCTGGACATGACGGCCCAAAGCCCGGTCTTCGGCTGGGGCTTCCGCTCATTCCCCCGGTTGAAGAGCGAGTTCACGGAAGAGCCCGTGCACGAATCCGACAACCATAACATGTACCTCTACCTGAGCTCTCAGATGGGCGTCCCAGCGGTGGTGCTCTTCGGACTCATACTATGGCGCATGTATTCCCTTGGGGTACGAGTCTACCGTCAAAACCGCCAGCCCTTTGCTCGCGTCATCGGCATGAGCGCCTGTGCGTTGGTGGGGGCCACCGCTCTCATCAACATGTTCGGCTCCCGCATGGTCGACATTTGCGTCACTGTCTACTTCTGGATCACCTTGGCTCTCGTCGCCAGACTGAGCATGGAAGTCGACAAGCAGAAGCTCAGCAGCGAGGGGAAATCATAGTACTCATCGCTCCCCCCGTTCTTCACGCAAGCTCAAGCCCCTCCGCGCCCGCTCGGGTCGCAAAATGCTAGAATGCGCGGCTCAATCTCGCGGAAGCGCAGTGGTCCATGTCGACCCACGAGCATTTCGCCGACCGTCAGCGAGACGGCTCCTCTGGGATGACCGGTAGCAACAGGTATGATGGATAACGCGACGAGTGATGGACTCGATTGCGAGCGAGGACTCCCTCGCGCTCGTCATAGTTGTTACCCCCGGTATTGAGGTTCCTCTCCCAACGCGGAAAGCTGCTGCTCGTCACCTCGAGACGGATGCGGTGCCCTGCTCTGAAGAAGTTGCTCGTCGCCTCCAAATCAACACCCAGCTCGTACACCTTGCCGGGCTCCATCCAGACCTCCTTCTCGAGGCCGTCCCGGTATCGCGCGCGGATCACGCCTTCCTGGATGTTGAATGCTCGCCCATCGGGATACACGTCCACTAACTTGGCGACGAAATCCGTATCGGGAGCTGACGACGAAACATGGAGCACCACGCGAATCGGACCGGTCACGTCCACCCCTTCCCGCAGTGGAGGGGACGTGTAGACAAGGACATCTTCGCGCTGCTCGACCTCGGATTGGTCCTGGGCGCCGGGATAAACCGGGAGCTTGCCGACGCAGCACAAGGTTCCTCCTACCGTGGGGACTGGATTCTCCGGGTCGTAAACGAACTCGTCCTTGGCCTCCCTGGTCGGCGCTTCCAAACCAAGGCTCCCGTCGCCGTCAAGACTGTTGGCGTGACCACCGCTGTCCAGATAGTATCGCGTGAACCTCGTATTCGCGAGAGGCCACTGGGAGGCGGTCCGCCATTCGTTACGTCCCATCACGTAGAGGCGCAGGCGAGGCTCGGAGGTGACGCCGTTCTCGACGCCTTTCAGCCAGTGGTCGAACCAGCGGACGTAGAGCCCCCAATAGTCGAAGCGCGGGTCTCCAATCCAGCGCCTGCCAAGCCGTGTCGGCCACCGCAGTGACTCGGATTCGCAGTGGCCGGCTGGCGACATCACCACGAACTGATTGTTCCGCGCGCGCGCACTCTCGGAGTTCTCCCGCATGGCGTTGAAAAGGGCCAGCGTTGCGTTCGGTGTCGGGTCGTACCAGGAGTTGACGTGCAGCGCAGGCACGTCGAAGCGATCCTCTTCGGTCACGTCCCCCAGGTAGTCCCAGTACGGATCCGACGCTGGCCGCGAGGCGATATCGCGATAGTCGCTCGGTGGACCGCCATGCTTCTGCATGAGATCTGCGACGGGCAGGTCATCGAGGGCAGCCGCCACATCGACCTCTGGCACCGGCGGAACCGGGTAAACCTTGCTCCCGTTGGTACGAAACCACCCGAATGCACCGGCGAGCTCCAGGACTCCGTACCGCCGAAACCCAAATGCCGAGACACCGCTGCCACCCCACGCGCAGCCTGCCAACGGAATAGCGGCAGCGTGGTTGGGGTGACGAAGAGCCGCAAGAATGTATTGCACCTCGCCGAGGTAGGAGCACCCGAACGTACCGACGCGACCATTGCTCCAGTCCTGCTCCGCCAGCCAGCTCACCGTGTCGTAGCCGTCCAACCCTTCCTGAGCGCTGCTGATACGAAACAGTCCACCAGAGGCAAACCGCCCGCGCACGTCCTGAACGGCAACGACGTAGCCCTGCCCAGCAAAGATGTGGGGGGGATTCGCGGGGCCCCGTTGCCGGGACTTGTCATAGGGCGTACGCATCAGCACCACTGGCAGCCGCCCCGCAGCGCCGACGGGAAAGTAGAGATCCGTGGCGAGCTTCACTCCGTCCCTCATGGTCACCAAGACGTCCCTCTCGAGCCTCACCCGATGATGAGCGGCGGGAGGCGGAACTGGACGGAATACGTTCGTGTGGCGGTAGACAAGGAAGCCCGCACCCGCACCTCCGACGGCTAGCGCCAGTCCCAGGAGCGCCAGAGCTTTGATTCGTCGTGTAATCTTCATGCGGGAGACCTCCCACGCGACCGTGGCCACGCGATCGATATCAGCACCTGAAGCTCCTCTCGCCAGCGCTCAAGACCCGCAGCGGGCTTCCACGCGCTGGGCCCAGTCGACGACGGCTTTGACGATCCGCTCTTGATGGTGGAGCGGCGAAAAGGTGTGGTCCGTGTGCTTGAGAACCATCACCTCAATCGGTGCCCCCTCACCGAGAGCACGCTGCTCGGGCCTGAGAATGGTCCGGTAGTTGTACTCCCCCGGGCTACCGTGGGAGTAGATGAGGAAGATCTGCATCTGCCGGGAAACCAGGGACCGAAGCTCCGATTTTACCTTTGCCTTCGGCGGCATCTTCCAGAACTGCGATTCGTCGCCAGGCTCTGGCGCAGCTGGCGAGGGGGAGGACCGCAGCTTCTTCAGCGCGTTCCTGACGGTGCTGGGCACGTCGACTCCTCCCTTGAGGGCACGCGCCCAGAAGTCCTTCGTCAGCACCTGCCCAAGGTAGCGCTCCAGCATGTACCCGCGGCTTCCGAAGGTGAGAAAGGCCGGCAACACGGCTCCGACGACCCGCTCATCCCCCAGGGCAATGCGAAAGCCGTTGTCCGCTCCAGAGCAGATCCCAAAGACGACGAAGCGCGTCGCGCCGCTCTGCCCGAGAACTTCCATGCCAGCCTGAGCCTCCAAGAGGGTCCTTTGCTCGTAGGGCAGCGCGTCGGCACGGGCCTCGCTCTCCCCAATCCCGGAAAAGTCGAAGCGAAGCACCGGAAATCCATGAGCCGCGAGGGCTCGCGCCAGCCGCACGTGGAGCAGAGCGGGACCGATGCGATGGAGGATTCCAGCGTTCAGCAGGAGAACCCCCGTTCGGCGGGCCTCGCCCGGCGGCTCCGTCACGACACCCGACAGAGAGCGATTCTCCCCAAAAGCAATAGCGCGCTCTTTCATGCGACCTCGCTCGCCACCCAGTCGACGATATTGCCCAAGATGGCTTGCGGGATGAGCGCCCGCGCCACCCCGTCTTCCGAATCCGACCAAACCTTCGCCTCGGGCGCTCGCTGATCGGAGGTGCTTGCGCCAAGCTCCCTGAGGTTGCCGAGAAGCCGCTCGGCATCCCCCGTGGGGGGCTCCTCCGAGAGCAGCAGAACCTTTCCCGCGGGACGACGAGCGAACTCGAGGGAGAGCGACTCGAGGCTCTGCGCGAGACGCTCGCCCAACGCAAAGCCCATCACGTCCGAGCGGATGCCGACCGGGAGCGGCGCGGGCTCGATGCGAAGCCCCTTACTCCAACTCCGCGCCAGGCTGGCGAGTTCGATGACGTAGTCCGTGCCGCTGAGGACCGGCTCCCAAAGAGCCAGGGCTGCCACGTCGCGCCGCTTACCTGCGGCCAGCAGCGCGACGGTCGCCCCAAGCCGTAAGCCGACGATCGCGACACGGCTGACACCAGAGCGATCCCGCAGCTCCTCAATGGCCGCCCCGACATCCCGCTTCCACGACTCCAGGTCGACGGCGACGGCATCTCCCGCTGAGTCACCGCAACCGCGGAAGTCGAAGCGCAGCACGTGAAAGCCCGAACGAGAGAAGCGCACAGCGAGCTGCCGCAATGCGCGGTGTGCCTTGAGGTATTCTCGTCCCCAAGGCGGGGCGATCACCACGCCAACATCGCGGTCCGCGAGCGTCTCGGGGGCGTGGTACACTCCGAAGACGCTCTCTGTCTCGGATTCGAAGAAGAAGGGCTCTTGCGACATGGGTTTCCGTGCTACGTCGCCTCTCCGGCGGTCCTCGCCGCACCATCGATGGTCCTGGCGATTTGCTCGAGGGTCTGGAACATGAGCTCGCGCAGACCAATACGCCGCCCGAGCGTCTGCTCCAGCCGATGCACCAACACCGTAGCCAGCAGCGAGTGACCGCCGAGGTCGAAGAAGTTGTCATGCAGCTGCGGCTCCACGCGAAGCAGTTCCCGCCAAGTCTCGACCAACACCTGCTCGGTAGCGGTGCGGGCTCGTGACTGTCCGCGGGTCGCCGAGTGGAGCTGGGCCAGGGAGGGCAGCGATGCCTTGACCAGCATTCCGTCCGGGGAACGAGCCAGTTCGGGCAGCACGACGAAGGCGGTTGGCATGGCGGCTTCGCGCACCCGGCCTCGGAGGAGCCGGCGAAGCTCGGCAGGCGTGGGTTCTGTACCCTGCTTTCCGACGACATATGCAACCAGACGGCACTGCCCCCGATCATCATGGGCCACCACCGCGGCGTCGGCCAAGGCGCGGTGTTCGGTCAGCACAGCCAACGGCTCAGCGGGGTCGACGAGCCGATCACCGACAAGGACGCGGTCGTCGCCGCGTCCGTGCCACTCCAAGGCACCATTGCCGCGCCACCTGACTCGCGCGCCGCTACGATGCGCCACCTGCTCGCCTGGCCCCGCCTCCCGATGGAGCACGAGCTCACCGGGCACGTCCAACGCGCACGGCTGGCCTCGAGGATCCAGTACCTCGACATGAGCGCCCGGGAGCACCTGCGCGAAGGGCGCCTGCATAGGTGCCTCGACGCGGCCCAATGCAGCCCAGACGCCGTCTGCCGTAGGACCCCAGGCTGTCCACAACTCCTTGACCTTCGGGAGGAGCGCTGCGGCATCAGCATAGGACAAGGGTGCAGGGCTGCAGACGCAGCGAACTGGCATCCCCTGGGGGAGTTCCTCGGCTCCAATTGCAGCCAACACCGACTGCGGCGCGATGAGGACGGTGGCGCCCGCCTTGGCGACTGCCTGCGGGATCCGGTCTGGCTCCGTAGCAAGCCCCTCGTCACCGAACGCCCAGCAAGCCCCGCTGCCCAGGGAGAGCACGAGCTCGGCAATGGTGTTGCCGCTTCCCGGCGATGCAATGCTCAGCAGGACGTCGGAGGTGCCGAGCTTCAGCTCCTTCGCAGCCATCATGAATGAAGTCATCGCGTTCATCGAGACGGACACGCTCCCCTTGCCGCTCCCGTCGAAGGCTGGGAGGACGAGAGAGGCTGTGCTCCCCTGGCCCACGAGGGCTCGTTCATCGCCTTCCAAGCGCTCCGAAACCTCGATGATGGGGCCCTGGAACGAGGGGAGCTCGTCCCGTACCCCAGCCTCGGTCACCACGGCGGACACCGCCAAGCCTTCGAGGACCGTCGACGTGAGCTTGGCATTCTCTGCCAAGTCGATAGGGACGCAAGCCATTCCCGCTGCGAACACGCCGAGGTATGCCGCCGGCATGTTCACAGAGCGGTCGACCACGACGGCCACCCGTGCCGTCGCGGGGAGCCCCAGCCCTCGTACTGCTACGGCCACGCCGCTAGCGCGCTCTGCCATCTGCCGGTAGGTGAGGCTAGCCCCCCGACCGTGCGCGGCTAGCGCCTCTGGCGCGCGGGACGCTTTGGCAGCGAAAGCATCCAGCCAGGAGCGTTCGGCGCGCGCACCAGGCTTCGACCCCATGGCGCCGACCTGCCGCGCCTCCGCCGCGGTCATGATGGGCAGCTCGGCCACGTGCTGGCTGGGCCCTTGTAATGCCCCGAGGATCAGCTCGCGGTAGTGCTCCAGGAACCGTCCCATCGTCTGTGCCTCGAACAGGTCAGTCCGGTAATTCAGAGCCGCGATGAGGTCGTCCTTCTGCTCCATGAACCAAAGGATGATATCCGCCGCGCCGCCGGGAGACACAGCCTGAATCTGCTCCAAGTCGAGGTCACCGATCTGGCGTACGCGCTCCCTGGCATCCTGCAGCGAGAAGAAAGCACGCAGCACGGGTGCGTGACGACCGAGGAGCTCGAAGGGCATTTCCTGATGACTGATGGCATCTAGGGTCAAGTCGCGCGTGCGCGCCAAGAGCCGCTCGAAGGCTTCTTGGGGGTCCACCGTCGCACGCAGCGCGACGTGGTTGACGAAGAGCCCAATCAGGTTCTCGAGCTCCGTCCGCCCCCGCCCCTGGATGGGCGTACCAATGAGGAGCTCGCGCTGACCGGTGTAGCGGTGCAGGAGAGCCTCGAAGCCGGCCAGAAGCACCATGAATAGCGTGGCGTCGTGCCGACGGCCCAGCGCCGTGAGTTTGTCCGTCTCCTCCCTGCTGAAGCGAATGTGGATGGTCGTCCCCGTGAAGGTCTGGTTTTCGCCTCTGGGAAAGTCGGTCGCAAGCTCGAGCGCCGGGGGTGCCCCTGCCAGCAGCTGCTTCCAGAACTCCGTTTGACGCTCGACCTCGGGACTCCGCAGCCATTCACGATGCCATGCCGCGAAATCGGAATACGAGATCGGTAGCTCCGGCAGAGAGGCGGGTTTCCCCATCGTGTGTTCCGCGTAGAGCGCGTTGAGCTCACGGCGAAAGACGTCGAAGGACCAGCCATCCCACACGGCATTATGGGTGCGAAAGTAGAGAACGTGTTCCTTCTCACCAAGGCGGATGATGCGGGCGTCGAATGCCGGGTTCTTACTCAAATCGTGCGGCTCGCGGGCGCCTGCGCGCAAGTACGGGACCAGGGCCGCCTCCCTTTCCTCGGCAGGACGGCTCGACCAGTCCTCGACCGGCAGCTCGAGCCTGCTGGGCGGCAATACGCGCTGGGACGGCACGCCGTCCTCCCATTCGATGACCGTGCGCAGCGTGTCGTGGCGTTCGAGGATGCGTTCGATGCTTCGCCGCATGGCCTCGTGGTCCAGGCTGCCCCGCAGACGGAAGGCAGAACCCAGACGATGGACCGCGCGGAGGTGCGGCTGCATCTCCTCGAGCACGACGAGACGCTGTTGCATGATCGTGACGGGCGCCCGCCCCCTCTCGGTGCGCCGCGGAATGGCGGACGGACCACCTTCGCTGGACCGCTCCGCCCCGCCGATGAGCGCCGCAAAGCGCTCGATAGTCGGAGCCTCGAAGAACTTGCGGAAGGGTACGACGACTCCGTGGTCTCGCCGAAGGCGCGCGGAGATCTGCGATGCGAGCAGCGAGTGGCCGCCAAGCTGAAAGAAATTGTCATTGACGCTGACCCGCGGAATACCGAGCGCCTCCTGCCACAGCGCCGCAACGAGGCGCTCCTCAGGCGTGCGTGGTTCGACATACTCCGACGCCTCACGCTCGATCTTCGGAGAGGGCAGGGCTTTGCGATCTATCTTGCCGTTCGGGGTCAGCGGATAAGCCTCCACTCCCACGAAGTGCTGCGGCACCATGTACTCCGGCAGCGACTCCCGCAAGAAGTCGCGCAAAGCGTCTTCGGCGAGCGTTGCGCCCGCGGCGAGCTTCAAGTAGGCGATGAGTCGAATATCATCCGCTCTGAGCTCCCGGGCGATGACGACGGCTTGGTCGACGGCTGCATCGCGCATCAGAACGGTCTCGATCTCACCGAGCTCGATGCGGAAACCGCGCACCTTCACTTGGAAGTCGTTGCGCCCCAGATACTCCAGCTCTCCGTCGGAGCGGAAACGGGCCAAGTCACCGGTCTTGTAGAGGAGAGCTCCGGGCTGGAAGGGATCGGCAATGAAACGCTCCGCGGTGAGCTCCTTCCGACGCAGGTACCCAAGAGTGACCCCGTCACCGCCGATGTGCAGCTCGCCCGGCACGCCGATCGGTGTCTGGTTGAGGAGTGTGTCGAGAACGTAGAGCTTCGTATTTGCTATAGGGCGACCCAGCGTGACGTGGTGGACCGGGTGCTCCAGGAGCTTCGTCGCCGACCACACGGTGGTTTCCGTTGGCCCATACATATTCCAAACGCCCCCCACCGCTTCGGCCAGCTGCTTCGCTAGCGGCAGCGGCAGCGCCTCACCGCCGCAAAGGGCCTTGAACCCAGGAAACCCCTTCCACTCCGCAGCAAAGAGCATCTGCCAGGTGGATGGAGTCGCTTGCATCACCGTGGCGCCAGAGTCGACGAGGAGCCTGGCCAGCGAGGCGCCGTCTCCGGCTGTTTCCTTGTCCGCCAGGATGATGCGGGCTCCCACGACGAGGGGCAGGAACAGCTCCAGCACGGAGATATCGAAGGACAAGGTCGTCACGGCGAGGAGCTTGTCATCCTCGGTCAAACCAGGTTCCTTACGCATGCTCCACAGGAAGTTCACCACTGCGCGGTGCGGAACCTGTACGCCCTTGGGCTTGCCCGTCGAACCCGAGGTGTAGATGACATAAGCGGCATCCTCGGATTGAGCGCTGCTCCCGTCCCGCGCGAGGGCTCCGTCGGCCGCAGCATCGAGGGCAGGGCTTTCCTCGTCCAACCAAAATACTTGGCCCTGGAAGCCGCCTACGGCGTCCTTGACCGAGGACTCGGCGACGAGGATCGGCATCCCGGAATCCTTCTGCATGAACTCCAGACGATCCTTCGGGAAAGCGGGGTCGAGGGGAACGTAGGTGCCCCCGGCTTTGATGATCCCGAGCAGGGCGACGAGCATGCTCGGGCTGCGGTTCATGCAGAGGCCGACGAAGGTTCCCCGCGCCACCCCGCGCTGACGCAGCACGTGCGCAAGCTGGTTCGAACGACGATCTAGAGCACTGAATGTGAGCGAGCTTCCTTCATACTCGATGGCAACGGCGTCGGGCTGCCGAGAGGCCTGCTCGATGATGAGCTCGTCGAGGCATTTCGCGCGCGGATACTCTGCTTCCGTGACGTTCCAACTCGCCAGCTGCAGCCTGTCGTCGGCGCTCAACAGTGGGAGTGCCTCGAGCGGGCACTCTGGGCTTGCGACAGCACCTCGCAGCAGCCGCTCGTAACAGGCAAACCAGCGCCGGATCGTCGCGCCGTCGAAGAGATCCGTATTGTACTGAACCTCGAGGATCACACCGTTCTTGCTCTCCACGGCGTTGACGAACATGTCGAAGTTCTCGAATCGGCGCGGGTTCGACTCCAGCGCCGCCCGTAGCCCTTCGTAGCCCAGATCATCGGGGGAGACCGCCTGATCCAGATTGAAAAGCACCGAAACGAGCGGCAGACGGCTCGGGTCGCGCAAGATGGGCAGCTTTCTCAGCAGGCTGCCGTACGTGTATTGCTGGTGCTCGAAGGCGTCGAGCATTGTCGTACGCGTGGCTCCCAGCAGGCTGGCGAATGGGGCAGCACCATCGAGCCGAGAGCGAATAGCGAGTGTGTTCACGCAATGGCCGACTAGGTTCTGGTAGCCCCCGACGGATTGTCCCGCAGCCGGAATCCCGACAACGACGTCCGTCTGACCGCTCAAGCGGTAAAGCAGTGTCTGGAACCCGGCGAGCAGCGTCGAGAAGAAGCTGGCGCGCGCACGAGCCCCCATTCGCTTCAGTTCGCGAACGAGCTCTGCGTCGAAGATGTAGTCTTCGCGCCGCGAGGCGTAGGTCTTCAGCGGAGGCCGGGGCCGATCCGTGGGCAGATCCAAGGTCGGTACCTCGCCGTCGAACTGTTTGAGCCAGTAGGCCTCCGCCTGGACATGCTCGGGTTGACCAACGGCCGCAGCTTCTGCGACCGCGTAATCCGTGAACGCAATCGCTGGCGGAAGCTCCACTCGCCCCCCGCGACGTCGCGTGTACAGGGCTCCCAAGTCCCGCATCAGGACGCCCGAAGACCAACCGTCGTCGACGATATGGTGGGCCGTGAAGACCAGCTTGTGCAACTCCTCGCCAAGGCGCACCAGGCGCACCCGTAGGAGCGGACCCGCCTCGAGAGCGAACGGAGTCTCGACCTCGCGCACGAGCTGCCGCTCCAACTCCTGCTCACGCTGCGATGGCTCCAACGTCGTGAGATCGACGACCGTCAGCTGGACGTCGGCGGGCGCGGACACGCACAGCGTCAGTCCGTCGGAGCTGAAGGTGGTCCTGAGCGCCTCGTGGCGCTCCACGAGTTCGTTCAAGGCGCCCTGGAGCGCCTGAAGGTCCAGGGGGCCCTCCAGCGAAAGCACCCCCGACTCGTTGAACGCGAGGGACGCCTCCTCGCTCAAGCTGCAAGCCGTCCACAACTCGCGCTGGGATTCCGTCGAAGGGGCGGTGCGCAACAGCGCTGGCCCCGCAAAGGGGTCGAATTCTGGCTCCATGCCGGGGATCTCCATATTGGTCGTGCTCATCAGCCCACCTTCACGTACTTGCCGGGTTTCTCGGGATCGGGGGCATACCACGCGGGGTTCCCTTCAGGATCGCGCCCAAGACGCGCGCCCGGGACGGGGGGCTGATTCCCGTCTCTCGTCGCTTCCGGCCGCCGTGTCGTCGGCAGGAACTCCGCCTCCACCATTTCCGCTAGCGCACCGCGAAATGCGTCGAGGACGGCTTCGATATCAGCGTCGCTATGGGCAAGCGTGAGGAAATTGGGGAAGGCGTGATAGCAGTGGATTCCCCGATCCCGGAGCATCCAAGCAAGCAGGTCACCATAGGGCTGCTCCTCGCGGAAATAGGGCTGCCATAGGGTCGAGAAATGCTTCATGTAGAGGGGAACCCCAAACTCCTCAAACATCTTATCGAGCGACTGTGCCAGGGATGCGGTGCGGGCATTCATCCTCTCCTGAACGCCGGGACCTTCCCTCTCCAAGTACTCCAGCACTGCGCGCGCAGCGGCGAGGGCCAGGGGGTGCCTCACGAACGTCCCTGCGAAGTAAGTCACCCCTGCGCCAGGGGTGCTTTCATCGCCGAACTGCCAGTGACCACCGTCGAGGGCATCCAAAAACCTGCTACGGCCTCCGATGACACCGAGGGAGTAACCCCCACCGACGACCTTCCCGTAACTGGCAAGATCTGCCTCGATCCCGTAGTAGCCCTGGGCACCCTTTGGTCCAGTCCTGAACCCGGTGATGACTTCGTCGAAGATGAAGGCCGCTCCGGATTCGTTGGTGATGCGGCGCACCTCGTGGAGGAACTCCCGTGGCTGAACCTCGGGGTGGCGGCTCTGAATTGGCTCTACCATCACCGCCGCGAGCTCATGTGCTCGCTCTCGCAAGATCTCCAGGGACTTGTCGGTGCCATAGTCCAGGATGAGCACGTTCTCCGCAGTGTTGGGCAGGATCCCAGGCGCTGCAGGATAGGCCTTCTGGTTCTTCGTCGCCCGAACGATGACCTCGTCGAAAATGCCGTGGTACGATCCGGTGAAGATGGCGATGGTGGAGCGCCCGGTAACCGTCCGTGCCGTGCGCATGCAGCCCAACACGGCCTCGGAACCCGTATTGCAAAAGGCGGCACGCTCGTGTCCCGTCATGCGACAGAAGCGCTCGGCGACCTCCTCCACGAGAGGCGATTGAGGACCGATCGCCATCGAGGCATCGAGTTGTTGCCGCACCGCCTCGGAGATGAAGTCAGGCTGCCATCCGAAGTAGCTGGACCCGAACCCGTTCAGGATGTCGATGTACTTGTTGTCATCGAGGTCCCAGACGTAAGCTCCCTTCGAACGCTTCACCACGAGCGGGTAGATGAGCTCTTTGATCTCGGGGCGGAAGCCCGTCACGGCGCGTGGATCCGCGACCCTGACGCGATTGCGCTGCGCGAAGGCCTTGGAAGACTTGGTCTTGGCGTTGTAGCGGCGCACCAACGCCTCCAGGCGCGCCTTCTGCCGCGGCAAGAGGGTTTCCCTCGAGGCGGAGCCGTGGATACGAGCCATGGCACCAAAGGCCTTCTTGACGTTCGATTTGCCATCGTCCACGTCGCGAGCGCTGCCTCCTTCGGCCACGCTCCCGGCGGAGGGTTGCGCCTGAGCCGTACCAGCATCTGCCCCAACCGGCGAAACGGGGGCGTCCGGAGCAGCAGTGGGGGCGGGCGCGGGCGCGGGCGCTGCCGCCCCAGGCCAACCCTGCGGCGCTGCCGCCCCAGGCCAACCCTGCGGCGCAGCGAAAGCCTGAAGCTGCGGCATCATCGCCATCCAGGCGGCCATCTGCTGCTGCATCGTAGCCATCACCTGGGGATCGACGCCCCATGGCGCTTGCGGCATCATCGGCGGAGGGTACGGCATTCCTGGCGCTCCCCAGGCGGGCGCTCCCCAGGCGGGCGCTCCGGGGTGTGTTCCCGCGCTGGGTGCCGGGTAACCATGGGGCACCCCCGGGTATCCCACACCTGGCGGCATGGGAAAGCCACCAGCACCCGGTCCGGAAGGATACCCAAAGGGGGGCGCAACCGGTGCAGGGTATTGCCCAGGCATCCCCGCAGTCGGCGCTGCCTGGCCGGCGACGGGAGGCATATCGCCAACGCCCGTGGGCGCTGGCGGCACTTGAGCCTGGCCTTGACCGGGCACGGCAGAGGGCGCCGCGTCCGCGAAGAGATCCTTGGGCATCTGCTCCTCCAGCAGCTCCGCCAGGGTGGTGAGGTTGGGTTGCGTCTCCATCAACTGGCGAAACGTAACCTTCACCTGGAACGTCTTCTGAATCTGCTGCGAGATCTGCGTCAAGAGCAAGGAGTCCAGACCAAGCTCCATGAACGTCGTGTCGTTGTCACCTTCGGAAAGCTCGATACCGGAGACCTCCTCGAAGAGTTGCCTAAGCTTGGAGTAAAGAAGTTCGCGACGACCCGAATTCGACATAGATGGGGCTCCTTGTGCGGGGGGTGGGCTCGGCGGCGGTACATGGGCCGAGCTCCCCGCGATATAGCTCGCAACAGGTGGAATGCTGTTGGCGTAGGTGTCATTGGAGGGCTGCGCCATGGCAGCCCCGGCGGCAACGCTGGGCGCCACCGGAACCCCCGCAGCAACGACGGGTTGAACCTCATCAAGCTTGGGGAGAGCCGGATCGACCCAGCAGCGCTTCTTCTCGAACGGATAGGTAGGGAGTGCGACCCTTCGCCGTTGCTCGTGGAGGTGGAAGGTATCGCCATCGAGCACAACTCCGTGTAGCCAGAGGCGCCCCGCTGCGCGCAAGAGCGCTGTCCATTCGGCGCTCGCGCTGCTGTCGTCGCTCATGGAAGCCAAGATGACGCGCCCTGAGTCGGAGCATTGCTGGCGAGCGAGCGTCGACAAGGTCGCGCGGGGCCCCACCTCCAGGAGCGCCCAGCTGTCATCAGCGAGCAGCGTCGCGACCCCCTGACGGAACCGCACGGTCGCGCGCAGATGTCGCGCCCAGTAACTTGGATCCAAGGCCTCTTCGCGAGTAATCCATGTGCCCGTGACCGTTGAAACGAAGGGGATGCGCGGCTCCCCGAGGGTCACTCGTCGCACCATGGCCTCGAAGGGGCCGACGACTCCGTCCATCATCGGAGAATGGAACGCGTGGGAGGTCCGCAGCTGCCGACAGACGACCCCTTCCGCGGTGAGTTGAGCCTCGAACTGCTCGATGTCTTGGGTCGGCCCGGCGACGACACAGAGGCTGGGTCCGTTGTCCGAGGCGACAGCCAGTTGGCCCCCCAGACGGTGGGTGACCTCTTCTGCAGGGAGACGCACCGAAAGCATCGAGCCTTCGGGCTGCGACCCCATGAGGCGTCCGCGTTCCGCAACCAGGCAGAGAGCGTCCTTCAGCTCCATGACGCCCGAGATTACAGCTGCGACGAACTCTCCGACACTATGACCGATCATCGCTCGGGGAACGACACCCCAGGACATCCAGAGCTGCGCGAGGGCATAAGATGTGACGAAGAGTGCCGGCTGCGTGATCGCCGTTTGACGCAGCGCCTCCGTGGCACCCTCCTCGTCACCCTGCTTCGGAAAGATGAGCTCCCGCAGATCACGCCCGAGAATCGGCGTGAGAACCTCGGAGCAGTAGTCGACGATTGCGCGGTAAGTCGGCTCGTCCTGGTAGAGCCCGAGCCCCATGCGCACGTACTGCGCCCCCTGGCCGGGAAACAGGAAGGCGATATCGGGAGCTTTCGTCTTCAGCTCGCGGCTGGAAACGACTAACGGATTCATGGCTTCGAGCGCCGCAACGGCCGCCCCCGTATCCTGAGCGACGAAAGCCCTCCGATGGGAGAACCCCTTCCTCCCGACCATCAGCGTGTAAGCAACGTCCGCCAGGTCCAGCTCCCGATGAGTGGCCAGGTGGTCCTTCAGCCTACGCGCCATGGCATCCAGGGCCGTTGCGGTGCGGGCCGAGAGGAGAACCAGCTTCTGAGGACGCGAGGGCCCCGACCTCACCTGCGCTGGCGCCTCCTCCAGCACGACGTGGGCGTTCGTCCCTCCCACTCCGAACGAACTCACCCCTGCACGCCTGGGCGCGCCGTTGGACGTCCATTCGACGAGTCGCGCGTTGACGAAGAAGGGGCTCGTTTCCAGTCTGAGCCTCGGATTTGGCGCACTGTAGTGGAGGCTCGGCGGGAGCTGCTCAAAGTACAGGGACAAGGCGGTCTTGATGAGCCCGGTGGCGCCAGCCGCGTTCACGACGTGCCCCACATTGGTCTTGACGGAGCCCAGCGCACAGAACCCGACGTCGTCCGTGCCGCGTCGGAACGCTTGCGTGAGGGCGGCCAGCTCGATGGGGTCGCCGAGGGGCGTTGCGGTGCCGTGGGCCTCCACGTAGCTAATGCTTCGGGGCTCGAACCCGGCCATGTCCTGCGCTGCTTCGATGACGTCCGCCTGACCATCCACGCTCGGCGCCGTGAAGCTGGCTTTGAGCGCGCCGTCGTTGTTGATCGCCGCGCCCTTTATCACGCCGTAGATCGTATCCCCATCGGCCAAGGCATCTTCGAGTCGCTTGAGCAGCACTAGCGCCACTCCATCGCTGAACACTGTGCCCTGTCCCGCGGCGTCGAAGGCGCGGGTCACTCCGTCAGGCGACAGCATGGCGCCTTCCTGGTAGAGATAACCGCACCGGGGCGGGCAGGTGATCGTGGCACCGCCGGCAAGAGCCATGTCGCACTGACCCGTACGCAAGGCATGGAAGGCCTCCACGGTCGCGACGAGCGACGTCGAACAAGCCGTCTGGACGCTCACGGCTGGCCCGGTCAGATTCAGTTTGTAGGCGACGCGAGTCGGAGCAAAGTCCTTGTCGCTCCCCAGCGTGACCTGGAACTCACCGAAACGACGCACCAGGTGTTCTTGCGGGAGGATATGCTTTTGCAGGTATGTCTCCACGCAAATCCCGGCGAAGATGCCAATCCTCCCCGTATAGGTCTCCGGCACATGGCCGGCCGACTCGAGCACCTCCCAGGCGACCTCGAGCAAGAGTCGGTGCTGGGGGTCTATGAGCTCCGCTTCCTTGGGCGAAATCCCGAAGAATGCGGCGTCGAAGAGCTCGACGTCCTCGAGCACCCCGCGCGCGTTGACGTAGTTCGAATCCTTCGTCAGGTGGGGCGGGAGGCTGGGATCGAGGTCCGTGGGAGCAAAGTGAGTAATGGAATCCAGGCCCTCGCACAGATTCTTCCAGAGGACCTCGACGCTGGGCGCACCTGGGAAACGCCCACCCATCCCGACGATGGCAACGTCGCTGAAGGTCGCGCTGGCCTGCGAGGCTCGCGCCCTCTTGGCGAGAGCTGGCTTCTTCCGCTCGGTGCCTGACTCGATTCGCGCAACCACCGCGTTCACCGTGGGCTCCTGGAAGAAGCGGACCACGGGGACGTCATGCCCCAGCTCCTCGCGAACACGGAACAGTAGCTTCAAGGCCAACAAGGAGCTGCCACCGAGTTCGAAGAAGTTATCGTAGATACCAATCTGTGAGATACCGAGGACACCGGCAAAGATCTCGCAGACACGGCGCTCCACGTCCGTGCGTGGCGCGACGTAATCGACATCCAAGTCAGGGCGCTCGGCGCTGGGAGCGGGCAGGCGTTTCATATCCACCTTGCCGTTCGCGTTCAGGGGAAACTCCGAGAGCTCGACGTAGGCGGACGGGAGCATGAACTCCGGAAGGGAGGAGGCCAAGAAATCGCGCAGCGCTGCAGGGCGGGGGGCTTCCTGGTCACCCGGAACAAGGTACGCCACGAGCCGTTTGACCCCTGGTTGATCTTCCCGAGCCTGCACGACCGCGCTGGCGACCAGCGGGTGCCGCATCAACGCGGCTTCGATTTCCCCGATCTCGATGCGGAACCCACGAATCTTCACCTGGGCGTCCACACGACCGACGAAGTCGATGGTACCGTCGGGCAACCAGCGTGCCAGATCCCCTGTTCTGTAGATGCGCTTCTCGTCCGGCTCCTCTTTGGCGAGGGGATGAGTTGGAAACTGTCGAGCCGTGATCTCGGGCCGGCGCAAGTAGCCCCGCGCCAGACCCGGCCCGCCGAGACAGAGTTCCCCAACCACACCAATCGGGAGCAAGTTCAGGGAGTCATCGAGTATGTAAGCTTGCGTATCGAGCAGGGGCTTCCCGATGGGCAGCTTGTCGACATGCTCGGGGAGATCGCGAGGAACCAGGTAAGCCGTCGCCGCGACGGTGCACTCGGTCGGACCATAACAGTTGACGACCCGTACCCCGGGCAAGGCCGCGTAGGCTCGTCGAACGTGGCTGACCGAGATGGCCTCGCCACCGACGATGAGCTGGCTCAACCCCTTGAAACACGTCGGGTCCTCGTCGATGAGGGAGTTGAAGAGCGCAATGGCTATCACCACCGAGGTCACGCCGTGACGCTGAATGACCTCCGCCATGCCCCGAGCAGTGGGGACCGGCTCGTGGTGCAGTGCGCACCGAGCTCCGGTCAGGAGCGGCACCCAGATGTCGTAGCCTGACACGTCAAAGGTCAGCGCGTTCACCTGCAGGAAAGTGTGCGCAGGACCGACCTCTTGCCAGCCGCCCTCGTCGAGGAGGCGGTAGAACCCGCGGTGCGTGACCTCGACGCCCTTCGGGGTACCCGTGGAGCCAGACGTGTAGATGACGTTTGCGAGGTTGTCCGCGGTGGCTCGACATGTCGGCGGAGTCGCGCTTTCGCGAGCAAGCTCGGCTTCGATATCTTCGATGACCACGGTGCGGCACTCGAAGCGGGGCAACACATCGATGTAGGCCCGATGGCAAAGCACCAGGTGCGCCGCAGCGTCCCCGACGATGAAGCTCAACCTCTCCCCTGGATAGGCCGGATTCAGAGCCACGTAGGCTCCTCCCGCCTTGAGGATGCCGAGCAGCGCGACGATGACGTCGGGGCTGCGTTCCATGCAGACTCCGACGGGCGTATCCGGGCCCACTCCCGCCTTCTGAAGATAGTGTGCCAACTGGTTGGCGCGGCTCTCCAGTTCACCGTAGGTCAGCTTTCCCTTGTCGGAGAGGACCGCCTCGGCATTGCGCCGCTTCGCGGCTTGCACCTCGAACAGCTGCGGAATGGTCGCGCGCGGCTCGCGACTGGAAGCCTGATTCCACTCGCTGAGGAGCACGCGCTGCGCTGACTCGCTGAGCAGCGATACATCGCCCGCCTTGGCTTGAGGCCTCTCCTGGAACGACGCGAGACATAGCGCCAGGTGCTCGGCGATTTGCTCCAGGGTCCAGAGATCGAAGCGCCCAGCATCCGCGGCGACCCAGATGTCACCGGCCAACGACACCCCGACCACCAAGGGCCACATTGCGTACAGGGGGGCGTCTTCGGGCATGCCGAGGACCAAGAGGCTGCCAGCTCCGGGCGGCGCGTCGGAGTCCTGCGTGGCGGGCTTCGCATCCCGGGCGCCCCCTGGAGCGGGGTCCGGACCATCTAACGCGCGCAGCCAGTCCACTGTGGCAGCCTTCCAATCCGGCGCGACCCGAACGGGGAGAGGCTGGCGTGGGGCAGCGGCCATCGCGAAGACGACGCTGGTCTCTCGGCTGTAGCGGGCGAGCAACAGGGCCCACGCCGCGCCCGCCAGTGTGTCTGGCGCCAAGGCATCGCGAGCGGCCAGGGCGTCGAGAGATACGGCTCCCGGGGAAGCCCGCCGCACGTGACAGCGCCGCTCCGAGGTCTTGGAGGTGGACCGCCCGGCGGCCTTATCCATCCAGAGGGGTGTCGGCGGTGCCGACTCGTCCGAAAAACTCTCTAGCAATGCTTCGATTCGCATCTGCGATCACCGACCCATCGACGGCGTGCCAAGGCAGTCGCTATGGCAAGCCGGCGACAAGATACCGCGGAAGAATGGGAGGTGGCGAGGACCATCTTCGCACACCAAAGGCCATGACCAGACCCGCCCGAGTCGGTTCGCCGTACAACCGCGGGGGTGGCCCCAGAGTCAGAGCCGGGCGCGACGGAAACCCGCGAGGGCATCCACCGCAGGACGCTGGGCGAGTCCTGGGAAGGACTCGAACGCTTTCCGTGCTTGGACCCTGGTTCATTCACTGCTCGTACGTTTCGAATCCCACTGTTCGCGCCCTGCGATCTACAGCTGAGCTGCACGGGCGGCCACGTCGCTGAGGAGCCCACCGGGGGTGCCGCTACCGAACGCCACGCAGGCGCATGTAAAACCCGCTGCTGGACCAATGACCAAGCTTCGGATGTGTGTCGAGCTGGTGAGACAGGGGAGCGATCTGCCATTCGTCCACCACCTCGTAGCCAAGCTGGGAGGCCTCCCCAAGGAACTCCTTAGTATTCCGTATCTGATAAGGAACCAGTGCAACCCCGAAGTTTTCGAGGGTGAAGGTCGTCTTGCCGTCCCAGTTGGCGACCTTGTTGACGAGAAGGTGCGGGGGTAAGCGCGGCAAGCGTCCCAGCATTGTCGCGATCGGTACGTCCAGATACTGGAATAGACCGGAAGCCAAGAAGACGTCGACGGCAGCCACCTCGCTCGGATCCTCGACGAACGCGAGGGCACGGAGCCCTTCCGCCTCGGCCCGCGCCCGGCCCGCCCGGACGATCTCCGGGAGATCGTAGATTGTCCAGGACACGGGAGGGTCCAAGGCCAAAACCTTGCTGAACGCACGGTACTTCGTGCCCATATGTCCCCCTGCGTCGACAACGTGGGGAGCGTCAGGTAGGAGACGGGCAAGCCAGAACAGTATGGGGTAGTCCCATAAAACGAGCTCACACATCCGCTCGAAGCTGACGGGCGCGACCTCTCGGTGATCGTAGCCAGCCAGAACGTCCTGTGGGATCGCCGCCAACGCCGCTTCACGCGTCGGATAGGCTCCAGCAAAGCGTGTCCCGGGCGGAAACAGATTGTGCGGGCGCCCGGTCGTAGGGTTCGGAAGACCCACGCTGCGGCGGAGAAGGCGCTTGGCCTGCCTTGCAAACCTCAGCGCACCCGGTGGAAGGCGCCTAGCGAACGCCCCAGAGTTCAGGAGTCGCATGAAAACCCCTTCATAGACCGCAGCCACACCCGGAGTCAACACCACCTCGCACGCTCGACTCGAACGCGGCCCGCGTTCCGCGCCCCTTGCCACCTTCAGCGATTTCCAAGCCGACGCGAAGGCGCTGAATCAGTTACCACTTCCATAGCGTTGGGCTGCTTCCGTTTGAGCCGCTTCCGTTTGAGCCGCTTCCGTTTGAGCGGGTCAAGGGCGTGTTCTGACTCGACCCCAGCCTTCGTAGAGCGCCTGATACATCCGGTTGCCGAGCACCCCGCGTACCTTGCGCTTCACGCGCGCCACGGCTTGGGCGCGGAAGAAGTGCGCGCGGCTGCCGCTTGCAATGTCGGCAAATCTCTCGAGAGATGTGGTGGCACGCACGGCAACTCTGCGGACGACAGCACCCGACTCGAACGCCTGCGCGTCGTTGAGCCCCACCTCCGAGGAGAAGAAAAGCTCGAATCCCGCCGCACGTCCGAGGGCTAGGTGCTCTTGACGATAGCGACCACCAGGGAAGGAAACCCAAGTCGTCGGGCGACCCGTCCCGTTCTCGATCGCCCGCCGCGAGTCTTGGAACTCCGCCTTGACCTCCGCGTCCGGCAGATCGTCAAGGAACCGATGCGTTCTGCAATGTGAACCGATGTGCATACCGCTCTTGCCCATCTCCCGTAGCTGTTCCCAGCTGCAGAAGCCGGGCCGGCGCCCAACGAAATCGGTGGTCACGAAGAACAGCCCCGGCCAATTGCGCTCGCGCAACGAGGGAAAGGCGAGTCGATGGTTACTGACATGACCATCGTCGAAGGAGAAGATCACACCCTTGCCCGTCGTTGGCGGCGTCGTTGGGTCGACTACCGGGATCTGCGCACGAGCGAGCCGGTCCAGCTGCTGGCGGAAGCTTTCCAACGAGACGGCGTATGGACGATCCGCTGCGTCGATGGCATCGAGCTCGGACGCCGAGGCGTAGAGCGCATGATACATGAGTACGACGATCCGAGTCACGAACCCACTCCAGGCTAGCCCGTTACCCCGCGACCGGCCACCAGCCAAGCGAAATCTGCGATTCGACCTGCCGTGGTCGGCTGCCGACGAATCGCGTAGCGATCGGTGTCCTTGTCGTTGACACCAGGGATCGTGGAGAAGGCAAGCTCGAACCCATGCTCGCGCAGACTCTCCTTGACCGCGACGCTGAAGTCCTGGCGGCGTCCGTTCGGATACGCGAAGTAGCGCGGAACGACGCCAGTTTCCTGCGCAATGGTGTCACGGCACTGGCGCACCTCGGCGTCGATCTGATGGCGACTAATCTGGGACAGGATGGGGTGCGTGTGCGAATGGCCACCATAGCGAGTTAGCTTCAGGGTCGAGCGCACCTCATCCCATGTCATCATTTGGCGACCGGCACTGCCATCATCCGGATCGACGCCCAACGCCTCGAAGAGGCGCAACTGCTGGGCCATTCGCTCACGATCGGGGATACCTTTGAGGTATTGCTTCGCCGCACTGACTGCCCGACGCTGCGCCTCTCGCTCCCCAAGGACCCAGTGGCTGCCCGAGGCCCAGGGAACCTCGATCCGTTGCCGCGCCGTCCGGTGGAATGCCCACGCGACCGCATCCGTCCAAATCAGCCGAGTCGTCCCCATGAAAGCCGTGGGCGCGAACACCACGGCTGGAATCCCCAGATCCTGCAACACTGGATAGGCATGCTCATAGTAGTCACGAAAGGCATCGTCGAAGGTGACGAGCACGAAGGGGCGCCAGCGCGAAGGCTGGCTCACGGCGTCTGCGTACTCCTCTGGCGCAATAGCCAGACAACGCCGCTTCACCCACAGCATTTGCTCCCGAAACAGCTTCGGCGAGAGGCCATCGAACGGCCCACCCGGTGGTACCACGCGATGGTACATGAGTACGACCACGCCAGGCTTGCGCAGCGCTGCGCACGCACGCCACGCCATGCCACTCGCAGCGAGCGCCTTCAACGTCCGCTTCAACCGTGGACTCATCAGTTCCGTACCTTCGGCTGCGTGAGCCCCGGGCGCAACCCAGAACACATACTCTGCCGTTATATGTGCGAAGAGCCCAGCGGACAAGCCCTCTGATGATCCGACAGGCAACATCTCGCCATTGCCCCCGCACAGGAATGGCGTGCCGGCTCGGTGAGCCAGGCCTCCTTACCACCCGCTCACCCGCCCTTCACCCCGCGCGCCCGCACAGAGCGCGAAAAGCGGCACGCGGGGGCAAACCTCTCATCCACCACGCGCCCGAATGGCTGCCCAACGGGAGAGAGCCAGCGCGCGGGCCCCGCGGTCGAACATCACCACCAGAGCAGCGTAGAGAGCGATTCCAAGAAACACCTTGGCAACGAGGTTCGTGATGACATTCGACGTCTCGATGAACCCGACGGCGAGGTACATGATGAACGCCAAGCTCACGAACTTGAGGAGAATGCCCCAGGGCAGCTTGATCGGCAACGCCCGCCGCGCCACGACGTAAATGGAGATGGTGAGTACCGCATAGCAGACGAGCGTCCCGATGGCGGCGCCGCGAAGCTCTAGGCTCGGAATGAGAGCCACGTTGAGGGCGAGGTTCAGCACCACGCAACCTGCCACGATCTTCGCGACTACCCTCGTGTGCTTCCGTATGTTGAGACCTGCACCCACCAAGGGCCAGATGCCTTCGATGACCATGCCGGCAGCTACATACGGGATGATCTCAGCCCCCGCGCGATACTTGTCGGACGCGAGCACCACGAGCAGGTCTTCACCCACCGCAGCAAGGCCACCCACGACGGCTGCCCCCACGAGCAGGTAGAAATGGAGCGTTTGCTCGAGGAACTTGAGGGTTTCTGCCTCCCCCTGTTCCTCCCAGATGCGAACGTAGATAGGAACCATCGCCTGCGCGAGGGACATGATGGCGATGGTTCTCACGTACTCGCACAGGTTGTACGGCGCGGCATACAACCCCAGCGCCTCGCCCCCGAGCATCAGCTGCAGCACGTAACGGTCGCCTACGCTGAGCAGAATGGCCCCCATCTCTGACGCAACCATGGGCAGCCCAAAAGCGAGCATCGCCAGATAAAGCCGCGAGGAGAAGGCAGATGGCGCGACGGGTCGGCTCCTGCGCCACCATACGAATAGAAGGACCACCGCGACGGCCTCGACGAGGATCGTGCCCCAATAGAAGCCCTTCAGCCCAGGCATGATGCGAAGGACCATGAGCAGCACGATCCCGAGCTCCACGTACCGCTTGATGACGGTGTACACGTTGAGCACGGCACTGTGCTGCTGGGCGCGAAGGATGTTCACCATCCCGCTGTCGGTCACTCGAATGAAGACGAGGACAGCAGTCAGCAGCAGCAGATCCCGCACCCCTTCGTGTTGCCACCATCGCTCGGGGATGATCTGGCTCGTCCCCGCCCACAGGATGGCGATCGCCAAGCTCGTCCCGGCCATCCCGAAGAGTACGGTGGAGTAGAACTGCTTGAGCTCCACGTCGTCCTCGCGTGCCTTGACCTCACCGTAGAACCGAACACTAGCGTGCTGGACACCGAGCTTTCCAAGCGCCGTCAGGAGGTTCAGCGTCAGGGAGATCAGGTTGAGGATCCCGTACTCCGGCACGGAGAAGATCCGAGAGAAAATGGGGAAGGAAACGAACCCCGCTACGGTGACCAACAGGTTGCCCAATGTGTAGGCAGACAGGTGGATCAGCAGCCGCTTAAGCATGCGTGAGGTTCCTCATCACAACTTCGATAGATTGCACGGAGTCCGCACAGCGTCGTGCCGGCGCTCGGAGTGCGGCCCAGCAACTCGACTAGGGAATGTAGACGCGGTCGCCTCGCAGCAGGACTATGTCTTGGTCGAGCCTTCTCCCGGCCATTACCTCCTCCAGCTGAACCGGGATCCTGTGAACGGTGCCATCAGGCGCGATGCGAATCACGATCGTGTCGTTCGGTGACGCGAACTCGTTGACGCCACCTGCCATCGTGACGACTTCGCTCACTCGCAGGCAACGCCGAGAGTCGTAAACACCGGGACCGTTCGCGTTGCCAGACACGAAAACGTTGTAGGCAGTCTCGGTGACGGCCACCGTGACAGACAGGGTGTCGCTCTTGATGAATCCCCCCAAACGCTCGATAAGCGTTTCCTCCAGCTCTTTGGTGGTCTTGCCCGCAGCAAGCACGTCGCCAATGAGGGCGAGTGTTATGGCGCCGTCCGGGCGCACGATGGCCGTAGTGCCAAGGTCGTTGTTGCGCCAAACGCTGATCGAGAGCTGATCGCCAACCCCGATGACGTAAGCGCTGCGACGCGGATCGGGCTCGCTGGCGTACGGGTACTTGCTGGGCGGCGGCGTGCAAGCAGCCAAGAGTGCCAGAAGCGTTAGGATGAGTATACCGGGCGAAAGGCGCACCACGGGCAGGATGCTAGCCTTGAACCGCGCCGCAAGCTAGGTGCAACTCTCTCGGGCACGGAAGGGGAACCAAGCGCGTCTACTGCAACACCCCCAACGTGGTAAGGCGGCGATCGATCTCAATGGGGAGCGCTTGACGAGGCTTCGGCCGGCCGCGCTGAAGCCTGATAGTCATGACTTCGACATGTGCTCGGGTCACGAGACGATTCGGAGAGTGACTGGGACGTTCAGCCTCGGAGCATCCGGCTATTAGGCCGCCGGAGCGCTGTAGCTCGGACCTGCGCCACGGGGGGCCGGAGGGTTTGGCACGCCTTGAGCGGCGTTGCGCGCCCACGCGACGCATGTGATATGGGACCTTCAAAGCGTCGCTTTGCGGAGATAGAGTTCCCGCGGTGCGCTTTGGGTCAGCATGGCCCGGCTGGCAAGGCAGAGAACCGTTGAACGTCTTGATACGACGCATTCGAGCTCGGAGTGGACGACAGTCCAAGACGCGAACGGCCTGCCAGGGCATGGTCCTTGGGCTTTCCGCGTCGTTCGCCGCGGTACCGGCATGGGCTCAATCCGCGACGACAGCAGCCGGAACGGGCAGCGCCACCGTCACGTACACGGATAACCTGTATAATGCGCCGGCCAACCCTGCGCCAGACGGGCCCACGAAGCAATCCTCGCTCTATCTAGCGCTCACGCCGGGCGTCGCGTTGAGCCACGAAAGGGCGCGGTCGGGCTATGCGCTGACCTATGCGCACAGCTTCTTCCGCTACCTGACCGCAGCCGAGGCGGACAGTCACGGGGATGAGCTCGCCGCCGCAGCCGACTATCGCCTGACTCCCGTGGACGACATATCGTTCCGGGTGCTGGGGTCTCGCTCCTCGACCGCTACGCTTCTGATGGATCCCACGGCTCAAGGTCGGCCGCAGCCGGACACCGCTGCGACCTTCTACACGGGGAGCGCCACCCAGAGCTGGTCGCATGCCTTTTCGGCGGAGTGGGCTGCGACCCAGGCGGCGTCTTTTGGGATCGCTACGGTGACGGATAGCCAGCTGCCGGAGCCCTGGCGCCAAACAACCTCCGGAAGCGTCGGCGCGATCTACAGCTTGCCAAGCGACACGTACACCTTCGAATGGACTGGCTCCTACTTCCGCAGCAGCGCGGCAGAACGGGGCGACCTTCGTGTGCCGAAGGTCCGGTACTTCGAGACAGGGCCAGAGGTTGGATGGGCCCATGTCATCGACGAGCAATGGGCAACGAAGCTCGGCGGCGGCATCGGCTCTCGGTACTCTCCCAGCGAGGATCCTCGCCTTTCCATAGCTCCGCCCACCTTTTCGGCCGGGCTCGAATGGCAGCTTGCTCCTTATGCGGCGGCTCTCTCCTATTCGGCAAGCACCGACGTCAACTTGTTTACCAATCGTGTCTACTACACCGATGCCGCTTCCCTCTCGGCATCCTGGTCGATACTGCCGCGCCAGGCGGTCGACGTGAGCACCAAGCACACCGTGTCAGCAAATCGACCGCTCATCTCGCCGGAGGCAGTAGGCGCATCGCGCGAGGAGGCCACGACCTACGCCTGGACGTCGACAGCAGGCCTGACGTGGGCTCCTCCGGGACTTCCGCGCTTCTCACTGACTTACGCGCATGCCGCCCAAGTAACGACAGGAGACTCCAACCTCGGGACCACCTCGCCGGACTTTCACAGGAATCAGATCGCATTCAGCGTCGGGTGGGAGTATCCGCGCATCCAGCTCGATCGCCTTGCCAGAAGGTCAACCTTCCGGCCCTCGGCGACGCAAGGAGAGCTGAGAGACGGCGACCTAGGAGACTCAGCGCCTGCGGCTCGCGCAGCTGAGAACTCCGGCATGGATTAGTCGCCTGGAGCGTAGCACCGCGCCTACGCCCGAAGGATGGTCCGCCAAACGAGGAGTGTGGGCGTAGCGACGGCCCTGCGGCCGCTGTCTCCGAGGCGTCGCTTGACACGCTTCGAGGCGCGGCGGATACTTCGGCCCTGAAGGCCGCTGACGGGTACGCGCACACCCCGCAGCAGATCTTGGTAGTCGCCGGGCGCAGTCTCAGTGCGAGGCGAGCACATGAAGGCAAGTTTCCTCGTCAGCGCATTCCTTATTCTTACGGGCAGCGGGTGTGGAGCCGAAAGGGTCGGTAACAAGGCCTGGATGGGGACGGCGCGACATCCAATAGAAGAGGCCTCTCCCACCTCGGACGCGAGCACTACTGCAGCGGAACCCGATCCTGCAGATCTCCATGCGGAGCCGCCCCCCTCGTCTCCGTCTGCGTCGGCGGTCTTGGGGACGCAGAAGGGCTCGCCCTCACCTGGCGTGTCCGGCCCCAACGGGGAACGTGCCCTGGCGGCGCTGATGGAAGGGCACCAGGTGCATCGTCCGCCGCGCCTCCGGCTACCGGAGCTGCACGAGCCGTTCGGAGATCCGGTCTTCGGCACGTGCATCACGCGGGTGACGGATCCGACGCAATGGTTTGGTCAGAAACGCATCCGGCATTACTACTCGAAGGCAGACCCCTTCAACGCCGACTCGACCCGCGCCATCCTGGTAGGGAGCAGCGGCGTGCATCTACTCTATGATGCCGAGACGTGGACCCCGATTCACGCGCTCAGGACGGCGAGCTCCGAAGCCGAGCTCCACTGGCACCCGACCGATCCCAGCGTCCTGTATCAGGTGGACCGTGTCGGCAACTCCTCCGACCTGCGAGGCATCTATCGCTACGATGTCGGGAGCGACACCAAGCAGCTCCTGCGGGATTTTTCCGAGTACGAGTCTGCCAAGGGCAAAATGGAGGGTAACCTGGACGGCTCTGGGCGCTACTACGCCCTTGTCGGCAAGCAGAGCGACGGTCAGCTCGAAGCGTTCGTCTATGATCTGAAAAAGGACGAGAAGAGCCCGCCCGCCCGCGTGACGGGGCAGATGGCGGGAGACTGGATCAGCGTGACACCATCAGGAAAGTACGTCGTCTTGATGGGCGGCGACCGCTCGAGGGTGTACGACCTGCAGATGCGCCACCTTCGGGATCTGCCCAAGGGGAGCTTCGGCCACGCAGACCTCTGTACGACGGCCGACGGCCGAGACGTCATGGTCTATGACGGGGCCGACCACCAGTTGAACGAGAACAGGAACATCAACATCATCGACCTGACCTCGGGCGAAGCGAGCATCGGAACGCGCATTGGCTGGAAAGCGACGCCGCACGTATCCTGTCGTAACCTCGACATGCCTGGCTGGGCTTTGATTTCGACTCAGGGACCCGACCCGAAATACCCCAACCACGACTTCGAAGTGTTCTGGCTCAAGCTAGACGGCTCCGGAGAAGTGCGCAGGATTGCCCATCATCACAGCAGCCGGAAGAACGGCGGCTATTTCGCCGAGCAACACGCCGTCACGAACCGCAAGGGAACCATAGTGGTCTTCGCGAGCAACTGGGGGGACAATGCTCCCAGCGACTACGTGGTGGACCTGCGTGGCCCTGGGTTTGCCGGGGTCTCCTCAACGAGCGTAACGACCTGCAGGTAGAGCCGGAACTGCGAATGTCGACAGGCACCGAAAGCCCGGGGCGCGCAACGACTGAATCTCGCCTCGACTCCCTCACCGACGAGGTAGTCGCCCTACGCCGAGCATTGTACGCGCTGCTGGAGCTCTTGGCATGGGCAGCGCTAGCGGCGCCGGCCGCGGTACTGCTGCTCGTGGTACGGCGACCAGAAGGGCTGCTGTGGCCACGGGTCTTCGACGTGAGCCACGCAGTCTTCTCCGGCATCGCCGCACTGGTGGCATTGCGTCTCTCGCGCCGGCTCTTTGCGCCTGTGCTGCGCGGCGCTTGGT
Organism: Pseudomonadota bacterium; assembly: GCA_023398955.1. Lineage (GTDB taxonomy): Bacteria > Myxococcota_A > Polyangia > Polyangiales > Polyangiaceae > JAEWRL01. The sequence goes on from JAEWRL010000242.1 coordinate 28,964, forward strand.
TCCACTACGCCGCCGCCTTGGCGCTAGCCAGCCTTGTCGGTCTTGCGCTGGAGCTCGCTCAAATCGTCGGTCCCGGAGAGCCATCCCTGAAGGACCTGGTGCGGGACGCTCTGGGCGCGCTGGCAGCCCTCGGCTTTGCCCTCAGTGTGGATGCCGCGGTGCCCCGCCTCAGCAAGTCGCCCGTGCGGTGGGCGCTGCGTATCCTGGCCCTTGTCATGCTGCTCCGCGTCTCGTACCCCGTGGTGCGGCTCTCCTTGCAGGTTCGTGAGCAGAAGAAGCAATACCCCACGCTGGCAGACTTCGAGTCGTTGAGCGAGCAACCCTTCGTCTCTACGGATTACGGCGCCGAGCTCGAGCGAGTGGTACCGCCTTCCGAATTTACCACCGCCAGGGGTCAGCACATCGGCAAGGTGACCTTCAAGGGTGGGAATGAACACCCGAAGCTCGAGATCCTGAGCTTGTCGAGCGACTGGTCTCGAGCAAAGGCATTGGCGTTCGAAGTCTATTCGCCAGCTAAATCCCCCGTCCAGCTCTCGCTGCGGGTCGATGCAGAACCCCGAGACGGCTCCGTCCCCGCCCGTTTCACGACGGCGCTTTCCGTTCCGCCTGGCGCGTCGACACAGCGTATCCCCATCGAGACGATTCGAGCAGGCGCAGATGGGGGCGAGATGAACATGAGCCGGATGAAAGCGGTCCTCCTATTCTTGTGGCGACCCGAGGAAACAGTCGTGCTCGGGTTCGACGCAGTACGTGTCGAGTACTGAACCTGTGGACCGCTACGATTCAGCGCAAGACGTCCTCGTAAGCGTCCTGTGTCTGCTGCACCATCTTCACGAGCGAGAACTCCTCCTCGAGCCTGCGCCGTGAATTCATGGACATTTCTTGCGACAACTCGCTGTCGCAAAGAATGGTTCGCATCGCCGCCGCCAGACCCGCGGGGTCACCAGGGTCAACGAGAAGCCCGGTCTGCCCATGGACAATCTGCTCCGGATTGCCGCCGACTCGGGTCGCCACGACGGGGACACCCTTAGCCATCGACTCCAGGATCACCATCGAGAATCCCTCCCGCACTGACGAGAGCACCGACAGGTCCGCGATGTCGAGGATGCGGCCAACATCTTTGCGCAGGCCCGTGAAGCGAAGCTTCCCAGCCTCGATCAGATCCCTTCCCTCCCGAAGGAGCGCCTCCCTCAATGGCCCATCTCCAACCGTCAAGGCGACGAAGCGTTCTCCTTGGCTGTGAAGCCTGCGCAATGCTTCGAAGAACACCGGATGCGCTTTGGCATCCACCAGACGTCCGATGTTCGCAATGACCGGAACGTCGAGCTCGATTCCAAGCTCCTCACGCAGTTCCCTGTTTTGCCCTTCATCCAGAATCCCAGTGTCCGAGCGAATCCCATTGTGGATAACCTGGAGTCTCTTGGCACTGATGCCAACGTCTTCCACATAGAAGCGCTTCACCTGCTCACTGACGGCGAATAGTCTGGCCGTCAGCGGAGCCAGCATGCGGTCCAGCACCCGATGTGCGGGCCCCTTCCAAACGTCAACACTGTGGTAGGTGCTCACCACGGGCACGCCACTGGAGATGGCCGCAAGGCGTCCCCACAGGCTCGCGACCCACAAGTGGGTGTGAACGATATCCGCGCGCTGCTCTCGGATCACGCGCCGTAGCTTGCCGATGATCCCAAGATCGACGCCGAGCCTCTTGCCCAGCTCGATGACGGCAATCCCCCGCGCCTCTACCTCGGGAGCGAACTCGCCCTTCGCGCGCAGACAGCACACGACCGGTAGGTATCGCTCTCGGTCGAGCCCGGTAGCTTGGTCGATGACGACCCGTTCCGCGCCACCCAGCTCGAGCTCCTCGATGACGTACAGAACATTGGTCCTCCTCATACCTTCTCCTCGAATAGTTTGATGAGCTCCCCGACGTTCTTGTCGAGGTCGAAGTGCTTCAGGATGAGCTCACGCCCGTTTCGCGCCCACACCTCACAGTCCCCCTCGCCTCTCAGCACCGTCGCGAGGGCTTCCGTCAGCGCGCGCTCGTCCCTGGGTGGCACGAGGAGCCCGGTAACGCCATTCACGACGACCTCCGGTATGCCAGAAACATTGGTCGATATGGTCGGCACGCCCGTGGCGAGGGCTTCGAGCAGCACGTTCGGAATACCGTCGCGGTCGCCATCGCTGGCCACGACGCTTGGCATGACGAAAGCGGAAGCGGAATGGAACAAGTCGCGAATCGCGGCTTGGGTCATCTTACCCTCGAGCTCGACGATTCCATGCAGACTACGACACGCGATGAGCGCCTCCAGCTTCCCCCTGAGGGGGCCGTCGCCGACGATGACACACCTGATTCGCAGGCCCTGTTCCTTCAAGAGGGAGCAGGCCTCCACCAGGTACTCGAAACCCTTTTGCTCGACGAGGCGACCAATTGCGAGGATCACGTGGTCGCCGTCTCGGCGAGGGGGGCGAGGAGAGAAATACTCGAGGTCCATGCCATGGTAGTTGAGGAAGACTTTCTCACGCGCTTCCCCGCCAAGCTCGTGCAAATACGTGCGGTTGTACGCAGTGCACGTCACGACGAAGGACGCCTCGCGGATCTTCGACGTGAGCTCGGCCCGACTGGTAAGGAAGATGTCCCAGGCGTGGGCAGTGAAACTGAACGATGTCCCCAAGAGCTCCGCAATGATCTGAGCGCCCGTTGTCGGCATGGATGCCCAGTGGGAATGCACGTGTTTGATGCCACGCTGCTCCATCAGGCGAGCAAAGGCCATGGAGCGGATGAAGACACCGTTGGCTTTCACGAAGTCGACCGGGCGGGTCAGACGCTTGGCGACGTGTCGAACATAGGCCGTCGCACAGCCGAGCGGCCTGCGTGCGATCCAGTAGGCGAGGGACCCAAGCTCGAATCTAGGCGCATAGTGAACCCGGTCGATCAAGTCCTTGGTTTGAGGGTGAACGATCTCGTCGCGGCACTCCTTGTACGAATAGATTTCGAAGTCGAATCCGGCATTCCTGAACCCGAGGAATTCCCGCAGAATGAAGGTCTCGTGCATCTCCGGAAACTGGGAAACGAGGAATCCAACCTTGGAATGATTGTCGGCCATGGGTTTTTCGCTTGTTGAAAGGCGGTGCGTGCTGCGACCTGATGCTGAGCCTCGAGACGGGAGTTGCTTCCCCGCCGTCGAGACCGCTCGGCGCACTGCGGCTCACTGAACCGTTCCGCTCTATTGGCAGCCTTCGGGGTTGGGGATCGGGTCGGCAAGCTCCACAAGGTAGCTGCAGACGGGACCGCTGCCCCAGTTGCTTGCGAACAACACGAGACTTCCATCCCCATTGGTCACCGCGTGCTGTTCCGCAAAGTATCCCCCGCGCTCGCGACTGCTGTGGTGGTGCGCAAGCCGCCTCACTTCGCCGGAGCCATCGAGCTTCAGCCAGAAGATCTCGAAGTCATGGTTCGGGTAAACCGAGTCACCTCCTTGAGTCGAGATCAACGCCCAGCCAGGCAGTTGCAGGTTTCGGCACGAGACGTGGGGAGTGCTCTTCCAGCCAATTCGTACTCCAATCCGCTCTGCACCAGTCCCAAGGTCGGCGATGTTTATGTTGCGGTTCGCATCTAGCTGGCGGTCGGCACCATCATACACGAGCACGTCGCGACCATCTTCCGTAGTGCAGAGATCCCCATGCCCGAAGCTGCCTTCCGGGAGGTCACGCAGGTGCTTCATCTGGATATCGTAGATTCGCGACCGCTCTCCCATCATCACGACGAACCGTCCGCTTGGTGAGACGCTGATCCAGTCACCCGCCATGCGGGGCGTCACGGGCAAGCGTGGACCGATCCGGTCCTCCTGAATATCATAAACGAAGGCCTCGATATCCGTCTTGCTGCGCATTCCGAACATTGCATAGTAGCGACCACGTCTATCCAGGTTCCCCTCGAGCTTTCCCCTCGCGGTGAAGTACTCCTTGAAATCGCGCAGCAGAGTCTTGCTGTCGTCGTGGACGTCATACCGAAACAGCCCCCGCACCTCCGGAGAGCGCTCGACGAAGTCCAAATGGTACAGCAGATTCGGGTTCTCGGGGTGCCATTGCACTTCAGCCGTGGAACTTCCAATATTCAGCGGTCGAATCGGTGTCCAGCTGCTCGTGTCATAAAGCACGAAGGCTCCCTCGCTCGTCGTCAGAATGGCGCGCGTCCCATCAGCATTGAACGGATTCGCCTTGGAGTAGAAGTGGCGAATCCGCTCAACTCCCGGGAGCTGACCCGGATCCGTGATACGGGTGAGTCTCGTACCAAACACCGGATCCCGAACTGGCACGTGCAACGGCGGGGGCGGGAGATTCGGAGGCCGGCAGCGCGTGTGCCCCGTCATCAGCCGAGAGAAGCCTTTGGACCCCTGGGCTCTCGCCCCGCTCGCCGCTGCCGCGCCGTGTGCGCTCGGCACCGGCGGCTCGGGGATGGCTGATGGCGCCTTGGGCTCCTTCCGCCAGCTCTCCTCCGCTCCTTTCAAGGCGCTGTCCTCCTGCCACGCAACTGGCTTGGGAGCAGAGTCGGGCCGACAGGCGCCGCTGCAGCTCGTGGCGGCGAGCATCAGTAGCAGCGCGGTCATTCTTTCGGCTCTCATTGTATCATCTCACTTGGTCCCGAGCGCCTCCGCTGGCCGTGGCACGCCCGCGATAGACCGCTTCGAGCTGAGCCATGATGGCGGGCAGGCCAAAGCGGCGTTCAATCATCTCGCGAGAGCGTTGACCCATGCGGCTCGCGAGGGGAAGGTCCTCGATGAGTCTGAGCAGCGCCTTGGACAGTTCCTCGGCATTGCCAGCAGGAACGAGCAAGCCGTTCTCCTCGTGGCTGACGACATCCTCGTTCCCACTGACGCGAGTCGCCACGATGGGAAGTCCCATCGCCATCGCTTCGAGCACCGAGTTTGGCAGACCCTCCTGATAGGACGGCTGCACGTAGACGTCCGCCGTGCTCAAGACGCTCGGCACATCCGTGATCTCTCCAAGGAAGTCCATGCTGTCCGCAAAGCCGCCGCGACGCGCTGCTTCCATGAGCTCCGCGCGACTGGAACCGTCCCCGGCCACGATCAGCCTCGCGTTCGCCACCTTGGCGATCCTGGACCATGCCTCAACGAGAACTGCGACTCCCTTGACGGGCTCGATGCGGCCCACGTACGCGACGTGCACTGGGGCACTCGGATCGCGAGCCGTCCGCTTCGACGGCGCGAAGCGCGCAGTGTCCACTGCGTTCGCGATCATGTACACGGCTCGGTCGGCGTAGCCTGCTTCCCGCACCATGCGGCCAGTAAACTCGCTGATACACTGCAGCCCGTCGACGCGCCGGACCCCCCAGTTGAGAAGACGCTCCAATGGCCGTTTACGTCGCGCAGGGTCGAGGATACCGCCCTCGAACTCCCAAGCGCCGGAGATCTTCACGAGCACGGTGGCGCGCAGCAGCGGCCGCAGGATGCCGGTCATGGCCGCCAGGTTCTTCGTCATGTGCACGTGGATGGCGTCGAACTCGCGGCGCCGAGCCAGCAGCCACACGCCATAGCGGGCAGCGAGCAGCAGCGCTCCGACCAGCTTGACATGGGGGTAGTCCAGCCGTGTCACTGGGATACCGTCGACCTGGTCCTCCAGCGGCATTGCCTTGTCCAAACGGGGCGCGACGACCGACACGGAATGGCCAACGTCCGCGAAGGCGCGGGTCAGCAGCCGGACCTGGTTCTCCGTGCCCCCGGTCGTAGGATAGTAGCCGTCCACGACAAAGAGAACACGCAGCGGTCCATCTGCCTTCGAGGTACCGGCATCGGGACGTTCCAAACGAGATGTCATGTGTAGTACGAGGTTCGAATATGCCTGAGTGCCGACAACAGCTGCCGGCGGATAAGCGAGCTCTCAGTAGACCGTAAGCACGACCGCGCCGCAAGAGCAAGTGCTCAGGGTCGCCACTTGCTCCTTTGCCCAAGGCCACCTCTCTTCGAACGAGCAGGTGGCTCGTTCCGAGGAACCGCTCCGCGTCTTCAGACAACCACCACCTTCTGGAAGGACGCGACCACGCCCCGGCATGAGGGGCGCCGGTGCTGCCGTCGCGGAGAAATCGTCGTCGCCGGCTTCGCGCTGGCCGGATGGAGCGCAGGAGCCGGAGTCGCGCCGCTGGTACCGACCGCCCACGCGCCAGCATGACGGGCTCCGTATGTAGGGCGAACCGTCGGAATGGATAGACAGCGCATTCCTCCAGTGCTCCCGGTATCGATTGGAGCGGCGAGTACTCGCTGGTTCCGCTCGCTGCCCTGCTGGGCCTAGCCATTGGGACCATTGGGCGGAGGACGTGCTAGTTCGAACCGTTGTGCACTTGATTCGCCCGAGCTAGAGCCAGCATCGGAGGATGCGCCCATGAAACACACCCCAGAGAAGGTACTGGTCCTCGTCACGATAGACACCGAGTGCGACCACGATCCGAATTGGAGGCGATCGAAGCCGCTCCGCTTCGAGTCGATAACCGTTGGGCTCCCAGAACGACTTCAGCCGGTCTTCGCGCAGGTTGGAGCAGTGCCGACCTACCTGCTCACGGTCGAGGTGTTGGAGAACGACGAGTGCGTCGATGCACTTCGGCAACTTCCAGGGGAACACGAGTACGGGACGCACCTGCACTCTGCGTTCATCGAGCCCGAGAAGAAGTTCACCGATTACGCCGGGGTGGACAGTCCGGACTTTCAATGTCATTGCTCCGCCGCCGTCGAGCACGCGAAGCTAGAGAATTTGACTAACCTGTTCGTCGACCGCTTCGGAACGCGTCCGCGGTCGTTCCGTGCTGGACGCTATGGAGCAGGACCGAATACGCTCCAGGCGCTCGCTGCGCTCGGCTACTTGGCGGATACGAGCGTCACCCCCCACATCCGCTGGAAGCATCCCGACGGCGATGTCGACTACCGGAGCGCGCCCGAGCAGCCGTACTTCCCCGCAGCCGATTCGCTGACGCGACCGGCGGCTGAGCCCACCGGCATCCTCGAGGTCCCCGTCACCATGCGTCCGCGGCTGCTGCGAGGCCCCCACTGGTTCAGGCCATGGATGGCCAGCGTCGAGTCGATGAAGAAGACGGTGCGCTATCATCTCGATCGCTATCAGGGTCGTGACACCCTCGTGCTCAACATGATGTTCCACTCGATGGAAGTCATCGAGAAGGCGAGCCCTTATCCCCAGAGCCACGAGGACGTCCAGCGCTTCCTCGATGACCTGGCGGATGTGCTCGGATGGTGCCATCGCGAGGGCTTCTCCTTTGCGGGCCTTGCGGAATGCGCAGCAACCTTTGCACCCAGGCGTGGGTGAGGATTGACGTCCCGTCACCGCCGGCTGGAGCCATGCCGCTCGGCGCTCGTCCAACTCAAGTTACCGGTGAGGTAGCGCCTTAGGCCCTCCACTGCCGCCGCATTGAGCGCGACGAAGGTGCATGCCACGCGCGCTACCCGTCCCGCGCGCTCGCCGCGCAATGCCCCGTGCGCAGCCAGGCCGTACAGGAGCAGCTGTCCGCCGAGGCAACTGGCATAGATTGGTCCCAGGGGGGGCGGCTGCAACGCCAACGCTGCGCTCGTGGCCAGCAAGGAGAGCAAGGCATAGGGGCAGGCAAGCCGCGCGAGTTTGTGAGAGCCAAACTGCCAGAGGATGCGGTTTTTGCCAGGATGCAGCACCTCAGGCAAATGCCGAAGGAGCTGGAAGTTGCCGGCTAGAGTTCGCGCTTTGCGCTGAAACTCTCCCGTGAGGTCTACCTCGCCGTCGTAAGCCTTGGCATTGGGTTCGAAGAGGACGCGTTTGCCTGCCAGCACGACACGCATGGGCGTGTAGACGTCGTCCAGCAAGCAGTCCGTAGGCACCTCTTCGAAGAGCGCCCTGCGCATCGCATAGAGCGCTCCCGTTGCACCCGGAACACTGTCGACCTGGGCCTCCGCGCTGCGGATCCATTTCTCGTACTTCCAGTAGAACCCGGGCCCCTTCTCGCTGTCCAGCATCAGCTCCCCGCTGACAGCACCGACCGCTCCATCGGCAAAGTGGGCCACGAGCGCGCGCAGGGCGCCCCGATCGATGCGCTGGCGAGCATCACAGAACAGCAGCAGGTCGCCGGTGGCAAGTGCCACACCTCGGTTCAGGGCAACTGGCTTCCCCGAAGGCTGCGCGAGGACCTCCACCTTGACGCCCTCGTCCTCGAATGACTTCGCAATCGAGACCGTTGCGTCAGTCGAGCCATCGCAAACGACAATGATCTCGAGCTTGCTCCGAGGATAATCCAGGCGGAGCAGATTCTCGAGCTTCTTCGCGACCCGCGCTGCCTCGTTACGCACGGCCAAGATTACAGAAACACTCGGCTCGATGGAGGCGCGCAGGGAGGGCCGTGGCCGCAGCTTCGACAGCACACTGACGGCAATGGGATACCCAGCATACGTGTAGACGACCCACCCAGCAGAAACCCAGAACAGGGCGGCTAGCATCGAGCCAAGCCTACCTGGATCCTGCCCCACTGCGAACCCCGTGCGCGACGAGACCGCCAAACTGCGGCGCCGCTCATTCGCTCTCGAGCAAAGCCACGCCCAATACCTTTGTCGGCGCCAACGCGCGAGCTGCATTCCGGAGCTCTTTCGCCGTCGTTCGCATGGGGCCGGTCAGTACTGCGCAGTCAACTGCCCCCGCAAAGAGGGTCACATCAGCCGAATCGAGGACCTTGGGGCACGTGACGATGATCTGATCGTAGCCGAGCTCCACGAAGTTGCCGAGCGCCGATTTGAGCTCAGCTGATTGGATGCGGTAGGGCGCGCCATTCTCGGGGTTCACGGGCAGGAGATGGAGATTGCTTCGGAAGACGCTGAGCACTTCCCATGGCTTACTCGTGCCGAGCGTACCCCGTACCTGGTCGGTGAAGCAGTCATCGACCGGCAATCCGAGGGTCCGTGCCACTCGCGGTGAACGCACGTCGACTTCGATGAGGAGAACGTTCGCGGTCGTCGCCTCTGCGCAGGCGAGGGCAAGCTCGATGGCGCAGAGTGACGCCTCTTCCCCCCTCGACGGAGAAGCCACGGCGATCGAAAGGGGAGCATCTGCCGCATGAAGGCGGTGCCTGAGCAGCCGAAATGCCTCGGCCCGTGCAGACCCAGGCGCATCGATCAGCGCCAGTGTTTCCCGATCGTTCTTCGGAGGGAGGTGGACGTTCGTAACGCTGACGCCGCGTTTGCTCGGGGGCGCCTCGAGCTCCTCCGAGTAGCTATCTCGGTGCGCACGCGGCACCAGATGTTGAGGGCTTCGCGCGAGTTGCTGTGTGATCCCGTGCACGGTCAGCGGCCGCGGGACGGCGACGACGATGGCACGATCCTGTCCAGCCTCCGGGACCCTTCGCTCGCCCCAGGGGACCGTCTCCTGAAACGAGGGCGGCGCCGCGCCGGCGATCACGCCCGCGCGTTCGCCGTTGGCAGCCGCCGCTGTCTGGGACTGACTTCCCTGGGCTGCCTCGCGGGACGGACTGACGCGCTGTGCCCCCTCCGCGCGAGACTCTGTAGCACCCGTTCCGGTGGCTCCTTGGCCGCCCCCGTCGACGAGCGCCCTGATGGGCATGGGCGCCACGCTCCCTCTTCCGGTGGAGTTTTCGGCGACCGAGCGCACCCGGTGAACTTCCACGGTCACCGCGCGGCGACCCGCCGCCCGTCCTGTCACCTCCGCTCCTCCGACCTGAGCGCCGCGGCTGCGCTCGGCGTCAGCCCGCGACGGCGCGGTAGTGAGGCCTTTCGCGGGCTCGACGAGAACTGTCGCTTTCCCCGGGACGGGATTGGGCCCATGCGGAGTCGCCGGAGGGGCCGTGCTCGGCCTCGGCTCATCACCGGCGTGGTCGCGCACCCGCGGCACGACAGGGTCCAATCCCGGTCGCCTCACTGGTGTTCGGCCCTTGTCGCCACGGGAATGATCACGATGGGCCATATTGACCAAGTCTCTCGTGCCGGGTCGCGGCAGACCTGCGCGAGGTCGGCGCAAGAATACAGGACGTGGAGCGCCTTGCGAGAAGAACCCGTCGTGCAGCGGAGTGCGCCGCTTCGGGGGCGGACCGGCCACGGCAAACTCCACGGGTGACACCGCGCGCCTCTCCGTGCAGATGCACCGAATGCCCAAGGTAGCGCTGCTCCCGCTTGGCGGCGGGTTTCCGGTCTTCGGCGGTGGGCTCTGGAGAGCGGAGCTCGTACATCAACACTCCATATCGCGATATCGTGCCCTGGGATCGTGTGCCAGCGTGCGCGAACCGCCCATTGGGCCCCAGGAGCATGGGCCTTCCCACTTGGCGAGTCTATGGGCCCCAGAGAGTTCTTCTGTCAATGGAACCCTGGCAGCTCAAGCACAAACCCACCCATCGGTCTAACGGGCTATGCCGCTTTCTGGGGGATGTACTTGGTGAGCATCAGCAGGTTGGGCGAGCCGGCCTGGTAGACTACCACATCGACGAACGAGCGGATGATGTGAACTCCCATCCCGTTTTCGTGAGGCATGCTCAGGTCGATGCGCGGCACTGTTTCGAGATCGAAAGGTCTGCCGAAGTCCCAGATCTTGACGGCAACGCGCTCATGGTTCCACCCAAGCTCCATGTCGATTGTGCCATCGCCGCTGTTCCCGTAAGCATGCGCGACGACGTTGTTGAACGCCTCGCCGACTGCCGAGATGAGCTCGTTGATGAACTCTGCGGACGCGTCACCAGCACGCATGCCTGGGGAACAGGTAAGGGCGTGCCGACATACCGTTGCCACAGCACGACTGGCCAGATCTCTGTACTCGAGCAGGGCTGGAACCTGGAGAGATACCGTCACGAGAGACTCCTTCCCATGTCGCAGGTCATGCATGGCAGCCTCTGATCGAACGGGCCGGGCCCGACCCTTCGCCATCGTCCCAGCACACGATGATAGGTTCCGAGCCAAGGCTTGCCGCTCAGCGTAGCAGGCCTCCCGCTACTGGTCGCGCCAGGTGGGGTCTTGCGCGTCGAGCCGCCACCACTCTCCCAGCGAGTGAACCGGAGGCCGGATCCTAGCTTCGCTTGAGCCGAAAGACCTGATCCAGCCGAAGAACCTCGAAGATCTGCAGCGGTTGCCCCTGAACACCAGTCACCTCGAACTCCCGGCCCAATGCCCGGACGCGCTTGAAGAGCGATACGATGGCGCCAACGCCAGAACTGTCCACGAGTCGCAGCCCAGTAAGGTCCACGACGACTCGGCGTTCCCCGTCACTGACGATCCGATCGAGTTCGGGACGGAGCTCGGTGACGGACAGCGCGTCCAGCTCACCCACGATGTGGAGGGTGGCGATTCCGTCGTTGTTCTCTGTGCGGTACTCCATGGAAGCGCTTCCTTCGGCAACAACACCAGCCACACTGGATCGCCCTACGGTCCTTCAGGCACCCGGGCAGACGACGTGTTCGCGGCGCTCGTCAGACCGCAGCGTACCACTAGCCTCGATACTAGCCGTGAGCGCAGCACCGAGCCAAGCTGCAAATCCATGCCGGCGGCGGAACTGGGCGTTCCCTCCCCAGCAGCGGCCGAGCGGGCACCCACCACGTGAACGTCACGGCGCGACCTTCGGCCTGGCCAGCCTCTGGCGCGACGACCAAGAGCCCCTGGGGATCAACCACCAGGCAAACAGCGCCGTCCACCGCCAGCGCGCCTCCTCGTACCGCCTCCCCGACCGTACCGTGCGGCAGCATACGCTAAGCACCTGAGCTTCGTGGGCCATGAAGGACTCGAACCTTCAGCCTCCGGATTAAGAGTCCGCTGCTCTACCATTGAGCTAATGGCCCATTGGGTGGCTCAGAGCCACCCGCTTTGGAGCGCCGCAATTACCACACCCACTGGCGACGTCAAGCAGATAACCTCACGATTCATCCGTCGCCGCACGTCGGCCACTTCACCAGCAGATGCGCTGGCCGGCAACCTTGGGGCTTGACCCGCTCCGCGGCTGCGCCTATTGGCGGTGTTCGCGGCACGGCCACATGCGCCCCTAGCTCAGTTGGATAGAGCATCGGACTTCGAATCCGGTGGTCGTAGGTTCGAATCCTACGGGGCGCGCTGAGGAAACCGACGGAAATCCCGTCGGTTTTTCTTTGTGTGGGATCGCGTAGTACGTGGCCACTCGCCGAAGGCAGTGCCGCCGACCTCGCCGCGAATCATGGTCGCGGAGGACCGCTGCCGAGCCGCAACCGCGCCATCAGGAAGGTCGTATCGTCATGAGCCAAGAGCGACCCCCGATAGCTGCGGAGGGAGGTCAGCACGGCCTCCTTCATCGCGTGGGGTCCCCGGGCACCGTGGATCGTTACGGCAGCCGAGAACATCTGCGCCAGGCGCTCAGCACCGAGAGGCTCCCTCTGCTTGTTGATAGCCTCCGTCAGTCCATCGGTATAGAGGAAAAGAGTCTGGTCCGAACGCAGGCGATGCATTCCCGAGACCATCTCTGTATCGGTGAAGCCGAGGCCTACGTTGTGCCCCACCTCGAGAGAGAAGACTCTGCCGTTTGGCTCCCCAATGAAAGCGGGAGGGTGCCCCGCAGACACGATCTCCAGGTCCCCCGTCACCAGATCGGCAGCGACGCAAAGCATCGTGATGAAGACATGATCCGGCAGGTACCGGCACATATGGCGGTTGATACGCCTCACTAGATCCGGCAGCGAAGTACCGAGGTCCACAGTGGCCCTCACGAACGTGTGCAAGCTCGAGGCGACGAGCGCCGCTTGCATCCCCTTCCCGCACACATCGGCAATGGCGAGCAGCACTCGTCCGTCAGGCATGAGCACTGCGTCTGCGTAGTCCCCACCTACCCAGTGGCAGGGCTCGAACCCCACGACCACCTCGAGGCGTTGGTTGAGCGAATCGAAGTGGGCTTGCTGTGGCACCAGGCTCTGTTGGATTTGCCGGGCCATCTCCAGCTCACGCTCAACGCTGGAGGCCTGTCGAACATGGCTTCGCATCTGCCACACGAGCTCTGCTTGTTGGAAGGCTTCAGCGACGAGTGCCACGACCGCACACCATTCCGGACTCCAGTCCGCTGGCACCATGTCCACATACAGACCGTCTATGAACTGCGCCTCGTCACCGAGCGGGAACACGAGCGAGACGTGGCTTGGCCAACCGCTGGAATCCCCCCCATCGCCGCCACAGGCACAGGAAGGCTCCACCAGCTGACCCCGCGGGTCACGAACCTGACCGGAAAGATAGGGGCAGTCGGTCACGACGTTCGACCTTCGCTGCCGGCCGGGCACCGCGGCGCGTGACTTCGTGTGCTGACACACCGCTTGCCGCATCTCCCAGAAGCGGCTGGTTACACGGGGAGACAGGTATATCGGAAGAACCCCTCCACTGCGACGTACGGGTCCGTCGAGCACACGCGCGGTGGTCGGTCCGGTAAGCCGCACCACTGCCGCTGACTCGACGCAGAAGTCTTCGGTGACGAGGAATTCACAAAGCATGCGCCAACGGCGTGCGGCGTCCGCCGTGTCCATGAGCTCGCGCGTCAGCGAGACAACCCGGGATAGATGCACCGCGCTGATCGGGTGCGCAGGCAGTATTCCGGTCGGGAGCGACGGAGGGAAGCTGGGCTGAAGCGGGTTGGACTCGCCTGGTAGTGCAGGTGGAAGGACGGAACCGAAGCGCACCGTGGCCGCGGGCTTCTCCCAATCCCCATCATCGACCGCAGGGAGGCTAGCGGAGCTGCCCTTTGTGAGCCGCAAGCGGTAGCAACCGATGACGATCTCATCCCCGGTGGTGAGCAGTTGCTCCCGAAGGCGGCGCCCGTGCATGAACGTCCCGCCCTCACTGTCCAGGTCGTGGATCCACCACTGACCCAACGGCCCTTTGACGAGCTCGGCGTGGCTCACGGAAACACTCGGATCGTCAAGCGCAACGTCCGCGCGTGGCGCTTGGCCAATGACCACCCGGGACGATGTGAGTACATGGTGCCGCCGCTGACCCGAAGGCACATGGTAAATCTCCAGCGCGAACGTCCGCTGCGGGGCCGAAGAACGTGGGGGCTCGGGGCCTGGGTGCGCCTCCTTGTCGTTGGACCATGGCGTCGTCATAGGGTCGCTCCGCGATGGTGCCCCGGTATCCTCCAGCATTGTCTGTCGGCATGTCCAGCCCACCGCGTCATCACAACGAGCACCCTTGGACTGGATCACATCTACCCTGGATGAAAGTAGTCAAGGATAGTTGAACTCCTTCTAGATGTCTAGGTGCTTTGAGGCCCGACCCCTCGGCGCGCGGGCTTGCAGAGGGCGGGCCTGCAGGGGGCGGGCTTGCAGGGGGGGCGGGCTTGCAGAGGGGGGCGGGCTTGCAGGGGGGCGGGCTTGCAGGGCCGCCCGAGCTGGGTCCAGAATGGAACCTTGCGGCCCAATGCGGCTGCTCAGGAGCCCATCCCCGTGTCAGCACCGGACGAGACAGTCCAGCGGCAGCGTGAGCAGCTGTTTCGCTTGGTTGCGAAAGCGTTCTATCGCGAGCTTTCCTACTATGGAGTCGCGAGAGGCGAGGTACTGACGGTCGCGAGCCATCTGCTCGACAACGTGGTGCGCGATGCTTCAGCGACGAAGGGTGAGGACTCGTCACAGCGTCACGCGGAGCTCCGAATCAGCCAAATCCACGATGACTGGCGGGCATCAAAGGTCATCTGCTTCGATGCCGTCGCTCTGAGGCCGCTTCGACAGGACGAGATCACCAAAGTGGTCGAGTGGTTGCAATACCCGGAGGTGCGAAATGGGTTCGTTCCGGCTTTACCCCAGGAGCCGGGGGCCATCAGCACGTACTTCGCTGGTTCGGGTCGCCATTATCTCGCCATTCAGTACGACTCGGAGCTCGTGGGGATAATCGGCGCCGAGAACGTCGACGGCGTTCACCGAAAACTCGAGATGAAGAAACTGGTGGGGAACGACGCGATGCGTGGCAAAGGCATTGGCACGCGCGCCACGTTCCTGTTCCTTTACTACGCGTTCATGCTCCAAAGCATGCACAAGGTCTACATCCACTCGCCCGACACGAACGTTCGAAATCTCAACGTGAACAGTCGGCTGGGGTTTGAACTCGAAGGTATCCTCTTGGAGGAGTTCAAGGTCGGCGAGCGCCACGTCGACGTCGTCAGAATGGCACTACTGAGACCGGTTTGGTTGGCGCTCTTCGGGGAGGGGGCTGACGAGTGTTAAGAGCCGTGTGAATAGCTGGCGCGGAAACCCGTTGGAAAGCCCCTTCCAGAATGGCTGCTTTGGGGGCCCGCCGGACCAAGGCCAGCACCAGCACCAAGGCCAGCACCAAGGCCAGCACCAGCACCAAGGCCAGCACCAGCACCGGCGCCAGCACCAGCGCCAGCACCAGTACCAAGGCCAGCCGAACCGCCTTGCGCCTCGGCCGCACTGACCAAACGGTCAGCGCCGCAGCTAACTCCCCTTGACGGTTTGCCGGACGCAGGCTTTAGTTGGGAGGCTGCGATGACAGTAGCCGAGCCCACAATCCCCATGGATCCTGCACCCGAGCGGCAAAGCGAGATCCGCGTGGTAGTTCGGGGCGGCAGTAGCCTGGCGGATGGGGGATATGCCTCCGATCGCCCTGTCCACCTGCGGCACGTCTCCTGCGACGAGTTGACCGGCGCATGGACGCAAGAGGTAGATAGACTCCGTCATCATCGACTCGTCGTGATAGTGCGCGGGGAGCTGACGGTCAGCACCGCCGATTCGGAGGGTGTGCTGGGCTCGAAGGGCTGCGCGCTCGTGCCACGCGGCAATGGCTTCGCAGAAACGCTGGGGCAGAGTCCCTACTGTCAGCGTTTCCTAATCGACTTCGACGACGACGACTTGCCGCATGTAGATGCGCTTTGCCTCGACGACAGTGCGCGCCGACTCCTGGAGCTTGCCAATTGGCTGCTTCTCGAGAGCGACTCGAGCTTCGAGGGCAGCAGCGAATTCCGTGCACAGACTCTTCGACTCATGCTTTGCGAGCTCAATCGCCTCGTCATCGACGATGCATCGGCCATCGAGAAGCAGGTCCGGGGTTACGTCGTGCGCCATCTCGATCAGGCGATCTCCCTCGCCGACCTAGCGCACCATGTCGGTACGAGCCGTTTTCACCTGTGCCGGCTGTACCGACGGCAAACGGGTGAATCGCCGATGCACGCGGTGCGGCGGCTACGGCTAGAAACCGCGCGGGACATCCTGCGCAGCACCGGTCTGCCGCTGCGGGAGGTTGCGCAGCGGGTTGGGTTGCGCAGCGAACAGCACTTGAGCCGGCTGCTTCGTGTTGAATTTGGCGTCGGCGCAAAAGCTCTACGTTCGGGCGCTTGAGCCCAGCCGCCCGGCCCGCCTCTTCTCACTGGGTCGGCGCACAGCCGCGAAGCCCGGGTGGGCGTAGGAGCTCTGCGTTGCCCCCCGCCCCACCGCGGCTCCCGCTTGCGGGCGCACGATGGCGCCGCCATGCTTGGCGCGCGCGACGCCCGGATGGTTCACCGTCGCCAAACGCCCTGCCGCGACGAGCCCCAGCGGCGCGGGCGGGGCTCCGCACCATCAGCCCTCTCCACTCCCAGGAAACCCATGTCTCGAATCGTGTGCAAGTTCGGTGGCTCCAGCGTTGCTGACGCCGCGCAGTTCAGGAAGGTCCGCGCGATCATCGAATCGGACCAGACCCGAAGCATCATCGTTCCATCGGCACCGGGCAAGCGCACCCCCAGTGAAGCGAAGCTCACCGATCTCCTTTACCTGTGTCATGACATGGCCGGAATAGGCACGGACTTCTCTGGTCCGTTTGCCACGATCAAGGAGCGATTCCTCGAAATCGCCGCTGATCTGGGGATACCTCCTTCCATCGAGGAGCCTCTCGACGAGCTGAGCACGCAGATCGCCGAAGGGTGCACCAGGGATTTCGTGGCCTCCCGCGGTGAGTACCTCAACGGGCTGCTGATGGCCCAATACCTCCAGGCCGAGTTCGTCGACCCCTTCCACTACGTCAGCATCACCCCATCGGGCGTTGTGGATCTCTCGACGTATGTGGCCCTCGGCAAGGCCTTGGCGGACACGAGCAAGCGCTATGTCATGCCGGGGTTCTACGGTCGAGATAGCCGCGGGCGGGTCAAGACATTCTCGCGCGGCGGTTCTGATATCTCGGGTGCCATCGCTGCGCGCGCGGCTCACGCCGACCTGTACGAGAACTGGACGGATGTCTCCGGTCTGTTGATGACGGACCCGCGCATCGTAGATAATCCGCGACCCATGGAGGAGGTCACCTACCGTGAGATTCGCGAGCTGTCCTACATGGGAGCCACGGTCTTCCACGACGAGGCGATCGTCCCCGTTCGCGAAGCGAGCATTCCCATCTGCATCAAGAACACGAACGCGCCGGACCACCCAGGAACACGCATCGTCCCCAAGTTGAGTCCAAGGGTCGAGGCCACCACGGAGATCGCCGGAATCGCTGGGCGCTGCAGCTTCTCCATGGTCTGTGTCGAGAAGAGCCTGATGAACAAGGAGATTGGGTTCGGACAGCGTGTCTTGTCGATTTTCGAACGCAACAAGGTAAGCTTCGAGCACTGCCCCTCCAGCATCGACGGATTCAACGTCATCGTCGAAAAACTTGCCCTGGAGGACAAAGCCGAGCTGATCCTCGATGAGATTCGCAAGAACCTGGAGCCGGACAAGATCGAGTTGGTCCCTGATCTTGCTTTGATCGCCGTGGTCGGTGAAGGCATGATCCACCGTGTCGGTATTGCTGCGAAGGCATTCTGCGCATTGAGGGATGCCGGCGTGAACGTGCGCGTGATAAATCAAGGCGCAAGCGAGCTCAACATCATCATTGGAGTCACTCCAGACGACTACGAGCGGGCGGTACGAGCGCTGTACGCCGTCTACGTCTCTTGAAAAGCCCGAAAGAGCTGGAACCAAAAGGAATGGGGCGTCGCGCGATGCTCTGGCACTACCGAGCGAAACTGGACCACTGAGGGGCCATTACCCATCGGTCCAGAATAGCGCGGCGCGAGGGGATTGCCCGCCCCGGCGTGCCGCGCTACCCGGACACCCTAACCATCGAATGGCCCATGGGACCGCCCAATCTGGGGTCACCCGCCGTCGTACCCGATGGCGATGATCTGGTTCGACGCATCGCTTGTGACGAGCAGCACTCCGTTCGGCAACAGCGTCAACGCGACAGGCCGGTGCGGCCAATCGTCGCCAGTGTCCCCGCTACCCCCGTACTCCAGCAGCGGCGTGACCTCACCAGTGGGCATCCCATCATCACCAAAGGGAACGCGCACCACCTTGTAGCCCGCTTGCGGCGTTCGGTTCCAGGATCCGTGGTATCCAACGATGAGATCGCCAACGTAGTCGCTCGGGAAGGCCGAGCCGTAGTAGAAGAGAATGTCCAGTGGTGCGACGTGAGCCTGAAGTGTCAAGACGGGCGGGACGACGTTATCTACTTCACGACACCATTCATCGTCGTGCACACCGTCCCCCATGAAGTCGGGATGCACCCATTGAGTCCCAGTTCCTTGTCCGACGCCTTGCGGCAATAGGTATTCGCTCCAGCAGTACGGATACCCATAGAAGCGCCCTGCTTCGGCGAAGAGGTTCAGCTCCTCGCCCGGGTTGTCGTTGTGAATGTCTCCGCCGAGATCCGCTCGATTCAGGTTGTCAAGGCCGTTCTCGATGCCCCACAGCCGCCCTTGGTCATCGAAGCGGAGCCCCACCTCGTTACGCAGCCCGTCCGCGAACACTTCGCCCTGACCGAAGGTAGCACCGCTGGCGAGCGCCTGCTGATCATACCGCACGATGCGCGAGCGAGAGGAATCTTCGTCGACGTTCCCGCCGGAGCCTATGCTCACGTAGAGGCGTCCCTCCGAATCGAACACGAGCGTTCTCGTCGAATGACCGCCATTGGGAAGCCCCGTGACGACGGTCTCCGCGTCCCCGAGCTCGTCGCGCGCTCCTGCAGCGTAGGGCCAGCGGTAGACTGTGGTCGCGCTCGACGCGTAGAGCATGCCGTCCCAGAGGGCGACGCCGTGGTTGAGCCCTGACGCGTTGGCGATGCCCTGCGTGACGCCGTCGTCGGCACGCCCATCCCCGTCGTCGTCGGAGAGAACGACTACACGGGAGGCCCCGCGCTCCAGGACGAGGACGTCGCCCGCCTCATCGGTGATGATACCGCGCGGAGTGTCGATGCCAGCTGCCCATGTCCAGGCACAGAAGCCATCTGGCAGAGAGGCGGATTCGAGTAGCGGTACACCATCGGGGCAGGTGTCGGCCGTGCCGGATGTCCCCGCCGCGCCGCCTTCCCCAAGGGTGCCTCCGGCGAATCCAGCTCCTGCTGTCGCGCCGTTGCCCGCCGCGCCGCCAGCGCCTGCCATCGGAACGACGCCGCCGCCACCGGTACTCCCTCCGGAGCCGGGACCGACGCCGGCTGCTCCCGGGGCACCGGCTGCGGTTTCCCCAGCGGCGCCCCCGCCGCCTCCGCCGCTCGCGGGAGATCCCCCTGAGGCGGTCGGACCGCCACCAGAACCCGCCGCGGCGTTAGCTCCGCCGGCTGCTGACGCCCCGCCAGCGCTGGGCGCGCCGCCGTTCGTCGAAGAACCCCCGACGGCACTGCCGCCGACCGAACTCGTCGTGCCGCCGGTCGTAGGAGCGCCGCCCGTGACGGCAGGGGTGCCAGCCGTACCTCCCACCGGAGCAATGCTGCCGCCGCTCCCGCCCGATCCGTCGTCATCATCACCGCTACAAGCGATGATGAAAGCTGAAATGAACAGTGCGGCCTTCCCCGCTATCCCTGTCGGCATGAATCTGCCTCCGTTACTAGGTGTCACGGGGGAAACGTGGGGCCTCGCACTGGCGCTGCACACCGGCACAAAAGTGGAGTCGACGATCAGGCGAGGATCCCGACGCGCCGAGAGCAGAAACATGCGTCACAAGCGCAACACCCGCGCGGGCACGCACACCCAAGTGGACAACGGCCGCTCGACCAAGACTTCGGGTTCGCAGCTCGATCGGGGAATGCCGGGAAGGCAGACGGAGGCCGAGCGCGGCAACGGACGCTCAGCGCTGGTGCCTTGCCGTTTTCGACGGATGATGCGATGCGTCTGCTTGCCCCATTCGTCAGAAAGGCAACGACTGTGAGCAGCTTGATCGAAGCGCTGAAAAAGATCCCCATTGATCTCGGCCAGGGGAGCGTCGCCGAACGCACCAAGGGCAAGCAAATAGCCCTCGGCCTGGTGCGCGACGGCGCGGGGCGGACAGCTCTGGACGTGGGCGCTCGTGAGGGCCACCAGACACGCTGGCTGCAGGCGCGCGGCTACCGAGTGACGTCCATGGACGTCGAGAGTCGCTTCGAGGGTTGCCTCCGCGTCGACGCGAACGCCCCCCTGCCGTTCGCCACAGGCTCATTCGACCTCGTCTGGTGCTCGGAGGTCATCGAGCACCTCAAGGATCCGGCCGCATCGCTCGCTGAGCTGCTGCGGGTCACCAGTTCGGGCGGGGACGTCATCCTAACGACGCCAAACAGTTACGCCATACTGTTTCGTGCGATAGCCCTCTTCGGGCTGACGCCCGCCAAGATTCAGCGTAGCGATCACCTCCATTTCTTCGCCCTACAGGACATCCGCGAGTTGGCCCCCGAAGCCACGGTTTACGGCTACTTCCCCTATGCCTGCTTGAAGCTCACGATACGTCGTGGCGTCGGCGCGCTCTCTCCCACCTTCGTAATACACATCAAGAAGCCCGCGCCTGGACCCGGCGCCTAGGGAGCTACCGAAAGCGCTCGAGCGCAAAGGGCTAGCTACGCGCGCGCAGACGCCAAGGGCGTGACGCCAGCCACACAACGACGTCAGCAACGAGGGAGACGGCTCGCGACAAGCCAGCAGCCGCGAGCGCCGCCGCGGGCCCGACCCCGGGAGCCAAGCCCACGGCCAGGATGGCTTCGCGCACTCCCACTCCGCCGGGCGCCACGAGTGCTAGGAACCCGAGTATTGGTGCAGCCACGAAGAACGCTGCGCCCGTGGCCGCCGCTGCTTCGGATCCACCTACCGCCAATGCAACGAAGTACCCGTGAACGGCCCAACAAGTCCAGTACACCGCGTGAGCGACCACTGTCGCCACCGGCACGAGAGTGCCGCTGCCCGTGAGCCCGATCATCGCAAGGACGCGCGCTGGCAGTCGCCGCCGATCCAACGTGACGAGCCCAACTGTCGCGACGCTAACCCCTGCGGCCGCAATGGCCGTCCCGTGGCCGAACCAGGAGACCTCGCCGATATCGGCGATGCCGCTGAACGAGAACAGGGACAGCGCGACGACGAACCCGACGGCGACGAAGGCCGTCACTTCGACGAACACCGAGGTCAGCACTGTACGCGCCGACAACCCCAGCAGGCCGGCTCCAGCCATACGGATCGCCGGCACCCCCACCTTGCCGGGCATGTAGCGAGCGAGCTGGGATTCGAGGTTCAGCGCGATGGCACCAGACGTCGGGATATGGCAGCCCGACATGTGCTCGAGCAGCCGCTTCCACCCCCAAGCAAGCACGACCGCTGCACCGCACAGCGGCACGCAGGAGAGGAGCAGCGGACCCCACTGGATCTCGATGCTCTGGCCGGTCTGCCAGCGGCGCTGCATCTGCCATGCCGCATAAACAACGAAGCCCAAGGCGAGAGTGCCAAACAACGGCCGCAGCAGGCGCTTCAACCGCACCGCGCCTCCGACCCGTTCAGCCTCGCTCACAGCTTCCATGCTCTGAGAAGCTTGGCGTTTTCCGCCGTAGTGTGCCCCCTCTTCAGCAGCACCAGGTCATCGTAGAGGCGAAGTACGCCATACTCTCCATTGCGCACCGCGGCTACGAATGCCTGGCGCGTTTGACCAAGGTCCAGCTTGTTCTTCTCCGCGACGACGTACTCCGCGTCGTGTGTTCCGTGACGCATCGAGTAGAAGTAGCGTCGCGCTGCAAAGTGGGGCCCGACGTTCTCGGTCGTCGAGATGGTCGCCTCGGGGGGCACGAGCTGCTGCATCTGCTGGACATTGCGATAGCGCGCACGCTCCGCCTCACTGTAGGTGAATTCGACGGTGAAGTAGCCGCCCTTGAATGCCTTCTCGCGCTGGGGGAACGCACCATAGTGGAACGTCAACACTCCGCTGGAGATCAGCATCACGAGCAGCGCCGCCCATGCGCGACGATTCCCCGCTGGCGCACGCTGCGCGATGGCTGCGAGCGCCAGGGGAACCGCCAAGAACAGATACGGCGTCCAGTGCATGACGTACTGGAACGTGTGAATGGTGATCGGTTTGTAGTCCGTGGCGAGGAGCGTAAGGATGAAACCGGGTATGAAGGCGGCCCACAGGTACCAACGTCTGGCAGGCAGGAACGCAACAGGAACGAGGAGGTGCATCAAGTAGTAGACCTTCTGTTCGATGAGAACGTGCTTCAGCACGAAAACCGGGTTCGTAACGAGCGTCTTGATGACGCTGCCAAACCCTTTCTCACCTGGGGCCCACAGGTCCTTGTACATGTTCGGGAACCACCACTCGGCTACCGAGTTCATGACGGCAAAGCGCAGCACGACGAACCAGACGCTGGACACGACCGCCATGATGAGGCCGGGCAATGGCCGATGGCCACTGAGCAGAAGGAAGGCTCCCATCACCGCGAGACCGATTGGAACGTCTTCGCGCATGAGGGCCGCGGCGAAGAATGACAGCCCGAAGAGAACCCAGCGCCGCGCGTCGACGGCCCACGCCGTCGCGATGATGAAGAAGGTCGCGATCGGAACGTACTTGACCTCGTAGAAATTGGCGCTGTGCATGGGGTAGTAACACAGGAACGCCAGGGCAACGCCGACCGCCGCCCACTCGGAAATCCGGCGGCGCGCAAACGCAAAGAGGGGAATGGCCGACGCTCCCAAGAGGGTCGACTGGATCAGGAGTAGCGTTTCCGCTCGTGGGAAGAAGTAGAAGAGAGGAAGGAACAGGTAGCCTCCCCACTTCACATGGGCTCCCATGTATTTCCCGGGGTCGTCGGGAAAGGCGACCGTGCTGTGCATGAAGACACCGTCCAGACCGCCCGCGAGCAGGTTCGCGTTGATCGAGACGTCGAAGGTGTGGGTCCTCAGCTTGTAGTGCCAGCGCAGCGTGTGGAAACCAAAGAAGACAGCGTAGAAGAGCGCCGCAGTGATGACGACGCTCCACGGCGCCCTGCGCTTGAATGCGGGAGGTATCCGTTGAGCCAAGGCGTCTCGCCAGCGCACGACCCTCGGCGGCACGTCGGCGAGCGCACGGCTTATCAGCGCCTCGGCAAAGAGCAGCGCCACGATCATGATGGGCAGCAGCGCCTCGTGCTGATTCCGCCAAGGTTCGACGCGCAGCAGAGGCGGAGCGAGCGGGGCGAGCACGAACGGCGCAAGAAGCCAATAGTACCGTTCGACCCGACTCCACTCGACTCCCCGTCGCCTGGCCAGGACTAGGTTTGCGACAGCAACGATGAGCCCGCAAGCGAGCCCTCCTACCATTGTAGCGATGAGCCGCATCCGAAGCGGCATCGCCAAGTCATTGGCGCTGACGAAGGCGTCGACCCAATCGTTATTGAACGAGCTCTGGAGCACGACCACAAGGGCAACGCCGAGAAGCCCCGCGATCGCAGCCGAACGGGCAGCGGCGCCCCAGGGATCGTGAGCGGTGCCAACATCCGCGACTCCTTCGGGGCGCCACGTCCGAGCGGGACCAGGCCCATGATGTCGCACAGCGCCCGCTGCAGCAGGCACCGTCGGCTCAGTCACCACGGTGCTCCCAACTTGCTCTGCTTCCACCTGCGGTGGCGCGCTGGAGGGCGTCGCGCTGCTTGTACCCGCCCGCGGGTCGGCCGCGCTGGGGCCCACGTCATCGGTCTCGGTCGCCTGCGGAACGGAGGCTGGACCGCTGTCGCTCGATCGCGGCGCCTTCTCGTCCTGCCCTTTGTCGGTTGTGTCTCCCATTCCGGCGCCTGTTTACCACGCTCTCGAGGGAAAGTCGGCACGGGCAAACGCATACCCGGCTCGGCAAACCCGTCCACGGCTGCGGCAGGGTCCGCCAAGCGCTGCAGGCACAGCAAAGCGACCGATTCGGCCGCGCAGTACGGGCGCCCCTCTGCGCCCGCCTTGCTATACCCACGCGCGAGCGTTCGTGAAGAGCTTCAGCCAGGGCCCCTCCTCCCCCCAACTCGGTGGCGCCCAGGAGTACTGTACGGTACGCCACACCCGTTCTGGATGCGGCATCATCAATGTCACGCGCCCATCTGCGCTGCAGAGACCGGTAATGCCACCAGGTGAGCCATTGGGGTTGAGTGGATAGTGCTGGGTAACGGCGCCGCGATTATCAACATAGCGAAGGCTCACCAGCCCTGAGTCCTCGCAGCAGCGCTCGGCGTCGGGAGACCCGAACACGGCGCGCCCTTCCCCGTGCGCGACAGCAACAGGCAGGCGGGCTCCAGCCATGCCGCGCAGAAGAATGGACGGAGTCTTTTCCACTTGGACGGTCACCAGTCGCGCTTCGAACTGCTCGGAACGGTTCCTGACGAAAGAAGGGAAGTGATCGGCACCGATGATGAGCGATTTCAGTCCTGCGAACATCTGGCAGCCGTTGCAGACACCCAGAGCGAAGGTATCGGTGCGTTCGAAGAAGCGGCTGAACACGTCGCGACCCGCTTGGCTATGTAGAATGCCCTTGGCCCACCCCTGCCCGGCCCCGAGAACGTCGCCATAGGAGAAGCCGCCGCAGGCAACCAACCCCCGAAACCCATCAAGTGCCAGCCGCCCCGCCAAGATGTCCGTCATGTGGACGTCTACAGCCTCGAATCCTGCGCGGTCGAACGCAGCCGCCATTTCTACTTGGCCGTTCACCCCTTGCTCGCGCAAAATGGCGACGCGGGGCCGGCTCAGCAATGCGCCGGGCACCGCGCTGGGCACGCCCTCCGCAGGATCGAAGGACAGCACGGGCGTTATCCCCGGATCGGAGGGGTCGCAGGCCAGGGCGAACTCC
Source organism: Pseudomonadota bacterium (assembly GCA_023398955.1). Lineage (GTDB taxonomy): Bacteria > Myxococcota_A > Polyangia > Polyangiales > Polyangiaceae > JAEWRL01. The sequence continues at coordinate 53,979 of JAEWRL010000242.1, forward strand.
TCGCGGGCGCACTCGGGGTCGTCGCGGAGGGCTTGCAGCGCCTCCGTCGTCTCCGACCAAGCCCTGCGCCAGGTTACACGCGCTTCGGAAAGCACCTCGCGCCCCTGATACCGGAATACGATGCGATCGTCCCCGCGAAGTGCGCCGAGGCAGTGCACAACCTGGTGCGAGCCCTGTTCGAGTCCGTGCTCGCGAAGGAGTTCCAGCACCTGCTCCAGGCGGTGCTGCTGGACCTGGATGACGGCGCCCAACTCCTCGCTGAACAGGGCTGCCACCGGCTCCGCGGAGAGGCCGGACAGCTCGATGTCGAGCCCCACGTGGCCAGCGAAGGCCATCTCGCAGAGGCTGACGAAGAGACCTCCATCCGAGCGGTCGTGGTAGGCCAGAATCAGATTCTCACGGTGAAGTGCCTGGATTGCCTCGAAGAACGCCTTCAAGAGCCGCGGGTCATCCAGGTCCGGCGCCTGCTCGCCGGTGACCGAGTAGACCTGAGCCAGAGCGGATCCGCCCAATCTGCACTTTCCGCGGCCCAGGTCCAGCAGCAGCAGCGCGGTGGCACCTCGGTGGGTGCGAAGCATTGGTGTCGAAGCGCCGCGCACATCGCGTACGGGCGCGAAGGCCGAGACGACCAGAGAGAGCGGCGAAGTGACAGCTTTCGAGCCACCCTCCCAGACGGTACGCATCGAAAGCGAGTCCTTGCCGACGGGAATGGTGACGCCGAGGGCCGGGCAGAGTTCCATCCCCACCGCGCGCACGGCGTCGTAGAGCGCGGCGTCTTCACCAGGTGCCCCTACCGCGGCCATCCAGTTCGCACTCAGACGGACGTCGCTGAGCGTGTCCAGGGGCACCGATGCAATGTTAGTAATGGCTTCTGCCACCGCTAAGCGCACACTTGCCTCGGGCGCAATGACGGCGACTGGCGCCCTCTCGCCCAAGGCCATGGCTTCCCCCGAGTAGCTGACATAGTCGACCAGCGTCACGCCCGCATCCGCGACTGGGACCTGCCATGGCCCCACCATCTGATCGCGGTGGACGAGACCGGTGACCGTGCGGTCCCCGATGGAAATGAGAAAGGTCTTGTCCGCGACGGTGGGTAGCCTCAAGATCCGAAACGCTGCATCAGAGAGGTTGATGGCACCCGTCTCCAGCGGCACGATGACCGGTCGACGACGATGAACCTCCCTGATCATCTTCGGCGCCTTCCCAAAGAGGACATCGAGAGGAAGGTCGATGGGCCGCGCCCGCAAGTGCTCGTCGGTCAGCACCAGCCGCTGCTCGTCCGTCGCTTCGCCGACCACGGCGAAGGGACAGCGTTCCCGCTCCGCAATGGCCCGAAACGCTTCGAAGCGTTCGCGAGCTACCGCAAGGACGTAGCGTTCCTGGGCTTCGTTGCACCAGATCTCCATGGGGGACATACCGGGCTCGTCGCTTGGAACTCGCCGCAGCTCGATGTTGCCGCCCCTCGAGCTGTCATGGACCAGCTCAGGGAGGGCATTCGCGAGACCCCCAGCGCCCACGTCGTGAATGCTGATGATTGGAGTCTCCGCTCCGAGGGCATTGCAGCGATCGATGACCTCCTGGCACCTGCGCTGCATCTCGGGGTTGTCGCGTTGCACGGACGCGAAGTCGAGCTCGGCCGAGCTCGCGCCGCTGGCCATCGACGACGCCGCGCCTCCCCCAAGCCCGATGAGCATTGCAGGACCTCCCAGCACGACCAGGAGGGCTCCCGGGTCGATCGTGCGCTTCCGCACGTGCTGGGGGCGCACGTTCCCCAACCCGCCTGCGAGCATGATCGGCTTGTGATACCCGCGCACCTCCCCGGCGACTGACAATTCGAAGGTCCTGAAATAGCCAGCAAGGTTGGGGCGCCCGAACTCGTTGTTGAAGGCCGCTCCGCCTATCGGGCCTTCGATCATGATATCCAGGGCACTGGCGATCCGTTCTGGTCTACCTATGGGGGAGGCCTCCCAGGGCCGCTCCAAGCCTGGAATACACAGGTTGGATACCGCGAACCCCGTCAGGCCTGCCTTGGGCTTCGCGCCCTGCCCGGTCGCGCCTTCGTCCCGAATCTCGCCGCCGGAGCCCGTCGCTGCGCCGGGATGAGGAGAGATCGCGGTGGGGTGGTTGTGCGTCTCCACCTTCATGACCAGGTGAGCCGGCTCTTCATGGCCGCGATAGACGGCATCGCTGGCGTCGGGGAAGAACCGGACAGCGGGAAAGCCTTCCACGACCGCGGCGTTGTCCTCGTAAGCCGACAAAACGCCGGTGCTCTGACAATCGTAGGTGTTGCGAATCATCGCAAACAGGCTTTGTGCCTGGGGTTCTCCGTCAATGACGAACTCGGCTTTGAACACCTTGTGCCGGCAATGCTCACTGTTGGCCTGCGCGAACATCATGAGCTCGACGTCCGTCGGGTTGCGGCCCAGGGCGGTGAACGCCTCAACGAGGTAGTCTACCTCGTCCGGAGCCAGCGCGAGCCCCCAATCGCCATTGGCGAGCTCGAGCGCCGATCGTCCGAGGGCGAGGACATCGACCTCACGCAGAGGGCGGGGCGCCGCTCGCGAGAACAAGCGGACGGCGTCCTCTGTACGCTCCAGCGCCGCTTGGGTCATGCGATCCAGCAGCAGAGGCCGGAGCACCGCGAGCTCGGCCTGGGCAGCGCCAGCCACGTAGTAAGCCACGCCGCGTTCGATGCGCCGCACAGCTTTCAAACCACACCCGTGGGCGATGTCCGTCGCTTTGGAGGACCAGGGGGAAATCGTCCCAGGCCGTGGTACCACCAGGACGAGGTGTCCGGCAGCTCCCTCGCCTTCGAGCCGGGGACCGTACTGCAGAAGCTGGTCGAGCACGGCCCTCTGCGCGGCGGTCAGCTCACCATCCGTATCCACGAAGTGGACGTACTCGGCACATAAGCCAGACACCTTCGGCGCAGCTGCCCTTAGCCGCGCTAGGAGCTTCTCGAGACGAAACTGGGAGAGGGCGGCGCTGCCGCGAACAGTGAGCATTGGGCAAGTACCTCGGGATGGACGGGATTCTGGTGCCGTGCGCCCCAGGTTCTTGTCCAGCCTCGCGGCGAGGGCAAGTTTGGGCACGCGAGCGCTACATCGACTCCGAACGGAGGCTTCGGCTCGACCGCCCAAGGGCAAATAGGCTGAGGGTCCTGGGTTCGAGCTCCTGGAAGCATGGGCGCGCCGCGGGCTTGCGGCACGGCGAGTGCGGCGGGCCGTACTGTGCCAAAGTCCCCTTTTGGTACTCGCCTTGCGACTCTGCTAAAGCTCGGGGGTGTCTAGCACGTCATTGGTGTTCGGGTCTCGGGAAGCCCATCGGAAGTGGGTCGCCACGCAAGGGCGTCTACCCTTGGGCTTTCGAGTTGGCACGACGAGTATCGAGTTCATGCCGGCGGAGGTCGCGAAGGCGGCACACATGGCCATGACGCTGATGGTCGTCGATCAGCCGACCCCCGACTTCGCAGCCGTCTTCACTCGCAACGCTTTTCCTGGTGCCCCCGTCAAGGTGGGCCGCAAGCGGCTCACGGAAGACGCACTGGGCGCCATTCTGGTGAACAACAAGATCTCGAACGTGTGCGCGCCCGACGGCGAGGCAACCACGGAGACCCTGTGCGCTGCAGCGGGAGAGCTGCTCGGGATCCCGGGCCGACAAGTCTTTCCCGGCTCGACGGGGGTGGTGGGCTGGAGACTGCCAATGAAAGAGATGCTCGCCGGACTTCCCGGGGCGGTTCGAACCCTGCAGCGCGAGACGATCCTACCCGCGGCCGAAGCGATCATGACCACCGACCTCTATCCAAAGGTACGCAGCGCCGAAGTGAGCGACGGGCGCATCGTCGGCATCGCCAAAGGAGCGGGCATGATCGAGCCGAATCTGGCCACTATGCTCGTCTACCTGCTCACCGACGTTCGCATCTCCCGAGCTCGCCTGCGCGCGATGCTGCCACGGGTGACTGCCGCGACATTCAACCGGATGAGCGTGGACAGCGACACGAGCACCTCCGATACGGTCTTGCTCGTGAGCTCTGGCAAGGTGGATTGTGAGGACGAGAGCGCGTTCGAGTCTGCGCTCCACACCGTGTGCGCTGATCTCAGCGAGGACATCGTTCGCAACGGCGAGGGCGTCCGCCATGTTCTCGAGGTGGTAGTCTCCGGGGCGCCAAGCGACGAGGTGGCGGTCGGTATCGGCAAGTCGGTCGTGAACGCGCCGCTGTTCAAATGCGCGATCGCCGGCAACGATCCCAACGTAGGCCGCCTCGTGCAGGCGATTGGAAAGTACGTCGGCGTACACGCTCCGTCCGTCGACCTGCAGGCCACGCGGATCACCTTGGGTGGAATCCCAATCGTCGCCGGTGGCGAGTTCTTTCTCGATCCGGCGAAAGAGGCTCGCCTGGTCGAGCATCTCTCGGAAGGGGAACTCTACAAAAGCCAGCCCAACGCCGATGGGGAGTACCGGCCACCCATCGACTATCCGCCCCACGAGCGGCGAGTCCATGTGCACATCGATCTGGGCTGCGGTCCTGCCCAGGCCGCCGTCTTGGGAGCGGATCTTACTCATGAGTACGTCACGGAGAACGCGGACTACCGGAGTTGAGCATGCCGGGAAGAGAGGGAGGGAGCATTACATAATGGGCATCTCTTCATGGTCTGATGCGCTCTGAGTGGCGTCGTTCCTAATCGGATCCTTCATGGCAAGTGACTCTCTTGCGGCTCCCGGGCACGCCGGGGAAGTCACTCAGGCAGATCGTTCCCGCGGCTCGCGGGCAGATGCATGCACAGGCATCGTCCTTGGTCAGGTAGCACTGCCCCTCAGCGAGCCAGTCGCAGGTCTTCCCAGGCGGATCCTCCCCCGGGGTCCAGCCACCCGAACAGGAACCGAGCGGCATCTGGCGGAAGCCTGACCCGGGGCTTGCCCCCGCGGAACCCAACTCCCCGTCGACTGGCACGTCGGCGGCCGTGGGCCCTTCGCGCTCGACCTCCTCCATCCCCCCTTCGAGGCGTCCCGCACAGGCCAGGATGGCAGGCGCAAACATCATCCATCCGAATCGCCGCGCGATACTGGAGCTTATGGGCGCACAGTTATTCTGGCTCCGTGTCATACCTTGCTCAGCGCAGCAAACGGCGTGCCGGGAACAAATACCGGAAGAGCGCGCGTCCCACGACCCGGAACGCCAACCCCGTTGCCAGCCATCACCGTAGGTTGGCGCCCCAGGGCCGCCGCGGCGCTACTTGCGCTCCAGCAGCGCCGAGCGCATCCCATCGCGAAGATTGCGGAGGTCGAGGGGCTTTTGGATGAAGCCCGATAGCTCTCCCGCACCGAACGCCCCGGTTACCTGCCGCTCATCGTACCCACTGGTCAACACGACGGGAACCGTGGGGTGCACACCGCGGAGGAGCCGCAGCACCTGCTTGCCCTCCATGTCTGGCATAGTCATATCGAGAAGTATGACTCTTACAGAATCGCTTCTCTCCGCAAAAAGCTCGACGCCTCGTCGACCGCTATCCGCCGCGACGACGTCGAACCCCAGGCGCTCCAACAGACGCTTGCCCACCTTTCGCACGGCTTCGTCGTCGTCAATGAGTAGGACCTCACCGTGACCACGCCACTCCTCCGGCGCCTCCGTCGGCTCGTGAGTCGCTGTCGCTGTCGCGCTCGCGGGCAGTAGCACCTTGAACGCGCTCCCTCTTCCCAGTTCCGAGAACACCTTCACCGTGCCGAAATGGGCCCTGGCGATGCCAAGAACTGCAGAAAGGCCAAGTCCACGCCCCGTAGATTTCGTGCTGAAGAAGGGATCGAAGACGCGGCGCCTCACCTGCTCGTCCATACCGCAGCCGTTGTCCACGACTTCCACGAAGACGTACGGGCCCTCCGGCAGATCATCGTCACAGTACGACCGGCTCAAATAGGCGCGGTCACAATGGTGCTGACCCGTAGAGATGGTGATCTCTCCCCCGTTTCTCCCGATTGCCTCTGCGGCATTGGCAAGGAGGCTGAGTATGGCTTGGCGGAGCTGCGCCCCATCGCAGTCCGTCGCCGCAAGAGGGTCCTGGAGGGCGAATCCGACGTCGATATGCGGTCCCACCGTGGCGCGCACCGTCGGTTCCATTTCGCGAATGAGTCCGCTCAGATCGACCGGCTCCACCAGGAACCGGCCCTTGCCGGAGTATGCGAGCAGCTGGCTGCAGAGCACTGCTGCCCTCTCGGCGGTCGCCAACGCACATTCCAAATCCCGACGGACGCCGTGATTCGGCGGCAGATCGAGCAAAGCCAGCTCGACGCTCCCGAGGATTCCCGACAAAAGGTTGTTGAAGTCGTGGGCAATGCCGCCCGCCAGCATCCCGAGGCTCTCTTTTTTCTCGGCGGCATGAAGCTGCGTTTGGAGCTGCTCGCGCTCGGCTTCGGCGCGCCTTCGGTGCGACACGTCCTGATAGACGCCAGCAAGCTGGAGTGGCTGGCCGCGCTCGTCGCAACGAGTCACGCGACCATGAACGCGGAACCAACCCCACACGCCAGTGTTGGCGCGGAGCCTGTGCTCGGCGTCGATGGCCTGGCTATCACCATCGAGGAGGCTGGCAAGACTGGACCGAAACTGCCCCACGTCGTCTGGATGGATCAACGCGAGCCATTCGCGCTCCGACATGCCGAATCCATCCCGCTCCGCGTCGATCGTGCCCCAGAAACGCTCATCGAGCACGACACGTCGTTCCTTCACTTCGAAGCGCCATCCCCACACCCCCGCGGCATCGAGTGCCGATGCGAGGTCATCAGGATGCAGAACGGGCGCACGAAGCTCCCCAGGGGACGCGACACCCGACAACGCTCCCGCGTCGTTCGACGACGGCTCCTCTGCGGTAGTCACGGTGCAAACTCGATTCCGTAGATAGCCACCGCGGGCTCCGCAACACGGAAAGCGGGGATGCGCAGGGTGCGCTCGGAGATCGCGTCAGTGCCCGCGAACGAATAGTCGTTCGTCTCATCCAGCTCGATCCCTCCCACGTTCGTGTGGAGGCGGAACGAGCAGACGACGGCACCTTCCGCGACGCTCAACGGTGTCGATCGCGTGAAGGTGATCTCGGCTGCCCAGTAGTAGTTGTTCCCGCCAGGAAGCTCGGCGAGGGTCACCGCGCACCCCGGTGAAACGTCGTACCTCAATGGCGCATCCGTTGCGCCGTGAGAGGCCGGATCGTTCGTGAAGTAATAGCGGAGCAGGTACTCGTCTGGGTGAATGGAACCAGCGGTTGTTGCCAGCAGTCCGACTGTCACTCCGATGTCCTGCGGAGACCCCTGCGCCTGGTAGGTGAAACGAACCTCCAGCGGACTCGTGATGCACGTCGAATCAGACAGACAGACGCCATCCGCGCAATCCATCGCGACACGGCAAGTGCGACCACCCACACACGGCGAGCACGCCCCCCCACAGTCCGTCGGGAACCCCGCGCCCGCCAGATCGCTCTCACCCATATTACGCTGCCCATCGTCGCAGGTGGGAGACTGACACTCACGGTTCGTGCAGACAAGGCTCAGGCAGTCCGTTGGCAGCTCACACGCCTCCAGCGGGGCACAGCCGTCGCAATCGGGTCCGCCGCAGTCGTGGTCAGTCTCGGCGCCGTTGACGACCCCGTCGGAGCAGGTAGCCTCTTCGCACAAAGCACCGAGACACACGCCCTCCTTACAGTCTTCGGGGTATTGGCAGGATCGCCCGGGTGAGCAGGGCTCACAGGTCCCACCGCCACAATCCACGTCAGTCTCCGCATTATTGCGCGTTCCGTCCTCACAACTGGGGGGCGTACAGATTCTCGCGTCCTCGGGACAGAGCAACGATCCCCCACAATCATCCGCGGTTTGGCAACCCTGGCCGGCATTGCACCGCGGACACTCGCTGTTCCCTCCACAATCCACGCCCGTCTCCTCGCCATTGCGTACACCATCGAGGCAGGTGGGCAGCTGGCAGGCTCGATCGCTCATTGCCAACGCACAGGCGTCCGCGTGACACGGCACCGAAGAAACGGAGCAGTCTCCGCAGGGAACCGGAGCATCCGAACACACACCGTGTGGACAATCGTCACCGTCCGAGCAAGGTCCTCCCACCGCACAGAACTTCGGCGAGGGCAGCGCCGTACACGGTCCACCACAGTCTACCCAGCCTTCTCCCTGGTTCTGGATCCCGTCCTCGCAGCTCGAGGCAGCGCACACGGCATCCGCTCCTTCTCCCACACAATTGAAACTGGCACAGTTCGCATCGTCACCCAAACACGCACGACCCGGACCGCAGCCGCTGCAATGCGCCCCCCCGCAGTCGGTGTCCACCTCGTCCTGGTTCAGGGTGCCGTCCGCACAACTCGGTTCGAGGCACTCACCCCCGGAGCAAACGCTGCTGGAGCAGTCGGGGTGTGCGGAGCACGCATCACCCGGCACGCAGATGTCGCAGGGACTCGTTCCGCCGCAGTCGATCCCGCCTTCCCCTTGATTCTTGACTCCGTCGCTGCACGTGGCGGGAGCGCAGACACCGCTGACGCAGTTCGAGCTGGCGCAGTCGCTCGAGCGCTCGCAGACGCGGGTCGACTCGCAACGCAAGCACTCGCCTCCCCCACAATCGACATCGGTTTCAAGGCCGTTGACGACGCCGTCGTTGCATTCCGCGCTAAGGCACGATGAGCTCTCGGGTTCGCAAAAGAGTACAGGCGCAGCACAGTCTTCGTCCTCATTACAGTGCCGGGCACCGCCGCAACGAGGACACTCGGTGTTGCCACCGCAGTCGTTGTCCGTCTCACCACCGTTTCGGACACCGTCGTCACAGGCTGGCGCCGCGCACTTCTGCCCGCTGCAGACCCCGCTCGTGCAGTCCGAGTCGTCTTCACAGCCTTCTCCGTCATCGCAGGCGCCGCAGTTCAACCCTCCGCAATCCCGTCCCGTCTCCGAACCGTTCTGGACGTTGTCATCGCAGCGCGGCTGCTGGCACATGGCAGCCGCACAGACTCCGCTAGCACAGTCCGAGTCGGCGCCACACGCCAAGCCAACGGCGCATCCCGGGCAGGCTCCGCCGCAGTCCTTGTCCGATTCGCCGCCATTGCGGCGCTGGTCCGTACAGGTCGAGGTCAGACAGACGTTGTCGACGCAGACCCCGCTTGCGCAATCGCTACCGGCGAGACAATCATTCCCCGCGGAACAGACGGGACAGTCACGACCGCCGCAATCGACGTCCGTCTCTGTGCCATCCTTCAATCCGTCCGAGCAGTCGAGAATCGCACAAGTCCCGCTCAAGCAGTACTCGGTGCCGCAGTCCGAGTCCCCGCGACATCGCCGTCCGGGGGCGCATGGTACGCAGCCGCCCCCACAATCGATGTCGCTCTCCAGCCCGTTGCGGGTCTCATCATCACAGGCCGGGTTGGCGCACGTCGAGCTACGGCAGACGTCGCTTTCGCAGTCCCCTGCAGCTTTGCAGCGGGAACCTGCCGCACAGGCGGGGCAGTTTCCGCCGCAGTCGACATCGCTCTCCTGACCGTTGCGGGTTTCATCTTCGCAGGACGCAGCGACACAGACGCCGTCCTCGCAAACGCGGCTCGAGCAATCGCGCACCGCGGCACACCCCTCGCCTGCAGGGCACGGCAAACAGTCGGGACCTCCACAGTCGGTGCCCGTCTCATCCCCGCTGATCTCCGTGTCGCCGCAGGTGGCCGCCTGGCAAATGGAGTCGCGGCAAAAGCCACTGGCGCAGTCGTGCGAGCCCATACAGCTGCCAAAAACCGCGCACGGACCGCAAGAGCCGCCACAGTCCAGGTCCGTCTCGTCCCCGTTCGGCGCACCATCCGTACAGGACACTGGTCGGCACAAACCGTCGTGACACATCCCCTCGGTGCAGTCGGCATCCTCTGCGCACCGCCAGCCCAACGCGCATCCAAGGCAGTCCGTTCCACCGCAATCCACGTCGCTCTCGCTGGCGTCGAGCTTGCCATTGTCGCAAGTGCCCTCCTGGCAAGCACCTTGGATGCAGCTCCGACTGTGGCAGTCGGCGTCCGTTTCACACGCGGCTCGGTTCTCGCAAGGAGCACAGCTCCCGCCGCAGTCCACGTCGGTTTCGTCGCCGTTGAACGTCTGGTCCTCACAGCCCTCATCACGGCACGTACCCTTACCGCACACGTTCGAGCCGCAATCGCTGTCGCTTTCACAGGCGTCCCCGACGGGGCAAGGATTGCACCCGCCGCCACAATCGACGTCGGTTTCATCGTCGTCCTGTCGCTTATTGTCGCAGGACTCGTTGGCGCAGGTGCCGGCGATACAGCCGCGGCTTCGGCAGTCGAGATCGCCGTTGCACCTCCGACCCGCTTGGCAGGGCATGCAACCCTCCCCGCCGCAGTCGCGATCCGATTCGTCTTCGTCCCGGCGATCGTTCCGGCAGTGCGCCGCTTGACAGGCGCCTTCGACACACGAACGCGCTTCGCAGTCGGCTGCGACCTCGCACTCATCGCCGACGTCGCAACCGGGGCAATCTTTGCCACCACAATCGACATCCGTCTCGTAGCCGTTCCTGAGCTCGTCGCTGCACGACGCGGCGCGGCCCTGGATCGCGTCCTCGTTGCAGCCAACCAGCCAAGCCGCCAGCTGCACCCAGAACAAACAACAGAGAGCTCGGGCTGTCATTGCGATGCAGTCTACCGAGCCCAGCCCTGCGCGGCCATACACCTACTCCCACTCAGCACCAGAGTAGGAGTTGCTCGCTGATGGGGCCGAACCCGGAGAGCCCCGTCGTCCGAGAAAGGGCTCTAATTTCCCCACGTAGAACACGCGTCCCCGAAGAACCGGCCTAGAGACCCATCACACCCGCCCCGTCCCGACCAGCAGCGCACTGTGGCATGCGCGTGAAGGATTCCAAGCGGCGTGCACCATTCCACGGGTCAATCAATGTCACACATCGGAGGCTCGCTCACGGAAAACGCTATCCGCTTGCATGGCTCGGCTCGCTCGCTCTGGGTCCAGGAACGTTGTGCGCTCCTTGGCTGCCGCCTCAGGCCGACATCGGATGCTCTTGAGGAAGAACTGGCTGTTGGGGATTCGCAGGAGCGCCCCATCGGAGGTCTCGCTGTTCTCCTCCGCCAGGGTCGTGAACATCAGGTTCATGTCGACGGCGCGTCCGCGCGGCCCCCCACCGCTCGATTCGAGTACCTCGACATCATCGCCGATGCGAAATGGCCGATAGACCAGGATCATCAGCGCGCAAACGATGTTGCTGAAGACGCTCCAGAGCGCAACGAAGCCGACCGCGACCGCCGCCAGCACCGCAGAAAGCACGGCCCACGCGTTCTGTAGGATGCCGAGCTGCTCCACCAGGACGAGGACCGCGACGAGCACGACGAGGCCGCGGATGAGACGGCGCAATCGATGTGCCATCACGGGGGTCAGGTGACCCTCGCGCCCCAACTTGCTCACCCCGCTCGATGCGAGCCGATAAACCAGGAAGGTGACGATCAGAGTCAAGAGCACAGTGATGGACCCGATCGCCAATTGCTCGAGCTTTTCGAGAAGCACGCGTACCAACCTCCAGTGAGCTGCCTGCCGAACACCAAACCAGCGCAGACCCAGCAGCGCAGCCTCACATGGGCTGCACAGGACTCGCGCTCCCGCCCGGTCTAGAACAGCGGGAGGATCATTGCAACGAGCCCACCCAGAGGTTTTCTGGACGCATTCAGGAATAGTCACGCATTGAAGGGCGTTTCTCCCCACGAACCCAGGAGGTGAAGCTTCTGAAAATGGACTCTGCTGCCGCCGGGTGGCGCTCCCAGAGTGCTTGGACTCGCCGACCCACCCGCATCAATCGTTGATCCTCCCCTCCCCTCAGGAGTCCAAGTAGCCCCGGCGGCTCCCGGGCCCCCCTCGACAACGCGTCGGGGGGGGCTTGGCCCTTTGTCCTCCAAGCCCGAAGGTATCGGCACGGCGGCCGTCAGCGCTGCAAGTCTACGGCCTGAGGTGCAACCTCTCGAGCACGCGGTTCCCGATGTTCGCGGTGGCGTGAAATAGGTAGAGACTATCGTTCCCAAAGACGGGGCGGAGCCCGCGTTGCGACGACGAATCGCTCGCGACCGTGTGCATGGCGCGGCTCTCTCCGGCATTGTCCAGCGGTCCAATATGGAGCGATAGACCTCCATCCGAACGCTGCAACCACGCCACCGTGCACCTCTCCTGGTCCGAGCACTCCACTGCATGACCCGCAGGGGACGCGCCGCTCAGGAAAGCCACCCGGCGGGGCGGATGGATCCAAAGCGAGTCGGGGTCCAGCTCGCCGCTTCGAATCCACGCTTGGTTGGCTCCCGCAGAGGGAGCCTGCTCGATCCAGGCGACGACACCCATTCGCCCACGCCGCGCGAGGAACGGCGCATGAGCGTGAAGGTCGCTGGCGAAGAGGCATCGGTCGCTGCCATTGGGCATCGCGTCACTGGCCCTCAAAGAGACCCCGTGAATGCAGCCAACCCCGCGGGCGGGATCGGCACGGTCGTCGCTCCAGACCGCCAAGACGCGCGGCCCCAGCGCTAGCAAGTCGAGGCCCGTGGCCATCCCAGGGGCGTGAGTGATGCGCTCAGCAGGGCGCAGGAGATCGAGCCGCTCGTTCAGCCGTGCCGCGTACACTTCTGGATTCCCATTGCGCCCATCGATCCAGGCCACGACCCAGCCCTGATCCACCCGCGCCGCGGCCACGTCATACACCTCTGCTCGCTGATGCGTGAGCATGCGCTGCGAGACCTTCTTGCCACGACCATCAATGAGAGTGACGAACACCTCTGGCTGACCATTGTCCAGGGCCGACCAAACGAGCAATGCTCGATCGCGCGAGGCGGCGAGGTCGATGCCAGAGACGGAACGTGCGCGCCAGGATATCCGCAACGGCTCGCTGGCATTGCCTTGGTCGTTCACCAGCGCAACGTCGAGCAGGGCACGCACTGGTGCGTGCTTGCCGTCGGGCGCGGGTTCTAGTGGTCGCCGGTAAGGAACATCCGGGTCGAAGTCGCTCACCCAGGCGACGAGGGTGCCGCCGTCTAGGTCCACGACCTCGTAATCCGCGACGCTCTCGGCCTGTAAGAGCCGCTTGACTTCAGCATGGTTGCCCCCGTCTGCGAGCGGACGAGTCGATGGCGCCCCTCCCTGGGCGCTTTTCCCAAGGGGCAAGTGATAGACAACGACCGACTCGTTGGCGACTGCGGCCAGTGCTCGGCATGGCCCGGCGGCGCAATCGAGACCCCACGCCAGGTCCACCGGGACCCGCGGACCCGCAGGCTGACTCACCTCCACCACTTCGCGAGTAGCCACGCGCAAGCTGGCATCGAACTCGACGTACGTGAAGGGAGCTTGCCCGCCGCAGTCCGCCTCGGCGGAGCACAAGGGGGACTGGACGAGGGCTGCCAAGCCGCCCTGCCGTGCAACGAACTCGACCAGTGGCGCTCCGGCTCCGCTCACCGGGAGTTCGCCTCGCTCCGTGTCGACGGTGCCGTCTTTGCCAAGCCGGGCCAGGCTCATACGGACGGGCTCGTCGCCGGCCGCTCCACGGCGCCAGACGATGAACCCGTGCTCCGAACCGCGCGCTGGTGCCACGAACTGCACGAGGCGTTGCCGATCCCCCTCGCTGAGGAGCGGCTTCGGTCGAGACGCAACGCCAGTCTTCGGCGAAAAGGTCATCGTCACGATGTGTTCGCCTTCGGAGGCAGGTTGAGTCCAGGCGAAGAGCAGGCCGTCTTGGTCAGCGATAAGGTCGAGATCCGCTCCGATTTCCGTGCCCTCGTAAAGGGTCGTCGGCCCACTGGTGACTGTCCCGCGCTCGTCGACGACGGAGAGGGTGACAGAACGCCGCTGGTCTGTCGGATCCTCCCTGACCACTGCCAACGCCGTTCCTTGGTCCATCGTAGCGACCTGCCATGCGAGGGCGTTGGATACGATGGCATGGGGAGGCACCGCCACCTCACCGTTCCGGGCCACGAAGGCCGTCTCAACCGTCGCCCGCGCTCCGTGGGCGGTAGCCCAAAGGATCGCAGTTCCGGAGGAGCTAGGCAGCGCCTCCAGCCAGACGATGCGTTCACCCGTCGTGGAAAGACTCCGAGGCTTGGATACTGAGCGGCCGCTCGCCCCCAAGATGCTCACCGTAAGCATCGGCTGCTCGGATGCGCTTGCGACGAGGACAAACCCAGATGGCGTGCCCTCCACTTTGCCCAGCGGCCGAACCGTCATCAGCCCAGGGCGCCACGTTGTTCTTCCAATCACAGAACGGCGCTGAGTACTTAGAGAAAAACTGACCCATTCGAGGCCTCGCGGCGTCGGCTCCGCCCACACGGCAATCTGGTCAGCACCGTGGCCGCTCAGGTGCGGCCCGAACGTCCCCGGCGACACCGTGGCCAAAGCCCCGGCATGCGTGGCGACAGGCGCGGAGTCTCCACGGCCTGCAGCCGACACAGCGGCAGGCCGTGGCCCAGAGCGAGCGCCCTCCTGTGGAACCGTGGCGCACGCCGCGCAGGCGACGACGACCAACACCGTCATGGCGGTCTTCACGGCCCGACGGTACGCACCGACCGCGACCGATGCAAGGCCGGGTCGCTCTCCACGCTACTCAGCCTTCTCGAGAGGACCGAGCTAGTATCCCCTTCGTGACCCTAGCGCAGCGCTTCATGCTCGCGGCAGCCGTGCTCGTCATCACGACGACGACGGCGCTGGCCCTCGCCGTGCGAACCGCCTGGCGAAACGCCGAGGAAGCCGCATTCGCGGCACGTGTTGCCTCCGCATCCCTACAGATAGAGCGAGACCTCGCCCTCGAGGCGCAACGCTTACCGACTCTGGTTCAACCACTCTGCGAACACGACCCCGTGGTGGACAGCACCCTCGTCGACCTGCGCACCGGCCGCCTGGACAAGGGCCGACGACTCTCACTGAGCCTGCGGGTGCCGGAACTCATGAAGGCCTTGGGGTTAGACGAGCTCATTCTGGTGACCGGGCGCGGCGAAGTCCTTGGAGCAGGCGACACGGCTCAGGTGGGGAGCCGGGACGCTGGCTTGGCCGCTCGGTTGCGCGAGCCGCGAGGCCCCTCGAAGCTGCGAGCCAGCCCGCCACCCGTCGCGATAGAAACGTATTGTTCGCAGGAAGACAATGGAGTGCTCGTCGGACTCTACGCTGCGCGTCATCTGCACCGCTTGCTCGATCAAGCTTCGAGGCGCGTTGGGCTGGAGCTCAGCATGGACTCCAGCGAGCCGCCCGAAGGCTCGATGTCACAGCCCATCCGGGTCCGGGAGTTCGGCGACCTCCAGATAACGGCCGCGCAATCCCGGATGCCCCTCAAGGCGACCCTCCGGCAGCTGGACGCGACGGTGCTCCTGCTGGGCTTGATCACGCTCGCCGGAGCCTTGGTCGGTGCCGCACTGATGGCTCGCGGGCTGGCGCGACCCATCGTCAGACTGGCGGCGGAAGCCGAGCGGGCCGTCCACGCTCAGCCACGCCCCGTGCTAGCGACGGGTGGACGCGAGCTGCAGCAGCTGGCGAGCTCCTTCAACCGCGCCATCCTCGAGCTGGCTGCCATGCGAAAGCGTCTCGCGGCCACGGAACGTATCGCCGCACGCCGCGAGATCGCGCAGCAGGTGGCCCACGAGATCAAGAACCCTCTCGCGCCAATCCGGGCGGCGGTCGAGACCCTGCGGCGCTTGCACGCGCGGAATGATCAACGATTCGACGAGTACTTCGATGAAGCCACCCGAACTGTGCTCGATGAGGTCAACCGCATCACCACAATCGTGCAGGGTTTTACGCGATTCGCTCGCCTTCCGGCACCCCAACCAGTTCCCTGTGATGTCGCCGCCCTTGCGCAGCGGGTGGTGGGCCTCCACGCAACTACCTGCGCGGGTCTGACGCTTGACTCGCCCCCCTCGCTGCACCTCCGCGCGGATCCGGATCAGCTGGTACAGGTACTGACCAACCTGGTTCAGAACGCGCTGGACGCCGCTTCCGTCAGCGCAGACCCCCGGGTCGAAGTGCGCCTCGTCCCGCAAGGGGAGAAGTTACGCATCGAGGTTGCCGACAATGGACCAGGCGTTGCGCCGGAGATGGAGGACAGGCTGTTCGAGCCCTATGCGACGAGCAAGTCCCATGGGACGGGGCTGGGCCTCGCCATCGTCCAACGCATTGTGGTCGAGCACGGGGGACAGATTCACCACGAGCGGCCCGCTGCTGGCGGTGCCCGCTTCGTCATCGAGCTACCTCGAGAGGCAGGTCTGGGAGGCCCAAGGCTCCCGGCCAACCATCCTGAACTCTAGGGAATGTTCGACGCGGGGGGGCCGGTTACGGGGCTCATGGTGGGGACGACTGCCAAGATGCTCGAGCCGGGGTCCCATGGTGACCGCATGTCGCAGGCGCAGACCACGGTGCGAGGCGCGGTTCCGCCTGGGATTGCCGCGTCCGCGACTTATCCGGCCACGTCCGGAGGCCGTGTGTGTCTGCTGCATCGTACCCGAGAGGCTTGTTCCGTTTCGGCAAGCTCAATATCGTTGCAGTTCGAGGCGGGCCCGGCCGTATTCCCTCCTCGCGTCCACCGACTTCGACCGGACAGGAAGAGACATGAATCGCCTTTCCCAGCGCCACTACCTCATCGCCTTCTTGGTGATCGCAGGATTCTTGCTCCTGATATCGCTGGCAGCACCTAGCAGCGGGATCAATCCTGTCTGGGCAGCCATTGCGGCGTTGGTGGTAGCCAGCGCGGCGGTCTTCCTGCCCCAGGAGGGCGGAGGGCTTTCGCCGAAACTGGTTGCCGATCTCAGAGAAGCAGCGGCGCGTCTCGAACAGGGCAAGCGTCCAAAGGCCCCAGCCGACGTTCCTCCGTCGCTCATTGCTTTCTTCGATGACCTGCAGGATGTCTACGACGCAGTTCGAAAGGGAAGCGAGGAGACGGGCAAGCTCCGCGACGCGCGCGCCGCCATGCAGACCCTCTCAGCATCGACGCGCCACCTGAGCGAATCCGTAGGCCGGCAGCGCAGCCTGAGTGAGCAGTCCAGCGCCTCGATCCGAGCCCTCGCCGATTCTCTGCGTCAGATCGCCCAACACGTGGAGGTCTTGGCGGCAAGCGCCGAAGAATCGAGCTCCTCGATTATGGAGATGACGGCAACCAACGATGAGGTCGCCGAGAACATCGTCGAGCTCGCGGGAAGCGTGCGAGAGACGGTCGCGTCAATTGAGGAAATGGCGTTCTCGATAAAGGAAGTCGCCAAGAACGTCGACGCGCTGTCACTGACGGCCGAAGAAACGAGTTCGAGCATGAACGAGATGGACGTCTCCATCGACCAGGTGCAGTCGAATGCCAACGAGACCGCACGCTTGTCCGAAGAAGTTGCCCAGGATGCGGAGCGTGGCGCCGAATCGATACTCAAGACGATTGGGGAAATCTACCGAATCAAGGAGAGCACTCAGGAGGCCGTCTCCGTCATCGCCAATCTTGGCTCGCGCATCGATGCTATCGGCCAGATCCTCAACGTGATCGATGATGTCGCCGAACAGACTAATCTGCTGGCCCTGAATGCTGCGATCATCGCGGCGCAGGCGGGCGAGCACGGCAAAGGATTCGCCGTCGTGGCCGACGAGATCAAGGATCTGGCAGAGCGCGCCGGTGCGAGCACCAAGGAGATCGCCGATCTCATCAAGACAATCCAGTCCGAAAGCAAGAACGCCATAGCGGCGGTGGAACGTGGCGCGCACAACGTTGACCGCGGCGTCGAAGTGTCAAACGAGGCAGAACGCGCACTTAAGAAGATCCTCGAGAGCTCACAGAAGAGCACCAACATGGTTCGGGCCATCGCCCGAGCAACGGTGGAGCAGGCGAAGGGCAGCAAGCAGGTGACGGACGCCATCGGACGCATTGCGGAAACCGTGCAGCAAATCGCTGCCGCCACCGCGCAGCAGGCGCGGGGGTCGGAACTGATCATGAACGGCAGCGAGAAGATGCGGACGATCGCGCAGCAGGTCGAGCGCTCGAGCCAAGAGCAGACTCGCGGGGGGCGTCAAATGTCGCAAGCCATCGAGAGCATCAGCAGCATGGTGAGCCAGCTGAACACGGCCCATCGCGCCCAGAAGGAGTCGACCGAAGAAGCGCTAGACTGCACGAAGCAGCTCGATGAAGCGACGACGGCGCAGGATTCAGCCATCCGGGAGCTTCAGCAGTCGTCAGAGCTGGTCATTCGAATCGTGAGTTGAGGAGGCCTGGAGTCGCCTCACTACGTTCCTTCTTCAGTACCGTCTACTACTAGGTCGTCCTTGTGGACGACCACCACGTCGGCGGCACCACGCCCGAACAGCACCTCGAGGGCATGCCCTTTCTTCCCAGCAGCTCGAGCCACGTCCAGGGCGCCGAGCCGTGTGAGCCCGCGCCCGATCTCCATGCCATCGAGCCCGACGAGCTGGACGGCATCGCCGGGTCCAAAGCCACCCCGCACGCCGATGATCCCGACGGGCAGCAGACTGCAGCGGCCAGCGCGCACAGCACGCCCGGCACCTTCGTCGAGGACGAGAGCCCCTCGCGGCTTGAGCGTGTAGGCGATCCAGTGTTTGCGCGCCCGCAGCGCCCGCGGCCCTGAAAGGAACAGCGTGCCAATATCGTCCCCCCTCAATACGCTGGTGACGACGTTCGGCTGCGAAGCAGACGCGATCACCACGTGAGCCCCGGCGCGACAACCCTTTCGGGCCGCATCGAGTTTGCTCTTCATGCCACCCGTGCCGGGTCCTGCCTTCTCCTCCAGCTCCGCCACTTGCACCTTGTCGGTCATCAGACGAATGCGCCGGCCCCGCGAGTCCAGCACACCCTCGACATCCGTCAGCAGAATGAGCAGGTCCGCACCAACCATCGGCGCGACCATCGCGGCTAGCTGATCGTTGTCCCCGAAGCGGATCTCATCGGTGGCAACTGCGTCGTTCTCGTTGATGATCGGCACTGCCCCAGCCTCGAGCAGCGCTGCGAGTGCCTGCCGAGCGTTGTTGAGCCGCTCTCGATCGGAGAGGTCGCTATGGGTGAGCAGCACCTGAGCAGCCACAATCTCGTGTTGACCCAGAGCTCGTTCGTAGCGGCGCATGAGCACGCTCTGACCGGCTGACGCTGCCGCTTGGAGCTTAGCGATCTCTTTGGGCCTGCCGCGATACCCCAGCTTGCTGCACCCGATGGCGATGGCGCCACTCGTCACGATCACGAAGCACCGCTGTCCGGTCCGCAGTACCGCGACCTCCTCGGCCAGGCGGGCCGCCGCAGCGGGGTCGTTCGCTAGGGCACGTGAACCGATCTTGACCACGATCCGCTTGGCGCGGGTCAGCTGACTGCGCACTTCCAACGTCATGACTAGTTGCTCTTTCGGGGTGGATGGCGCCGCGGACGGCGCTTCCGAGAGCCTTATTGTCACGCGGGGGGCAAGTTTGCCAGTGGGTGCAGAGGCACCAGCTCGAGGATTGGAAGGTCACGCTCGAACGACAGCTGGAGGAGCTCGTCCAGGCAGCCCCTCACAGGGCCCGCAGGAGGCATCTCCGCCGTCCACTCCACGCCTCCCTCGTCGGCCGCTAGGGCACCCGGACCTCCTCCCCGGGGCTCGAGCCGCCAACCTCGCTCGGTGAGCGCTCCCACCAAGGCGGGCGACGGAGCTGCCAGCATCAGCCGATACCGGCGGACAGGCTCCTCTGATGGAGGACAATCGGGAGCCTGCTCTTCGACGACCCCAGACCGCGCCCGGACGACGCTTTCCGCCCCATGAACCAGTGCGCGGGCTGGCGCGTTGTCCGGGTCCGAGTCCATGCCAACCACGAACCTGCGCCGCTCGACAGCGCGGCGGAAGACTTCGAGCACCCAGCCCGCCTCGGCCAACGACAGGTCTCGGAGGGGAGACTCGACAACCAGAACACCGGGGTCGGTCACCACGCCTGCCCCAAGCTGAACCGCCCGTCCCTCGGGCGCGCTCAGCGATCCCAAACGGCGGCTCGAAAAGAGCGGGTGCAGCCCCAAGACACTCAGGGTGCGAGCGGGCGCTCGCATCGCCGCTGCCCGCGGCAGACCAGCGAGCTCCGCGTTCACCTCGAGGTACTCCCCGACGGTCCATCGCCGCGGCCAGGCTCGAGGAATGAGCGCAACGCCGACCTTGCCGCTGCGCAACGCTGGACCCACTTCTTCCCCACCAATCGCCACTGAGCCCTCATCGAGGCGGCCTTCACCCGCCAGTAGCCGGAACAGCGGGTCCCAGGCTCCAATGAGGACGACTCGCTGAGCATCCGTCGAGATGTCCGGGACTACGAATCGCGCTCCATCCGCGTTCCTGAAGTGCGCCGCCTCGAGCCGAAGGAGCTCCCCCTCGCTCATGGCAGGATTGCATACTCGATGCGCGCCAACGGCTTGCCCGTGTCGTGCACGACGAATGGGCCAAGAGCGCTCATGACCTCCAGGATACCTTCGGGGAGCGGCAAGGTGGTCGACTGCACGCCTGGGATACCCAACACCCGACCCAACAGAGAACCCTCCGGCGGCGGGAGTTCGCGGATGGGAGCGTGAGCGGGCAGTCCCGCCATCACACGGGCGTGCTGGAGCGCAGCGCGCAGCCCCCCTAACTCGTCGACCAAACCGTGCTCGAGCGCCTGTTCTCCGGTCCAGACCTTGCCGCGGCCCACGGCATCCACCTGCGGGACGGTCATGTTACGCCCCAGCGCCACGCGCGAGAGGAAGATGTCGTACCATTGCCCGACCTTCTTCTTCAACTCACGGCGCTCGTCCTCCGTGAAGGGTCTGTAGATGCTTTCGGCGTCCGCACGCGGGGCAGTCTTATAGGTGGAGACACTGACACCGATTTTGTCTAACAGACCCGAGACATCCACCTTGCCGTAGAATACGCCGATGCTGCCGGTGATGGAGAGCGGGTTGGCGAACACTTTGGTTCCGGCGGATGCAACGTAGTAGCCACCGCTGGCCGCAACGCTTCCCATACTGACGACTACTGGTTTCACGGCGGCAGCCAGCTGCACCGCGCGCCAGATCACATCCGCCGCCATCGAGGATCCGCCCGGGGTTTCGATTCGAAGAACGATGGCTCCTGTCAAGTCGTCCTTGGCAGCGTTTCGAATCGCCTCTGCAATCGTATAGGAGCCGGCGAGCCGCATGCCCAGCCCCGGAACCGTCGAGCTGCGACCGTCAACCATGTCACCCTCGATGTAGATGACGGTGATCCCGGGAACTGCGCCATAGTAGCGGCTCGCCACGGTCGCTGGCGCATCTTCAACCAAGAGCACATCGTGTCCGACCAGCTCTGCAACCGCCTTCTCCAGCTGGTCGTGATACGCGTAGCCGTCCACGAGCTTCGCGCGCTTGGCCTCGGTCGCGACGAATGGCCCCGTAGCAAGTCGCTTGCGCAGCTCAGCCGGCGACAGCCCGCGGCCAGCAGCGATGCCAGCCATCAGTTGCTTCTCCACCTCGTTCAAGAGCTCTCTGCGGTCGCGCTCGGCCACATCGGTAGGGCTTTGGCGCACGAACGCCTCGGGCGCACTCTTGTGCTCCCCAATGCGCACGAACTCGGCACGAATGCCGAGCTTTGCAAGAAGGGCACTGAAGTAGAATGACTGTGAACGCAGTCCGGCGAAGCGAACTCCGCCCGCGGGATTGATCAGCGTCCGGTCCGCGGCAGCACAAACGTATAGGGCTGACCCGGTCGCATCTTCCAGGTGGCAGAGGACGCGCCTTCCACTCTGTCGCAACAGCGAGACCGCGTCACGAAGCTCCTGTGCGCGAGCGAGGGATGCCGCCGGGCTGTCCCTCAGCTCCAGTACGACGGCGTCCACACCCGGATCATCGGAATAGCGCCACAGGGTCCGGAGGAGCGCTACGTGCTCTCGAGTCTCCGGCGTCGATTCGATACGTACCTGAACGGCCATCCGCGGTGCATCCAAGCCCACGGGTTCGCGCCAAGACCGCAGCGCGATATCCATGGTGAGGTTCGCTTGAGGGCGCCTCTCGCTTGTCGGACCGAGTGCGTCTCCGACCATGGTGCCAGCAGCTATGGCGGTGGACCCCACGGGTCCGTTGAAATCCACCTCGAGCCCAGCAGTCGCGAGCCACTCTCGCTCACGCACCGTTTGCTCAGGGTCGATCAGGGAGAAATCCCCGCGCAATCGCCCTATTGGGGGGATGTCCAGCCCCAACGTGGCGCGCGGTACCCAATAGCCGGGTCCCTGGTCGACATACCGGGACTCGAGCCCCAGCTCCAACACCCTCGAGCTCAATGGACGCAGACTGAGGGCCAGATCATAGGCCGGCGCCAGTCCATCGAGGCTTGAGCGTGCCCGGGGCGAGTTGATGTGGTGGGCGACGAAACCAACGCCAAAGGCGTCGTGGGCTCGGCTCGTGAAACCAAAGCTCCACGATGATAGGTTGTCGTAACCAGCGTCCGTAGAGTAAGCGCGCTGCAGACTGAAGCCAAGCGCCGCGGTTTCGGACGCCGCGAGGCTCATGCCCCAAGTCAGCCACTGATATCCCGCATGGCGCGCAGCATCGGGCGGATCGATCGTGTCGATGCGGAGCCCCGTCGCTAGGGGGATGAGGGGGAGCGGGAAACCAAACGCGACGGCGTGCCCTTGCCAAGGCACCCACGCCGCCTCGTCGAGATACACGCTGGACCAACGCAACTCTGCGCCGGGCAGAAAAGCGAGATTGGCTGGGTTCACAACGAGAGCAGTCGTGTCCTCGACGGAGACCAAGTTCTTCCCAAACGCAGGCAGGCGGAGCGGACGTTCTATCTCCTGGGCGCCACCGCTAGCGACCGAGAACCCCACGACCGCAGCCACAGCAAGCGCTACACGTGTTCCTCGGCGAGCGGGTCCGGACGGACAGGGGCTCATAGCCATCCTCTAGCGCGCGCGACCCGTTCGATCTCTGGCGCTCGCTGCGCGAGTTCGTCCTGGTTCTTGACGGGCAGAAAGCGCGAATCATCGCCAGTCCTCGAGACGCGGAGGAAGCGCGTGGGAAGCACACTTGTTACCTCGCCGAGCAAGCGTTCGAACTGAACGACCCTCTGCCCGTCCGCCTCTTTGAAGACCGCAAAGAAAGTGAAATCCATGTCCAGGTTGTGCAACACCGCAGCGTCGAAATGGAAGGTATTGGTGCTAAAAACGGAAACGGTGGATGGATCGAATGAACGCGGTAATCGAAACTCCTCGAGGACTACCGGCCGCCCCTCCAAGCGAACGGGGATTCCCCCGCGATCACCGGCGGTCTTGTCGACCACCTCGCACGTGAGAGTACGCGAGTTCAGGATGTGCCAACCGATGAGCGCGGGGTCCAGATTTGCGCCCAGGTTGTCGAGATTGGCTACGGTCAGCCACTTGCCACCACGCTCCAAGAAGCGCTGGAGCAACCCGGAGGCTCGCAGGGCGTCGGGAAGATCCCCATGGCCGGGAGCGTGCACACTTGGCCGGCCATGATGGTCCAAATAGAGGGCCCCCTCTGGCCTCAATCGCACCGAAAGGTACTGGGGGAATGTGGCAATCGTCGCGGACTGGAACCTCTCGCCGAGAGCGCGTCGTGTTTCGCTTTCCGTGGCGTGGCTCGTCATCAGCCACAACGGGAACTCCCTGCCGAGACGCAGCCCCAGGCTCGCCTGCTCCCGCAATCTCAACTCCAGGAAGCTCAAACCAGGAAGGGGCTCGACGAGCGCCTTCACGACGCCCCCCATGCGTGTCGCCATTCCTCCCGCCAGCACGACCATGGCGCATTCCCCGGCTCGGAGCGCTGCCTCACCAGCCTCCACACACTCACGATAGGACGGCGAGCCTGGCTGGGGTGCATCGATGACGTCCGTTTCACCCGGCGCGGTGACTCTGCCTGTGACGCGGTTTGCCTCGTCGGCGGCGTGCCCATCAACGAGGCGGGCCGCCAAGCGCAGAATCAGCGCTTCGTCAAAACCGTAGCGCTGCAGGAGGTCGCGCTCGGGCGCGGGCAGGGCAGCAATCTGTTCCGCCAAAGTCTGTGTCATGGTGTGGGCAGCCTACGACAATTGTCGCGTCCCAGCAGCCCTGATGCTGCTCACGGCAGGCAGTCGGGAATCTGTCCCCCAACCAAGCGGTACCCGGTACACGGGTGGGCGCCCCGTTTGCGGCTGTGCTTCGTTCGAGTCAACATGGGCAGCGTGAAGGCATTGGCGCTTTGCGCTGCACTCCTGCTGGGACCGAACGGCTGCGTGGCCGACCCCCAGGTGCCCCCAACGCCAGAGCAACTGGCACGACACCGGCCGCTGCCGCCGGGCCCGGACAGCGCCGCTCGCTGGCTGGCCGACGCACCATCTGCGGATGCCGCTGGTGAAGCACGAGCGGGGAAGCGGGAAGGCTACTGGCACTATGATGGCGTGCGGTATCGTTGGATGGCTTACGAGGTGGAGCGCGAGACTCCCAGCTTCAGTCGGCGCTGATTCTGCCTCGCCGTAGAGCGGCGCAGTATCACCCATGTGCCTTTACTCGAGCCTCGCTGGCGCACAGACGACCGAGCCAGGCGACGACAACACGACACGATACTCTCCCACGGGCATGTCCATGGGGATGGTCACTCCGTGATCGAACCGGCCATCTGCGTCCGTCGCCAGGGACTGTACGTGAAGAGGTTTGCGCCCCAGAACCGCTAGCTGGACGTCTACACGCGCGTGGGGGCAGGGCCCCGAATCGCTGCGGAACTCGCCGCGAACCTGGACGACATGGCCACGTTTCACGCGGGCGGCTCCAACTGTCGCACGCAAGCTGGCTGGAGCCCGAGAGGCACCCTGCGCATGCAGGTCGGGGTGCGGCGGGGCAAGCGGAGGGGGAGGCATACGGCCGGCGTCAGCCGCTCCAGAGCTCGTGCCGTTCGCGGTGTCGGCGCGCGCGTCGAGCGAGCGATCCACCATTTGCTCTCCACTTTCTGAGGATTCTGGCCAATGGAACTGGTCCTGAGGGGCGCGATACGGTTCATAGTGAGCTTCACGTTCGAGCTCGACGTGGGAAGCAGCCCCTCCCAAATCGATACGATGCCAGCGCCGGCCGTCGAAGACTTCGACCCACGCATGCGCCTCGTTGCGCGCCATTCGCGAGGGAATACCTTGCCTCAACGCCGTGATGACGAAGCCGTAGGCGCGATGCCGGCACACCCCCTTCTGGGTGAGGCTGAGCTCTTCGTAGAGCGGAGCGCCACCTCCTGCTTCGGGGAAGTCCGCGGACGGTTCGAACTCTCGGAAATACTCCACGAGTAACTCGACGGCGCGCGCTGGCGACGTGTTCTCCGTCAGGCCAATGTGACGAGCAACACGCGACGCGGGTCCCAGGACCGCACGGGGGAGCTTCGGCAAGGTTGAACGAAGGTTCGCGTAACTCACGTCAGCAAAGCGGCTCCCAAAAACCGCTCGCTCTATGGCAAGCTGAAGGGTCAAGCGCACCCGCTGGCGGGCGCTCGACTTCAGGAACCAGTTCTCCGCCCCGTCGCGGTAGAGTTGGAACGGCACCGGCGGGCTGACATTCGCCGCCAAGACGCGGGCGCCTGGACCGACGGAAGGAATCCGCACCGCAGCTCCAGGAACGACCTCCACCGCGAGGTCGCCATAGAATTGGTCCTCCCCCGGCAACGGCTCACCACCCACCTCCAACCGCTCGAGGGTGGGGTCTGCGACGACCAGCTCCAACTGGTCGCTCACCGCATCATACGCAAAGAGCCGCTTGAATGGTGCAATGCTCGGAATGAATGGCTCGTGATAGCTGACGCTATCGGGGCGCGCCGTGCTCCGGTCGATGCGGTAGTTCGAGCGGTCCTCCGCAGCTCCAGTCGCTCCGCCGTAAGTGGTTCGGCTCGCGTACGGGTCTCGATCGACGTCCGGAGCCGCAATGGGTCCGTCAACACCTGGGATCGCGGCTAGTAGCCGACCACCGGGAGTGGTGGCACCAAGGTCGATGTCTTCCTTGGCATTGGGAACGAAGTACTCGTGCAGGATGGGGTCGGCAGCAACGGTCCCACCACTGAGGGCCAGCGATGCCACGAGGATCCCGACGCTGGCGAGGACCGCGGCCCGACCGCGCCGTGACCCGAATGCTCCGGCCGAGAGCGTTCTGGTACGAGACCGAAGGCCCCTGATGGCGAACGATTGCTGCGCCGGCCCGGCAGATCGAACTCGAAGCAATGGGAGATGGATGCTCGACATCGCAGGACACGATCCCTAGCTCATGCGCAGGTGGTCCGCACCTGCCCAGGTTCAGAACGCCGTGCTGTGGGCACACGGTTTCACCTCAGCCTACTGCGACGTCCCAATCGGCTACTGAAATGGTGCCCAGAGCGGCCCCTTCTCTGCTGGAACCTGTTGAAGTGGCCGTTGTCTCTCTGTGGATGTCGCCTGTGACGCCAGCTCGGGGGGGCTCAGAAGAACGGGCTTGGACCCGGCTCGGCGTCGCCGGGGGACGCTGGGGTCGCCGCTTGGAGGAGCTTTCTGCGCCTGTCATGATCGCTTGCTTGGTGGCCGCTGGCTGCAACCACATGAAGCCGTTCGCCTTCGAACCAAGCACTCCATCCAGGCCCGCGGCGCTTCCCGAGACGATGAAGCATGCTGATCCGCCATTGCCGAATCTTGTGCAGTGGCAAGAGGACGACTACGTGGTCCGTGTCGTAGTCGGCGACGTAACGTGCACGGGGACGCTGATCGCGGAGGATATGGTGCTGACAGCGCATCACTGCGTCAGTGCCCGTGCAGCCGACGGATCGACCCTCGCCCACGACGTCTCCCCACATCTGCTCCGCGTCGAGCTGGGAGGTGACTACTTGCCGTGGGGCGAAGTTGGCGTGAGAGCCGTCGTTGCCCCACCCTGCGGTCACCGCGCCGGCCGGGGAGACATCGCTATCCTCGTGCTCAATCGCCGCCTTCGCGGAGTCGCGACCTTGGCGCCAGCATTGGACCATGCGCCAGCGCCGGGGGAGGACATCAACCCGATCGGCTTCGGTCGCTGTGCCCTTTCACCGGATGGAATCAAGCGACATCAGCGAGATGGAGGGCCCATTGCCGCGGTCAGCAGCGACAGATTCGAGCTATCGGCCTCCATTTGCCCCGGCGACTCTGGCGGCCCGGGCATCGACGGGCACGGCCGGCTCGTAGGTGTCGTGTCGGCCAGTGCCATGGATGGCGATGAGGAGACGCAAGAACCCTCCGAGTTCACGCGCCTCGATCGGTGGCGCTCGGTTTTTGGTTACGCCAGGCTTATCTCCGAGGGAGTTCCACCTGCAGAGCTTCCACCGCTCGATTGTGATCCTCACTGACACGTCAGGGATTACCAGCGAGCGTGCCGATGCGGTACCCTCTCCCGCGCATGGGCAAGGTGCTTCGCTTCCTGGTCTGGCTCGGCGTCCTCTCGGGGCTCCTCCTTGCGGCGGCGCGCTTGACTGCCATCCGCTGGTGGCGTGTTCCCGTGGATGATCCGTGGCTCGAAGCCTCGGTGGCGCCCACCGTCGGTGGCGGCGACTGGCTACTGCTGTGGCGCCTTACCAAGCCGGGATTTGGCGATCTGGTTCTTTGCCCTGAGCCAGGAGCTCCCGAACGCGTCGTGGTCGGTCGACTCGTCGGAGAAGCCAAGGATCGCATTCGGTTCGTTAAGGGACAGCTACACTTGAACGGCCGTCGGGTCTCCACCGTTCACAGCTGCCTCCCAAACACCTTCGAGGTCTTGGATCCGGATTCGGGAAGGCCCGTCGAGCAGCACTGTTCGATGGAAGACCTTGACGGCATACTGCACAGCATGGGGCAGATTGGCCGCCATCCATTCAAGGACACGACCGAAGAAGCAGTCGTGCCTGAAGGGGAACTCTTTCTCGTCAGCGACAACCGGCTTTTTCCTTATGATTCTCGGGACTTTGGAACGGTCCCACGCGCAAGCTGCAGAGAAGCCATCTTCTTTCGCCTGTGGAGTCGTCGCGGCCTGAAGGACGTGGCGGGTCGGTTCACGTATATTCGTTGACCGTGCGGAGCACCGATGGCTGAAGCCGGCATCAGAATCGGAGTCGTTTGCGGCCGGTGCGACGCGTGCATACCGCTCGGGAGCGAGCACTGCTGGTCGTGCGGACGCAAGCTGCAGCTGAGCGCCAGAGCAGCATCCCCACAAAATCGTTCCATTCCCACGGAAACTGCTAGAAGCTCATCTGGCGACACCCGCGCAGCGGTGGAGCATGTCGAGGAGAACCCGATGGATCAAGCGAAGCACTATGTATGCGAGGCCTGCGTCACGCCTGTTCCGAGTGGCCATAAGTTCTGTGGACGTTGTGGCGCCCCCGTCCCCGACGAGATCCTGAATCTGCGCGTGAGCTACTTCAGCGACATGCAGAACCCGAAGAAGGCCCGCTTGCTCCTGATTCGGGGCGACGACATGGACGGGCTGAGCTACCACCTTCGGGCGGATCAGCACATCATTGGCAACTCTGGGCAGATCGAGTTCCCTGACGACCCTTTCATTTCCCCGCGGCACGCCAACCTCTTCTATCGCGACAGCAAGCTCATCGTGAGAGACGAAGGATCCTTGAACGGCGTGTTTATCCGGGTCAGGGGCAGCGTGGACCTCGTCGCTGGCGACGTGTTCATGGTCGGCGAGCAACTCTTCCGGGTCGAGCCTATCCCCAAGTCCTCCGACGGAACCGACAGCGACGGAACATACTTCTACTCGTCACCCAAGTATGCGAGCACCTTCCGTCTCACACAGATCCTTGAAGGAGGAGCGGTCGGGATGTCCGTCAGCGCGCGCGGAACCGAGCTTCACGTTGGTCGGGAGGATGGTGATCTGAACTTTCCTAGCGATCTCTACATGTCGGCTCGCCACGCGACGGTGGAAGACCGTGGCGGCCGCTACACCCTGACGGACCACGAGAGCCGCAACGGGACCTACATCCGCCTGAAGAGCGAGCAACCATTATCACATGGGGACTACCTGTTCGTCGGGCGAAAGCTGCTGCGCGTCGAGATGAACGTGAACTGAGGCACGCCGCGAGAACGCGCCAGGCCGGGGCCGAGTTTTCTCAAGGGGCAGAGCCCTTCGAGCGGCCCCGCCCGCGGACCACGACGGGCGCTCGCGCCGAAGCTGGCGACTCGGTCTGGGTCGGCACTTGGCGCGCATGCTGCGCAGCCTGACTGATGCCGAGGACTTGCTCCGCGAGAGCGCTGAGTGGCGTGCGCCGAAAACGCGCAGCCTTACCCTGTTCGAGCTTCGGCAGCACGGCGACGATACGGCGAAGGGCGTCTGCAATGCGTCGCGGGACGTTCAGGCGATCCGTGACGGGCTCGAGGAATTCCGCGGCTTGGTCCACTCGGTCCCCTCCCCCGCTGCAGGCCTCACGCATGGGCTCGAGCAGCAGGGCTGCGCAAAGAACGATGTCATCCAGAGGATCTCCTTCGAGATGAGTGAGACGGTCGACCTCTTGGAGCATCCGCCAAACGACACCGTCCGATTCGTCGAGATCCGAGAGATACGCCGCGAGCTCCGGCAGCAAGACATCGAGCACCCCGGTCTCCCAGGCCAACCACACGGAACGATGAGCGGCTCCGCCCCGCATCAGACGCATCAGCTCTTCGAAAAGCCGAGGTCGAGCTGCCATGGCCAACGAGCCACGACATTGAACGATTGCATCATAGACATTCGGTGCGATGCCAAAGTCCAGCCGAGCAGCAAACTTGATGGCGCGAAGGATGCGCACCGGATCCTCGAGAAAGCGGACCACAGGCTCACCGATGGTCTGGACCGTGCGTGTCTCAATGTGAGGCATGCCACCCACCCAATCGAGCACCTGCCCGCGCTCGAGATCATAGAACAGACCATTGATGGTGAAGTCCCGCCGCGCTGCATCCTCGAAGGCTTCGCCGAACACGTTGTCGTAGCGGATCAGCAGACCGTTCTCGGGACGCTCCTCTTGAGGTAGCGGGCTGCGCCGGAAGGTCGCCGTCTCGATCACCTTTCCACCGCCGAACAGGACGTGAACCAGCCTGAACCGGCGCCCGATGATGCGCGAGTTTCGGAACAGGCGTCGCACATCGTCAGGGAGCGCGCTTGTCGCGACGTCGAAGTCTTTCGGGTCGCGCCCGACGAGCAAATCCCGCACGCAGCCGCCAACCAGATACCCTTCGAAGCCGTGCCGAACGAGTCGCTTGACGACCTTGGCAGCGTCACGATCGATTCGGGAGGTGTCCAAGTCAATCGGATGAACGACCGGCTGTGGAGTAACTCCCTCCGAGGCCTCGGGAAACGATCCGTCGACCTCCGCCGCGGATCGGGCGAACACAGCACGGTCCGAGGACTCTTCAAGCTCCGCGCGAGCTCCCTGCTTCCGCTTCTTCACTGTTTTCGACGATACGCCACCCTCTTCCGCGAGCACGCGCCGACGCCGCCGTGGCCGGCGAAGTGTGGCTGTATCGGGAGAGGCGGTGGGGGGAGGCGTCGTGCGTCGTGCCATGGCCGGTCGGCGAAGGGGCCCCATGGGCCCGGACGGGTGGTAGCAGCTTGCCTTGACCAGGGCCAGAGGGCCGACTCCGGAGAGTGCATTTCTGACTTAGCCCGGGGCCATTTCGGCCGTAAAGTGATTTTTGGATGAAGGCGTTTTGGCTTCGGTATCGCGGCACTCAGTTCCCGGTACGAAGGGGAGAGTACTTACTTGGTCGTAGCCCCTACTGCAGCATCGTCATTGCTAATCCGCTGGCCTCCCGCCGGCACTGTGCCCTGCGGCTAACGCCAGACGGTCTAGTATTGGTCGATCTAGGCAGCGCCAACGGAACCCACGTCAATGGTGAACGCGTCATTGGCGAGAGGCCACTGCTCTCTGGCGACCGCGTCCGCATCGGGTCCGAGGTCATGATCATCGAGCAGGCCACAGAGGCTGCTCCGAATACCACCCAGAGGACCCGTCACGATACTGTTCAAGGGCTCGGAAGAACCACGCCGCTACCCGCCGCTGAGCCGGACCCGGGCGCGGATGCTGACGGCTTCGAAGACGAGTCGTCGACGATTACCCATGCGAACACGCTAGAGTTGCTCGAGGCCCTCGTCACGAGCGCCGCGGACAGCGAACGCCCACATGACCTGGCGCCGATCATCCAGCGCACCGTGGAGCGTGTCGTCAGCCAGGGGAGCCCGAGCTTGAGCCGTGAGGAACGGCGCCGGTTGTGTGGGGTCATCGCGGGAGTCACGAGCTGGTTTCCAACCGGCACACTGGACGAGTGGCAGCAGGGCGTCCTCGAAACCCTCGGCGCAGACCTCCCATGACCATTCTGCTCTTATCGGGTGACGAGGAAGCGGTGGACGTCCTCCAGGCTGCTCTCGGTCGCCTGGGCTTACCTGTGGAAACGGCGGCCACAGTCCAGGACGCCCGCGTGCAGAGGGCGACGAGACCCCCTCTGGTACTCATCGTCGACACGGCTGTTGCCGAGTACGAGCACCTGCAGCAATCGTTCGCAAAGGAAGCACCGTGGATGCGCGTGTGCATCATTGCCGACCCGACGCGAGATCCTGTATTGGACGGGACCCTCGTCGTTCCCAAGCCATTCGACGCGATGGAGCTCGCGGCGCTCGTTGGCCACGAGCGGCGTTCTGCGGAGCTGGATCAGAGCCGGCACCTGCTGCTTCAGCAGACGGACCAGCTAACGCACGAGCGCGTGGGGCTGGAGCGCGAGCTCGAGCACGCAGAACGGCTGGCGGCACTGGGAAGAATCGCAGCCGGCATGGCTCACGAAATCAATAATCCCCTCGCAGTCATTCACGCTTCTGCCGACTACATCGGTGAGGTGGCGGCAGCCAGCGACGACCCTGATCTGCAGATCTGCGTAGACGACATGCGGCTCGCCATCGAGCGGATCAGTGTCTTCGTTCAGCACGTCTGCACCTTCGCACGCCGCGAGCGCCCACAGCTTGTGGAGGCAACCCTCGCCGAAGCAGTTAGCATGGCGCTCCGCATGGTCAGTCCTCGAGCGCGGCAGAAGAAGGTCCGAATAGAGCGCGAATCCATCCCCGAGATCCTCGTTCCACACGACCCCCCCCGGCTCGCTCAAGCGCTGATGAACCTCCTATCGAACGCGATTGACGCCACGCATGGTCACGGTCGCCTGGTTCGTATTCATGGGGATTCGTGCGACGAATCCGTCGCGCTCTTCATCGATGATGACGGAACCGGACTCTTCTGCCAGGACGCTTCCGAACTGTTCGAGCCCTTTGCGACCACCAAGCCACCGGGGGAAGGCACAGGGCTGGGTCTAGCCATTGCCCGTCGCATATTGACCGATCACGGGGGTAGTGTCGCGCTGGAGAACCGCCCTTCCGGTGGAGCACGAGCGATATGTCGCCTGCCGCTCCTCGACCCGGCTCACCACCTCGTAGCGATCGTCGAACCCGACGCGGCAGTGCGGCGGGCGCTGCAGGGAGATCTGAAGCGAGAAGGGTTCAGCGTCATCTCGGGCGAAACCTTCGACGACCTGTCGATGCGAGATGGCTCGCGCGCAGCCAGCGTCGTCATCTGTGATCCCGGCCCGCTACCGCAGTCGGCACAGCAAGCCCTCGCTGAAGTCTCCACCCGCTTCGACAGCGCCCGCGCTTTGTTCGTAACCGGCGCGCAACTGCCCAGCACAGTGCATCCCCGGGTCAGCAAACCGTGGCGGAGGGACCAGCTCGTCAGCAGCGTGCGCCAACAGTGCGTTGCCCGAACCGCAGAACGTGCTCGACGCTCGATCCCTCCAGCCCCCCTCCTCGAGTCCCTAGTCCGCTGAAGTCAACACTAAACAGTTCCAGGGGGAGATGGAAGGCTGAGCTCGGCACGGTCACGGACGACGGGCCACGCTGACGATGAGGTTCGTGAGCATCCGCTGCAGAGCGGTCCGCCAGGTAAGCATGATGGAACACGCCTCACGGCCAATGGAAAGACAATTCTTATTAGACGGCCTGGACCTGTTTGGGCGGGCACCCTTCAACTGCTGCGATTGCGCCACACGAGAGCAAGAAGCGTCGGAGCACCAATGGCCGCGGTGACCACACCGACGGGCAGCTCCGCACCCATCGAGAACAGCCTCGCCAGCGAGTCGGCAAAGACGACGAAGGCCGCGCCCACCAGTATCGAGAGACTCATCACGAGTCCAAGCTCGGCACCGACGCTGAGACGTACCAGGTGGGGGACGATCAAACCCACGAAGGCAATCGGTCCGCACCACGCGACGCAGACTCCCACGCCGAGCGCACCCAGGCCCAAGGTCACTGTGCGGAGGCGGCGCACAGCGACCCCGCGCGTCTCGGCCTGCTCGGCCCCAAGCACCAACACCTGCAGCGGGCGCTTCAGCATCATCAGGGAGACGATGACGATGACCGAGACGGGAAGCACGGCCACCGTGCCTTGATAACCCACCTGCGCCAATTGCCCCAGCGACCAGCGCACGGCCACGAAGACCTCTCGCTCGTTCAACATAGCTTGCAGTCCCATCGCCAATGCGCTCGCAGCAAGGGTCACCGCAATTCCGACCAGGAGCAGGTCATCCAAGCGCGCCCGCCCTGTCCTTGCGGCGAAAACGACCAAGCTGCTCGTAGCGAGCGCGCCGATGAAAGCGGTCAGCGTCAGCCAAGGGACGGCGAAGGACTCGTAGGGCAGGGGAACCGCCAACCCCGCGAGCGTACCGAGGGTTGCGCCAGCGGTGGTTCCGACGGTGCTGGGAGTTGCCAAAGGGTTGTCGAAGAGCGTCTGATAGCTTGCACCAACCAAGGACAGGGTGGCACCCACGGCCGCCCCCATGAGAACCCTGGGCACACGTAGCTGCCAGAAGACGAAGGTACCCAGCTCGCCGCGCAGCGGCTCACCGACCCAAGGGGCTGCAGCAAGCAGCGTGATGCACAGTACGCCAAGACCCAGCGCGCGCACGTTCATGACCGACCTTCCATCATTCCATCATCTCGGGGGGCTCGACCAGATAAACGAGCCCGTGAGAGCCCCGCACTTCGTGCGCTCGACCGCCCCATAGTCCGCTCAGCGCAGGAGCAAGCTGCGGCGAACCGTAAGGGAGGTCGAAGCGAACCACACCACGGGCGATCCCGACCACCCTGACTGGAGCCGGCCCGCTCACGTGACGCAGCAGGTTGATGTCGTGTGTTACGCACACCACGGCGAGACCGGAACACCACAGGGAACCCAACCTGCGGTAGAGCAGTGCCTGCTGCACGGGGTCGAGATGATTCGCTGGTTCATCGAGCAATAGCAGAGGGGTTTCTTGCGCCAGCACCGCCGCCAACGCAATTCGCTGCTGCTCACCACCGGACAGAGTCGTAATGATGCGTTCAGCCAGTGCGGAGGCACCAACCGCCGCCAAAGCGCGCGCAGCCCCGCTCCGGGCCGCTGCGATCGTCTCATCGAAGCGGTAGCGCGAGGTGACGACGAGTCGGTCACCCTGAAGCTCAGCCCGAGTCAGCGCTTGCTGCGGCAACCAAGCGACACGTGCGGCCCGCGCTCGCGGCTGCAGGTGCGCCGTCGCAGTGCCTGCCAGCGTTACCGTTCCCCCCGTTGGTTTTTGCAGTCCAGTCGCGACCCGGAGGAGGGTGGTTTTGCCTCCACCGTTCGGTCCTACCAGCGCCACAAAGTCGCGCTCGCCCACTTTGATGGAGACGTCCGAAAGAATCCTCGCGCCGGCAACCTCCACAGTGACCTGCCGGAGCTCCAGTGGTGTCACCGGGAGCGGCCTCGACTCTTTCGAGTGGACCGGGGCTCTTGGCCACTGTTCCGTTCATGAAGGATGCGAAGGCCGTCCAAGGTGAGATCGGGATCGACCTCCTGGATGGCTTCGGCGTGTTTGGCGATCAAGGTGGAAAGTCCGCCGGTTGCGAGCACGTGACATGGAAACCCGAGCTCGCCCCGTATCTTCGCGACGAGGCCGTCTACCAGCGACGCATAACCATGGACGACGCCGGACTGAAGTGCGTGTGTCGTATTCCGGCCTACGACCCGCGTCGGCTCGGCGATCTCCACACGCGCGAGTTTCGCGGCCCTGCCGAGCAGGGCGTCGAGACTGACCTGCACTCCGGGGACGATGACACCGCCGAGGTACTCGCCAACGGGACTCACGCAATCGAAGGTCGTCGCCGTGCCGAAGTCGACCACTATCACGCCGCCTTGAACTTTCTCGTAGGCCGCGACGGCATTGACCACGCGATCCGCCCCGACTTCCCGCGGGTTCTCGTAGAGGACGGGCATGCCGGTCTTGAGCCCTGGCCCAACGACCATGGGCTCACGGGCGAACGCGCGGCGCACCGCGCCGGCCAGGGTATCCGTCAACGGGGGCACTACGCTGGCAATGATGGCAGCCGCCACCGTCCCGTCGCGGAACCCCCGCGACGCAAGCATCTGAAGGAGCAGAACACTGTACTCATCCTCGGTGCGATGCCGCACAGACGCGATGCGAAATGTCTGACGCAAGGTCGAACTCTCATAGAGCCCGAAGACGGTGTTGGTGTTACCGATGTCGATTGCCAGCAGCACGACGGAAGCCTACAGCGCCGTGGCGCAACCAGGGAAGAGTCAGCCGCTACTCGGCAACCACGCGCACAGAATGGATGGCGTCCCCGACGTCCAGCTTCTCCCAGCCAGGCCCTGCTTGGCCGATGAGCGGGTAGTCTCCATCCAGGTGGGGGAAAGCACCGAGCGTCACGAACAGCTGGCTGGATCCCGTATCGGCTCCCGACAACGCCAATCCAACACTCCCGGCAACAAACGGCAGTGGAGTCGTCTCGGACGGCAGGGGCGGGAGCCCCGCACCCCCGTAACCATCGCCCCCTGGGTCACCAAACTGCACGATGAAACCAGGGATCATTCGGTGCACAACGACACCCGAGTAGAAGCCCTTTTCCACGAGGTCGATGACCCGGCGCCCGGCAGCTGGTGCCAGGTCCCCATTCAGGATCATCGTGAGTGGGCCGACGTCCGTCGAGAACTCCAGCCGAACCTGGCGTTTCGTGCCCAGGACGGGCGGTGCGCTAGCGAGTGTAGCACCACCTACACACCCAGGGTTCCCGTCACCGAGCAGTGTGAGCGCCCGCCGGAACCGCTCCGCGAGACCTCTCACGGCCCCTTGACAGCGCTCTTCGATGCGAGGTTTGAACGCCAAGAGTTGCAGCGCTCCGCTTGCCTCGGCCACGGCGCCGATCGTCTCCACGGCATCCGGCGGCCAAGGCTGCGAGAGTGCGTGCTCGAGGGCCTCTACGACGTCCGGATCGGGGCGAACGAACTGAGAATCCGCGCCCTGAACGGATGCAACTCCAGGCGAGCTCGCGATCACATCTGCCGCCACCGCTGTAGTGCCAACCTGGCCCGACCGAAGCGCATCAGCGAGCATTCGACTCCCTCCGGGCATCTCTGGATGACTGCGAAGGAGCCGCAGCGCCTGCTGCCTAACGATGCGGTCGTCGGCCTCGGCGAGCGCTCGCCAACGCTTGAACCGAACTCCCCGCACATCGGAGCGGTCCAGGACTTCCAAGACTGCTAAGCGCCCCTGTCGCCCATTGGGATCCGGGTCGCATGCCATCAGCCGCGCGGAAGCGCTCGCTGATCCGGCGAGAAGGGATGCTGCGCGGCAGCGAACCCAGACCACACGACGACGGAGAGGCCCTTCATTGGGCAGTTGGGCTTCTGCCAGGAGAACGAGCCGCTCCCGGGAGGCGCCAAGCGGCCCCGAAAAGGCATCCAGAGCGCTCCTCACGACCATCCATGGGGGACCGACCCACCGCTCCCGCGAAGGAAGGAAGTGCTCGTCAGCGAGCAGCGCCTCAAGAGCCGCATGGCCAGGCGCTCCGAGGGTTCCGAGTTGGCGCAACGCGAGCGCCCGAACCATGGGGGATAGCGTCGGATTCTCCGCCGCATCCTTGAGCTGCGGAACTGCGTGCGCGCCAGCGCCAGCGAGGGCGCGGACCGCGAGGCTCGCTGCATCATCACCCTGCTCCAACCACAGCGGCGAGATACTCGCCACGCGCGCGCCCAGGGACTCCTCGAGATCGCCGATACGGCCAAGCGGGTACAGTGCTTCGACCAGGGGCTCTGGTTCGCGGCTCGCAGCGTCCGCCAGGGCGACCAGGGTGGCATCTTCCGGTGGTCCGGCTCGATTGGCGTAACGGCCGAGCGCTAGGGCCGCATGGTGAGGAGCTGGCGACCCTCGCGAGAGCCAACTGCGAAGGACGCGCTCAGCCTGGCGTGAGCCGCAGCGCCCCAGCGCATCCGTGATGGCGAACCACGGATCCAACTCGCCACCCCCTTCCGGCGTCGCAATCGCAAGACTCAACGCGCGAGAGATGAGGTGCTTCTCTACGCTTTTCGGGGCCACAGCGCAGAGAGAACCGAGGCCGAAGGCGCTCCATGCCACGACTTCTTGCGATTCGTCGTGCAGGGCGCGTAGTAGCATTGGCATGCTGTCAGGAGCCCCAATGCGCGCGAGGGTCCGCGCGGCACGCGCACGCAGACGGGGATCCCTGTGCGCGAGGTCCTGCTGGGTTATCTGATCGGGATCGCGCCGCAGCTCGGCCTCCCGCATACGGCGTATGGTGCTCGCGACGCGCGCCTCACCACCGAAAGTGCTCCGAGTGATCGCTGCGCTGCTCACGCCGGAAGGAGCCTCGCCACAAGAACGGCAGGACACGAATACGTGACCGGTCAACGCAGCGACAAGCGCGCCGAGCGTTGCGCGGACCCAACACCCCTTCATCGTAGCGACTCGAACAGCATGGCGATGCGATCGGCGCCGCGGCGCAGCCCCTCGCGAACGTGACGCGCCGTATCGGGCACCCAGCCCCCAGGCGGAGTGATGGCGGGCGAAGGATGCACGGCCACGCCCGCCCTCCGAAACGCCAGCACGGCGCGAGCCATATGCCAATCGCTCGTCACCAGAGTCACACGCGTCACAGCGTGCTGCTCGATGAGTTCGCTGCTGTAGAGGGCGTTCTGACGAGTATTCGTCGACCGGCTCTCCATGAGCATATACGCGGCAGGAACCCCACTACGCTCGGCCCGCTCGCGCATGCATTCCGCCTCCGATACCCCATTCCAGCGGCGCCCCCCGCTCACAATGAACCACGCCGAGTCCAGATCGTGCCAAAGGTGGATCGCGTGGTCGACCCGAAGCGCCAACGCGGTGCTGGCTGCCCCGCTCGGTAGAACGCGACAACCCAGCACCACCAGTGCATTGGTGTGGGGAGAGGGCGCCTTGCTCACGACAGAGATGGAGCCGCTCCCCTCCGCATTACTTCTCGTAGACCTGTGCTGCTGCGATCCCCTGTCCGGCTGGCACTTCGAGCACCATGCGAACGGGCACAGCCATCGGCAGCGCGTTCTTGTAACAGTTGGGCTTCTCGCCCAGAACGGCCTGAGCTCCAGCGTCGTTGTCCTGGGCCAGGATCATCGCAGATCCAGGAATCGGTGAAACGGCAACGAACTTCACGTCGACCTCGGTAACGGGAGGCAGCGCGGCAGCAACGACCGTGTAGCATTTTCCGGGCTGAAGCTGCAGATCCGTGGTCAGCGACTGTCCCGCCGTGAAATTGCCCACCAAGGGCGAACCAAGCGGCTTTGCACCCTCGGGCGCCTGAGTGCTGGCGAGGCCGTTGAGAATCGGCTGAGCCGCCGCTCCCGCGCTCGGATCGAGAGCCTGTGCCGGAGTCGACGCACCTTGAGCCGGAGGTGCACCTTGCTGGGGTTGACCCGGCGGGGGCTGCGCCGGCGGGGGCTGGCCCGGTTGCGCGTACCCGGGCTGACCGGGTTGCGCGTACCCAGGCTGACCGGGCTGGGCATAGCCGGGCTGCCCGGGCTGGGCGTAGCCGGGCTGACCGGGCTGGGCGTAGCCGGGCTGACCATACTGTTGGCCCTGCTGGAACCCTGACTGGGGCGGCTGTTCTTGGCCTCCGCCACAAGCGGACATCGCCAGGGCTAGAACGCCGGTGCTGAGCACGATTGAAGTCAAAAAACGCATGAGCGAAGCTCCCTCGCTGCCATTGGTGGTTGGGACCTCGAGCACTGGAGATCCAGAGCGCAAGGCTACACGGACATCGGATCGGGATCCAGTCATAGCCTTTGGCCCTCGACGGCCCTGCCGGCGAGGCCGGGTGCGCGCTCCTTGTCCAGGGCGTCACCAAGGCAGCGTGACGCCACGACAAGCACCGACGCTACTCCGGCCGACCGCTCGCTGTCTCCGTGCACAAGCTGCTTTGGCGTGGCTCACCGGGAGAAGACAGCGAGGGTGTCGCATCGCGCCGACCAGCGGCACATAGGCGGCGCCACGAAATCCCCGCCGCTGCAATCGTCAGCAGGGCTATCCACTGCGAGGAGGAGAGCGGGACCGACACAGCGCCCCCTGGCACGACCCCTGCGAGGACTTGAGGTCCAACCAGCGCCGGCACGAGTGCGAGGCCCTGGGCCAACCGCCGCAAGCGCGCCCTCAAATGGCAGTGGAGCGGGCCTGCCGCCGCGCTCGCTCCAAGCACGAACAAGGCGATGCCCAGCGTGGTCGCGGGGCCCAGGGCAAGGCCGAACTGTCCCCGCTCCGGATCCCCCCGCCACAACTCGAGCGCGAAGCGACAAGCACCGTAGGCCATCGCGACGGTCAGCATGACCTGGCCCGCAAAGCGACGCTTGTGCCACACCCAGAGGGCAGCGGCGAAGATCATTAGCCCCGCCAGCGACTCGTAGAGCTGGGTGGGGTGAACGGGCAGGGAAGTCGTTGCATCGAACTCGATCCACCCTCGCTCCACATGCAGTTGCCAAGCGGGTGCCCCCGTGCCCAGCGGCAAGGAGGGTTCGTCCCACCGGGGAAACGTCCCAACCTTCCGGAGCCAGAGCGGCGCTTGGCTGCCGAGAGGCTTTCCGAAATCGCAACCATGAAGGTAGCAACCGATCCTGGTGAGGCCCACTCCGAGAGCAGCGCTCGGCGCGGCGCAGTCAGCCCACAAACGCAGAGAGACGCCAGCGGACCTCGCGTAGAGCCAAGCACCAAGGAGTCCACCCACGAAGCCCCCGTAGGCCGCCAGCCCACCGCCCTGGAGATCCAGCGCCACGACGGCGTCGTCGAAGTCACTCAAGTTCGTGACGACGTAGAGCAGGCGAGCCCCAAGGAGGGCACCTATCAGCGTCGCGAAGTACGCTCCGGCAAAGCGGCGGCCTGGTATCCCGCCGCGCTCCGCAAGGCGCGCGCTGAGAAACCAACCCGCAAGAAAGGACAGGGCGAGTGCGGAGCCGTACCCGTGCAGCGGAAGGCTCGAGACTGAGAACGGCTGGCCCCACATGTGCCCGGCCATCCCCACACAAGCGGCCGACGCAACGGTACCGACAAACACCAGCTCCCTTGCTCGTTGCCATAGCCCGACGGCAGCCACGGCCACACCCAGCACGGCGCATGTCAAGAGCACGCCGGTCAATGGGAAGCGCCACGCAGGCAGTGGAATTACCGCAAGAAGTGGGTGCATGAGTTTCGCATTGAGCTGCGCGTCGGTGGGCCCCTGACCGGGGTGGAGCCAAGTGCTAGCATGCGTCGCGTGTTGGTACCCGCGTTTCACCTGGCAGCACTCCCCCTCGCGGTGGAGCTCGTGGGGTGCATCCCAAAGGAACGGGTGGAGCAGGAGCACAGGGATACTGGCGTCGAGCTCGCCGAGGTCGGGACGGCAGCAAGTGCTGTAGCAGCAGGGTCACCGAAGGCGGCAGCGCAGCGCTCATCGAGCGCTGCCTCGCGCGACGAACTGCTCTCCGAGCCCTACACCGACAGATTCGAACGCAGTGAGCTGGGACCGGACTGGCGCGCCACTTCGAGTGCGTGGCACATCGAAGGAGGGCGGCTCTGCGCTGCCCGCGCGCACAACCACCCCGTATGGTTGGCTCGTCGGATCCCGACGAATGCTCGCATCGAGTTCGATGCACTCAGCCACTCAGCCGACGGCGATATCAAGGCGGAACT
Source organism: Pseudomonadota bacterium (assembly GCA_023398955.1). Lineage (GTDB taxonomy): Bacteria > Myxococcota_A > Polyangia > Polyangiales > Polyangiaceae > JAEWRL01. The sequence goes on from JAEWRL010000242.1 coordinate 94,922, forward strand.
CTGGGGCGACGGCGTCAGTGCTGCTGTGCGCACGACATACGACGACGCCACTGGCTACCTCGTCATCTTTGGCGGGTGGCGTAACCAGTTCCATGTGCTGACGCGGCTGGATGAACACGGAAAGGACCGGATCCAGCTGCCCATCGATCCGAACGCCACTGAGCTTCGGAGAGCCCCGGTCGTGACGAGCCGGTCGTACCACTTCACGGTGGAGCGGTTTGATGGCCACACGGTGCGCTGGCTTGTGAACGGGCAGGAGATGGCCGTATTGAAGGACGACGTGCCGCTCAGCGGCCCCGGCCATGACCATTTCGGCTTCAACGACTGGGAAGCCGCCGTCTGTTTCGATAATCTTACCCTCACCCCAATCTGAACGTGTGACCCCGGCTGAGCTGGACGAAGCCCTGAACGAGCTCGAAACGCGCCTGGAGCGACTGAGAGCATTGTACGAGCAGTACTTTCTTGGGATCGAGAAGGTGCCGCCCGCCGTGCTGCGCAAGGACGTGGACCGACGCTTCTACCAGATGCGGCGCGAGCAGATCCGCAATACAGCGAAGCGGTTCAAGCTTCAGACGCTCGTTCAGCGCTACAACACCTTCCAGCAGTATTGGATGAGGATATGTCGGGAAATCGAGGAGGGCACCTACCGGCGCCACCTCCTGCGAGCGCGTCGACGGCAAGACGAGGAGCTCCTCACCATCGCCGCCCGCCGTCGCGCGGGAGCGTTCGGCCACCGCGCGTCGAGAGACGGTGAGGATGGTTCGTCGGACACGAATTCGGCGCCTCCCGAGGCGGCGGACGCGATGACCTTTGAGGCTAGCCTCAGTGAAGCCCTGGGGCTTTCACACGATGCCGCCGGGAACGAAGCGCTTCCGCGAGCAAGCAGCATGGTCGCACGCGAAGCCTCGGAGGGTACGGCCACTGGTGTCCAGGGAAGGTGCGAATCGGGTCGGGCGCAACCGCAAAGCGGCCCCCCCTCGCGGCGCGCTCCCTTCCACTCATTGAGCGTGCCCACAGGCACTCCGCCCCCACGTTCAGGAACGTCATCCACCGTGCGGTCTCATGCGGGAGGGCCTCCGACAACGCGCCCAGACGACCGAGCGCCCTCAACACTCGTGGCAGCTCCAAAGACACTTGCTCAGGCAGCGCTCGCGGGACCCAGGCCGAACACCCCGGAACCACGGACGAACCCCGATCTGCCAGGCAGGCGAACGCCAGGGGGCATTGGGGCAAGGGGTTCGGCCACTCCCCCGACAACGGCCGTAAGCCCGGTCACCACCACGGCTGCCCACACAGCCTCGCGGCCAATGAGCGGCCCCCAAGACTCAAGTGACCTCAGCGCGCTTCACCGCCGTCTTTTGGCGGCCAAGCGGGAGACGAATGACTCTACACCGATCAGCCTCGACAGCCTGGGGCGCAAGCTGGAAGCCACCCGAGCGAAGCTCCGGGCTCAGCATGGTGATCGAGAGATACATTTCGACGTTGTAATCCGCGAGGGTCGCGCACTCATCAAGCCACGCGTCAGATAACCAGCCCAGTCCGTCCGGATAGCCGACGGCTCAGCGAGCGAGGCTCGGGCGCAGCGGTGGCGCCGAGGGTGGTTGAGAGCGTCGGGTCTCGATGGGCTGCTCAGGTTCGCAGAACAGGATGGCGCACGAAGAGTGTCCGGCCTCTCGCATGTGCTGGCAGAGTTCGGCCAAATCTTCGTGTGCCTCGACGACGTCCCCTTCGATGGGCTGGTGTGTGACGGGATCGTAGCGGCAGTTGTCTAGAGCGACCCACTGCCTGGCGAAGCGCGCGGAGCGGCATAGCTCCGGCCAAGTCATTCTAACTTTCATCGCACTGAAACCTTGATTGCTCTTGATGCTCTTCTCGTGAGTGCCACTCACCAAGAAAGCTGGGCACGAGGTCTGCTCGCAGAAGCGATAAGGAGAGTTAGCACCGGCCCCCCCTGAAGCGTCAAGGTTCTGTTGCGGAATCGTCTCGCGGACCGACTATCGGCCCTTTGGCGAAGCCGCCCTTTCCGCCTTGGGTGCAACTCACGCCCGGATCGCGCAGTCGGGACCGCACCGTCCGAGGCGGACCTAAGGTGCTCTCAGTTGCAGGATGTCCCAGCGAGCGCAGAGTCAAGGCTGCTGGAAGCGGCCCCCATCGCCTTTGCGCCGTTGATGACGGCCTTGGCGCCCGCGCAGTTCCCATTGCGCGCCGCGGCCTGGGCGGCACTCGGCGCCCGCGCCCGCACCAGAGCCTGACAGGCGCGCTTCTTCCCTGCATCCGTGCACCGCTGATACGCCGAGACGGCCCCGGGCACATTGCGTGACCGCGCCGCAGCAATGCACTCGTCGCATGCCGCCGCGCTGCCACCGCTGGACGGAGTCGTTGCCTGGCCTGCGCCGGTGCTGCCGGGTGCTGAGTCGTTCGATGGCTGGGTGCTGGAACCAGAGGATTGGGTCGTGGTGGTCGCCGGATTGGAGCTACTGCCACTGGTCGTCCCGGAGCTGGTCGTCCCGGAGCTGGTACTCGTCCGCCTGGGGGACGCCCCTGTTTGGCTAGCGCCGGACGGCTCTTTGTCGCCGGTCGGAGCGAGCTGTGTCGTGTCCGTCGGCTCGGCGGTGGCTAGCGGCGCAATGGTTTCCACCTCGGCTCCCGCGGAGGACGAAACCTGCTGGATGTTACCCAAGGCGGTCTCCTCGGCATCAGTTGTGGGACGAAGGAGCACGATGAGGAGAATCAGGCCAACCACCGCGCCAAGACCCGCAAGACCGATCAGCAGTCCTTTTCGAGAGCCCTTCTTGGGCAGCGACCCCGGCGCTGCCGCGACGGCAACATCAGGGGGAGGTCCGTGGACGGGCGCGCCTGTTCCCAGCATCTCCGGCGAGACGCCCGGCATCGCGGCCGTCCGGGCCACACCTGCCGAAAAATCGGGGACTGCTTCCATCGCTGCCGTTGCAGCGCTGCCAACGCCAGCGTCAGTCCCGCCTGCCTCCCGTTCCACCGTCATGCGAGCGCCCGCCGAGAGCTCTTGAAAGAACTCGCGTACGGAGTGCTGGCGCTCCTCACGATTCTTGGACAGCGCCTTCATGATGGCCACTCGCATGTGCTCGGGCAGACGGGCGTCCGCACCGACGACCTCCTCCAGCGGCTTTGGCTGCGCCGTCATGTGCTGCGTCGCCCATTCCCAGGGCGTCTCTGCGTCGAACGGCAGCCTCTTCGTCAGCATTTCATATGCGACCACTGCCAACGAGTAAACGTCACTGCGGCCATCGAGGGCCTTCCCAGTGAACTGCTCGGGGCTCATGTACGGCGGCGTACCGAGCACCATTCCCTGTTGCGTGAGCTTCTGCTCCTTGTGAGCATCAGCGCTTTCAGTCCGCCCTGCGATCCCGAAGTCGAGCACCTTCGCGAAGTCGGTCTCGCCAGCTCGTTCAGTGAGGACAATGTTCTCGGGCTTGAGATCCCGATGCACCACGCCCTGCTGGTGGGCTTCCTCTAGGGCGCCGCAAACCTGGCGCATCACCTTCACGACGCGTTCGGGTGAGAATGGGCCCTGCTTCTCGAGCGCTTCACTGAGCGGCGCGCCCGAGACGAACTCCATGGCGATGTACAGCGTGCCATCATCCGTGGAGCCAAAGTCGTATACCTTGATGGTGTTCGGATGCTCCAGCTGAGCGACGGTTCCGCACTCGCGATGGAACCGCGCGAGCACCGACGGATCCTTCGACAAGTGGGGATGCAAAGTCTTGATGGCGACCTTGCGGACTGCAGAGCCCATGTGCTGTTCACCCTCGTAGACGACGCCCATGCCGCCCTCTCCCAGCACGCGGGTCACCCTGAAGCGCCCGCCAATGACCTGCCCAATGAGAGGATCGTGCTCCGACACCGTCCCCGACGGGAGCTGAACCCCACAAGCCGCGCAGAAGCGCGCGCCATCCATATTCTCGTGCCCGCAAGCCTCGCAGTTCATCGCAGCGCCTAGACTTGCATGAACGCAACCCCGCACGCCAGAGCCTGGGTGACAAAGCTGAGCCCGGATGCGGCAGGGGACATCATCGTCCCTTGTCGTTCCCTGGGCGGCGCTCTGGGGGCGCATCCGACGGCTCTGGGTGCTCCTGCGGACTCGGGCCAGCAGAGTGGCCAGCAGAGTGGCCAGCAGAGTGGCCGCCCGACTCCCCGCCCGCTTTGGGCGACGCGATGGCAGGCGGGGGCCAGGGTAAGAGGATCACCTCGCCCGTCTCCCGGTGGACGAGGCGGGCGTAAGTCGCGCGGTCACTCGTCGGGATCGACAGCGAGGTGCGAACGTACGCACCGGGAGCAAAGCTCGGCGTCTGTTGTAGCGCCTCACGCTGAGGCCGTGGCTTCGCGCCCGCAAGCAGCGGGAAATCGAACCGCACGCGCTCGATGAGTTCCCGCCCCACCCAGAGCTCGAGTGCCCAGCTGCCAAAACGGCGCGGCGTCACGCGCGGATGCGGATACTCCCTCAAGACGACTCGCTCCACCGTCACGGTACCGTGGTCATAGAGAAACGTGTACTCGTACTGGGTCCGAGATCGCAGTGGCTTCGGATCGGGCGCGCCCGTCGAGGCCGCGTCCTTGGTTTCCCGCAGCGGTGGGGTGCCGCCAGACTCCGCGGTTGATGGCTCCCCCACCGAGGCCTCCTCTCCTGCACCGCCAGCGGCCCCCTCTGCGATGCCTACGGGGAGCGTCACGGAAGGGTGTCGCGGAGGAGAGCCGCCCGGCGCGGCGCACCCCCCGGCGGCACCGATCAGGGAGGCGAAGTAGATTGCATGTCGTAGGAGTGAAGACACGCGGCCAGCGTAGAGCGGCGAGCACCACTCGGCCAATGCTTCTCTTCGGCGTGCACCGAGACGCGCCGCGCGCGCTCCGGGAGAGCTAGGTAGGAGGGATGCGCGGGGCAGACTCGAGCCACCGACGCACGGAGGGAATCATCTCCTGGAGCTGGCGCTCGCGGCCACCACAGTCCAGCCAAAGGTCGACGAGCTCGGCGGGCCAAGGGCATTCCACGTTCCACTGCTCGCCCTGAATATCGGGGAGCTCCACCCGAGCGGCGTGCAGCGCGACCCGCGGCGCGGCAATGACTCGGCCCGCCCCGGTGCTCACGCGGCGAGCACCTCCGTGTTTAGCGTCTCCCAGGAGCGGAACACCTGCCGCCGAACAGTGCTTCCTGAGCTGGTGAAAGCGACCCGTAACCGGCTGTAGCGCAAGGAGCGCGAGCCCCGAGATCGGCGCACTGGCGCCCCCCACCGAAATGGGAGCGTCACCTACTGCCGCTGTGCAGTAACGGGTGCGAGCCGCAACCCGCGCATTACCACGCCCCTGCCGGGAGAGCGGGAAGGTCCACTCTCCGTCGCGGGGTGAGGGAATCCCGCCCGCAATCCCGCCATACAGCTTGTTGAAACTACCGGCGCGCCGGATCCTTTCGAGGTGTCGGCAGGCTTCCTTGCTAGTCGCAAGGACGACGACGCCGCTGACGTCACTATCCAAGCGCGTCGCGGCGTGTACGCGCTGACATCGGGGCTCCAGAAGCGATGGCACGCAAGAGACGACGCTGTCCAAGGCACCGCGGCGGTCAGCCTCGGTGGGCATGCCAGCAGGCTTGAAAACGGCGACCAACCCGCGGCGCACAGCTAGCACCTGACAAGCATTGCGCTCCTTACGCCCTCGACGAACGTCGATTCGGAAACCCGCTGTGACGGGGTGCCCCGCGTTCTGCACCCGCACCCCGTCGACGAAAACCCGGCCATCGCAGATTGCAGCCGCGAGCCACTCGCCGCAGCCTGGGAGCGCTTGCCCGAGAGGTCCAGCATACCCGGCCCCCACGAAGTACGTCCTGTCGAACCGACTCTCGTCGCTCGACAGCTTCGCTGAGAGCCCTCGCGCCGCGCTCATTCGGTTGGACGTCGTCCGATGGTTTGGCGGAGGAGTTCGGTGAGAACGGGGTCGGACTCCAACTGCGCTCGCAACGTCTTGCGGACGAAATCGAGGTGATCCGCGGGGAGGGAGTCAACTATGTGTCGCGTGGCATCCTGCACTCGAGCATCCAGGTACTGCTCGACGGTGAGTTCTCCCCGCTGAAGCTGCGCAAGCTCATCGGGGCCCACAGCTCCGCCGGCTTCCGCACCGGGCTCCACGGAGAATGAGTCGGCCGGGCTCGGTTCGGTGGACGGAGGCGCCTCGATGCCGCGGCTTGCGCCTATTCCACCTGACTTGCCGATTCCGTCGACGCCCATCTTGTCTCACAATCTACCCGAAACCCACTTCGGGTGCAGTCACTCCGTTCGACAACGCGGCGGCAGGCGCACCAGACCAGGCACAGTGGAACCCGATCGTGGTGCCGCGTTCATCGTCCACCGCACCGCTCAGTTGCGAACGCCTCCGGTAATTGGCGCCTTTCGAACTCTCGCGAAACCGACCAGCCACTCAGAACACACCAACCGCGCCCAGTCCGGCACCCTGTGGAAACCGAAGTGGCACGAGCGCAACGTTGGTCAAATCATCTCGCACCAGCCAATCCTGACGTTGGCTGACTCCCGTGAGGAAGAGACTGGCTCCAAGCATCTGAAAAATGCCTGCTCCCGTAAGCAGAGCGTAGGAGACTATTTCGCTCTCGGCCTCATCCACGCAGTCAACGTTGATGTTCTGCGAATCGCAGGGGATCTCGCGCTGGGCAATAGCCACCCAAGGACCAACGAGGGGCGCGACGAGCCAAGAGGTCCCGTTCTCGAACCCAGCGTTGGAAGCTGCATAGAGCCCTCCCAGGTACGAGCTTCCCCAAAGGATCCCCCCGGCTGCCATCAGCAGCCCGCCGCCCCGCGTCTCAACGTGGTACCCGCGAGGCACGGGTTGCCCGTCTAGATAGGGTAGCATCGGGGGTCGCCACCCGTAGCCCGCGCCTTGCGCCGAGTCGAATCGCGGAAGCATGTCTACTGCGCGGTCTCGCCGAGCCTCCGAGCCGAACGGATGGCTGACGCTCGCGGCGCGTCCTTGCGGCCGCGGGGGCGCGCGACGCGCCGCCGGAGGGCGCTCGGGCTGCTTCCGGTTGGGGGTCGCCGATGATCTGGGCGACTCCTGCCGGAGCGCACGGGGCCGGGCCCGCAGGTCCGCAGCCGGACGCGGTGGTGGTGAGGGACGCCGCGGCACGGGCGAGGCAGTCGCATCACGGGCTGGCCGTGGTCGAGAGGTGCCGTCGGCTGGCACGGGGAAGGAGCCGGACGACTGGCCACTGGCTGTGGAGGCTGTCGATGCCGTCACAACGGAGAGTACCAGTGTGAGAACAACAGCACGGGCTCCGCCGTCGCGGACGCGAGCCGCAACCCGCAGTAGTTTCGCGCTCAAGGGAAATCTACTCGGGGAACCCATCTCGCCTCCGCTACCTCCAGCATGCACTGTGTACTGAACGGGGTGTGCCGAAAAGCAAGAAACCGCTCACCGGGGCAGTGGATCTTGCTTAGTACAGCTCCCCAAAAGTTCATACCCAGTCAGGTCGAGCCCGAGCCCGGATCCTTGGGGGGACCATGGCGGTCAGCATGGCGACCGTGCGCAGGAGCAGCGTGAAACCCCGGGACAGAAGCTCCAAATCCGCGTGGTGATTGGACCTGCTTCGAGGATCGCCGCATATTGCGGGGGCCGAGCGGCGTGCCATTCGATAGAAACCGCGCCTTGTCTCCCGGGGAGATTTGACCAGCGCCTTCGGCGATGTTCAATGCGATCGACGTCGCAGCTCGGCGTAGTTGGTCGACGAGATAGGCTCGACCCTTCGGCAGCGCCCGGGAGACGCGCTGGCGTGGACTGTATCGGTAGTAGTTGGTCGACGAGATAGGCTCGACCCTTCGGCAGGCTGGTGGCGATTTCGTCGGCGACGACCAGGAACTCGATAGCGCGCGATACACATCCAGGCGCTTTGCGAGCTTTCCAGCGATCGCCAGTCGAAGTTGGGCGCAGTCAGGCGTCGGCGCTGAAGGATGGTTCATCCGCGAGCAGTGCACCGACGTCAAGTCCAACCAATCGGGCTCGGCATTGAAGACACTCCCCAGGCCGGTCCGAGGTATGCGCGCGAGCAGCGGCGCCAATCTAGAGACCGAACCACGGACCTGGATCGACGAGTTCGCCGTTCTTCCGCACCTCGAAGTAGAGCGTGCCGGTGCCTGCAGAACCCTCGAGAGTACCCAGGCGGGTCCCGATTGCTACTTCGTCGCCGAGAGAAACCGCGATCAACCCAAGGTTGGCCGACACCGTGAAGTACCCGCCCCCGTGATCAATGATCACGGTCTTGCGATAGTCGCCGTAGCGTTCGGCAAAGGCGACTCGCCCCGAGTGGATGGCCCGCACTGCCGAGCCCGCCGCCGCACGTACTTCGAGCCCAACTCCGCCCGCTCCGGTGCGGAGTACTCGCGTTATCTCGGCACGGCCTGGCACGGGAAACGGCAGTCTTCCCTTGCTCGCTGCGAATCCTCCTGACACCTCCACGTCATCGTCGGGGCCGATGCCTGCGCTGTACACAGCCGTGTGTGCGGGTTCGTCGCTCCCGATGAAGGCCCTCTGAAAGGCGAGGGCGCGATCTTGAGCGGCAAGCGCTGAAGCTCTTACGTCCTCTAGAGTACGGCGCTGTGCTTCCAGGGGCAGCCTTCGCGTCCTCACGGCCTCCAACCGCTTCACGAGTTCCAGGCGCCGAGCAGTGAGCCGATGCTCCAATTCCACGTCACGAGTGAGGGCGCGCCGCACGCGTTCGAGCTTGGCCGCATGCCGTGTCAGCTCGCTCATTCCGCCCCCTAAAGGCAAGAGGCCCGCTCGAGCCAAGCGCGCGTACTGCCTGCCCGTGAGCAGTCGGCGCTGCCGCAATGCTTGGACCTGATCGGCCGCTTCGCGCTGCGCGCGCTCCAGGCGCCGCTCATCCGTCTCCAGCTTCGTCAACGCCCGCTGGACTTCGGCGAACGTGGACGGCCACGGCTCCGGTGAGGGGGAAGAGCTATCTTGGTTGCCGCTGGCCCGAGCGCTCGCTGCAGGGATAGTGCCACCGGCAGTACCGCGCCCGGTGAGCAAGGCCGCGAGAAGCCCGACGATGATTCCGCTGCGGAGCACCTTCCCCATTCAAATCGCCAAGAGCTTGCGGAGACTCACGAGGGCCGACAGGGCCCCCAGCACGCCACCGGAGAGGACCACCCCCAGCGCTGTGCCAGCGGGTAAGAAACGCGGCGTCAGGCCGAGCAGCGTCCCAAGCTCCGCGTCGAAATGGCTCTTCACCAACAGGAACAGACTGCCCACGATGAAGAGAGCCAGCAGCGCACCGAGAGCCCCCTGCGCCGCACCCTCCAGCACGAAGGGTTTTCTCACGTATCCGTCCGTCGCGCCAATGAGCTTGAGGATCTCGACTTCCCTGCGACGCCGCTGTAGGGCCATCCGTATCGTCGAGGAGACGACGCTGGCGACCGCGGTGAAAACCACGAGGCACAGCAACGCGGCCGCGGTGAAGCCGCCAGCGAGCAGCCTCCCCAGTCGCTGACTCCACTCGCCGTAGGTCTCGACAGCCTCCACTTCGGGCAGAGACTCGAGCTGAGTCGCCATGCTCGCCGCACGCTCCGTGCTCGCTCCCTGGACGAGGTCCACCTCGATGGACGCGGGAAAGGCCTCATCAGGAAGCTTCTGCAGTACCGGATCGGCGCTGGCGCTCATGAGCTCGTCGCGAGCGCTCTCAGTTGAAACGAACCGAACGCTCCGGACGCCTCCGGTCTTGCGTAGCGCCTGCTCAATTTCCGCTACCTTCTCCCGAGCCGTGTTGGGGGCGAGATAGACGGACAGGCGCCCCAGTCCCTCCCAGCGCTGGCGCAGGTCTTGGACATTGACGACAACGAGGGTCGTAGCCGCGAGGCAGACGAACGCGACAGCGACCGAGAAGACACTCAGCACGTACAGCTGCCAATCGTTGCGACATCCTCGCCATGCCCGTTGAACCGCTGTCATCATACCCCCTTAGGCAACTGTGCGCAGCGATCCAGCCTGATCGAGACCGCCGGCAACGTCCATGGCGCGCCCTTCGTCGAGCACGATGACGCGCCGCGGACGCACATCCAACAAGCTGCGATCGTGCGTCGCAAACAGCACCGTTACGCCGGTTTCATGGATGTCCTCGAAGAGCCCCAAGACATCCACGGCGAGCTGAGGGTCGAGGTTTCCTGTCGGCTCATCGGCGAGCACCAGGGCGGGCTCACCGACAATGGCGCGCGCGATGGAAATCCGCTGTTGTTCCCCTCCAGAGAGGTTATCGGCGGTCTCGTCGCCTCGACCGGCCAGCCCTACCCGCTCCAGGACCTCACCCACTCGACTTCGAATCATGCCGGAGGGCAGCCCTAGGACCTCGAGCGGCATCGCGACGTTCTCCGCCACCGACCAGTTCGGCACCAGCTTGAAGTCCTGAAAGACCACGCCTATGTTGCGCCGCAAGAACGGAATTGAGCGGTCTCGCAGCTTCCCTATCTCGCGTCCGAGAAAGAGGATCCGGCCAGCATCAGCTCTTTCGGCTGCGTAAAGGAGGCGGAGTAGGGTACTCTTACCCGCCCCCGAGGGACCGGTGATGAACACGAACTCCCCTCGCTCGATCTGCAGGTTGAACCCACGTAACACCGGGGCTCCCGGCCGGTACGCTTTGTGGATGTCCTCGCAAACGATGATCGGGCGGTGCGCGGCCAGTGGGTCGAACCGGCTCCCGGCACGAAGAGCGGGCCGGAAGGTGCGACTCTGGGCACCACTTTGCATAGGACTGGGCGTACCAGCTCGCGGCATGGGCGATCAACTTTTCGGCGGATGAGCGCCTCCCTCACCATCGCGTACTTCGGCCTCCCCCTCGGCGCCCTCTGCCTGCACCAGGATGGTCACTGCCTCGCGTTCACCGTTCTGTCACCGGTGGACGCCGTGGGGCGCCGGCGATTACGGCGTCAGGTGTGTTGCCCGCAGCTCGACGCACTCGAGATGGATCGCGCCGAACTAGAAGCCAGGGTGGATGTCATGTGGCGGAGTCGACCCGTCGATCTGCTGGTCAGCTGGTTCTGGACGAGGCGTCTTCCCGCTGGCTGGATCGAACAGCCACGGTTTGGCGCCATCGGTTGCCATCCGTCACTGCTGCCGCGGCATCGGGGCCCCGACCCCTACTTCTGGACCATCGACAGCGGGGATGCACTAGCCGGTGTCAGCGTCCATCGCCTGGAGACTAGCTACGATACTGGCAGAGTTCTGGCTCAACGCGCGATCTCGGTAGGGAACCGGGACGCTTGGCAGCTAGCTCGAGCTCTCGATCGTCCGGGCCTTGCTCTGCTCCGCTGCGTCCTCGTGGATTTCTCGAGCGGAACGATGCCAGCGGGGGCTGTCCAGGATTCCAGCCGGGCAACTTGGGCGCCAACACCAAGCGGAGACCTCCTCAGGGTCAATTTCTGCTGGCCAACGGAGCGCGTGCTCCGCCGCATGCGAGCCCTGGCTCCGCTACCGGGCGTTGCCCTCGAGGTGGAAGGGCTGCCGTTTCGTGTCGCCGCCGCGACGCGGGGGCAGCATGTTGACCCGCTGGTGGCCGGGGAGGCATTCATTGGAAGCGAGATCTCCATCCAGACTGCCGATGGAGCCGTGAAGATCGAGCGCGCATGGATTTCTGACGGGGATCAGGACACCCTTGTTTCGGGCAGCGAGCTCGCCGCGCTCGTCTCGGCGCAAAGTCGGATGATAAGCTGCCCACGGTCTGGAGATGGATGATGCGGGAAGTGGTGAAGTCGGCCCGTACGGCAAGAGAGAGTCTAACCACCGCTCTGGAGGCATTGCAAAGCGAGCACGTGCCAGAAGCGCTCGGGACGGCAACCGAGCCTGTCGCGCGCGCCATGAGTGCGCTTCATGAGATAGAGATGAGCGGGGGAGCGCAGGGCGGAACTGCAGGCCCGATGGCACTCGATGCGCTCCGACGCGCCCTCCAGTTGCTTCAGGTGGATGCGGACATGCGGACAGCCGCAGGCCCGGTCATCGCGGTCGTTGCAGGGTGTCTCGGTGCCGTTCATGAGCTGAATCGTAAGATTCAGGGGAGTCGGAGCCTGGCCCCTCCGGCCTCCGCTGCCGGAGCGAAACAGTCGAGCCCGTCGCCAGCGCTTCCAGCAAGCATCACTCGAGACATGGCACCCGTCGCCGCGGAGCCAGGTCGCCACACGCCGTATGGTGCCAAGCACGACCGATCGACAGCGAGCAAGGCCGGGATGGCCCATAGTGGGCAGCCCGCGGCGACAACACTCCCGACGCGGCCCTCGCCCGCGCGACCAGCATCGCGAGGGGCGGAACGGCATCATCACGAGGAGAATCGAGGTGGGGCGACCGGGCCCGCGCCGCGCCTCCGACGTATCGAGGCCGAGCTCGGAGCTCAGAGTTCGAGCAACTTCTACAAGGGACTGCTCGGCGACGATGTCGTGGAATCCGGAGGGGTATTCGTGGCCACCTACCAGCCGCCGCAGCTCGGCGAGGAGGTAATCTTGCACGTGTCCCTGCCGGGTGGTTATGAATTCGAGGCAACGGCCCTCATTGCCTGGACACGCACGGCCGGCGACGCTAGCTCCTACGCCCCACCTGGATTCGGTGCTCGATTCAAACAGATCGCTCCGGAAGGAAGGCACCTGGTCCAGAGGTATGTCCGCAATCGCGAGCCGCTATTTCATGATGACGTGTGAAGCAGGACCATCTCGCCCCCTCGACGCATGGAGGCTTCGGTGAGATCTCCGTTGTGGTCGCTTGCCGTCGTGGCGTGCACAGCACTTTCAGTAGCGTGCCTCGGGCCTGCGTCTCCGAGCGGCAAAGTCGCCGATGCAGCGCGCGAACTCAACCTGGCAGCCCGCTTCGGCCGCATGGATGTCGCCGTGGCGCTCACGGCCCCCGCGGCGCGGCAAGCCTTCCTTGAGCGACGTAGCCTGTGGGGCGCCATGATCAGAGTCGTCGACCTCGATATGGTTGGCCTTGAAATGAGCACCACGAGCGAGGCTACCGTACTCCTCGACTACTCCTGGACGCGCAACGATCGGGGTGTGCTGAACCGGACACGCATCGAACAACGCTGGCGCGAGAATGGGGGCACGTGGCAGCTTGTCCGAGAACGGCGGCTCAACGGAGACTTCGGGCTGTTTGGCGAGGGCGCCGAAGAAAAGCGCCCGCCCCATGAGGACGTGCACTTCCCCACCAGGGTCATTCGCTGAGGATCCGAGATCGGCGGGCCGCGGCTACCGGGACGGGTGGACGCGGTCCAGAAACGGGTGGGGACGAGCGCGACTACTTCAGAGCGGCTCGGTTCCGCTCATCACGAAGCGCCGCTGGTTGCCTTCTGGCGCTGCTCCCGCTGCTTCTTTTTGGCTTGCGCCTTGCGCTGCCGCATCTTCTTCGAGCTCCTGCTGTCGAATTTGCCCATGCCGTCCTCACGATCTCAGTCGTTCAAAAAGGGTAGTCCGCCCGCAACCACTTCCGGGCACGGCCCCCAATAGTCTGACGCCAACAAAAATGCCAGCTACTCAGCCACTCGAGGCGTCCTCGAGTGTCCGTTCACGATCCCGGACTTCCAGGCGGTAGCGACTATTCACGGTTTCCACATAGAAAACGTCGCGGGACGCCAGCCGCAGGACCCGCTTCACTGGGGTAGTGACGTACTCGTGCATCCCGTCGGAAAACTCGATCACAATGACGGACCCCTTCCGTGGCGCCCTCACTAGACGCCCGGTCACTGCTCGGGAACCACGGCCAAGTTTGCGAAGCCGGACCTGCACCGCCCTATCCTAGCAAGTCATAGCCAATGGTCCAAGCTGGCCCGCAGACCTGGACCGGTTTCTCGTGCTGGAGCCGAGCCGGCCATGGCGGGACCGACAGCGCCTTCGCGTCAATCTGGCGAGATCGCTAACGATCAAGGCGCTGTTACCCCGGGCCGGCCCTCCTTGGCAAAATATGCGCGCAGCACGTTGCGAGCCAACAGCGGCGCCTTGATGCGCCAAACCGGCGTGTTGACGACGAGCGCCGCAATTGCAATCTCCGGGTCGCGCGCTGGCGCGAAGCCCACGAACCACGTGTAATGCCGATTTGCCTCGTGGCGGGTGAGGGTTCCTGTCTTCCCGGCGACATCAATCCCTGGGAGGAATGGCCTGCCCTTCGGGTCGTGAAAGCTGCTGTGCGCCGAGCCGTTGGCGACGGTCTCGACCATCATCTCGGTGAGCTTTTGGGCGGTCTGGGACTGCACGGCCCGCCGAAGCACCACGGGGCCGCCCTCGTCCACCCAGAGCACCTCATCGCCTCGCAACACACGCGTCACGATGCGCGGCTTCAGCGCGACACCGCCGTTCGCAACGGTTTGCGCCAGTACACTCGCGGCCAAGGGCGAGAGGGACGTATGCCAGAAGCCTGCCGCGGTGCGTGCAAATTCCAAGGGTTCCTGCGGCACCTCGATCAGTGACGGTTCGTTTGACACGACAAATGGCACGCTCGTTCCGAAGCCGAAAGCCCCTCCGATCTCCGCAAGATCCTCCGGCGTCAGGTGCTTCTGGGCGAGACGACCAAAGACTGTATTGAGGCTGCGACCGAGCGCCATCGCTAGCGTGCCACACCACTTGTCTCGCGCAGGGTCCTCCCGCAACTCGTCGGCGGTGAGCTGACTCCTACCGCCGTGGTAACACTGCTCAGAGGTCGGGGACAGGCCCGCCTTCTCGACGAGGGCTGCTCCAGTCACCACCTTGAATACGCTCGCAGCGGGCGGCTCTGCGCGCGTGTTCACATCGAAAATCTCGCCGTCGCGCACGTAGCTCGCGTATGCGAGGAGCTCGCCTGTCTTGACGCGGGACACGACGACCCCCGCTTCGGGCACTTCGTAGCGTTTCATCTGTGACAGCGCAGCGCGCTGGAGAACGGGATCGAGCGTCAGCTCCGCGGTTCGACGCCCCGACAACGGAGCTAGCACGCGTCTTGGGCGAAGATCGATCCGCAACAGATCGAGACCCTCGACCGGTGGCGGATCCGCGTCGGGATCGAGCCGGTTCTCGAGTGCCGCGAGAGGGCGATCCAGCTTCACGTGGCCCTGCACGACGGGCAAGAGTCCGGCAATGATACCCAGTGCCGCACCAATGCCCGCCCATTGGCGGATGCGTCCCATGCCCCCACTGGTAGGCAGGAGCTCCCCGACCGGCCAAGAAAACGTGCCCCGTTTGGCCATTGTGACGGAAGACTGGGCGGCCGCACGACACGTTGACAGATTGGACGCCGCGCGGGCCCGGCAGTGCCCCCTGGGTGCGGAGCCGCAGGATCGGGTCTATGCTCCCGCACTCTTCGTTCGCCGCTATGAGGGCAGAAACTTGACGACGACGGATACGGTTTCTCAGAGCAGCCTGGAGGTGGGGTGCACCGAAACACTCATGAAGCTGGCGGGGCCCCACGGGGAGCTCTTCGGAGAAGTGACTCGGTCGACGGGCGCCAACGTCAACCTGAGGGGAAATACGATGCACCTCTCTGGACCTCCGGAAGCCATCGAGCTAGCGCGCCGCTTTCTTGTCGACGCCGTGGAGCTGGTCTCGCGCGGGCACGAGGTGCGGCCACAAGACGTGGTCCGTTCAGTGCGGGGACTGCGTGCCAACCCGGACGCTTCGCTCAGCGACCTGCTCGAGGAAATCATCGTCGTCCACCCAAAGCGGCGGCCCATCGTGCCAAAAACACCCGCCCAGCGCGCCTACGTCTCGATGATACGCGCTCACGACCTCACGTTTGGCATCGGGCCTGCCGGAACGGGAAAGACCTACTTGGCCATGGCCATGGCGACGAGTTGGCTCGTGCACCGGCGCGTGAAACGCATTGTTTTGACACGACCAGCGGTGGAGGCCGGCGAGAAGCTCGGCTTCCTTCCCGGGGATCTGGCGGAGAAGGTAAATCCGTACCTCCGGCCGCTCTACGATGCGCTGCACGACATGATCGAGTTCGAGAAGGTCGACCAAATGCGTGAGCGCGGCCAAATCGAGGTGGCTCCGCTCGCATTCATGCGAGGACGGACCCTCAATGACAGTTTCGTCATCCTCGATGAGGCACAGAACGCCACCAGCGAACAGATGCGCATGTTTCTGACGCGGCTGGGGTATGGGTCAAAGGCAGTCGTGACAGGGGATATCACCCAAACCGACTTGCCTGCAGGGGCACGCAGCGGGCTGCGGGAGGCGCGCAGCTTGCTGGCCGAGATCGAAGGCATCGGATTCCAGACGTTCAGCGACGCCGACGTAGTCAGGCACGAGCTGGTCCAACGGATCATCGTGGCCTACGAACGCCGCGACGCTGAGCTGGCGGCAGCTCGCGAACAGCGCGAGACGAGCGCAACGGCAGGCAGTGCTCCGTCAGTTCCAGTGTCTCAAGAACCCGACGGCAGATCCTGAGGCTAACGCCTCCTCGGCCGGAACCGCTCACTGGTGCTGGCGCGACTCCCTCTCGCCTGCATCTTCGGAGTGTGTTAATGGCCGCGGCATGCCTGAGATCATTCAAGTCATCGCTCGCGAAATTCTGGATTCACGAGGCAATCCCACCCTGGAAGCCGAGGTCGAGACGACCACTGGCTTCGGGCGCGCTGCCGTTCCCAGTGGGGCTTCCACGGGGGAGCACGAAGCTATCGAGCTTCGTGACGGCGACAAGCAAAGGTACTTGGGCAAGGGTGTCACCCAGGCCGTCAGCAACGTCAACGAGAAGATCGGCCCCGCGCTGATCGGAATGACGGTGCTCGACCAGGCACAGATTGATGCTCGCATGCTCGAGCTCGACGGGACCGCCAACAAAGCCAAGCTCGGCGCAAACGCCATTCTCGGCGTATCCCTCGCGGTGGCTCGCGCCGCGGCGGACGTGGTCGGTCTGCCGCTGTGGCGTTACCTCGGTGGCGTGCAGGCGCGCGTTCTCCCGACACCGCTGATGAACATCGTCAACGGCGGACAGCACGCTGACAATGGCCTCGAGGTGCAGGAGTTCATGATCGTACCGCTGGGGCGCCCCACCTTTGCCGAAGCGCTTCGCTGCGGAGCCGAGGTATTTCATTCTCTGAAGAAGAACCTTGCCGCCGATGGTCTGACGACGGCCGTCGGAGACGAGGGTGGCTTCGCTCCTCGTTTGGAGTCCAACGAGCAGGCAGTCCAACGCATCATCAAGGCGATTGAAGCGGCCGGCTACAAGCCGGGTGAGGACGTCGCGCTCGCTCTGGACGCAGCATCGAGCGAGTTCTTCAAGGACGGGAGGTATACGTTCGACAAGAAGCAGGTGAGCGCGGAGGAGCTCATCGAGATCTACGCCACGCTGTGCGGCAAGTACCCCATCGTGAGCATCGAAGACGGGCTCGCTGAGGACGACTGGGGCGGCTGGAAGAAGTTGACCGAGAAGCTCGGGAGCAAGGTCCAGCTGGTCGGAGATGACCTGTTCGTCACGAACAAGGAGCGGCTGGCACGGGGCATCGAGCAGGGCGTCGGAAACTCCGTTCTCGTGAAGGTGAATCAGATTGGCTCGCTGACGGAGACTCTCGACACGATCCGCTTGGCGGACAAGAACAACTACACGTCGGTGATCTCACATCGTTCGGGTGAAACCGAGGACTCGTTCATCGCCGATCTCGCGGTTGCCACGAACGCTGGACAGATCAAGACGGGGAGTCTCAGCCGTAGCGATCGGATCGCCAAGTACAATCAGCTACTGCGGATTGCTGACGAACTCGAGGACTCGCAACAGTACTCCGGCCGCAGCCCCTTCAAGAGCTGAGGGCGGGAGACTAAGTGCTGCGCTCCGCTCTCGGTTTGGGCGCAGCACCTCGCCGCAGTACCGCAGGTCTCCTGGACGGCGCCGATGCTCGGCGCCGTTCGCCATTTGTCGGCCTCGGCGCGCTGCACCCCGAACCGAAGGTCCTTCGGCTCCCACGAACTCGCGGGGCAGCGCTTCCCCGTGCTGTAGACTCCGTCCGACACGTCGGCTACGTTGCTTCCCGGAGAGCACGCATGTCCAGCGCCAGAGTTGCAGCGCTTCGGGTGAATCCGAGCACGGTCCTGGAGGGAGTGGAACGTCTCTGTGCGCTGGCGGGGTTGACCCAAGCCCTGGCGCCCGGGGTCGCCACCATCCTGAAAGATGACATCGGGTGGCCCTTCCCCTTTCCCGGAGCGCACACGACGCCGTGGCAGCTTGAGGGGACCGTCGTCGCCCTGAGGGACGCGGGGTTCGATCGGCTGTCGTGCGTGCGAGAAACGCCAGACGGTGCGTTGGTGCTCGGACGCCGGACACCACCCAGATACGGAGAGCTCCTGGACAGCCTCGCCATTCCTTTGGTCAACGGGACCCGCGGGCCCCTGGGACGCCTCAGGGAATACCGTCCCAAGGCACAGCTGCATGTGCTCCACCAGCTCTTCCCCCATGGCCTCCAGCTTCCGGAGTACTTCTTTGGGAAGAATGTCGTCCACCTGCCAGTCATTCGCTACCAGCGCTCGACCCTGGTAGCGGGAGCCCTGCGGAATGCCTTCCGTGGGTTGCTCCACCGCAATCCGGACCACGCAGGGAGCTGGCTCCACATGGCACTCGTCGACCTCTTGGCGATCCAAAAGGAGATCCACCCTGGCCTCTTCACTGTAGTAGATGGAACCACCACAACGGGGATGCCGGGCTCCCCGGGGACTAGCCCTCTGGTGAAAGATGTGATGCTGGCGAGCGCCGATCCGGTGGCGGTAGACGCCGTCGCTGCAAAACTGATGGGCTTCGATCCGATGAAGATAGGCTTTATCCGACTAGCCCAGGAGGACGGACTAGGAGTGGGAGATCCACGTGACATCGAGCTCGTCGGCGACGATCTCTCGGAAGAAGACTGGGGGTTCTCCGTGGGCTTGGGAACCAGGGTGATGTATGGTCAGACGTCCCGAGGGGGCAGCCACGGCTGGGTGGAGCGCCTCCTTCTCCGTCCCCCCATCGCCAAGGCCGTGGAACGTGGCAGCGGCTTCTACCACGACGTGCACCAGTGGCGCCAAAGCGAGCGGGCACTGCTAGCACGGTGGCGGCATGGCACTCGCTGGGGCGCGCTCTTCGATGCTTACGTCCACGGGGAACACATCATAGGGCGTACGCGACGGTGAGGGGCGTCGGTGACTCGGGGTCCTTCGAGCTCAGCGGAAGCGATGGCGTTGACGTCCCGCAAGTCCGAGCAACACCAGCGGTTGATCGGACGCCGAGAGCTTCACGGTATCGCCCAGGCCGACGGCAATCTGCCGGTAGGGACCGTCGAGGAACATGCGAGCATCGTGCATCTTGCTGCGTAAAGTGACGGACTCCCCCTCCGCCACGGAAAAGCGGAGCAAGTCGTAGCGGCGTCCATCGGGGACGTAGGGTTCGCGGATGACGACCTGCAGCTTCTTGGACCCAAAGGGGAGGGTCTTGCCACCAGCAGAGTACTGCGCTGCCGTGGAGCCAGCAGCCGGTCCCACCCACACGCCGCTCGACCTCTGCTCCTCGGTGTTGCTGCGATAACCGATCAGGTACCGGGAGGTGGCGGCTGGCGAGGAATGGCAGAACAATGCTTCATTGAGCACGCGTCGGGCCCGTACGCGGCCGTTGACAGTCACCTTCATCCGAGTAAGCCGTACCTTCCGCAGCCGCCCAGCGAGCGCCCGCTGCAGGAGCTGTTTAGCATTGTGCCGGTGCGCCGCGCAGAAATAGCCCACGCTGTGCCGCGGTGAACTATTCACGCCAAGGAGCGGCACGCTGCCAATGTTGTGCGACGCTGCCAGCAAGGTGCCGTCTCCCCCGACCGATACGACGAGGTCCGCATCCGCAGCATCAAACTCGGCGTGAGGGCGCTCCAGAAACATGGCCCGCGCGCCGAGCGCGCCCAACGCCTGCTGAACGGTTTCCACGGTCTGTACGTGTTCGCCGTGCGCTTCCAACCAGCTGGCCACGGTCGGATCCCCGCGCCGCAGCAAGCTCTTGGCACGCGGGTCCTGCTCGTCCTCGATGTAGCGAGCATAGGCGGATTGCTTCGCAACGACGATGACGCGGGGAGCCATTACGAGATGGCCTCCGCCAGCCGCCGCAGGCCCAGCTCCGTCTTCGCATCCTCCAGCCCACCCATGGCGCACAGCTCAAGAGCCGCGTCGAGTGGAACCGCGCGGACTTCGCCAAGCGCCTCTAGCACGGAGCCATCCAAGGAAGGAGCCTCGCGTCGGTTGGGGTCGACCTCGACGGCGAAATAGTAGTGACGTTCAGCGAAGGCACCGCTGGCGGGAAAGCTGCTCGGGCCAAGGCGGCTCAGTTGCTCAATGGCAACGTCGAAACCGAGCTCCTCTGCCAGCTCGCGCCTTGCCGTCATGGCGATCCCTTCTTCGCTGTCCTCGTCAGCTTCGACCAATCCCGCGGGCAACTCCCACAGCCCTCTGCGACTCGAGCTACCAGCCACCTCATATCTTCGCCTGTCGCGCAAAACCACGGGCGGTCGCACTGCACTGCGGAGGTAGACATACCGCACACCCTGCTCCAGGTAATGGGCGGCAATCACGACCGCGTCGAGCGCGGCGCGATGCACCTCGTCGTAGACGAATACCTCGGAGTACCGTCCATCCGGAAGACGCGCGCGGAGACGCCGCCTTGAGATCCGCAGGAACCCGGGGGGTTGCTCAGGCGAGAGATCCTCGACGATCTCGAGCTCGACGGGTGGAAGCTCGAGTGCTTGAAGCAATTCGGGCGGCAGGCTCATCGGGTTTTTCCGGGATGCGAGTGGGATCTCTTGCCCCAAGCCTCGCGGCACGCTGCTGGAGCACTGGCAGAGGTCGTAACACGTTCGCGCCTCCACTTCGACCAGCCCAGAGGATGGACCCGCCATCATCCACGTTTCATGACGCCGGCCACAGCGATCCTTGCCCGACTCCGACCGGTCTCTCGGCGAACTCCGTGCTCATCGACGACGCCGGTGAACCCGCGAATGTCGATGAATGCCGAAGACACCTGCCCAGGAGTGCCTCATCGCCCTGCTGCCCTTCCGCCTGACCATCGCGCTTGGCCTCTCGTGTCAGCCAGCCGCAGAGGTGCCACGGCGCTACGCAGCCCGACCTCAACGGGGGCCTCGCACTGGTATGGGTCGCAGGGGGTAGTCGACTGGTGAGGGCAGCGCGGCTGACGCGATTGCTCCAACGCCGGCAATCACCTGCACGATCAGGCCTTGGAGGACGGGTGAAGTGGCTGGCGGCTCGACAATTGCGTACTGGGATTTAGAGTCAAGCATGCAATCGAGCTTCCCTATCCGTACCCGCGACCTGGAGGGCGCCATTGATGAGCTCGCGCAGAGCTACGATAGTGGAGACGCGATCAACAACCTGGAAAGCGCGGCACTGCCGAACAAGCGGGCGGTCATCGAAGCGTTCAATCACGTGAAGCCAGCCTTGTTCATGGGGTTCTTCAGCCGGCACGCCCTCAACCGCGACAACCTGCGCTACTCGCTCAGTTCGCAGCTCTACCCCGCGTACGAGCTCCTGAGCGAGCAGATCGGTCGCGCGATGAGCTACGAAGAGCAAGTGGGACGCAGCGGCGCGCGCCCAAGCCATTGGTGTGAAGAGGTCGTACTCCGCATCTTCCGTGGCCTGCCGCAGCTGCGAAAAATGCTGAACTCCGACGTGTTGGCAGCATTCAACGGCGACCCCGCAGCGAAGAGCATCGAGGAAGTGGTCTTCAGTTATCCCGCCGTGCAAGCAATCACGGCACATCGGATGGCCCACGCCCTTTACGAACAGCGCGTACCAATGCTTCCACGAATCATCGCGGAGCACGCCCACAGTACGACCGGAATCGATATCCATCCCGGAGCCTCAATTGGCGAAGGGTTCTTCATCGATCATGGAACAGGCGTCGTAATTGGGGAGACGGCGAAGCTTGGACGCAACGTGAAGCTCTATCAGGGTGTCACCCTCGGAGCACTGAGCGTCCGTCGTCACTCGGATGAGGATCCATGGCGTCCGCAGCAGCGGCACCCCACCATCGAAGATGATGTCACCATCTATTCTGGGGCAACAATCTTGGGAGGTGACACCGTCATTGGCGCGGGCAGCGTCATTGGCGGCAACGTGTGGCTCGTGCGGTCGGTGCCACCAGGTTCCAAGGTCTTCGGGAAGCCAAGAGACTGACGCGCCAGTGCGGCAGTACTGCTGAAGCCGCGGCACCTCTACCGTCTGGTCGGCCCTAGTCTGTAGTTTCGGAGCGGCTGACCTGTCACCGTGCAGGAACCAGTCCCATGGTCGCACCGGTGCAAGTTAGCTGCCGCTCCAGCTGTCCGCCTTAGTCGAATCAACCCCCGCCGGGCTTGCGCTCTTTCCAGGCCTGCCTCACAGTATTCTCGATATTTCCTAGCGGATAGGTGAAGAATGCTAGCGATGCGCAATGAAAGGCCTGGTGTTTCGCGGAAGGCACCTTCGAGAAACGCTTGCCGTGGGGTCGAAGGTCCAGTCGAGCCCACTGAGGCCTCCACCGGCGGGAGTAGCGATGGACCTTGAGCTCACCGCCCTGCACGGGATCGACGGGCAGCGCCCAACGGAGCGTCGAAACGCGGATCCAACGATTAACCTCGACAGGGTCAATCGCTCACTGGAAGGAGCCGACGCCCAAGAGGTCCTGCACTGGGTGAAGGAACGCTTTGGCGATCGCGTGGCCGTGTCCTCCAGCTTCGGCGCGGATTCGGCTCTCATGCTGCACCTCGTCACCCGAGTGATGCCAAACATCCCTGTCGTGTTCATCGACACGGGCTATCTCTTTCCCGAGACCTATCGCTTCGCGGAACAGCTGCGGGAGCGATTCCGTTTGAACCTCCTTACCTATAGCGCGCCAATGACTCCTGCACGCCAAGAGGCGCTGTACGGACGCCTCTGGGAGCAGGGCGAGGAAGGCGTCCGACAGTACCTCGCGCTAAACAAGGTGGAGCCCATGAAGCGAGCCCTCGAGGAGCTTGGCATCGACGTGTGGCTCGCTGGCCTCAGAGCGTCTCAAACCGACCACCGTCGCTCGCTGCGCAAAGTCGCTCTCCACGACGGGAGGCTCAAGGTGCATCCGATCCTCGATTGGGGCAAGGAGCAGGTAGATGAGTACTTGAGTCGGCATGCTCTACCGCGGCATCCCCTGTACTCCCAGGGCTACCGCAGCATCGGAGATTGGCATTCGACTTCGCCCGTAGCTCCGGACGAAGACGATCGGGCTGGGCGCTTGCTCGGAGTCAAGAAGGAGTGCGGCCTCCACCTGACGTCTGAGGAGAACTCGAGCCTGAGCTCCTCGGGGCTCTGAGGACGGCCGCGGAAGGAACCACATGGCGGGAATCGTGCTCGGCGCCTCCAAGTTGGGTTCTCCATGGACGACACTCGATCCTTTCCTCTTCTGCGTTCATCATCTTGACGCGTATCCAGCCGGAAATGGCCGGTTGGGACCCGCAGCCTCTGTGTCAGGCCGGGTACCGGGCATGGACTTCTCGAGCAAGGACGGCTGGAGCATGTACCATGGCGAGATCGTGCCAGGATTCCCGCGGCACCCCCATCGCGGCTTCGAAACCGTGACCATCGTGCGGCGAGGGTTCATCGACCATGCCGACTCCTTGGGATCAGTGGCGCGCTACGGCCCAGGGGACGTGCAGTGGCTAACGGCTGGACGCGGAGTGGTCCATTCGGAGATGTTTCCCCTGCTCGACCAGCACGGACCAAACCCCTTGGAGCTATTCCAGATTTGGCTCAATCTTCCTGGCGCGAGCAAGCCCGTGGCCCCCTACTTCTCGATGTCGTGGGCGGGCGAGGTCCCGCAGCTGACGTTTCTCGACGATCAGCGCGGCACCACGGAGGTTCGCGTCGTGGCGGGGACACTCGAAGGAGCGAGTCCCCCTGCATCGCCTCCCGATTCTTGGGCGTCGCGCCCGGACTCCGATGTGGCGATCTGGCTGGTCCGCATGACGCCCCATACCACGTGGACGCTCCCGGCGGCGAGACGAGGAAGCAACCGCGCCATCTACAACTACTGCGGCGACCCACTGCGAATCGCTGGTGAGGTGGTTCAGGGTCCTGCCGCGATCCGACTCCTCGCGGACGCCAAGGCCATGGTCACGTCAGGACCGGTGCCGACGGAGTTTCTCCTCCTTCAGGGCGCGCCGATCGGGGAACCGATCGTTCAGCACGGGCCTTTCGTCATGAACACGGCCGCCGAGATCGATGAGGCGTTCGACGAATACCGCCGGACTGAATTTGGCGGATGGCCGTGGCCCAGCCCCGGCCCCGTACACGGTCGGGATCGGGTGCGGTTCGCACGATTCTCGGATGGACGGGTCGACGCGCCTCCAAGCACTGGCCAGGATCCATGCCGGCTTACGCGTCTCGCTCGAAAAGGGTGAGGCCCACAGGGAGCTCCTCGCCAAACAGGTCCTGGCGATCGAGGCGCTCCAGGGGCACGACCTCCCGCACCCGTTCGACCCAAGGCCCCGGCACCGCAACCTCCTCGAGCCGCCGCAGGACCGCTAGACGCTGAGCGTCCGGGACGTCCCGCGCACGGTCACCAGTCATGGTAGCCAGCTCGACGGCTGCACGAGCAAGCGTCGGCTGCTCATGCCAGTGCTCCCTCAGCAGGTGGTCGAGCCAACGCTGCACCGTTCTGAGCGGGACCACGTGATGAGCACTCGCATACACGGGGGTCCGGGCGCCAATTCGCCCCAACGCTCGCCATAACCCGGGATCGCGGCTCGTCCAGGTGCGTTCGAGCAGCCACCGTCCCAGCTCTGCTCGCCGTGCTGCGGGCACACGCTCGAGCCAGCTTACCAGCTCCAGCATCTCCGGAACGGCAGCTGGACGTACACCTTTTGGCTTCTTCAGCTTCTCTTCCATGGGTGCCAGGAAGGGATCCAGCTGGTCTCGCATCGCGACCTGGGCCGGCTCCGGAAGTCCAGGCGCAAGGCGGCGCCATGCGATCCAGAACTGCTGCCAGCCTCGAACCTCGTCTTGGAAACTCAGCCACTGCTCGAAGAGCGGCGTGACCAGGGCAATGCGACGCGGATCCAGGGCGTGGCCGAAGCCAGGCCGAAGACAGAACCCAACCAGCATGAAATAGACGCGCTCGTGATCAGCGGTGCGACGGCGCGCACTCGACTTCGGCGCGATCACATCGAAGACGGCACGACAGGTTTCCACATCCCAGCCGCGCCGTTCGCCAAGCACCCTTTCAAGGTTCTGCCACAGGTCCTTGACCTCCCGTGGACGCACGTCTTTGCGACCCTTCCCGAACACGCGGTGAATCAGCTCGGCCGCCTCATCGAGTTTGTGCCGTCGGGCAGAAGGGCCGCTCGCTGGCTTGATGTTACGGGTATGCCCAACGCCCATTTCCTGACCGCGCAGCTCGAAAGCCAGTCGATGATGCCTCGGGGTCTGATGCTCGCTGCCGCGGCCTTCGACGCAGCAGAGCTCCAGGGTACCAATGGCTGTCAGCTCACCCTCCAGAACGACCTCGACCTGGCCGGCCTCCTCGGCGCTGAAACTGGCAGCCAACGGGGGCAGTTGCTCGAGCTCGTCATTCACGTCGACGAGCTCCCCAGGGACGTGGACGTTAGGCGAGTCGCTCGCAAACAGTTCGAAGCGCACGGGCTCTCCCAGGCGCAACGCCAGGGGATGTGAGTCGACCCGATGTCGTTCACCCTCGCGTGCGCCCCGGGGAACGACACACAAGGCTCGTGGCTTGCCCGCGGGGCCTTGTACGCCCACGTAGTACCCGTGGGCCGCTCCGCCACCGATGCGAATCCCTTCGCCACGAAGCGCTCGCGCGAACGCAACGGCGCCACGCGCGACTGCCACGTCCGGGTCCGTGCCCTCGAGAAGGGTGGGCCATTGCCCCAACCACTCTGCATAGACACTGGCGAGCCGTTCACGCAGAAGCCGCGAGCGAAACACCCCGCCGTTCAGCAACACGAGCGGCGGAACCCTGCCCCCCGCGTGGCGAACAAGGAACGCTGCCAAATGACGAGTGATCGCTGGATCAGGCTCGTAGGGTAGCCCGAAACCACGAAGACCTGCCCTTCGGACCAGCGTGGGCGTTGTCAGCGGCACTTCGGGTAGAAAGCCCTGACACACGACCGCTTCGACTTCATCGCGGCCCAGGGTGGCACTGTGGGTGCCACCAACGAGGCTGCTTCCCTCTTTGGCGACGACCACTCGCGCCTCGGTGGCCGTCCCGTCATCCAGCAAGCGCTCTTTCGCTCCGCGGCAGGCGAGTACCAACTGCGCGAAGAGGCCAGGCGCCAGGCGCGCTCCCTCCGCACCACTCAGGCGAGCTTCCACACGATGCGCCAGGGCCAGGTCGATGTTGTCGCCGCCGAGCAGAATGTGTCGGCCGACGGCCGTACGCTCCGCCGCGACGAGGCCGGCTTCCGTAAGAGAAACGTGGACAAGGGAGAGGTCGGTCGTGCCGCCACCCACATCGCAAACCAGAACGTCCGCGGCTCCGCCCTCGCGCAGCCGCGCCGTGAGCTCTCGTTCCCCCCCAGAAGCGAGATAGTCATAGAGGGCGGCCATCGGCTCTTCGAGCAACCGCACACGCAGTCCAGCCCGTGCAGCTGCCTCCAACGTAAGTTGCCGCGCGCCTGGATCGAAGGAGGCAGGTACTGTCAATACGATGGACTTCCCCTCGAGCTGGGCTCCTGCCGACCCTATCTGGCAAACGCGTCCGACATGCTCGAGAATCTTGGCGCTCGCCTCCACAGGCGACAGCCGGGGTTCAGAGTTCTCCTGATCTCCCCACGGAAGGCAGGCACTGTGGCGGTCGATGCCGGCATGAGAGAGCCAGCTCTTCGCGCTGGACACGAGCCTCCCTGGGACCTCGAGCCCGCGACGACGCGCGTAGCTGCCGATGACCCAAGGTGCTTCGTCCCAGGGGTCAGCGACACTCTCGCCCGGGGAGACCGCGTACAGATAGGAAGGTAGCTGCAGCAACGAGTCCTGCTCGTGGGCGGCGGTCAGCTGTGCCAACGGAACGACATGGACGGTGCCGTCGTCGCGCTCCTCCGCGACCACGGTATTCGTGGTTCCGAGATCGATGCCCAGATTCACCCGCTCCAAGTCAGCTCCCTCGAACGCTGAGCTCGACGCGCCAGCTCTCGTCTTTCGTGGTTGGGTTCAAGGGAGCTGCATCGATACGGAGCGTGCCGATCGCGGTCACCTGAGATATCAGGCGAACCGGCACGACCTCCCCGGGCCCACGCTCTTTGGCGGGTAGGACGACTTCAATCGGAGCCAATTCTTCGAGCTCCTCACCATCGACGTCCTCCAGCAACGTTCCGAAGGTATCGGCTCTCCTAACAGTGGACCCAAAGAAGCGGAAGCGAACGGCCTCCCCAACCACAAGGCCAAGTTCGAGCTGAACCTCCTCAGATGCTGTTCCCTCCTCCATACCGAAAGGCGCCACGCAGAGAGCGTTCAGCGGCGGCTCCAAGCCCGGGACCGCAGGCATCGGGCTCTCTATCCCCACGTAGTAGGCTCTGGCAGTGCCACCGCGAATCCGAATGCCGCGCCCGCGCCGGACACGCCCGTAGTAGGCGGCCCCGCGCGCGACGGCCAAGTCCGGATCATCTCCCGGCAGGACGCGCGCTTCGGCCACGCCTGCACCGCGCAACCACTCATTGAGAGTATCCACTATCCGCTGCCGAACACGCGGCGCCTTCACGACTCCGCCGTTGAAGAGAATCGCGGTTGGACACAGCATTCCGCCGGTGGCCTGCGGGGCACCTGTGGTCTCCGTGGCAGCAGCCTGGCGCCCCAGGAATGACGCCAGGTGGCGTGTCACCGCCGGATCAGAAGCATAGGGGAGGCCAATTTGAGTGAGGGCCGTGCGAGCACGGATCGCTGGGCGCGCCGTCGCGGGAACGACTGGGAAGAAGCCCTCCACGACGATGCGTTCCACTTCCTCTCGCGTCAACTCTGCACGGAGCGCGCTTCCTACGAGGCGGGCTCCGCGGCTCGTCACGGTGACTGGAGCCGCGGCTGGGGGATCGTCACCCAAGAGCGACTCCTTTGCTTTGCGGCAAGCATGACCTAGACCCACGCGTTGCCAGCGATCCAGCGCCTTTCCTGCATCCGGGAGCTTACCCAGGACCGCATGAGCGAGCGCCAAATCCATGTTGTCACCTCCCAGGAGGATGTGGTCGCCCACAGCAACTCGATGTAACTCGAGCTGCCCATCGGCCTCGCGCACTTCGATCGCAGAGAAGTCGGTCGTGCCGCCTCCGACGTCGATCACGAGCACGACGTCCCCAACGGCCAAATGCTGACGCCAGCTCTCGCCCTGGCGCTCGATCCAGGCGTAGAGCGCAGCTTGTGGCTCCTCAAGGAGAGACACGTTCTCGAACCCCGCGGCGTAGGCAGCCTCAACGGTCAAATCGCGAGCCGCTGCATCGAAAGAGGCTGGCACCGTGAGCACCACTTCGCTCGCGGTAAGCGCTTCGGCGTCCGGGTACTCCGAGTGCCATGCTTCAGCGAGGTGGTCGAGCAGCCGCCAAGCCGCCTCCACAGGTGAGATGCGTTCGACGTCCCCAGGAGCACCCTGCGGCAGCACGCCACCACGACGGTCGATTCCGGTGTGTGACAGCCAGCTCTTGGCACTAGCTACGACCCGGCCGGGCGCGTCGATGCTTCGCACGCGAGCATGCTCTCCGACTGCGTAACGCCGACTCTCGTCCCAGGGCAGCGCCAGAGCGGCTTCGTTGTCTTGGCCGAAGTAGATGAAGCTCGGCAAGAGCGGGCGGCGCTCCAAAGCACCTTCAGCCACCAGTTGCGGCACCTTCCAGACTGTCGCTGCCCCGCTGGTCTCCTCGCTTGGCGCGGTTGCGAGCGCCGTGTGTGTCGTCCCGAGATCGATGCCGATGACCTGGCTCATAGCTCCACCTCCGCCGGTGCAATGATGGCGTCGTCGTGGTTCCCGATGGGCTGGGGTAGCTCCATGCGTGTCACCCGCCATCCCGAATGGCGCAACGTTCCATGATAGGGCGGGGCGCCCGTGACATTGCCGGTGAGCTTTATCGCGTCCGGATCGAAGCCACTCCCGAGCGTAACGGGGTTGCCCTCCCCTTCGCTGCAAATCGGCGTAATCTCGATGTGCCGCCGCAGAGCGCGACGGGCACCCTCGTGGACGACGCGCGCGGCAGCCCCAACATCCGCGTCATCGAAGGCGTGAATGTCCTGCTGCAGAAAGTCCACGAGTCTGCCCTCGCGCTGAAGCACTGCGAGGAACTGGAGCGCGGCGGAATAGTCCTTGAGCCGACGAGCTGGTGGGGAGGGGACTTCGGTCGGCGCCGACGGCGATACTGGTTGCGGCGCGGTCAGTTCCGGGACGTCGGCAGGTTCGCGGGCGCCATGTGCGCGGAGCTCCAGCACTCGCGCCGCAAAAGCTTCATCCAGCAGTAGCTTCATCCAGCAGCCCAACGCCAGCCACAATCGCGCCCAGAAAGAAATCCTGTTCGTGGTCACGGGCGCAGTGTACTGGCAAGAACCGAGTTGCCCAGAGAGGGCTTGCACCGCCTGACCGGACAGACGCTCCACCGGAATCTTCGGCGCTCGGGCCGCTCTGCATGCCCCTTGGTCAGAGCGCTGGCCACGCACTGGAGGCAATGCCGCTTGACGATGCGAGGAGGGCGCTGGACTAGTTCTCCTCAATGGCCATTTCCCTCGCGCGCGCGGTCGAGACCCTCCAGGAGCTCGCACCCCTCGAGTATGCGGAATCCTGGGACAATGTCGGGCTGCTGGTCGAGCCCCCGCGACCCCCACCTGACGTCGCGAGTGTCTCGCGGGTGCTGCTCACGATCGACCTGACGGATGCAGTGCTCGATGAGGCCACCGGCTGCGAACTCATCGTTTCGTATCACCCTCCGATCTTCAAGGCAGTTCAGCGTCTCGTTTGCACAGATCCGGTGGCTCGAAGGCTGGCGACTCTCATTCAACGCAAGACCGCAGTTTACTCACCCCACACGGCACTGGACGCCGCCAGGGGCGGCATCAACGATTGGCTCGTCTCGGCCCTTGGACCCGGGCAGGTCGCTCCGATCGCTGAGGCTCGCAGGCAAGCGGAGCTGAAGGTGGTGGTATTCGTGCCCGAAGCGCACGTGCGAGCACTGCGGGACGAGCTTGCGGATGCCGGTGCCGGAGTCATCGGCAACTATGATTCGTGTTCGTTCAATCTGCGCGGGACAGGCACCTTCCGGGGGAACGCCGACAGCAATCCGACGCTTGGTCGACGCCAGTCTCTCGAAACCGTCGAAGAGGTGCGGCTCGAGATGGTTTGCGCAGCAGAACACCTGGCAGCGATCGGCGCCGCAATTCGCCGTCACCACCCCTACGAGGAGCCTGCGTGGGATGTCTACCCGCTCGAGCAAAGACCTGTCACGGGCGTAGGTATCGGTCGACGCGTCGAGCTCGAAACGAAGCTGACCGTCGATGAGGCTGTCGCACGCGTGAAGGCGCACCTCGGGCTCCGCTACGTTCGCCTCGCCAAGAGCCCCGTGCATGCGGCGGGCGGACTGATTGCGAAAGCGGCAGTCTGCGCGGGAGCCGGCGGCTCCGTTCTCGGGGCGGCGGGCGACGTCGACCTGGTCGTCAGCGGAGAGCTGCGCCACCACGACATCCTGGCGTGGACAGCGCGTGGGTGTTCCGTGATCGTGTGCGACCACACGAACACCGAACGAGGCTTCCTCCCCGTCCTGGCAGAGCGCCTCCGGGAGGCCTGGGGCCAAACGGTTTCCGTCGACGTCGCCACAGAAGACAGAGAGCCCTTGGCGATCGTCTAACCATGGTCCATTAGCGCTCCATTCTTGACCACCTCTAGCCCGGATTCTCTTTGGTGTTGTCGATGCCGTCAGCGGTCAGCCAACGTCCTCTTTGGTTCCGGCGCCGCGGGGGTGGGGGGCCGTTCCAGAAGGGGTATCCCTACCTCGCGGCGACTCGACGCGCGGCGTGGCAAATAGGCGCGAGGTCGGCGCGTCGTCTGCATCCGACCTCGCATCTCCCACGATTGCCGAGAAACCTGACACCTTCCCTGCTCGCGCAGTGTCAGCTTTTCTCGGTCGTTGGCCTCGGCGGGGAGTAATGGTCGACCTCGCCGGAGCCGCGGCGATGGGTCGCAGTGAAGCGACCACACCGTGGCCTCCGAGGCGCGGCGAGCCCTACGTCCCAGAATCCTCGCCCTGCGGCTGGTCTCCAACGGCTCCGCCGCTCGGGTCTTCGTCGCCGACAGCGTCCTCCTCCCCAGGCCCGTCGCTCGGGTCGGCGCCTTCCGCAGAGCCCTCGTCGTCCTCAGTTGTGTCGCCGCCAGCTCCCGACTCCGCTTCACTCCCGTCGCCATTGATTCGAGCTTCTTCGTCACCCGTGGGACCACCCCGCTCATAGGCCCGAGATCTCCCGTCGGCGTCCCCCGCCTCCTCACCGTCGCAGGACCAGCTCGCGATGAAGCCTTCGCTAGCGCAGGTGCAGCGTCGAGATCCGTAGTCACAGGTGACGTCCACACTGAGGCAGAATTGGCCCTCGCTAGGCACAGACGCTGGGCAAACCGCCTCGCAAAGCCAGACGGAGGAGAAGCAGACGCAGCTAGTATCGTCGTAGGCGCATGTCAAAAAGCCCTGGGGCGCAGATGCACAGCTGCTCGCGTTCTGCGGCACAGAGGTCGGACACTCAGCCGCTCCGGGGCTCCCTCCCGCCGCCGTGCCACCACCAGAAGGGAAACCGCGCCCGCCAGAGCCGAATCCCCCGCCACCCGATGCGGCACCGGCCCCACCTTCCCCGGAGGAGCTCCCACCCGTGGAACCGACGGCGCCACCGGACGACGAG
The DNA here is from genome assembly GCA_023398955.1 of Pseudomonadota bacterium. Taxonomy (GTDB): domain Bacteria; phylum Myxococcota_A; class Polyangia; order Polyangiales; family Polyangiaceae; genus JAEWRL01. The sequence continues at coordinate 126,772 of JAEWRL010000242.1, forward strand.
CCGCTACCTCCCACTCCCCGTGAAGAGCCCCCACTTCCATCGTCGGCTCTGACGTCGACGACCTTTCCGGAATCATCGCTGCATGCCGCCACCGCGAGCGCGACGGCCGAGCAAAGTAGCCAAGCGCCGAATCTCATCAGGCTCATGAATCTTCCATTCTCCTCGACCAAGTCACCGATTGCATCGATGCAGAGCTTCGCTGTGTGGGACCGGGCCAAACAGGTGGCAGAGAGGGTGAAACAGACGCACAAAGGAACGCGCGTCGAGAAAGCAAATTAGTACCCGCGCTCCCCCCCAGCAGTCGGGCTCGACCGAGGTATTTTCGCGGACGAAACTCGGACCCGGCACCCAACAAACGAGTATTGTCCTCCAGCATGAAACGCTAACTTTTTCGCGCAGCGCCCTGGTGGAGCACGCTTCTCGAAACCGTGAAGGCGCAAACTTGCGATAATGATCGAGCGCGGACCGGTCGCCCGTGCTCGGGGCTCGTCATGGCCCCCTTCTGCTCCTCAGCTCCAGACCATTGTCAGCCGGACAGATCGCGCCGCTGTCGCGTGCGCCGGCTATTGCACCACTGCCCAGAACAGTCGTCGCTCGGCGCCAACTCGCTTGACGTAGCCTACGGCGCGTTTCGGGCGGATGAAGATGCGAAACTCGGTGGCATCGGGTTCGCAGAATAGGTCCGAGTTGGCGAGCACCTTCATGCAGAGATCCCCCCGCTTCTCGGGTGGCTCGTACTGCGTGAGATAAAAGAGCGCTTCCGAGGAGAAGGCCAGGGTCGCATCGGGAATCCACACGTCGCTGGCAATTTCCTCCACAGCCGCTTCATCCGTGCGCAGCATTCTCAAGGTACCGACACCAGACTCGACGGAGCTACCGAAGAGTGAGCCCGTGGAGGACCCGAAACCGAGATCCTCGGCGTCGGAAGCAATGACCGTTGGCGAGGCGAAGCCTTCGAGGGCGATCAGGTGGCTGCCCTCGTCCGTCGCAACGAGCGCGCGCTCCGGATAGCTCTCCACTTCGAATGCCATCACATCCGAGAGAACCACCTCGATGTCATCCACACCTCGATACCGGACGATCCGGCTTTCGTCGGTACCCTCCCCAAGCCAGAGCGCGACGCCGTCATCCGTTACCCTGCCGATCCCCTCGAGCCCTCCGGGTTCGAGCAGCGGGTGTGCGGCTCCATCCGCGTAAACCGCCAAGCCAGCAGTTTCTGTGTCTTCGGATGCTTCCGGCTGGAAGAAGATGATGGTCGTCTCCTCGTTGCCACGCTTCACCCTGCGCGCTTCGGCGCGCGACGACTTCGCCGGACCCACCGGAGTCGGCAATTTGGTAGAGAGTTCGTAGACCACCAGCTCCGACGAGCCACAGGGAGAGTAGAAGCTCAGGAACTGCGCATCGCGGTCTCCCTTGCGCGATGCCTGATCCGCGAACCGAACCGAACAGACGTCCTCTGCGAGCTGCTTGGGTTCCCCCTCAGGAGCGGAGATCACGTGCAGTCGTCCCCTGTCCACGTAAGCGATGAACTCCCCACTCATGACCATCTCTGTAACGTCCTGGCCATGATGGGCGACGACCTCGAGCGCCATGTCGCGGACCACGAGCTGCCCTCCAGCGACCGTGACGACGTGCGTCGAGGTTACCTGGACCGCCTCCACGTCCTCGTCGAGCACTGTCGCGCGCTGGTCCGACGCCGAAATCGCTAAGAGCTGGCCTCCATTTGCTTCCACGAGCAGCCGGAGCGGCACGAGCCTTTCAGAACGCGAGACCGGACGAGCCCCCAGCAGCGCATCAACTGTTTGCTCACAACGAGGATTGTAGATCCTCAACGTTCCCTTGCCCGTGTCGTCTCTGTCCACCAGAGTGACGAGCATTTCCTCTAGGGCCATGGGTAGCAACTTGGAGGGGGAATCACCCTCAGGAAGGTCCATCACGGTGCAGGGCTCATCCCCGCCCCGGGGGACGATGATGGCCCTACCGCTGCGGGCCATGCCTGCGATCGCCGTCAGCCGCCCATTGCGACCCAGGGCGTGCATTGGGACGAACTCTCCCACCTCGCCAAGCGCCACACCAGGAAAGTCGATGGAGCGGGGCTCCTTTGCCGAGAGCGCATCCAAACCCGACGTGTCGCAGCCGTCGGTATGGCACGCCCCCAGAACAAGGACCATAGCACCCGCAAAACAACGGTATCCTCCGAGACGACGTTGCCCGACGCGCGGAAAACTCCGAAATGAGCAGCCAGGGGAGCCGGTGACCTCCGAGCTACCCTGCACGGGTAGACCCCGGCCTGCGGCACGCCACAGGGGCGCATCTTGCTTTCGGGCGTGCTCCGTGGCAACGGCGCACTTGGGACGGCGAGTTTTACGGCTGCCGATGAAGAGGATAGAGTACCGTCGCATTGCGGAATGGTAACTCGATCGCGTGCCCTGGAGAGAGTGTCTTCATGCTTTTCTTGACCGACTGGGGAGAACGAACCGCCCTGCGAGCTGGGGTGCCAATTCGGCAGAGCATGCGAGGTGCCGTCGCGGCCTTGCTGGGGCTCACGGTAGTGGCCCACGAAGCCCAAGCTGAGGAGAGCTCGGCCGCCCCGTCCGTGGATCACGCCGCCCTCTTAGCCCGTGTGCGGCCGCCGGAGCCACTGGACCTCTCGGTCGAGTACCCGCTCGAGGGCTCGGGCGACACGACGGTGACGCTTCACTTGGTCGTGGCGGAAGACGGCCATGTCACTGCTGCCGAGGCCGTCGCTGGAGAGGAGCCCTTCGCCAGCGCCGCTGTGGCAGCGTCCCAGGGTTTTCGCTTTGTCCCAGCAGAACGCGAGGGGCGGCCCGTGGCTGCAAAGATACGGGTGGAGGTCGTCTTCCGCGCTCCCGAGGACCGAACCTCGGCTTCTCCGAGCACGCCGGCGATGAACTTGGACTCGTCCCCTGCGAGAGAGCCCCGGAACACCGTCCCCCGCCTGCAGCGAGAAGCTGGCCCTCCTGCAGCGAGCTCCGCCTCTGCGGCGACAGGCACCGTCGAAGTCTATGTCCTCGGGGAGCGCGAAGCGCCCGATGCGGAATCCTTTTCTCGCGCGGAAGCGCGCATGATACCAGGGACATTCGGCGACCCCCTCCGTGCCATCGAAGCCATGGCTGGTGTTGCGCCCGCCATCTCTGGGCTTCCTTATTTTTTCGTGCGGGGTGCCCCGCCCGGCAATGTCGGGTACTTCATCGACGGCGTCCGGGTGCCAATGCTGTGGCATGCCTTCGTCGGGCCCAGCGTTCTGAACCCTGCCACCATCGACAAGGTAACCCTACATCGTGGAGGTTATCCCGCCCGTTACGGTCGTTACGCTGGCGCGATCGTCACCGCAGACACCGCGGTGCCTTACGGGGACTACTCTGGCGAAGCCAGCCTGCGTGTGGTGGACGCCGGCATCATGCAGACGTTCCCCTTGTCTTCGGGAGGCCGCTCTGCGGCACTCGTATCGGGCCGCTACGCTTACTGGGGGCCTATCGTCTCATCAGTGACCCCCGATGTAGAGCTGGGCTACTGGGACTATCAGGTATCCTCCCGAATAGACCTAGGTCCGAACGATCGTTTGGGGCTCTTGCTGCTGGGCGCCAGCGACTTGCTGGAAACAGAAGAGTACAGCTCGCTGGTGCGTTATCACCGCATCGATCCCCGGTACGAACACGATTTTTCGGACGACTCGCATCTGCGACTCGCCGTCGGCTTGGGTTGGGACCGCACCGGAAGCGAGAACGGCAGCGTCAGCGATCGACTCATAGCACCACGAGCCGAGCTTCACCATCGGTTCGGCGACCGCATCGCCATGCGGATCGGCGCCGACGTGAGCCTCGACGACTACGAGCTCGACATCGGGGAGGACCTCCGCTACCGGACGATTCAGGCTCTCGAGGGCGTTGGTGCGAGCCGAACGGAGCGAACGTTTGGCGCATACCTGGACGTCACATGGCGCCCCGTCGAGCATGTGTGGATCTCGCCTGGAATTCGGTCCGACATCTTTCACTCCGAGGGCACGACTGAATACGGCATCGATCCGCGCATCGCAGCGCGCCTAGAGGCAAGCAAGGAAGTCGCCTTCGAGCACACGCTGGGCGTTGCCCACCAGTCGGCGAGCTTCGTCCCAGGCATTCCTGGCGCCGCCGTGACGAACATCGCGAACGGACTCCAGCGGTCGATTCAAGCGAGCTCGAGCGTCGAATTCCGGCTGCCTTACGATTCGTTCCTTTCAGTCACCGCCTTTGACGCGATATACATGAATCTGGCGGACCCCCTTGGCACGGAGCATCAGTTCTCTCTTGACGCCGCACAGCTGACGCGGCGCGTGCGCGGCAATGCCTACGGTATCGAGGTGTTCTTCAAGCGCCCACTGGCTGAACGCGTGGGAGGCATCTTCGCCTACACGCTATCTCGCTCGACCCGCAGCTACGGCCGTATCTCTACGCTCTCGGCCTTAGATCGCACGCACGTACTGTCGGGGACCATCGTCGTGGACGCGGGAAGAAACTGGCAACTCGGTGCGCGCAACAGCCTCCTCGGCGGGATACCATCGCGGAGAGCCACGAACGATGGCCCGATCTTCGACGGCAGCGAGAGAACCGATCCCTTCTTTCGAATGGATTTGCGTGCTGAGAAGCGATATCGCCTCGGCGAGGAAACCTCGCTCAGCGTCGTTGCGGAGCTACTCAATGCCACCCTCTCGCGCGAGGTAACCGAGCGGTCCTGCAACGAAACTGGATGCACGGAAGCTGGGGTGGGGCCCATCGTCATTCCGAACATCGGTGCCGAGCTGCGCTACTGAGCGTACTCGCCATGACTACCCATTCTGCGTGGCGCGAGGCGCGCGACAGGTCAGCCGACCGCGACATCAGAGACTCGACACACTGATGACCGGAGCCCAATGTGTCGGCCTCTATGCCTGCAGACAAGAGCATGCGGCTGTTGCTCTTCTTGAGCCTCTTCAACAGCATTCTCGGGCTTTCGATCCTGTTCCCGATCCTGGCGCCATTGGGAAGGGCCTTGAGGCTCAGCGAGGTTGAGATCGGCTGGCTCTCTACGGGCTACTCCCTCATGCAGTTCGCCATGAGCCCGTTTTGGGGACGGCGCAGTGAGCGCGTCGGCAGGAAACCAGTGCTCCTGATTGGCATCTTCGGCTTCGGTATCGGCTTCGGGCTGTTTGGCATCGTCGCAAAGCTTGGCATGGATGGCTACCTGCACGGCACGGCCCTCTATGGGGCGCTGCTCGCGACGAGGCTAATCGGAGGTTTGCTGTCCAGCGCCACGATCCCAACCGCTCAAGCATATATGGCGGATGTCACTGATCGCGACGGCCGCACGAGCGGCATGGCCTTGATTGGAGCGGCCTTCGGCCTTGGAGTCGTGTTCGGACCAGGGCTTGGCGCGGCGCTGGCCCAGCTCGGGCTGCTCGTGCCCGTGTTCGTCTCGGCGTCGGTCGCGTTTCTGAACGGCGTCTTCGTCATCTTCCGCCTCCCAGAGCCCGTCCGCCGGGAGCACCTCGACGAGTTCGCTCCTCCAGTCTCCCTGCTGCTCCGGGTTTGGCCCCTGCTCGCGCTCGGGTTCGCCGTCACCTTGGCCGGCGTGGCGATGGAGCAGACGATAGCATTTCTGTTCCAAGACGTGATGAACCTGACTGACGTGCAGACGGCACGCTTCGTCGGCGTAGCGCTTGTCTGCTACGGAATCGCAGCTGTTCTGGCACAAGGGTTCATTGCTCGACGCCGTGGCTGGCCACCCTTGCGGCTCCTTCTCTGGGGGGTTCCCGTGGCGGCGCTGGGGTTCGCTGGACTAGCGCTCGCGTCTCATTTCGGAGCGCTCACCGCAGCCCTCGCCTTGCAGGGCTTGGGACAGGGTCTCGCGATGCCTGGTATCGCCGCGGCGCTTTCGTTGGGGGTGGGAGACAGCGAGCAGGGTGCAGCGGCAGGTCTCAACAGCGCCTCGCAGGCATTGAGCCGCACCGTCGGACCATTGGTGGGTACTGCACTCTACGAGATACGGCCGCGCCTCCCCTACGAGTTCTCGGTTGCCCTGCTGCTGCTGGTTCTCATCGTCGTGGCGTTGAGCCCGGAACTTCGACGTCGAGTGTCAGGAGCCAGCGCCGCAGCTTGACGAGCTGTTCGCCTGCTGCGAGTCGCGACTAAGCAGCCTTCACACGAGGGGTCCAGATTGTCACACGATTGCGCCCTCCGCGCTTCGAAGCGTAGAGGGCCTCGTCGGTCGCCTTGAAGAGCTGCTCCCATTCCCGCCCGGCGGCGGGGAACGTTGCCACTCCGACCGAGCAAGTCACTCCCAGAGTGCCCTGCTCGGAATTGAAACGAGCCAGCTCCAGCTCGCTACGCAAGCGCTGGGCGAGCTGTTCAGCGCCACGGCTGTCGGTCTGCTCGCATACCAACACGAACTCTTCACCACCGAAGCGGCCAACGATGTCGGTATCCCGTTTGACGCACCGAAGGACGTCAGCGAAGCCCTTGATCACGAGATCTCCAACGTCGTGCCCATGGGTGTCGTTCACGCGCTTGAAGTGATCGATGTCGCAGACGAGCACGCTGAGCGGCTTGTCGAAACGAGCGGCGCTCCGCAGCTTCTGCTCGGCAGTTTCAAGGAGCGCTCGCTTGTTCAACAGACCCGTGAGACCATCCGTGGTGGCAAGCTCTTCGAGCCTCTTGACCATACGCGCATTCGCCAAAGAAACCGCCATGTGGCTGGCAAGTACCTCCAATGTCGGCCGCACGGAATCACCAAAGGCACCCCGCCGCTTCGAACCCAGGGCGAGGGTACCCAGCGGTCGGTCGTGTACCATGAGAGGCAGTACGAGCAGGGACGGCATGGGAGGCGGTGTCAGACGCCGCGTGAACACCACCTGACGTACTGGATCGTAGTCGCCGCGGTAAGGCAAGGGATGACGATTGGCGACCACCATCGAAACTAGCCCGGAGTTGTGCTTGAACCGCTTGCCTACGAGGTGAAGTGCGCCAGGACCGCTCGCAGCGCTGATCTCGTGCTCTGCCGTGCGGTCATCGAAGAGGGTCACGACGGCGAAGTCGAAGTAGGCGAACTCGCGAGCGCTGTTGACGCCAGCCTCCACCACCTGCGCCTCAGTCGTCGACCCCGCGAGCGCATTGGCTGCCCGATAGAGCTTCCCTTGCTCGAGCTTCGCGCGCTCCAGCTGGATGAAGACCCGTTCGTTCTCGACGGCACGGAGCATATATCGGGTCGCCGCTGACAGGAGCTCTTCGGCAGCGAGGGCAAAGGGCTCCTCGGGAGCTCGATCGACGACGAGTACCCCGCGGGGCTGCCCTCTGTCCATCACAGGGACCGCACAGACGGCGCCTATGTTGGGGGCAACGGAGTAATAGGGGGCGTGACGCACGCAGCGCGAGCCGTGAATCGAAACGAGTCGTTTCTCCGCCAGCGCCGCACCGAGGATCCCATCCCGCGCTGAAAACGGTCCAGGAAGGATGGTATCGTCATCGGTGGAAAGCTCACGAACCTGCAACCTTTCGCCATCCGGCGAGAGCCAAAGTAGAAGCGCAGTCCGCAGACCGAGCGTGCGTCGCAGGAGATCGATGGCAAAGCCCAGCGCCTCGCGGATCTCCTCGACCCCCGACTGCACGAGCCGCTGCTCGGAGTCTGGCCCGATGTCAGCATTGATCCCAGCGGTGCTGTTCTCGGGCGTAGCGAGGAGCCGGTAGGAACGGGCAGCCTCCTTCATTCGCTCCAGTTCCGCGTCGACCTTGCTCCGTGACACGTTGCGGAGCCGCGCGAGCTCGACCCGAAAGGAGCCGAAGCTCAGACCAGCAAAGAGCAGGAGTAGCGCAGCATGGGCCCCCAGTCGATCCCACCCCGGAGGGAGCTCCTGCGCGGCAAGAGCGATCTCCAACGCGAGGGCGCACGCCGAGGTGCCGAACGCGGCGAGTGGACGCGCAAAGGCGGCGGCAGCCGCTGTCACGAGGAAGACGATTGGATAGTACGGACCCGAAAGGCCCCCCAGAGCACCAATCAGGAGAGCGTAAGTGAACACCACTAGCTGGGTGAATAGTGCGAGCTCCGCCCACTGTGCCTCCGGCGGGGTGACACGACGCCGTCGGTGCACCAGCTTGACCAGCACGCTCGCCACAAGCAGCAACGCGACGAAGCCCGCGACCAATGAGGGCAACGATCCTTTGTTCCAGAGCCACAAGGCAGCCGCGAACCCGATGCTCTGAACGAGTCCCCTGCTGCGGACCGCTCCCGTCTGCACCGAAGCCGCGAGGCGAACGAAGGGGGTCATGCCTGGGCTCCACTACCAGATCGGGGTCGACGAGGCCTACTTTCGCGCGACACCCGGCCCCGAACCCGGACATGCCGCGTGCGGGGTGCCCTGGTACGCGAGCCGCGTACTGAATCGGGTCGGATTACAGGCTTCCAGCCACCAGCACCCTGTGCGACACCTTTGGGCACCGTGACGTTCGGATTGCGGGTCCAGATTGTCCTGCTCCTCGGCGGCCTGATGGTGCTCGCTTTCGGGCCACTTTTCCATGCGGTCGCGACCTATTCGAGCTTCGCGCTCTTCTCGATTCGTCAAGACCAAGCACGCAAGATGGCTCGCGGGGTGACGGAGCGTCTCGGGCTGGAGCAAGAGACCTCACGGGCGACGCTGGAACAGCGCGTCGAGCGCGAGCTGCGCGCGAGCCACGTCCTGGCCATCGCTATCATCGAGCCTCCAGGGAAGCCATTCCTCGGCGGCGGCGATGCAACCACGCTGCGCGCCATCGCCGAGCACACACCATCGGTTCCGGGGCGTGTCCACGACATCGTCTTCGACGGGCGCAAGGCTGCGAGCGTCCGCTATGACGTTGGAGGCCAAGCCGTCGTGGCAGCGTTCGACCTCGACGACTACAGCGAGCAAGCGGCGCGTCTGGTGAGGCTGCTGTCACTTTACATGGGCCTACTAGCCATCGCACTGCTGATCGCCGCCTACTTCGCCCTGACGTACCTGATCATCCGACCCCTGGGGGTCATCGTATCCGCCGCCGAGCGGGTCGCCGGAGGCAGCCGTCGGTTCGAGTTTCTCACCGGTGGCCCCCGCGAGCTCGCGATCCTGGGCACCAGCCTACGCACCATGACCGAACGTCTCGTCCGCGACGAGGAGGCGCTCCGTCGCAAGGTCGAAGAGGTCGAGGCCGCGACTCAACAGCTATTTCAAGCGCAGGAGCGCCTCGTCCGTTCGGAACGCCTGGCATCCGTGGGGCGGCTAGCAGCCGGCCTTGCGCACGAGGTGGGCAACCCGATATCGGCAATGCTGGGGCTTCAGGACCTAGTCCTCACGGGTGACTTGGATCCGGGCGAACAACGGGACTTCGTGGAGCGCATGAAGCGCGAAACCGAGCGCATCCACGGCATCCTGCATGACCTTCTCCAGTTCGCCAGACCCGCAGCGAACGAGGAAGCCGGGGGCTCTCCGGGCAGCGTACCTCAGGCCATTGAAGAAACGCTGGCCCTCGTGAAGCCCCAGAAGGCACTGCAGGGCGTCGAGGTACACCTTGGCATCGACGAGGATCTCCCCCTCGTTACGCTCAGCGGGGAACGCCTCGTGCAGGTGCTGCTCAACCTGCTGCTCAATGCAGCCGACGCCTGCAATGGTGCTGGTACCATCACTGTGGAAGCCCGAGTGGTAGAAGCGACTGGAGTGAAGAAGGTAAAGCTCAGCGTCAGCGATGACGGTGTCGGCGTCCCCCCCGAACTCGAGCCTCGCATGTTCGAGCCGTTCGTCACCACGAAGGATGTCGGTAGGGGCAGCGGGCTAGGGCTGGCCGTGTGCCGGGGGCTGGTGGAGGCCGTGGGAGGCAGCATCGGATACGACCGCAACAGAACACGAGGGGCGCGGTTCGTCGTTGAGCTGCCGGGTGCACCGTAGCGTCGGCGTCAATCCTGTTCGCTTACCAGGGTCGCCCAGAGCTCGTCGACTGTGACGGACCGCAGATTACGCTCCCTGATGAGGCGAGCGAGCTCGGGCAGAACTTCGATGCCGGCGGGCACGAACTCTTCGCGCTCGGACGCGTCGTGGAGCGCCACGATGACACCAGGACGCAGGCCACGTCGTAGGCGCCGCAGGACCTGGTGCGGCCGAGCGCCGCGCAGTCCGTCGAACCCACGCAGAGAAAACCCAAGTATGCCCACTCCGGTGCGCCGGGCACCGGCCGCCACACGGGGGCTGACGTGACCAATTGGTGGGCGGAACCAGTGCGGCCTCACTCCCGTGAGATCGGCAACGACGGAGCGGCACGTCTCGATGTCTTTGGCGATCGTTAGAGGGGACTGCCAAGAATAGAGTCGGCGGTGCTGGTAGCCATGGAGGGCCACGGCGTGCCCCTCCCGCACGATGCGCCGCATGAGGTCCGGATGGCGCTCAGCTTTGGCTCCGATGACGCAAAAGGTGGCCACCAGGCGGTACTTCGCCAAGGCGTCGAGCACGCGGGGAGTCGTCGTTGGGCTCGGCCCGTCATCGAAGGTGAGCGCAACCAGGGGCTCCCGCCGGCTGCCCCGGCAGAAGGTGTCCCCATACATCTGCCAGGTGGGCAGAAGCCACCCGAATGCAGACAATGCCACGTATCCCACAAGCATCGTTACCGCGAGCCAAACGGGCGGAGGCCCCACGAGAACCGCTCGAGTCAACATCGCAAGCCCGGCCACGCTGGCGACGTACAAGCTGATGCGCATCGGAGCCATGGGCGATCAGTAGATTGGCGGCAGTAGGTTCGAAAGGTCGATCGCCGGGAAGCTGGTGGCGGGCGATGTGGGGTCATCCTACCGACACCCGGCGATCCCGAGACGCCGGTGGCACCGAGACCTCGGCGCACCGGGGTCCGAGAGGGTATCACGGCAACGGAGTACGCGAGACGGCGTGCGCGGGGTTTGAATCGGGTGATGCCACTGTACTTCGGCGATCTGCGCGACCGCATCGGCCCACCAAGGCTGGCCCGAGGGCCACCGGAAATCGCCCTGCATTGGGGTTAATTCTGCTAGATCGTGGCGCTCAGGACCTCCCCGCCGCCCGCCCGCCGTGCTGTTCAACACGCTCACCTACGCGAAGTTCTTCGCTGTCGTCTTTGTCATTTCCTGGTTGCTCGTGCGCAGGCGCTGGGCGCTCCTTCTGCCGTGGGTCGCGCTTGCTGGTTATGCGTCCTTCTCGGGAGCTCCCAGCTATCACACTGTGGGTGTGCCGGCGCTAGCACTCGCCTTGACGCTGTCCCTCGTGCGCACCGTCCCGGCCGATGGCATCCCGACGGCCCGGACATCGGGGGCGGCCTTGCTCGTCAATGCCATCGCCCTTTGCTGGATTACCCTCACGCGGCCTGACGCCGACATCCTCAAGCGCGCATTGGGAGAGCTCGGCGACGGAAGCACTGGGCTGATCCTGTACCTGCTCACCGTAGGGCTCGCCGCAGGCGTACTGTACGCACTGACGCGGGCGCGCAAGGTACGTTTGCTGTTCGTGCTCGGGGCGAGCTACGTGTTCTACGCGCACTGGGACTGGCGCTTCCTCCCGCTCATCTGGGGTTCTTCGACAGCCGATTGGCTACTCGGCAACGCCATCGCGCGAAGCCAGGATCCCCGTCGGCGGCGGTGGTGGCTCGCCGGCACCGTGGCACTGAACCTGGGTGTTCTCGGCATCTTCAAGTACTTCAACTTCGGCATCGAATCCGCATCGGCAGCCTTGTCAGCGCTCGGAATGCGTCCGCCGGAGGTTGCACTGCGTATCGCCCTTCCGATCGGTGTCAGTTTCTTCACTTTCGAGTCGATGAGCTATGTCATCGATATCTATCGGAAGCAGCTCGAGCCGCAGAAGAGCTACGCCGAGTACCTGAGCTTCGTCGCCTTCTTCCCCCACCTCGTCGCAGGACCTATCGTCAGGCCAAGGGACCTTCTGCCCCAACTTGCTGGTCCGGCTCGCTGGAGCAGCGCCGAGGCTAGCGAGGGGCTTTTTTTGATAGCCGTCGGCCTGCTCAAGAAGGTCGCCATTGGGGATTACCTCGCCCTCGGACTCGTCGATCGCGTCTTCGATGCTCCGGTTCAGTACTCGTCCCTTGAATGCTATGTCGCTGTATTGGGATACGCTGTTCAGATATATTGCGATTTCTCTGGCTACACCGATATCGCAATCGGCTCGGCGCTTCTCTTAGGAGTGCGCTTTCCGCTGAACTTCAATGCTCCTTACAAGGCGCACAACATGGTCGAGTTCTGGCGCCGCTGGCACATTTCCCTGTCGACCTGGCTGCGCGACTACCTCTACATCCCCCTCGGAGGGAATCGTCGAGGGCCCGCGCGAACCTACGCGAACCTCATGATCACCATGCTCTTGGGCGGCCTTTGGCACGGGGCAAGTTGGACCTTTGTCGTGTGGGGAGGCATTCACGGCACGGCACTGGCAGTATCACGAGCCCTGATCGATCGGCGCACAGCGGCGGGTGGCCCCGCTGTCCCAAGCGGCGCGAGGCGTGTCGCGGGCGTCGTCTTGACATTTCACGTCGTGTGCGCCGCCTGGGTGTTCTTTCGCGCCGGGACGTTCCAAGGCGCGTGGGTCTTTTTCGCCCAGCTGAGTCAAGGCACGGCACACTACGCCAACCTCAACGTGCCGGTTCTGACCGTGCTCGGCATCGGACTTGCAAGTCACTGGATGCCCGAATCGTGGTATCTGCGGCTGCGTGGGCAATTCATCGCGCTTCCGGCTGCAGCACAGGCGCTCTTGCTTCTCGGGGTGGCATACACCCTGGATCGCATGGCAAGTGCGGAGGCCGTGCCTTTCGTGTACTTTCAGTTCTGATGCAGCACTCGCCGAGCGGTCCGAGTTCCCGGGAGCCGAACGGCTCGGGAGATTCCTCTACGCAGCCCACGACCTCGGAGGTCGATGTTCGACCACCTCCCGCCCCGGATGCGGATCAGAATACCCAGGTGGGCGAGAGGACACCGTGCTTCCTGGATGCATTCCCGGACGACCCAGCGCTCGAGCCGATCGTTGCTGCCTTTTTGCGTGGTGACTATGCGATGGTAAGGCGGCAGGCTCCTCTCTTGGCACGAGAAACGACGAGCGACGCGGTGCGTGATGCCGCCCTCGAGCTGACAGGGAGAATCCGACCTGACCCTCTGGCTCGGTACCTCCTCCTTCTCTCAGCCGCTCTCCTCTTGCTGGTCACCATCTGGGCCTACGGTGAACACACCCATTGAAACGAACTCCGTCGCCCCACGGGCCACCGGATCCAGGAGGCCGGCTGGGGCTGCTCGCTGCTCACCCCTTATCATTCTGCTCTGGGTCACGAGTTGCGCGTCACCCAACGCCACCAGGACACCAGCCGAGGAGTTTCCCCGCATGGAAACCACGGCAGAACCGTATGGTCCCTTAGCTCACTTCTTGCCTCTAGCGGACAACACCGTGTACTCGTATCACACGGTCGATGAGGAAACGGGAGAGACGGGGCTGTTCGTGATCCGTGTGCGGCACGCAACCTCCGGACTCGTGGAGCTCACGGTGGGAGGGAACAGGCACTGGCTCGAGCCAACGCCGCGCGCGGTTCGGCACACCGGCGGGGGGAGCCTTCTTCGCATGCCGCTCGTCGCAGGCAGCACGTGGAAAGGCCCGGCGGGGATCGTGGAGCTTACAGCGATCGGACGCCGTGTAGATGTTCCTGCAGGAACCTTCCACGGCTGCATCCAGACCACGGAGGAGAGCGCAATTGGCGAGACTTCTCAGCGGATCGTCACGGACTACTGTCCGGAGGTAGGCATTGCTCGGCTGGCCATTGAATCGACAGTCTCGACGACCCGTCGCCGAGAGGTTGCCGAATTGCAGGACTGGGGCCCCCAGCTTGATTGGGGCGACGACGGCATCACGATTACCAAGTAGCTGACGGCGTGCTCGCGCCCGATCAATCGCTGCCAGTGTCTGGCCGTCGTAGCTCGAGGTCTTCGCGATGGGTAACCAGACCACAAGCGTCCTGTTCGGGCCGGAGCTCGAGCGTAATCGGCTCGTAACCGGGCACTATCATCTCGAACTCGGCGGGACCGCCGGTCCAGAGCGCGCAGTGCAACTGCGTTGGAGGAGCAGTCTGCCCGACCAGCGCCCCCCCCGTTGGTGCCTCGGCTTGACCGTTCCCACCCGAGACCCATTCACAGAAGACTGCGGGCCCAGCCACCGGTTCAGTGAGAACGTGCTCCTCACGACCCGCCCCATAGGTAACGATGATCGTGGTCGCCGGAGGGATGTCTCCTTGAGCCGAGGCGATGTTCACCTCGAACGCCGGGCTCGCTGGAGGACACTCCTGCCCCTGTGGCTCCTCGTCGAGGCAGGAGAGCCCTAGAACCCCTGTCGTGAGCGCCAGGTAGCGGCCCGCCACCCAAGCTGCAGCGCTGCGGAATGCTTTCCCCACCGGCGCCGTCATAGCGCAATCCCGCACCCGGGGCAGCTACAGTTTCGTAGGTACCCCAGGCCGTATCCGCTCGGTCTCGCGCTGCGCGAGGGGGTGGAACTGGCTCGCAAAACCAGCTCCGGGCCACCCGGTCCGCTCTCGGCGGATGCCACGAAAAGGCAGCAGGCAGACCTTCGTGAAGAAGACCTGCCCGCCATCAGAAGCGCTGAGGTGTCCGGCCTTACCGTGCAAACGCACCGTGGCCCGACGCCGCGCCTAGATCATCAGAAGTCCGGACCGCCGTGCCCATGGCCGGGCATGGCTGCCGCCTTCTCCTCCTTGGGCTTCTCGGCGATGAGAGCCTCAGTGGTCAGCATCAAGCCAGCGACGCTCGCCGCGTTCTGGAGAGCCGAGCGAACGACCTTCGTGGGATCGATCACGCCTTGCGCCACCATATCGCCGAACTCACCCGTGGCAGCGTTGTAGCCGAAGTTGCCGCTTCCTTCGCGCACCTTCTGCACGACGATGGCGCCTTCCTCTCCGGCGTTGGCGACGATCTGGCGAAGCGGCTCCTCACACGCACGGCTGATGATCTTCACACCGAACGACTGTGCATCGCTCACCTTCAGGTTGGCCAAGGCTGCCTGGGCGCGCAGCAATGCAACGCCGCCACCGGGCACGATACCCTCTTCGACAGCCGCGCGCGTTGCATGGAGGGCGTCCTCGACGCGAGCCTTCTTCTCCTTCATTTCGGTCTCGGTGGCGGCTCCCACCTTGACCACGGCAACGCCACCTACAAGCTTTGCGAGCCGCTCTTGCAGCTTCTCACGATCGTAGTCGCTGGTGGTGTTCTCGATCTGCTGCCGAATCTCGGCCTGACGACCCTTGATCTTGTCCTTCTCGCCCAGGCCATCCACGATCGTGGTGGTGTCCTTGTCGATCTTGACGGTCTTCGCCTGACCCAGGTCGCTGATGGTGACGTTCTCGAGCTTGAGGCCCAGCTCCTCGGCGATGACCTGACCACCGGTGAGGATGGCGATATCCTTGAGCATTTCCTTGCGGCGGTCACCGAAGCCTGGCGCCTTCACCGCAACCGCGCTGAGCGTGCCACGGAGCTTGTTGACGACCAACGTCGCCAAAGCCTCGCCGTCCACGTCCTCGGCAACGATGAGCAGCGGCCGCTGAGCACGAGCAATCGCCTCGAGCACAGGCAGAAGATCCTTCATGTTGCTGATCTTCTTCTCGCTGAGGAGGATGTAGGGATCCTGGAGCGAGCTTTCCATCCTCTCGGGATCCGTCACGAAGTACGGGGAAAGGTAGCCACGGTCGAACTGCATGCCTTCCACCACGTCGAGCGTGGTCTCAGCGCTCTTCGCCTCTTCAACCGTAATGACGCCTTCCTTGCCGACCTTCTCCATGGCTTCGCTGAGGAGCTTGCCGACGGTCTCGTCCCCATTGGCGCTGACGGTACCAACCTGCGCGATCTCGCTCGCGTCCTTGGTCGACTTTGAGAGCTTCTTGAGCTCGGCGACGATGGTCTCGACTGCCTTGTCGATGCCGCGCTTGATCTCCATCGGGTTGTGGCCCGCGCTCACCAGCTTGCTGCCTTCACGGATGATGGCCTGAGCCAACACGGTGGCAGTCGTGGTGCCGTCACCAGCGACGTCGCTGGTCTTCGAAGCAACCTCGCGCACCATCTGGGCGCCCATGTTCTCGAACCTGTTCTCCAGTTCGATTTCCTTGGCGACCGTGACGCCATCCTTCGTGATGGTCGGCGAACCGAAGCTCTTCTCCAGAACGACGTTACGGCCCTTGGGGCCCAGCGTAACCTTCACGGCGTTCGCGAGTGCGTTCACGCCATTGAGGATCAGACTGCGAGCTTGCTCTTCGTATGCAATTTCCTTGGCTGCCATTGCTTAACTCCTCACTTCTCGATTACGCCGAGAATGTCATCTTCACGCAGGATCAAGTGTTCCTCGCCGTCGAGCTTCACCTCGGTACCGGCGTATTTCCCAAACAGCACCCGCTCGCCCTCTTTGATGTCGAGCTTGCGCAAGGAGCCGTCCTCGAGAACCTTGCCGTTGCCGACGGCGACCACCTCTCCCTCGATCGGCTTCTCCTTGGCCGTGTCGGGGATGATGATGCCACCCTTTGTTTTCTCTTCTTCCTTGACGCGCTTGACGATGACGCGATCCTGAAGGGGTCGGATTTTCATGACTTCCTTTGCCTCCCTGGTCCGGCGGGCCAAGCTGCTCAGTCGACCGACTGATGAAGTTTGACCAAACCCCGGTGACCAGAAAAATGTATAAACCGTTGATATTTCTAGGTTTAGTGCGCGACTATCAGCACTCTACGTGACCGAGTGCTGACGTCGGGCGGAGAGGTTAGGCACGACCCGAAACCTGTCAAGGTCCGCCATCGTCGATTTGCCGGGCTACAGGGACCGGCAGGGGGAAGCAGGCCGCGGCCTTCAGCCGGCGCTCCGCCATACCTGAACCGGGACAAGCGGCTGGCGCACGTTCCTCAGAGAACCGCACCGGAGCCCAGCGACGATTGCTAGGCGGGGGTTGACGTGGCAGCGCAAATCTTGGACCCGACGTAGAAAGGACGGGCGGTTTCGTGGGGGCGCCAGGAGGGGCCGGCGTCAGAGGGCGCACGCGGAGACGATGCTAGGAGGCGAGAGGGGCTCCAGAGCCAGTCGCTCCAGCAGCCGGTCTGCCGGCGCAGCGCCCCTGGCGATGAGCGCAGCAAGGGGCTCCAGGTGCCGCGTCTCGTCCATACCATCGGCGTCAAGCATGGCTCGCCTGCTCAAGCCGCGCGACGCGATGTCGAGGACCTCTTGTGCCCAGTCACGAATCCAGCGTCCACCCAGGACTGCGTCCAGGCCATGGATTGAGGCTGGCTCGAGCGCCGACTGTGCCATCGGGAGCTCGAGGCCGAGGGCCAACTGCTCGGCTTCGGCGAGCGCCCTGTTGTCGTACAGGAGACCCGTGAAAAGCGCAGGAACCGCGGGCGTGAGATCGCGGGGGAGGGCGTCGCAGCAGCGAACCTCCAGGGTCGTCTTGAGGCGTGCTTCGGGGAAGAGTGAAGCCAGGTGCAGGCGCCAGTCGTCCAGCGTTGGATAATGGCCCTCGAACCCATCGGTCATGAAGCGACGAAATGTCTGTCCCGTATTGGCAAGAACGCGACCGTCGCGCTTGAACATGAACATGCCCGCATCCAGCGCCCACTCCACGTAGTCGGCGTACGAAGGGAGCGACCTACCCCAGAGTCGACCGATGAGACCGGAGCGGCTGGGATCCATGC
Organism: Pseudomonadota bacterium; assembly: GCA_023398955.1. Taxonomy (GTDB): domain Bacteria; phylum Myxococcota_A; class Polyangia; order Polyangiales; family Polyangiaceae; genus JAEWRL01. The sequence goes on from JAEWRL010000242.1 coordinate 144,486, forward strand.
GCTGCCACACCTGCTGGCGCACGCTCTTGGCCGCAGCAACCCTCCCCTCGAAAAGGGGAGCATTGGCGAACATCGCCTGAAACACCGGAGTGAAACGCAGCAACACGCGCAGTTTGCGCATGGCGTCCTCTTCATCCGAGAAGTCGAAATTCGCCTGCACTGTCGCGGTCCGCCGCATCATGTCCCACGCGCCAGCGCCACGGCTCGGGAGATAGTCGCGCATGATTGAGTAACGCTGCTTCGGCACCCAATCCAACTCCCGCTGAGTCGCCAGCGGGTGAAAACCGGTCCCAAGCCAAGTAATCTCCAGCTCTCGCGATACTTCTGCGATTTCCTCGAGGTGCTCCGCAAACCCGGCGGCCGCTTCGTGAACGGTGAACCCTGGAGCGCCGCTCAGCTCCAGCTGGCTGCCTGGCTCGAGGGTCATGGCCGCCCCATGGCGCCTCAGCGCAATGACAGGGCCGTCTTCGTATTCGCTCTCCGGACTCCAGCCCGCGTAGGTCTGCAGCGCGTTCAGCAAGGCCCCGACGCCTCGATCGCCTTGATACCGAAGCGGCGCAGCCGCCGGGCCCTGCACCCCAAACTTCTCCGCTTCGATACCAATACGCCAGAGCTCTGGTGGCTTTTCCGCGGCGCGGAAGACATCGAGCAAGTCGTCGAAGCCCAGCTTGGCCGGACACCACGTCCGGGGAAGATGACACGGAAGTGGTTGAGTCATGCGCAAGGTCAGGTGAGCTAGTCGGTCGGTGGCCGCCGGTCGATCTCAGTGTCGGATCGCGTTGCTGGCAAGGAAGGATGGAGAGCGCCGAGGGCTTGCGCAAGTGCCGCCGTGTGAGCTTCCGTCGTTCCTGCGCCGCCTCCGATAATTCGGGCACCGCAAGCATCGAGCTCCAGGGCATGATCGGCCCACGCCACCGGATTCGCGGCCTGATCTGGAAACCCTCGGACGCTTTCTGCACTCGACGCGAGCAGCACGCCCAGCACACACCCTTCCGGCGGGTCGGTGAGCTTCTGTAGCTGACTCACTCCTGCCCCCACGGAGGGCACCTCGAAGAGTATCGCGGAAGCGCCAGCCTCTTGGAGCGCACGAGCGAGGGGCGCCAGCGGGTCATCCGCGCCAACATCGCCGTGCTTGCCACATTCGATGACCGCCCAGGTGGGCAGATCCGTACCAGCGGCAGCAACGACCGCCGCCATCAGTCCGAGGCGGGACCCCTGGCCACGCGCCACCATGAGGTCCACGCCAGCCATGGCGACTCGGGCAGCGTGCTCCTTCATCTCTTCGTGAAGGCGGTCCGCCGCGATGGGCCCGACCATGTCCGAGCCGAGCACTCCTGCCACCGCGACTGGACGCATGGCCTTCGCCGCCGCCTCTTGTGCAAGCTCCACGGCAAGTCCGGTAAGCATTGCAGCCCGGTGCTGCATGCCCACCTCTGCCAACGCTCGTGGTGTCGTGTCGGCCGTCAGCGCGCACGTCACGTCGACGAGGCTCTGTGCTTCGGCCTGATGGTGACGCAGCACGTCCAAAGGACGCTGCCGCAGAAGCAGACCCAGCGCGCCTGGCGTATCCAAGGTGACGCCACGCGCCCGAAAGGCTGCACCAGCGTCGCTGTCGAGTACGAGTGGCTTACCGGATACTAAACGATGGCTGATGCGGGCGAGGCTCATGCAGGCAGCTCCCTAACGGCACGCCAGGCGTCGCGACCAGTCCCCGCCGTTCGGGCACCGGCACGAGCGCTTCTTGAAGGAGTCTAGTAGCCCTCGGCTGCGGCGCCGGGACCCCGCAGCCAGTTGGGGCGGGACCAGAGCACCAAAGCAAAGGAGTCTTCGTTTATCGGCGCTGCCCATGGGCATGGCCTAGGACGCTCTTGTACGCACAAACCGGCGATCGAACAAGCGGACTCGTCTCAGAAGAAGGTCGATAAGAAGCACCGCCAGCGCCGCCAGCACGGCACGGCTCCAAAGCGCCGTGTGATATCGTACCCTTGCGCCCGCGGGGTCGTACACCGTGCCAGGCAGTGGATCTACCGCACCAGCTCCCAGGACCGCCAAGCGCGTCATCCGATCCAGGTCAGGCGCGAAGCTCGAATACTCGTGCGGATAGGGATTCGATACCCGACCGAAGCTCACTCGGGCCTCAGTGCGCCCGGAACTCGTGCCATCGGGGCGGTGCTCCGCTCGCAGCAGGAAAGAGCCGTATTCGTCCGCCCGGAATCGAGCCTCGTAGCGACCAGGAGCCGTCTGCCGCATGGCCACCTCACGCTCTCGAGAGCTGGGGAATGGACCACGCAATGTCAGCCTCGAGACGAGATCGTTCTCGAACCGCTCGGCAGGCGTGAAGGCATCCACGACGGCGCGGATCTCGTCGCCAACGACCTCCGTCTCCATGTCAATTTCCTGACGGCGCTCGTGGCGCATGTGTTCTCTCACCAGCTGGCCCCAGAACTTGCTGAATCCACTCCAAGTCAGCCAATCCACTGCCCAATGGTTTTTCACGTCGCTCGTCCATGCGAGAGCGTGTCCGAGCCCGACGCGCCAACGTGCCAGAATCGGCTCTCCACGATCGCTCGCCAGGATGAGCTGCGCGGGCGGCGGCTTCAGCTCCGTCGCCACGTAGCCATGGAGCAGCGGCGCCGAACCAATGGCCACACCCTTCAGGAAATCGGCAGGAGCAACTGGCTGAACAGGGAACCACTCTTCGACAGCTGCTTGCCGAGCGACCATCTCCGTTTCGCGGGTGAAGATTCGCGGCAGGTTCGCCGGATCCGGCACGTCATGGTAGCGTCCCCCCCCCGCCTCGGCGATCGAACGAAGAAAGGGTCTGTCCACTCCCGCGCCAAGTCCTACCGTCGTAACCGTGATGGCCTCCGAGACCATGGCGCGCACGAGCTCGATGACGCCTTCCTTCGACGCTTGGCCATCGGTGAGGAGGACGACATGCTTCTTCCTCGCTTGCACGACGCTGACATCCTGATACGCCATATCAAGCGCTCTGAAGACCTCCGTACCACCACCTGGTTGGATGGCAGCAATCTCGTTCTGGATGCGAGTTCTATAGCGGGCCGGTTGGGTGCGGACATAGCGCTTCGGAGTCGAGTCGAAGGCAATCACCTCGATGAGATCGTCTCCGCTGAGGGTCTCGAGCGTCGCACGGCAGGCAGCCTTGGCCATTTCCATGGGGGGTCCGCTCATGGACCCGGAGCGGTCGATGACCAGGACCATGGCCACGCTCGGCGTATCGCGGCGACGTTGCACATCCATTCGCACCGGGAGCAAACGTTCCATGGTCGTGTCACCCCACCCTCCCAGGCCGAAACCTTGTTCACCACCGGCGAATAGGAATCCGCCGCCCAGGTCGCGCACGTAGCGCTCGATGAGCGCCTGTGCCTCGAGCCTCAGGGCCTCCTTGGGGAGGTCGGAAACGACGACGAAGTCATAGCGGGCGAGTTCCTGGAGGGATCCTGGAAAGGCCACGGGACCGCGCGTCTCGACATCGAACTGGTGCGCGGCCAGAGCACCTGCCAGATAACGTGCACCGGAAGGCTGGCCGTCGACGAGCAGAACTCGTGGTCGCCCCGGGACTTCAATGGTGCTGGCAAAGCGGTTGTTCTCCGCGAATCTGTCGACGCCAATTCGATCGAGCTCGAGGCGGTAGGTGACCTCGCCGCCAACCCGCACCACGCTCTCGAACTCGAGCTTGTTCTGCCCTGGCTCTAGCTGTACCTCGCGAACTCCGTCGAGGCCGTTGAGGGTCTGGCCCTGGTAGAGACGCGCGCGCGCCTTGGTGGGACGGCTGGCATAAACGCGGCCCACCACCTTGAAGGACTGGCCGACATCCACTCTCTCCGGGAGGTCAAGGGCGCTCACGGCCACCTCGCCCGGAGGCGGGTTCCTGTAGGGTACAGTGAAAATCTTAGCCCCGAGCTCGCGTGCTCGTGTTGCTTCACTCAAAACGTCACCGGATGTCTCACGGCCGTCGCTCAGCACGACCAGCCGTTTGAGGTAACCAGGAGGAACCAGCCCGTGAGCGAACCGCAGGGCAGCTTCGATGTCAGTCGCGGCGCTCTCGCGACCCGGCGGGTGCCGCAGCTGCTCCGCGGAAGGGATCCGCTCACCTTCGGGCACCGGCAAGGATCGCGGACGAGCAGCAAAGGTCACCACCTCGATCCTATCCTCTTCGGCACGAGCGCGGCGCATGGCATCGATGGTTGTACGGGCTCTCTCGAGCGACTCCCGTGCCACCGAGTCCGACACGTCAATAAGCACCACGGTCGCAACCCGCGCCGTGTCCACGGCCCGTACGGGCTTCGCGAGTGCCACCGCCAGCAGCACGAAGAACAAGCCACGGGCGGCGAGGAGCAACCCTCGCTGTAACGGCGGAAGGTCTGCAAGGGAGCGCATGGATCCGAGCATGAGGAGGGGCAGGACGAGCACCAAGCCGAGCCAACGCGGCGCGGTGAGCTCGTACTCGTGTCCAGACCAGCCCCAGGCGAGGCTCTGCGCATCGACACGCCAGGCGAAGTGGAAGTACGAGACGCCCAAGCCAAGGGCGACCAACGCGCTGACAAGCAACCACAGCACCGTCGAGGAACGCCGCTGGGTCATTCCGTCCACCGCCGATGGTACGTGATCCACTCAACCGCAACGATCAACGCCGCTGCGAGCAGGAGGTAAACCCACGGGGCGCCCGTCGCCTTCGAGTCGAACCCCGAGACAGCCTTCGCTTTTCGTTCACCGAGGCGCCACTCTCTGCGCGGCGCGATGTAGCTCTCGGCCGGAGACACCAGATTGGCGGCCATGCCGACCACGGGCTCCGGACCGTCGCCGAACAGCTCATAGAACCCCGCCCGGTCTCCGGAGAAGGAGGCACGCCCGTCGCGCACTGGCACGAAACGTTGTTGACCTTCTGGGCCCCTGACGCGCACTCGGCTCAAGCCCCCTGGCACCGGAACCTCCCATAACTCCCCCGTATGATATGACACGAGATAGTTCGTATCCTGCTCGACGAACCGATGAATGACATTCAGCACAAAGAGGGGCCAGGCCGTGCGCAAGACCCAGTCACTCTGTCTGGGATCGAACCCGAGGACCACGTACCGCATACCATCCTGGGTTTTTCCTTCCACCAGCAGGGGCCCGTGCGCGCTAGCCGCTACCACGTGATCGCCCTTCGACGGCTCAAGGACGGTACCTTCCAACGCTTGTATATCCCCGATGGCCATCCATCGCAGCAGCGCGCTGTCCTCGTCCCACCGATCGAAACCGAACATCTCGATGCGGCGCCCGCGCCGCACTGGGCTTCCCTCCCTGGGTGGGTCCAAATAGAGCGCCGCCCCGGTGCGTGGCACCCGCGGCGGCGCAACACGGTCGAAGATGACGACATCGTAACTGCCACTAGGCGGGTAGTCCCCCGGCGCGATGAGATCGGCATCCAAGTATTCGTCGAGCAGCAGGGCCGCTTGCAGATAGTTGTTTCCGTCGGAAACAAGGAGAACGCGAGCCCGTTGGCGCTCGGGCACAAGGGCAAAGGCGTGGTCGTCGACGGGAAGCCAGTCTCGGCCTCCCCGGCTGATGCGAAGCTCGGCCTCCAGTCGCCGCGCCGCCCCCGCGAGCTCTTCGTGAAAGCGCCGTAGCGTCTCCCCCGGCGCGAGAACGGCGCGGGACACGGCAACTACCGAACCATCGCCGAGGAGGGTGAGTTCCACCTCCAACTCACCCTCCGAAGGGTTCGTCAACTCCACCATCGCCTCGTACCGAGACATGTCGAGCGGATAGCGGCGCACTGAAAACCCGGTAATGGCTGCGTTGCCATCCCTCACGCCGATGGGCTCGAACTGCAGTTCAACGTCACCGAGGTCGAGCCGGTTTGCGTCAACCTCATCGAGCTCGTTTCCCCCATCGCTGAGCAGGACGATCGTTGCCGCTGGTACGCCGCTCAGTGCTGCCGAGGCGAGCTCGAGTCCCCGCACGAGGTCCCCTTCTGTGTCCCGTGCCTCGATGGCATCGATCGCGTTCAGCAGCTCTCCGCGGTCGTTCGTCATGGTGGAGAGCGGCGTCGCACGCCGCCCCACGGCAGCGATGGCCATGCGATCCCTGGGTCCAAGGCCGTGAACCATTTCACGGAGGCGCCGCTTGGCTACCTCGATGCGGTTCGGCTGAACGTCCCGGGACTGCATGGAGGCGCTCTCATCCACCAGAACGAAGTAGGTCCGGACCTTGTCAGGATCTACGCCGCGCCGCGGATCCCCCAGGGCGAGCACCAGCAGGGCCACGACCGTGAGCTGCACCAGGAGCGATAGGAATCGCTTGAGACGCGCGAAGAAGGTGCTCCTTTCGCTGTCATGCAGGATTCGTTGCCACAGCCCAACGAACGGGACCGCTATCGGTCGCCGGCGTAACCTCAACATGTACAGTGCGACGACGAGCGTGGCGGCAACCCCGCCCAACGCAGCCATCGACGCCGTGGACCACCCGAGAAAGGTCATCAACGCAGGAAGCCTCCGCTGCGGAAGACCCGGAGCACGAGCTCGTCGAAGGCAACCTCCACATTCGCCTCGAAATAGGGGACGTGCTTGGCTCTACAGAAGCGCTCGATTTCCTGCTTGTAGGCGTGCCAGGTGGCGTTCATTCGCGCGAGGACGCGCGCCGTTACCGTCAGCTCTCTCTGCTCTCCCGTTTCGCAGTCGACCAGACGAACATCTCCCCGCAGGCGAGGATTTGCATCCAAGGGATCAACAATATGAAGCACATATGGCTCAAACCGATTGTACCGCAGAACGTTGATAGCACCCTCAAACCCGTGCGAATCATAGAGATCGCTCAACAGCACGGCAATGCCGGGACGCTTGTGCTGCGCGACGAACGTCTTGAGCGCCTCGTGCAGGTCGGTACTCCCCCCAGGAGCAACCTCATTCAGATAGCGGAGGACACTGAATATCCGTGACTTACCGCGCGTAGTCGGCAGCCGTGACGCCACCTGATCCGTCACTCCGGCAATGGTAACCCGGTCCAGGTTGGCAAGCCCTACGTAGGCAAGGGCTGCACACAGGCGCTTGGCGTGAGCGAACTTCCTGCTGCCCTGAAAGGCCATTGACCGAGAGCAGTCCAGGATGAAGTAGATGCTTAGATCCTCTTCTTCTTCGTACAAACGAACGAGCAGGCGCCCGAAGCGTTCATAAACGTTCCAATCCACGCTGCGAAAGTCATCACCGGAGGCGTAGTCACGGTAGTCCGCGAATTCGATCCCGCTGCCCTTCTTCTTGCTGCGACGCTCTGCGCGGACGCGTCCGGAGAAGACCCTCCGGCTCACGATGGCGAGGGTCTCGAGTCGCCGCTGGAACTCCTCGTCAAAGAGATCCGGCGTACGGTCTCGAGCCTGCTCTCGAGGGGGAGAAGAACCGGAAAGCCAACGGAGCACATCCATGATGCTTGCCGGCAAGCGCCTAGGTGGAAGCAGCCTCGGCGACGCTCTCGAGTATCTCACCGATCACATCGTCCGGCCTGACACCCTCTGCTTCTCCTTCGAAACTCATGATGATGCGATGCCGCAATGCAGCATGGGCAACGTCCCGCACGTCGTCCATGGCTGCGGCATATCGGCCGTCCAACAATGCACCGATCTTCGCGCCGAGCAGGAGCGCCTGCGCACCCCGCGGCGACGCCCCAGTCCTAACGAAACGCCTCACCTGCGGCGAAGCGTCGGGGTGCTCTGGGTGAGTCGCTTCGATGACGCGAATCGCGTAATCTTGCACGGGGTACGACGCGGGTATCGTACGAACGAGCCGCTGAATCCCGAGAATATCCTCTCGCCCCAGGACCGGCTGCAATGCCCGGTGCTCGTCACTCGTGGTCCGCTCGACGATCCCGTGCAGCTCTTCGCGGGAGGGGAACGGTACATGGAGCTTGAAGAAGAAACGGTCAAGCTGAGCTTCGGGTAGTGGATAAGTACCTTCCATCTCGAGCGGATTCTGAGTGGCCAAAACGACGTAGGGCGCCTCGAGCTCGTGACTGACGCGACCGACCGTTACTCGGCGCTCCTGCATAGCCTCCAGGAGGGCGCTCTGAGTCTTCGGGGTCGCCCGATTCACCTCGTCGGCTAGTACAATGTTCGCGAAGATCGGGCCCCTCCGAAACTCGAACCGATGCTTGCCAGCTGCATCCTCGTCGATGACAGTCGTGCCGATGATGTCCGCCGGCATCAGGTCCGGGGTGAATTGGATCCGGGAGAACTGAAGACCCAGACTCTCGGCCAGGGTACGCACGAGCAGCGTTTTCCCTAGCCCCGGGACCCCCTCCAAGAGCGCGTGGGAGCCAGCCAGCATGCACGTGACGACGCCCCGGACGACGCGGTGGTGCCCTACGATCACCGTGCCAACCGCTTCCTCGAGGCGCCCAATGCTCGCACGAGCATCTTCGACCTGTCGTTTCATTTCATCAGCCTCGGACATCTCGGCTCACCTCTCGCTTCGGCTGGCACAGTAGCGGCTGCACGGCAACCCAGTCCTCGGAAATGCGCCCCGCGTCGCTGGAGCAGCCGCAAAGCTGCTTTTGATGTTCTCCCGATGCCCTTCGACCGATTCACTCGCGTGGCCGAATCAGTTGGAAGTACCGCTGGACGTGGTGTCGATAGCCGGGGGGGATCTCGTCGCGCTCCAGCGCGCGCTCCGCGACGCCTTCGTATGCCACATAGACGTCGCGATAATCCCGTCCTACGAAGCCACGTTCGGCGGCTCCTTGGATCACCTCGCTCGACGCCGACCCTTGGCCCGTGTCCTGGGCAACCGCTGAAACGTCTCGAGTTTGGAGGTCGTCTCGGTCGGTGGCCTCACCACCAACCTCCGGGCCTTGCGCGTGCCCCGCGGCCGAGGACGCGCCGTCTTGCTCCTGAACCGCCGGATCACCAGCACCCGGGTCCGGCCCCATCGTCATTGGCACGGGAACGAATGGTGCGCCCTGACCAAGCGTCACCCCAGCGGTGGTCGACTGACGCCCAGCCGCCCCCGTCCCTGGCTCTCCGGCCCGGCCTTCGGGACGGCCCTTCCCGCTCGCGCCGCGTGCCCGCTGGCTAAAGCGCTTTAGCCGCTCGAATCGCTCCTGGCCAGGTCGACCCTGGTGGCGGAGCACCTCCCGCAACTGCCGGAGTCGCTCGAGAACCTGTTGCTGCTGCTCCTGGCTCATGCGCTGCCGCGCCGCGTCCCGCAGGTTCTCTGCTCCAGCATTCAGGTCGGCAGCACTCATGCCCAGATCTTTCATCAGGTCTCGCGCCGCACGGGCGAGCTCTTGTTCCAACCTCGACAGCCGCTTGCGCGCCTGCTCCGAGCTCGCCCGGTCACGCCTGAGCCGACGGTGCTGACGCTCGATTGATCGCAGCTCCTCGAGCTCCGACGGAGCCAGCTGCCCTTCCCTCCTCCGCTTGTCGAGCAGGCGTTTCCGGCGTTGCTCCATCTCGGATTGGCGCCCGGCCAAAGCCTTCAGGTGTTGATGCTGAGCATCGCTCGCCGCCTGCAGGGACTCCCTCAGGCGCGCGAGCTCGGCACGGCTGGGTGGTTTCGCGGATTTCAGACTCTTTGCCAGCTCCTCGAGTGCCTCGGCAGCATCGTCGAGGCGACGCTCCGCGAGATGAGTGGCTACGGGCTTCCCGAGACTCGAGGACCCTAACTGCTCCGCGATGCGGTCGAGGGTTTTGTCGAATGCTGCCCGCTCCACCTCTGCGCCTTGCTGGAGTGACTGCTCCAGAGCGTCTACGCGCCGGAGAGCCTCCCTGAGATCCAAACGTCGTTCCGCCAAGTCCTCGACCAGGCGGTTGAACTGGTGAGCGCTTGTAAGCGTTCTTCCGCCCTGCGCACGTTCCAGCTCGTCGGTCCAATGCCGGAAGAGGTTCAAGTCGTCGTCGTTCACGACGAGGGCGTCGAACGGTGGCGCCGAGGGTCGCGGCGGCTGGACGCCCTCGGTTCGTCCCTCCAGCAGGGACACCACGGCCAGAACGAGGATGAGAGCGGCCGACAGCCCGACATACGGGGGCCGGCGGAGAGGACAGACGTCTCTAGAACTCAACTGCCCCGGATCGACCGCCAGGGCCTCCCGGATGGTCAGTTCCTTGAGGGGAGTTCTCCGAGTACAGTCTTCTTGAGCGAAGCTGAGAGCATTGGTGATGCCACTCTTCAGTCCGTAGTGGCGGTCGAGCGCGAGAGCTCCTTCGAGGGGAGGACGCCTTCTCGAGAGAACCCGCAGACTCCACAACGTAAGCGCGAGGAGTGCGGCGACGGGCGCGATGGTCAGGCGGAGCTCGACATCGGGGCGGGGACGCCACACCTTGACAACCCCCAACACAGCGACGCCGAGCGCCAGTACCAAGGGAAGCCCTCTCCCAGCAGCATTCAGCGCCGCGTCGAGACGGCGACGCAGGACGACTCGCCGTGCCAACCGCGCGAGCTGCCTGAGACCTGACGCTTCCCCCTTCATCGTAGGGCCAGCCCCGCGTCGAGAAGCGACGATGGGGGGGCCCCAGCGCCCGCTCCCATCCAGACTGTGTGTGCGCTCAGCAACCATCCGATTGAAGCATGCCTAGCGTTCAACTGCACGTGGAGGCCGGAACGCAGGCGCGCAACCACCATTCCCCTGGCAGCCCATTTCGCCGCACAAGCGGGAAATTCACGTGGACACTTGACCGAGCCCCAGCCCGTCGACGCACAATGCGGGCCGGAACGCCCGGCGGAGCGCAACACATGACAGACCAATCGAACACGGTATTGCTGGTGGCAGACGACGAGCCAAGTCTGCTCATGATGGTGAGCAACCACTTCCGCGCGAAGGGCTTCAAGGTGATCGAGGCGGTCGATGGCGACGAGGCTTGGGAACTGGCACACGAGCATCTTCCCGACGCGGTCATCTTGGATGTGATGATGCCGGGCATGACCGGTTGGGAGGTGTGCCGCAGGATTCGCGAGACAGTGTCTCTGGCTCACACGGGTGTCGTCATGCTCACCGGTATGGGTGAGAACCTGAACCGGATGACCTCACCCCTCTATGGAGCGGACGCTTACGTGGACAAGCCGTTCGAATTCGGCGAGCTCGAACGCAAGGTGATGGAAACCCTCGAGCGCCGTGCGGAAGGCGCCATGGGGCGCGCCGATCAAGCCGACGTTACGATTGTCCGGCGGACCCCCAGCGCCCTCGAACGCGAGCTCGAAGCTCTCGACGATGAAGCCCCCCAGAGCGGGGTCGTCCGGGACCTGAAGGGGCGCCGCCCGCTGCGTGACCACGCGGTGAGCAGCGACGATTTCCCGCCTCCGACCCGTCGCTCCCCTTGGCCGAATCCGTTCGCCGACGGCTCCGACAGCGACGACGGGGTGGCGGAGGAAGGAGAAGAGGATCCCGAAGCGGGTAGCGTCTCATCGGCGCTCGAACGCGCGATGTCGAAGCAGACCAAAGGAAGGCGCGCCAACGGCGCCGAGCTTCCAGGGCGGGGGACATCCGGTGGAGCGTATCCTCTGAAGGCTCCCGCCAAGAAGGCTCCTGCCAAGAAGGCTCCTGCCAAGAAGGCTCCTGCCAAGAAGGCTCCAGCCAAGAAGGCTCCAGCCAAGAAGGCTCCAGCCAAGAAGGCTCCAGCCAAGAAGGCTCCAGCCAAGAAGGCTCCAGCCAAGAAGGCGCCAGA
>JAEWRL010000008.1 GCA_023398955.1 Pseudomonadota bacterium
GACCTATCCCCTGCGTCGAGGCCCCCCTTTACCGCCCGCCGCATGCTGGTGCGCCCCCAGCGCCCCGCTCCGCGCTGGCCTTCCAGCACAAGAGCCAACTTTGACCACTGACCGTCGTTCAGTTGAAATCGAAGCATGCTGCGCTCCCTGGAGCATGCCTCAAGCACCATGCGCCGGGCACGGGCACGCATTCAGGGACAGGCCCTAGATCCCGCGAGCGACGGCGAACTCGCCCTCATGGTTGACAACGGCCCAGGCAGTCTTCGACCTGGGGTCGACGCCATAGGTGCCAAGGTCGTAGCCGGGCTTCCACGGACCGACGACGAAGCGCTTGGTCCCGCCAGCGTTCTTGTTCACCGTATTGACCCACCGCCCCGCTTCGTCCTGAGAGGCAATGCCGAAGCTGCCGAACCAGAGGTGCTTCGGCCAGCCCTTGTAGCTCATCGACAGCACGTAGGTGTCGGTCTGCTCGGCACCGAGGTCGCCGAGGCCCCAAAGGGTCAGGACATCGCTCGCAAGGGGAGCACGACGGTAGTCGCGGGCGGGGGTCCACCCGGTGTTGACGTCCTTCGTCGTGGGGCGTCCGTCGTAGATGGTCGCGGTGCTCTCGTTGACGCCATCGAGGACTTGGGCGACCGTGCCGTGGAACTCGTCGGCGACGACGGCGTACGAATCACCCTGGGCGACGAGGAACTCCTCGCCGTTCAGGCTGTAGCCGAAGACCTCGCGTTCGACGAACTCGAGCTCCGGTGTCGCCGTGAGGTCGCAGTCGATGCTCGCGCCGAGGGTGCCACCGCAGCCGTTGTCAGAGGCGTAGTGGACGACGGTCACCCGCGGCCCCTCGACGGTGACGATGTAGTAGCCTACCGTGTAAAGCTCCTGCACGATGGGGGTCTCTCGAAGGAAGCCGAAGGCGGGCAGGTTGTAGCTTTCGTCGATGGAAGGGATCTTTGGCGTATAGAACTTGTAGCTATTGGACGAGGTGATGATGTTCTGGGCAAAGGAGAGACTGTCGGGGCTCGTCACGATGGAGCGGAGGTGGTTGTGATCGTGGCCGCCGAAGTGATACCGGACGCCGTTCTCGAACAAGCTGGCAAAATAGCTATTCTGAGCGTCGGGATTCGCGGTTGGGTTCGAACCGAAGAGGGTGTCGACGTGGTTGGCGCCGAAGCCCGGTAGTTCGACGCTCCGGTGACGGAACTTGGAAGCGCGGCGCGGCGCGGTCCGCCCGCCACCTCCGAGCCGCGCGCCTCAGCCTCCGAGCTTCTTGGCGACTCCCATCAGGTCGACGCCGGTGGCCGCGCGGATCTGCTCCGTCGCGCCGATGGCGCTCCGCGCCAGCTCCGCGCCGGCCGCACTGGACGATGGCAGCACGCTGAGCTTGCGGATGGAGAGGGCATGATGCGCCCCGGCGACGTTAGCGAGCAGTGGCAGCAGGTTCTGCAGCGCGAGCACCTCACGGGCTCCCGACCCGCCGACGTTGTACGCTTGGACGAGCTCCTTCAGGCTCGCCGCCTCGGCGCGGCCCCGCTCGAGGGTATTGGCCGCCTCGCCGCGCGCCTGTTCCTCGGCAGCACGATGTTGCGCGAGGGCGGGCTGCACCACGTCGGCATCGAGGCGGCGCTTCTCGCGCAGGGCGCGGGCCCGCTGCCGCTCGGTCTCCGCGCGGATTTGCGCGATGTCTGCGACGACCTCGCCACGGGCTTCGTTGATGAGCGCTTCTCGGCGGCTCTTCGCGTCGGCGATGCGCTTGGCCGTCTCCTCGCGCGCCACGTTCAGGTCGGCCTCCAGCCGCGCCACCTCGGAGGCGGACCAGTTCCTCGCCTGCTGCACCAGGGCGTCGGCTTGGGCAGAGGCCTCCGCCGTGGCCTGCTCCATATTGAGCTTGGCGCCGCGGATGCGCCCGATGCTGGCCAGGTAGTTGACCTCGTCCGTGACGTTCTGGATCTTGAGCGTGTCGAGCATCAGGCCCATGCGGCTCATGTCGTGCTCGGCCTCTTCGAGGAGCGTGTGCGCAAAGCGCATCTTGTCCTCGTTCACCTCTTCGGGGGTCAAGCTGGCGAGCACACCGCGCAGGTTGCCTTCCAGGGTTTCCTTGGCAACATGGTAGATCTCTTCGCGGGAGCGGCCCAGGAAGCGCTCGACGGCGTTCGACAGCAGGGGCTCTTCCCCTGGTAGTTTGATGTTCGCCACCCCTTGGATCGTCAGAGGGATGCCGCCCTTGGAGAAGGCGCCCGTGACGTGCACTACGACGGTGAACATGCTGAGGTCGAGCCTGTCCACCCGCTCTATCAAAGGACGCCGCATGGCACGGCCGCCGCGCACGAAGCGATAGCCCACCTGCCGATCCCCCACCCTGCGGGTGGTGCCGCTGAAGATCAGGGCTTCGTTCGGCGACGAGACCCCGAGGAGCTTCTGAACCGTCACGACGATGAACAGAACGACGAGGACGAGGGCGAACAGCGCGACTGCAAAGACGGAGGTAAAGGATGTCATCGGGAGCTGCCTCCTGCCTGTGAGCTACCATTCATCAACCGCACCATGTCGACGCCGATGGCGCGCCCTGTCTCCTGGAGCACCTGGGCCACGGCAGCAGGGAAGCTCGCCACCGCCCCCGTGAAGCTGGCTCCGTCCCCACCATCCACGACCGAGAGCTCGCCGATTTCCGTGCCGGCCACCCGCGCGACGGCCGCTTCCACGAACGCCTTCAGGTGCTGCAGGATGTAGAGATCGCGTCCCTCGATGCCCGCGGACTTCCACTCCTCGGCCACCATGCGCAGGGCCTCGGCCGCCGCCCGCCCGCTCTCGAAGACCGGCGCCGCGTTGGCGCGAGCCCGCGCTTCCGAGGCCAGGCGCTCTGCCTCCGCCGGCAAGAACACGTCACACTCGAGGCGCAGCTTCTCCACCTCCGAGCGCAGGGCTTGGAGCTCCTGCTCGGCTTGGGCGCGCGCGGTTTCAGCGGCGACGCCCGCCTCATTCTCGATGGCCTTGGCGCTCGCCTCCAGATTGGCGAGCTCCGCCCGAAGCTCGTTCTTCTTCGTGAGCACCGCCGCTTCGGCTTGCTTCTGCGCGGACTCGGCGCGCTGCCGCGCTGTGGCCTGCGCTTCGGCGATGGCCTGCTTCGCTTCGTTCTCCGCGTTCTGCGCGTCGCGGATCATGCGGGCGATGCGCGCGCGGCCCAGGTTCTTGAGATAGCCTTGCTCGTCGCCAACGCTTTGCACCTTGAGGACGTCGAGCTCCAGGCCCAGCTTGTCGAAGTCATCCTTGGCGTAACGAGCCAGGGTCTGCGCGAACTTGAGCCTGTCCTCGTTGACCTCTTCGGGCGTGAGCTCGGCCACCACCTCCCGGAGGACGCCTTCCAGGGTCTGTTGTCCAATCAGGGCTATCTGCCGCTGCCCCATGGACAGGAGCCGCACGATGGCGTTACGCACGAGGGTTGGATCGCTCGTCACCTTGATGTTGGCCACAGCGTGCACGGTGAGAGGGATGCCGCCCTTCGAGTAGGCGTTCTGCACCTCCACCATGACGGGGATGAGCCGGGTGTCCATGCGATCGACAGTCTCGAGGAGCGGGATGCGGAGGCCACGTCCACCGTGCAGCACCTTGTACCCGACGACCGAGCCGTCGGGGAGACGATGCTTACGGCCGCTGATCACCAGGATCTCGTGAGGTTTACAGATCTGTAGGAAGGACCGCAGAAGCAGGGCGAAGAGCGCCAGGGCAATGACGACGAGGACGGCGAGACCCAGCACCCAAAGCGCTGTGCCCGAATCCCCGAAGAGGCTCGGATCGAGGGATGTCTCCATGGTGGCGCTAGGATACGGCGCCAACCCCTTCAGCACACAGCCATAAACGCCAACGCTCCGCGGATCGGCCAGCGACCCCGCGCAAGCATCCCCGCGCCCCGGTCAAGAATCGCCTAGAAATACAGTGGGAGCCCGAGAGACGTGCGCTTGCCCCTCACGCACCTCCTCGACGAGCACCAAGTCGCCAACCTGGAGCTCCGCCTCGTCCGTCGTGGCCAGGAGATCCAATGTTTGCCCCTTCACCTGCAGGCGCACCTTGCCGTGACGCCCTTTCGCGACGGGAATGAGGACCTTGCCCACCTGACCCACGGCATCCCACGGTCCGGCTTCGGAGGTGATGGCGTCACGCGCCAAGGCGCGGAAGACCCAGGAGGCCAGCGTGCCCGAGATCAGCCCCAACGCGATCGCGACGACGGCGGTGACCCAGGGCGCGGCAAGCTCCAAGTAGTGCAAGACTGCCCCCACAAGCCCGAAGCCGAGCAATCCGAAGAGCCAGAACCGGAGCGACAAGAAGATGGGAAGGAAGCCATAGCCTCCCGGACCATCATTGCCCGCGTCGGCCTCTCCCCCGCCTCCGCCCTCCACCTCGACGTCCCCCACGTCGGCCTCGGCGTCCATCGACACGTCTCCGTCCGCATCCCCACCCCCCATGAAGAGCTGCAGGGCAAGCGAGCCAACACCGACGATGAGAGCAGCAAGGTAGATGATTCCCACGCCGTGCATCCTACATCAAGTGCCCTTTGGAGAAACAGCGCGCTGCACCTTTGAGCCTTCGACGAGGAAAGACCGCGCGCTCACCGGGACCCGGCTCGTGGGGCGAGCCGAACACCCTCCCGTGCGCTGGGGGTTCTGGACGCACCGCTGATACGGGCGCGTCCGAAGTCGAGAAGCGAGCGCGAGCGCAGACGCTCATCCTCCCGAGCACCGCGATACCGCGCCTGCGCCCGCTGGGGTCGCCAGGGTCGCTCACCTCCAGACCGAAAGGCACCAGCGACATCCGCGCGGGTAGCCGCGCACCAACTTTGCCAACAACGGAGAAGGGGGCAGGTCGCGAGGCCCTGGACTTCGAGCCCGCGGGAGACCGGATCAGGGCAGACGGAAGGTACCGCTCCCCGGCACGTTCTGGTGGCTCTGCCAACTCGGGTACCACCAGAGTTGTGCCTGACCGTCGGCATCCTTGTCATGGATCGTGACGTTCAGGCGCACCGCCTCCACGTCCTGCGCGGGGACTGCAGGCAGTGCCGGCACTGCGGACACTGCCGGCACTGCGGACACTGCAGCCGCTGGGGGCGCTGCGGGCAGCGCGCTGCGCGGGACGGCTAGCTCCACGACGTAGCCGGTCTTTGTCAACGCGCAGGCAACGTGCACGCTTTCGCTCTCGCCGCCACCGCTGTTGCTGCCCTCGCCTGGCTTGCTGCCCTCGCCTGGCTTGCTGCCCTCGCCTGGCTTGCTGCCCTCGCCTAGCTTGCTGCCCTCGCCTAGCTTGCTGCCCTCGCCTAGCTTGCTGCCCTCGCCTAGCTTGCTGCCGGTGCTGTTGCTTTTCCCGGACAGCGTGCTGCCTGGCGGCACGTAGTGACAAGGCGTTTTCTCATCGCCGCGCGGGTTCACGGCGAGCCGCAGGAAGTCCTTTTCCCCGCCAGCGCCCTGCGGGGCGGCGGGCGCAGCGACGTGGAGCTCGATCCCATCCTGTCGCCAAGGGGGTTCTCCCGGCGCAGCGACGAGCTCGTCGTCGTGAACCCGCACGGCCACGTAGAGCGTCTGCGCGTCGTGACGCACACCCACCTCGAAGCGGGCATCCAGCGGCCCCCGCCAGGCCGCGGCGACCTTCCTCAGCTGCCGCGGCTTCTCCACGATGAAGGGCAAGGCCTCCCACTCGTTCAGGCGACCGTCGATGACCACGGGCTTCTCGACAGCAACCGAGTCGTGAAGCCGCGTCATCACGACGCGCGCCGTGCCGTGCAGGCCGCCCGATGCCGACCAGGAGAGAGGGAGAGCGAAGAGCTCACTGGCAGCACCGGCGCCGGCCGCGTCGCGCCACGTCACGCGCAGCTTGGCCTCGCGCTGGCCGTGTGGCGGCACCTCCACCGCGAGGGGCTCGGGGCTCGCAGCAATCCACGCCGAGCGCCTGGCGTCGAGGGTGAAGCGGCGCGTTTCAGCGCCGTCGTTGCGAAGCACGACTGTCGCCATCCGAGGTTCGGGCAGCCCAGGGCCCCGAAAATGCAGCGGCTCCACGATCACGTGCTCGTTCGGAGGATAGCTTCGCTGCCAGAGCCTGTCCTCCTCCGTGCGCAGGTCACGGCTCCAGATGCCGTCGAGGACCAGGTTGGCGATCACCGGTCCTTCACGGGTCATGGTGACCCACGCCAGCTGATCGAACTCCCCATAGAGTGGTCCGCGAGAACCCTGACCACCGCCTGTCGTAGCCAGGGTCACCAGCTGGCGCCCGGCGCGCTCGTGTTCAACGTAGCGGTGGTGGTGACCGGCGAAGGCGGTATAAGGGCGGGATCCGAGGAGGGTCTGAACGGCGCCCCAATCATCGCGCCCCTCGGTCCCTTGTGTCGGCGTCCGATCCTCGTCCCAGAGGGGCGTGTGAAGGAACAACAACGTCCAGCGCGCGTCCTGGTGAGCGTCGAGCACCTTCTCCAGCCAGGCGAGCTGCTCGGCCTCGATCTGATGCAGGGCGCCATCCATCGTATCGAGGCAGATGAAGAGGACGCCCCGAAACAGGAAGGCATAGTGAGGCCTACCATAACGTGCACGCCAGATCCGCTCCATCTCGGGGTTCGTTCGGTCGTGGTTCCCTGCGACGTAGAAGAAGGGCACGCCCAGATCCGCCACGAGCCTGTCGAACTCCTGCCACTGCTGCCGGACCTTCTTGGGATCCTTTGTGTAGCCCGGGATGAGGTCGCCCACACTCAGGACGAGGTCGGGGCGGAGCATGTCGATCTTGGCCACGGCCTCCTCGAAGACCCCAAGCCGCATGCCGCCAGTGCGATCTCCTACGACGATGAAGCGAAAGGTCTCCGGGACGCCCTCAGCCTCGAGCCCCGTCCACGGATAGGGAGGGCCGTCCGCGTCGACGATGCGGAATCGCGCTGACAGCTGTTCACCGGTCGTCGACCCACCGATGGGTGAGGGCGTGGCGCCGCCCACCGCGTACCCCTGAGAACCGGGGGCTGCTGCCGTCGATCCCGAAGGACCATCGCTCAGGCGCGGGGAGTTCGGCGAGCCGGAGGCGCTAAGCGAGCTGGGCGAGCTGGGCGAGCTGGGCGAGCTGGGCGAGACGGCTGGCGGGGCGCAGCCCACGGCGATTGCCGTCCCGGGGCCCGCCATCCATGCGGCAAGCACCGACAGCCACGGGCGCACGGCGCGCGTCTTCATGGGTCGGCCAGGGGCGCAGGGCTCGAGGGGTTCTGTCATCGTCGTTGATAGTCTCTCAGAGGGGAACCCAAGGCTAGTGAGTGTCTTCAAAGCCGAGCTCGGGCTCGAATCCCTCCATTGAAGACACTCCCGAGTCGCGGCCTATCGGATTCGCTCGCAGCGCTGCCCCTTCGCGAGAGATGTGCGGAGCTTCTCTTCGCGGGAGGGCCTGCGTTCCCGCCGATGCCCTGCCCTGACCGGATCGCTACCCCGCTGCGACTGAGGTTCACGCTGGGGCTCAGCGCCCCTGGCAATGCACCTGACCGCTCGTTGGGGACCGCCGACAGTCCGAGCACTCCTGTGTCGCCAGCGCGCCGCGCTCACACCACTTCGCGCCGACGTCAGTGCAATCGCCGAGACCATCGGTTGCTCCGCAGTCGCTCTCGGGGGACTCTACGCACCGGTATCCAGCGACCGCATCGTTCCATGCGCACAGCGAGGGCTGTTCACATTGTCTGGATGCCACCCGATCTTCCTCGCACCAAACCGCAATGCCATTGAAGCACCTTCCCGCCCAATCCAAGCGCTCACACGGTTCGGGTTGCTCGACGCCAGGTGGGCCGATAGTTTCACGGATCCACGGCAGCGCGCTCGCGAGGCGCACGTAACGGTCCCGGCCGGTGCATGTCGAGTCGCCGTCACTGAGGGTACCTGCAACGACAACCCTGCCCGTCGTGTCGCGCACCAGCAACGGTCCTCCCGAGTCGCCGACGCACGCGCCGCTCGCGCCGCGGCCATCCACCTCGATGAACTCGTCACCCACTGCCGTTATCGATTCGACAGCAAAGCGCCTTTCTCCCCACGACCGAAGCTCGGAGACGCCCGTCCCGGCCAGCTGCGCCAGGTGACCTGTGCAAGGACGCTCACCGCCTGTTGGCGCGATCGGCGTGGCACGTTCTCGAGTGACCGGCGTTGTCAGCTGAATCAGCATCAGGTCGAGGCTGGGATGAACGTAGGTGGGCCCAGCTCGGACGGGAGGATCATCGAGGGACTCGGGGTCTGGACACGCTACGCTCTCGACGGGCTTCGACGAGAGGTGAATGCTCGTCCGAGCCTCCGGCGGCGCCTGACAGTGAGCCGCCGTAAGCACCCACTGCGGCCCAACGAGGACTCCTGTACAGGTGAGCACGAGCTGGCCGGAATCCACGCGCACCTCGATCCTCACGATGGCCCTCTCCTGACGGGATGACAGCCGCAGGTACTCTGCCTGCGAGCCTCCGTTGTAGAGACACTGACGAGACTGGCCCGCTGCGACTCGCGAATCGCCGCACGCTGCCATGAGCGATCCGACAAGCAAGAGACCCATGCGAGACGAGGGTCTGACGTTGGAGGCTACGAAGCTGCAGGGCGTAGGCGGCATGATCGTGTCCTTCGGTGGCGAGCGACAGCTCGCGTCGCGGCCGAGCCGAGCCGACCCGACCCGAGCCGACCCGAGCCGTGGGCGCGTGACGCTTGGTAGCAGATGCCGTGCCACCTGGCGGGCCCGCGCAGCCCCGGGACACAGCGGGCATGAATCCGCCTGCTGCACGGAACGCGGCCAGACCGGACACGTCCGCGTTCTGCAAGGCCTGTTCGGTGGACACGGGGCGGAGCACATCCACGGGTTCGTTGGACACTGCGGGGGGCGCATTACGGCAATACTCCGAGCTAGGTTCGTTGCGGGGTTGCGCCCGTCGCGCTGGCACGAGCTGTGCTCTGGAGCGCCGCGGAAGGGCCGAGCCAATGCCTCGACCCAATCCGATCAATCCAGAAACGATAAGGTAAGAACAATGCTAATCGCGAACCGTCAGACAGCCACAGCAGGCGTTTGGGTGGGGATTTCAGCTTTCTGCGTGCTCAGCGCGTGTTCCTCGGACCCAGCAGACACCAGCGCAGCAGATCCGATGTCGGGCATCGTCCCCATGGAGGCGAGCCCCGACGCCAGGTTTCCCGACCTAGTTCCGACGATTGGGGTGGCCAGTCTCCCCGACGACGCGGCTTCGATAGACGACGGCACCACCGGCCTGCCCGGGCTGCTTCAAGGTGAGGAGGCGACTGAAGACGAGCTCATCGAGAAGGGCTACCCGTGCAACGCGTCCACGAACTGCGTTGCAGGCGTATTCGGGAACGACAACAGGAGCCCCCGAAGCGTCGCGGACTATGGCGACACGGGACACCCCTACACGCTGGTGGGTAAGGTGATCCTTTGGCAGCCACCGAGTGGTGGGAACCCGGCATATCCCGTCGGGCACTGCACCGGATTCTTGGTGGGCCGCCGGGTGGTGATGACCAACGCTCACTGTGTTCACGACCCGATCACGGGGTTCTACTACTGGCACACCTTCAGTCCTCGTCACGACGGTGAGCAGCCGTCGCGCTGGGGCACGGCCGACTACGACGGCGATGGCCAGAAGGAAGTGGCGTCCGAAGCTGCCTACGTCGATCCTGGCTTTTCGGCGGCCAACGTCAACAATGGGACCAGCAACCAACATGACAAGGCGTTCCTCATCCTCACCAACGACGCGCCCAACCTGGGATACTGGGGAGTCACCGTCCCATCAAGCTCCTCGAACATCGGAACGATTAGGACATTCGGATACCCAGCGGGCAAGCGCAACGTACTCTACTATGGGTACACGAACAACTGGCAGTTTGACGGAAATGGTCGCACCATGAGCACCATGGTCGACATTACAGGAGGCCAGAGCGGGTCTCCGCTCTACTCGACCACGATCAGCTCCGGACGCTGGGTGTTCGCACTGATCAACACAGTGGGCGAAGGCGTGCGGATCGACTCCGACGATATCGCGGTGATCAACTACTACCGCGGGCTGGTCCCCTGACAATCACGGGCTGGCGGGCTCGCGTCGGGCACCCCCATTAACCGGCCCCCACCTTGCTCACTGTGTCCCCTGCGACTGCGCGGGGAACACAGTGAGTCGAGTGGAATTCAGAGATCTGTTAGCCGAGTTCGACGCTCGCGGGGTTGAGCACCTCGTGGTCGGGGCTCACGCTTTGGCGGCAAGGGCCACCCCAGCGAGATGAGCCGCTTCGACTGGGCCCGCCGCGACGCGGAGGCACCCCCACCTTCACCGCTCAGCGTTACCTGAAGCGCGTCCGGTACGGCAATACCGTCCCCGACGAGCCCGAGGGCTTCCTCTTCGAGCTCGTCCTCGACTACGGCGAGCACGCCGCGCTCTCCGCCCCCACGAGCCTCACGCCGCCCGCTTCCGAGATTGCCGCCCCCGACGAAAGCGGCGAGTCGCTGGTACGCGAGGACCCCTTCTCCAGCTTCAAGCCAGGCTTTGACCTCCGCACCTATCGGCTTTGCCGCCGCGTGTTGATGTTTCACTGCTTCGGCACGGGCGCGATTCCCGACGACTTCGATGGAGATCTTGGCCCAGTGAATCCCCTCCGCGCGCAAACCCCGGCATAGGCAGACCAGTGCGAATTGGCATAGACTGGCAGTCGAAGCAGCAGTTGGGCAGGTTGTCGCGCCGAGGCGCGCGCCGCGTTTTGGATCGCGGGGCGTCGGAGACAACCGCGCTGCGAAGCCAGCGGCAAACCCCATCGCGGGCAGTTCGGAGCTGGCGTGGTTCTGTGAATCCAGCTTCGCGCAGCTTGACTCCGATGCGGTCTCGCGCCTTCGAGCTCGGCTCTCAACCGGTCGCTATGCTCCTCGGGATTCCGCTGGACGGATCCACCGAACCCCGGGCGCTTCCGGCGCTCTAACCGTTCCGGCAGGCGCACGAGGCGCAGATGGTCGTAGCGAGCCATGAGCTACTCAGATGCATCCGCTCCATCCCCGCGCGAACGTCGACGGGATTCATTCGCCATCGCATCAAGGAAGTCCGCCTGCTGGACCCTCTTCCGCCGCTCGACGATGGCCGTTCGCATCGCCTGGTAGCAGATGCGTTCAATCTCGGCGTAGGAATAGTGCTCGAGCTTGGCGGCGTAGGTCCTGGGGTTGAAGGAAGTCTCGACGTTCTCGAACTTCATCGCCAGGAAATGGTCGATCATGTCGCGGCTCGGCTTATCGAACCACAGCACCTCGTCGAATCGGCGCCAAACCGCTGCATCGAGCGTCCGATCCAGATTCGTCGCCGCAGCCAGCAGCCCCTTTGGACGAATGCTGTCAATGAATACCAAGAGGCTGTTCACCACGCGGCGGAGCTCGTTGTGCTCGGTGGCATCATCGCGAGAACGGGCTAGAGCGTCGAACTCGTCGAGAAACAGGACGCAGGGCTGCTTGCGGCCGAACTCGAAGATCTTGCGCATGTTCGACGCGGTCTCGCCGAGGTAGGACGAGACGAGCCGGTCGAGTTTCACGACGAACAACGGCAAGCCCACTTCATGGGCGAGGACTTCGGCGAAGAGCGTTTTGCCGCATCCCGGTGGACCGCAGAACAGCAGCTTGCGGCGGACTGGCAAGCCCTTCGAGCGGATCTCTTCGGCTCGTCGAAACTCCTTGATCAACCCATGGAATAGGTGCCAATTCTCTGGAGTGAGCGCGATCTCGTGGCGGGTGCGTGTCACATCGACGCGCTCGACGAAGTCGCTAGCCTCGTCGGGAAAAGGCAGAAGCGGCGCCAAACTGCGCAAGTGAGTGGGCTGCGAACTCGTGGCAAGCAGCTTGCTTGAGCTTCGAACACCGCTACGAGCGTCATGGGTGCAAGTGCTCCGCGTGCTGTACGGGTTGCTGCGCGAGAGGCAGATCCGCGGAAGCGCTGCTTGGGGCGTTCGAAGCCGGGTTCAGCTCGTGAAGGGGCGAGCCGCTTCACCTCGCCCCTGCCCCGCTCGCGTCAATCCCAGCGCGAGCGCGAGCAAGGGTTGAACGAGCGCCCTATCAGTAGACCTGCCGCAGGCTGCAGGAAGGCGAGCAGGACACGCTGCCGACGGGGCCGTCGTCGCACTGTTCGCCTGCCTCGATCTGCGTGACACGGTCGCCGCAGTAGGGGGCAATGGTGCAGTCCGGGTTGCATTCTCCGTACGCGCCGGTATTGCCCTCGGTGCCCAGATCGCATTGCTCGGTGCCGTTGCGGATGCCATCGCCGCAGTAGGGGGCAGGCTTGCAGTCGAAGCCGCATGCCGCACCGGTGGCCGAGTAGACGGTGTTGGCGACACCGTCGTCGCACTCCTCACCGGCATCCGCCTGCAGCTGCCCGTCACCACAGTAGGGCCCCCACGTGCAAGCCGTCGTGCACCCCTCGTACGCGTCGTCCGCGTTGTCGGCACCATTGTCACATAGCTCGAATGCCGCCTCCAAGATGCCGTCGCCACAGTACGGTGGAAGAGTGCATCCGGCGGCGCAGGAATCTGGCGTATAGGCGTAGAGGGCGCCGTTGTACCCGTCGTCACACTCTTCGGGGCCCGCGGGGTCGTCCTCGGGGCCCTGCCGAATCGCATCGCCGCAGAAGGTGCGGCCGGTGCAGGTCGCGTCGCACTGCCCGTACTCTCCCGTATTCGCGTCGAGTCCGTCGTCGCAGACCTCCCACCCGACGATCAGGCCATCGCCGCAGTCGGGCTCGCAAACAGAGCGCGGAGCTAGGAAGCCGGAGAGTGTGAGGAAGAAGTTCGACCAGATGGGCTGCCGCTCAGCGTGGAAGAACACGATCTCGTAGACGCCGCCCTTTGTCAGGCCGAAGCGGGAATCATCCGGGTCAGCCGCTTCCTCGGCGGAAAGCGTGCAAGGCTCGGGCTCCTCGTCTTCGAGCGTCGCCGCCGTGCAGTCGCTGTCTCCGCCGGCTGGAGAGCCATCGTCGCCGAGCACGACGCGCGCCCACTGGACGGCGTGAATCCCACCGATGTCGACTGCCAAGCGACCGTTGACATAGACGAAGACGTCGTCGTCGCCCCGGAAGGTCAGCGTTTCGCCTCCCTGGTACTGGAAGAAGTAGCGGAGCTCGCTGGTGAAGTGGAAGTTGTGACTCTGGCCAGGAGTGTCACCGAAGCCGAGGTCGCCATCCAGCGGGAAGAACTCGTCCGAGAGGAAGCTATAGACGTCCGAATCGGCATCGCCCTGCTGCGTGAGCGTGAGCTGGTCTGGAATCTCGATGATCTGAATGGGACCGTCGTCCCCCTCCAGCGCAGCATCGTTGGTACCGCGGTACCAGAGCGAGAAGGCTTCTGCATTGGAGAAGAGGCTCGGATGGTCGTCTTCCAAAGTGGCTTCCGACGTGTCGGGATCGAGGGTGGGCTTGCCCTCGGCGTCGAGCCGCCCGCAGGTATCCTGATTTGTCGTATCGCAAACAGCCCCGGGGATTCCGCGATCGGTGACCTGCTCGGGGGGAGAGACTCTGGGCTGACGCATGTGAGGATGTCCGCCCTCTTCCGGGCGCTGCAGGAAGTCGCGGTAGGTCACCGCGAACGACACGCTCTCGGGGTGGTCGACCACGGGGTTGCAGATGAAGCCCTGCTCGACGGTGCAATCGGCGGCGCAGCCGTCCCCGTCGACATTATTCCCGTCGTCGCAGGCCTCGATGCCGGTGACCATTCCGTCTCCGCAGAAGGTGTTCACCACGGGCTCGGGGCCCACGGTGACCGTCGGCTCCACCTGGCATGTCGCGCCGCAGCCGTCCGAGGCGCTGAGGTTCCCGTCGTCGCATCCCTCTCCGAGCTCCAGCTCGCCGTTGCCGCACTCGGCCTGGACGCAGGCCTCCCCAGCGACCTCGCACACCCACCCGGGTTCGAAGCGGCAGGCCGCGTTGCATCCGTCACCGTTGGCATGGTTGCCGTCGTCGCATTCCTCGCCGCCGCGCAGGATGCCGTCGCCGCAGACCGGAATGCAGTCGGTGCCGGGGACGGAACAGAGCCAGCCGGCCTCCGCAGTGCAGTCGACCCCACATCCGTCGTCAGCGGTCGTGTTCCCGTCGTCGCACTGCTCGTCCGGGGAGCGCAGGCCATCGCCGCAGATCCTCGCCGCGCAGGCCTCGCCCGCCGCCGGGCACCAGAAACCGGCTTCCAGTTGACACGCTGGCTGATTGGGATCTTCGACGCCCGAGCAACCGTCACCAGAGACACCGTTGCCGTCGTCGCAGGTTTCGCCGATCTCGATGGCGCCGTTGCCGCACTGCGGGGGCAGGACGCAGGCTCGCCCGGGCCGCGGGCACACCCAACCCTCTTCCACGGCGCTGCAGTCGGCGGAGCAACCATCACCGTCGACCTGGTTCCCATCGTCGCAGAGCTCGCTGCCCTCGATGACACCGCTGCCGCAATTGACGACCTTCTCGCAAGGCACGCCGGGCTCGGAGCAGAAGTAATCGGGATCCTGCACGAGGCAGTCGGCGGAGCACCCGTCGCCATCCACAGTGCCACCATCATCGCAGAGCTCGCCGGGCTCGAGCTCCCCGTTACCGCACACGGCGGCGGTGTCGACGCTACCACCCGTCGCCTGCGCCCCGCCCTCAGGGAGATCGATCGACATACCTGGATCGACGACACCGCCAGCGTCGCTACTTCCCCCGCTCTGATCGCCGAGCCCGCCTTCCCCGCCATTGCCCACTCCGACCGGAGCCAACACCTCCGGGTTTTCGGAGCTGCACGCTACCAGCACCACCGCCGCCACGAACGAAACCACTGACCAGACATCTGCGCGCATGAGCATCTCCTAGGGACGCAATGGTAGGAAGACGAGCCGGGTCTTGCCACAGTCCGGAGCATCACGGCGCTGTTGGCATCTTTTTCCACTGTGTCGGTTGCGGGATACCAACCCGCGGTACACACGCGGTGTGCCGTACGGAGCGTTTCGGCTCAATGAGCTTCAAGCAACTTCAAGCAGCAGAAGGCGAGTTGAGTGAGCTCGGATTCCATGTATTGCCGAACGCCGCCTTCAGCCCAGGTGGTACCCGGGACAGAATCCGCGCCCGTTGCACGAAAACGCATCCAATAACCATCCGCCCGATGCCAGAGATACGCGCGCGAGAGTCCCGATCTCAGATATGATGTGTGGCCTAGCTGTGCGCTGGCCGTCCCTCGCCGCGCCCTCGCCAGCGGCACGAAACATGACCGCTGGTCCCTCGGCTCGAGCGAATACACCGGAGTACCTCATGACCAGGGCATGGCCGGTCCGTCCGCGCTCCACGACGGAACGCACGCGCGGCCTGTCAGGTTAACCAACTACAGGCCGACCGGGTGCAACGAGGCGCCTTCCGCAGCGCAACATTGGTGCCGTGCCGGTGATCCGCTCCTCTTGGAGCGGTATGTGCAATCCACCATGAGTGACCCGCTCCGAATTTCGCCACCACTGAATTAAATAGTGGTCATCTGCACATACTCCATCGGACGCGTGCAATCTAGCACGGGTGACCCGGTGCCAATTGCACATCGCCCCCTTCCAGGAGCGGGTGACCCGCTCCTGCGACGTGATCTGGGCTTCCCGCAGAGCGGGTGACCCGCTCGCTGCGCCCTTTCCGGGGCCGCAGACAGCGGGTGACGCGCCTTCAGGATCGTTCGCGGAGCAGTCTGCCGCGCCGGGTGTGGTGAGCGATTCGTCGCTGCATGTAGCACGATCAGCGGTCCTTGGCTGCTCTCAGGTGGGCAGAGCGCCTTGGGCATCGACCAAGCGGACATTCGGAGCGATTGACGCAATGACTCTGCAACGTTGCGCAACCTGGACGCCGGGGGCTCGAACGACGGAGGCTTCGCTTCCCCCGTATCGTCGATAGCGTAAGTAGCGTCGCTGGTGAAGTCCTGAACCTAGATTTCGCGCGCTCCCCCCCATGAAAGGTTTGGATGGGCGGAGTTGGGGTTTTCGAACGCATGGGGGGCCAATATCGTCGGTTGATCGGCGCCGTGGATAGACCTCCCCCTTTCCCCCACGGACGATATTCGGTTGTGGTGGGGTCGGCAGAGTTGGGCGTGGAGCATGCTGACGCGGGAGTCGGGGTGGGTATGTTGGTATCCTAGATCCTTCGGCGGTTGGCAGAACTGACCCAGTTTCGCTCGGCAAAAGTGACCCACCACCGCGAGCAGGTTTTTGCGCAGGTTGAGATGCAACCTGAGCTCGACCTCGACGAGCACACTGAAGGGTGTTTCGTGGCTTTGCCGCTGGGTACGTGGAGGCGTCATGTCCCGGGTAGCCTTCCCGGACTTCGTGGGCGTGCTTCACGAGCCCTCGCGGCTGGCCCGAGGCGACGCCGGGCTTCGAGCGTGTTGTGCGCCGAGCAGAGCAGACGCAGGTTCGAGAGGTCCCGCTGGCCGCCGAGGCAATGGGGCTCGATGTGATCGATTTGGAGAAAGTGTGTCTCGCTGCAACGGCGGCCGTGCTCGTCCGTCCACGTGCAAC
>JAEWRL010000076.1 GCA_023398955.1 Pseudomonadota bacterium
ACTCGCTTCCCGACGCGACTCTCGCCGATATTGTGGAACGTGCTCTCGACGTACTGCTCGAGCGGGAGCGCGCGCGGCGGTTTGCGGTGCGGCAGCAGCGCGGTCCCAAAGAGCGCCAGGCCCCGCACGGAGAGGGAACGTCCCCATTGCCTCGGCGGCCAGCGGGACCTCTCGAACCTGCGGCTGCTCTGCTCGGCGCACAACGTGCTCGAAGCCCGGCGTCTGCTCGGGCCAGCCGCGAGCGCTCGTGAAGCACGCCCACGAAGTCCGGGAAGGCTACCCGGGACATGACGCCTCCACGTACCCAGCGGTTAAGCCACGAAACACCCTTCAGCGTGCTCGTCGAGGTCGAGTTCAGGTTGCATCTCAACCTGCGCAAAAACCTGCTCGCGGTTTCCCGAGCGAGGCCCGCTGCCTCCCTAGCCCCGCGCCTTCCCACGAATCAGCGTATGGGCCCGGGCTGGAGCGTCTCGCTGATGCTCCCGTGGTATCCCGGTCGCGAGCCCATGGAGGGCTCCAGCAAGGAAAATCGTGATATGAGAGAATAGTCCGTTCGGGAGCAGGTCGACGCAGCGAAGGGCTACGATGAGTGCGAGGCCGGCCAGAAGCAGGCGATCCGAGCGCCGCGGTATCTTTCTCATGACCCAGGCGGCTTTCCAGATTGGGAACAACAGCAAACCAAAGAGCGCCACGAACCCAAGCGCGCCGCGCGAGCCGAGAACGATGATCCACGCGCCATCTGTAACAGAGATGTCGCGCCCCTCTTCATCGTAGACCCGTCCCCTGGCGTAGTTGCCCCAGCCAAACCAGGGACGCTCCAAGGCCTTCTCCAGCAGATGGTCCTCGTGGTAGAACCGAAATGCCAGGGACTCGGCTCGGTCCGTGCTTAGTTCTCTCGCGAGGTCGAGGGTGGCCTCCACTGGGAACATGTCCGCCGAGCGCAGCATTGGATAACCCAGGGTTATGGCACCGAGCAAGGCGGCTACGCGCACCTGGAGCTTTGCGCGGCCGAACAGCACGAGAGGGATGGCAGCGAGCCCATACAACAGTGCCCCCAGACTCTTGACGAGCACGAGCAGGAGCGTGAGAGCGAAGACGACCATCGAGGTAGGGAGGAAGCGGAGATTCACGCGGGCTCGAAGGGCCGCCCAGGCGGCTACCATGGCCGTCATCACGAACAACCCGAGCGCCAAACCGTGTGCCATGAAAACCATGGGGCGCCAGCCACCGCCGCGGTAAGTCTGAGAAAAGCTGTGCTGCGTGAACCCGTAGACGATTCGATGCAGCTGCGGGCTCATCCGAACCTCATAGGCGACGAGAGGCAGATAGATGATGCCGAGCAGCACGAGCACGCGCAGCAGTGTTCGCAGATCCGCTGATGTTCGGAACAGGGCGCGGCCGAGAAGGAACGGCACGAACACGGTCAAGATGAGCGGCGCGAGGATCGACAGGACGTCGCTGGGTACGTGTGCCGGGAGCACCGTAGTGCTGTACACGAGCCGTTCCCGATTCGTGAAGACCGTGCCCACCGCTGCCGCGACCGCCAGAATGCCAAGCGCGTCCACTCCGCGTCCGGGGCGTGCCAGCATCAAACTGCGCGGAGCCGTGATCAGTGCCCCAACCAGGGCGCAAAGCCCTGAGATCATCAGCTTGTCGAACGCGGGCAACCCAACCGTGTCGAACTCCACGCGTTGGGGCAAGAAGAGGACGGCTCCGATCAGAACGACTGCCGTCGCTGCGCGTGGCTTCAGCAAGGCGAATGCGACGGCGGCCAGGGCAGCGGTCAGCAGCAGAGCGAGATAGGCGAAGGTGTTGGGCATCGGATGCGAAACCGCTGAGGCCGCAGAGCCTAGTTATCCGGCGGTGCTTCTGCGCCCCGAATGGATCTCCGTGGTCTCGTAGGAGTATGGGAAAGCCAACCTATCTAGCAAGGCTAGCAGACGGTGCGGGTGCCCCCAATCCCGACGGAAAATGGAGACGGGGGGCGCCGGATTACAGGCTGGGTACCGGACGGATCTCCCGGCAAGGTGCCTCCCAATCCGATCGCGCATGTCGGCAGCGGCCGCCGCGGGAAGCACCACCTGTTCCCACACCCGCGTTACGGCTGGTCCATGATAGCCGGAAAGAAACAGACGACCCGTGAGGTGTCTCAGGAATTCCATGTGGATGCCCTGGAGGGCAGCGCCGCGTGTCCAAGCGGCTTCGACCACAGAGCTCTGAATTCGGTTCCCTAGGTACTCGCGCGCAGTACACGGGAGCAGGGCGTCCATTCGCTTGTAGAGCTTCCTCGGATAGACGGCCAGTCCGGTAGGGGGATCCGTATAATCCTTCCATTTAGCGGTTGTGTAGACGTCAGCCAGTTGACCCTTCCAGAACACCGCCCCGGGACCTATCTCGTGAGCCACACGTTTGAGGTGCACTCCCCACCGCCAGTGAGAAAGATCTGCCCTCGCGAGCGCGAACAGTACCTCTTCCTCTTGGACCTTTGGGTCCGCTGGATCTTCCAGCTGAAGCACCTCGATCCCGAGATCGTTTTCGGCGACGAATCTTTGTACCAAAGGGAAGTTGGGGTATGCACTGAGGGCGACCACCGGGTGCTTCCACGGGAGTAGCAGGAGGTTTAGACTGTCTTTGCCTCCGCAGAGCACAACGTTCACGGCCGCTCGTGAACGCGCCTCGACAGCCGACGTGTCTGCGATGAGCGCCTCGGCGAGTTGGCGCGCGTAGTCCTCTGGGTCACGAATGGACGGTCGAGAACGATGAGGGCCTCCGACGCGTTCTACGTCCAAGTCAAGGGTGCCGTTGCCTCCGAGGTATTCGAACCCTGGGGACGCGGCGCGGGCGAGCGTCGTTCCATTCACCGACAGACGGCCTTTGCGGAGGACGAGAGCGAGCAGCGACCAGCTGTAGAGATTGCCATGACGGTAGGCCGGGTAAAATGACGGGAAGAGCTCAGGCTTCCCGCACTCCCAGATGAGCCCGGGTGTAGGGCTCCACAGAGTGGACTCGTCGAGCCGATCACAGTTCGTTACGGGGCCCCGCGCGCGGGCCTGG
This sequence comes from Pseudomonadota bacterium, assembly GCA_023398955.1. Taxonomy (GTDB): domain Bacteria; phylum Myxococcota_A; class Polyangia; order Polyangiales; family Polyangiaceae; genus JAEWRL01. Next base: position 3,055 of record JAEWRL010000076.1, read on the forward strand.
AGCTCTTCGAAGACGTGCTCGACGTACATTTCACTTACCTCGATGACGATTCCCACGCCGCAGGTGCATCCGCGTGCGAGCCCATGGCCTGGGGGGTGGTGATTCTTCCCGGCGTCATCTGGGGCCCTTTGATCCCCCCCGGACACCGCCACGGGTCATTGGCGAAGTAGTGCGCTTGCCGCTTTCCACGGTGGAGGAGGGTCATCGCGCGGGGCATGGCTGGTAGGGAACGATCCCAGGCTGAACCGTCGCGCGGAAGAGACCCCCAAGACGCTCTTGGTTGACGCCTTCCGCGAACTCGGTCTCCATGGTCTCACGCGCGCGGGTTGCAAACTGCTGCGCGAGCTCCGGGTCTGAAAGGAGTCGCTCGATACTATCTGCCAGCCTGTCTGGCTTGTGGGGAGGAACCAGGAACCCAGAGTCTCCGTCGCGAATGAGCTCGGGAATGCCGGAAACCGTCGTGGACACCACCGGGACGCCCAGCGCCATGGCTTCCATGAGCGCGACCGGGATCCCGTCTCGGTCCCCCGTGCTCGCCACCACACAGGGGAGCACGAAAACGTCTGCCTGCTCCAGCATGCGTCGAACCTTTTCATGGGGTTGACTGCCGAGAAGCTCGACGGTGGCGTTAAGGTTGTCTCGGCGAACCGCTGCTTCCAGCTCGGAACGGAGCGGGCCGTCGCCGAGGATTCGCACTGTGCACGTGACGCCACGATCGCGCAGGAGCCTCGCTGCCTGAACGAGGTCCGAGAAGCCTTTCTTTTCGACGAGTCGTCCGACAGCCAGGACGTATCGTGATGGATTCGGCCCTCTTGCCTTCCGCAAGGGATAGGCTTCTGGGTCGACGCCGCAACGAACGACGTGGAGCTGATGGGGCGCGCAGCCCGCCCTTTCCAAGAAGCGCCTCCCGTCCTCGGCTATGCATACGGCAAACGCCGATCGGGCCACCTTCTCGCGTAGGGCGACGCCCCGCTCGAAGATGTCGTTCGCATGGCACGTGAAGCTGTAAGAGATTCCCGCCATCGAAGCCCCGTACATTGCGATCGACGTGGGGACGTGCGCAAAGTGGGCGTGGACGTGGTCAATGCCGCGTTCTGCCAGCTCCGAGGCGAACGCAACGCCAACAAGGCTATGCCAGAGCAGCTTGACTCTATCGGTGGCTCTGGCGGTCCGGGCCGTTAGGCAGTCCCCCGCGGCGAGCGCTATCGTCTTCGCAAACCGCCGCGGGTGGCGGGCTGCCATGGTGAGGGCACGGGGGAGCGTGGCGGCCGGTGAACGGTCGTACAAATAGGTGCACTCATCGATGAGCGCACGGGCTTCCTCAGAGACCACACAATCCTTCGGTCGCATGGTTCCAAATGGAACCACCTCGAAGCCACGACGACGCAGCCCGTAGATTTCGCGGTAGACGAAGGTCCCCGTTACGGCGCCAAGCTCGGGCGCAATGTACGCGAGGCGCACCGTCTAACCCGCACCTTGGGTCGCGGTGTGAAATGCGCTCGCTTGCCGGCGGTTCAGTTCCCGCGTTGCGCTCGCCTTTCCCTTGAACAGGCAGTTCCAATGGTAGGCGCGGAGGAATCGGCGGAACTCCAGGTCCTCATAGCGGGGCGCCCCGCGCCACATACTGCCGAAGTAGCCTGCGAGCATCGCCACGCCCCCCGTCACGTACGGCCGTCGTGTCATTCGGAATGCCGCACTCGCCATCATGTACAAGGGGTGGGTACCCATGAAGTACTGCCCATACCCATGCCGGAAGCGCCCCCGCCAAATGCTGCGGTCACTGGAGCCCATCGGTCGCAGATGCAGCACCCGTAGATCGGGCTCATCCCAGCTGATAGCGCACCAGCCTAGCATCCGGCAGCGGTGCCCATCAATGCCATCCCACATGACTTCGCGCACGAACCCTCCGATCTGCTCGAAGCACGTCCGGCGATACAGCTTGCTCATTCCGGCGGAATTCTCGTCACCGCACCCCTCGCTGAGAAGGTGACCGCCCTGGGAGTAGTATGGCTTGCCGCTGCACGTGCCGAGACGGGGATCACGGTCCATTCGCTCGATGAGGATCTCGAAGTACCGGGGGGGCAGATCGAGGTCGAGATCGAGCTTGCACAGGTATTCGAACTGCTGCGAATCCACGCTCTCGTAGCCGGCGTAGAAGGCGTCGATCACCCCTGGGCCTACTGCGCGCCGGCCCCTATCCTCGCGGGTTACCACGCGAATATAGGGATACCTAGCGGCGGCTTCGGCCAGGAGGCGAGGAGTCGCGTCGGTGGATCCGTCATCGACGATGACCCAAAGGTCGGGGTGAAGGGTCTGCCGAGCGACCGACTCGATCGTACGTTCCAGGTGCTCGGCTTCGTCCCGGCAAGGGCTTATCAGTACCAGTCTTCGTTGTGACATAGTTTATACCCGGGCCCAAGGAGCTGGTCTTGGACACCACGACTCGAGGTATCTAGCCCTCGCGCCCTCGCACCGGAACCCCTCGGACGCAATGGTGCACCCGGGGTTTTCCGAATCAGCGACCGCACGTTGCGGTACGTTCTAGGTCCTGAGACTAGGCCGCGAGGCCGTGGTGCAGGGGTGCCACATTTGTTCTTGTTGGTGCGGCATTTTGCCCGGCAACGCCAGCTTTGCCGCCTCGCCGACGCTCGTGGCTACGCCTGTACCTCCAGCTCGCTGGCTGCTAAGCAGGGCGTGGCCCGTCTTGGGGAGCATTTCGTGGTGAAGGACCAGCCCTGGCCGTTCCAGATCGACGTCCCTAGGCTCACGGCATCCCTGCCATCCGAAGGAGAATGAGTGAGCGCACGCCCTTGGAACCACGACGGCGGCAAAGAGCCGCGCGTATCAGTACTACTCCCGGTCTACAATGGTGAGCCTTATCTTCGCGAAGCCGTCCAGAGCATCCTAGCCCAGAGCTACTCCGACTTCGAGCTGCTCGCCGTGGATGATGGGAGCCGTGATGGTTCGCTCGACACGTTGGAAGAGCTCGCTGGAAGCGATTCAAGGATGCGTGTGATTACTCGGTCCAACCGGGGGCTCGTTGCAACACTGAACGAGTTGATCGGGATGGCGCGCGGTGAGTTGCTGGCGCGCATGGATGCCGATGATGTGTGTCTGCCAACGCGCTTTGCCGAACAGGTGCGTTTCCTCGACCAGCATGCAGCGCACGTGCTGGTCGGGACACGCATCGAGTACATCAATGCGAGAGGGCAGCGCATCGGTGTCGTTGGCAGCCCGCTCGACCACGGAGAGATAGAGGAGAAGCATCTCGCCGGCCACAGCGCAATTGCTCACCCGTCTGCGATGATGCGTAGGACTGCCGTCGAGGAGGTGGGTGGATACCGCGCAGAGCAGTTTCCGGCAGAGGACCTGGACCTCTGGCTTAGGCTTGGGGAACTGGGTCTTCTCGCCAACCTACCATCGCCGCTCGTGCGGTACCGAATCCACCACTCGGCGGTGAGTGTGGTGCAGAGCGCGGCGCAGCGGCGTGCGGCGAAACGGGCGTGCGAGGCCGCTTGGCAGCGCCGGGGCTGCACGGGCACGTTCGAGGCAAGTTCTCATTGGCGTGCGGGTGACGACGCGGCGTCGCGCCACGACTATGCACTGCGGTATGGATGGATGGCGTGGAACTCCGGGCATCGCTCGACAGCGCGCTCCTACCTGTGGCAGGCGCTGAGGCTCAAGCCGTGGAGCGTACGTTCATGGCAACTGGCGTACGGCGTTCTCCTGAAGAACCCGCCAGAGCGAGTTCGATTCCTTAGCGGAGGTGTTGTCGGATCATCCTCGCGCTGAGAAGCGTCGGCGCGGTCCCAGCCAGAATCGGCGAGGGACGGCCTACCTGTCGTGTCCCAGCGCAGACCAGACGCGTGATGCGACGCCTCGAGACGGAGGTCTGTGAACCCCAATGTTCGGCGATTCGCCGACGTTTCCGGTGTGTGGGCGCGCTTTGGCGGCATAACCTGGTGCTTGAGCGGCGAAGAATTTTCGCGAAAGAGGCGCGTGCCGCGACCGTTAGGGGGTACAGATGATCGAGCGCGTGGTCTTGCGCCGATCATGTGCATGCTATCCTAGCCGCGACGAGCCAACGCACGACTGGCGATGCAAGTGCTTGTCTCGACGATTGAGAAAAGAGAGTCGATATGCGACATGATCTCAGCGGGCTGTGCCTCTCGATGGGCATGGCCGTGCTCACGCTTCATTGCTCGGTTGCGCCTCAGAGCGGCGCCGACGTTCCAAAGCGGAACGACGTGATCGGAAGCGCTGGTTCTGCTGGCGCTGATGCTTTCCCGGCTGCCGGGAACGGCGCGTCCGACAGTGTGGCTCCGCCTGGTGCGGCATCGGCTACGGCACGCGAAGCTCCAGAGTTGGCGAGTCGCAGCCAAGGCGTCGCGCCCCTGCACGTCTTCTTTGATGCGACTGGCGTCGGGAGTATCGCGTCCCCCCCGATGGTAGAGGGGCGGCTAGAGTACTCGGACTTCGCGTACGAGTGGCAATTCGGTGATGCCGCGGCCGGAGAGTGGGGAACGGACGGGCTGTCGAAGGACACGGCTACGGGACACGTGGCCGCGCACGTCTATGAACACCCCGGTACATACGAAGCCCGGTTGACAGTCACGACGAGCAGTGGCGACACGGAGCAGCACGTAGCGCGCATCGTCGTCGACGACCCCGAGGTCGTATTCGCTGGAGATGCGACCGTCTGCGTCTCATCGAGCGGAGTCTTCGACGATTGCCCGAGCGGCGCCGTGCAGCTGACCACCGGCAATTTCACCGAGGTCGGCGCTCACGTGGAAGCGGGACGGCGCGTGCTGCTGCGCCGAGGGGACGCCTTCACGACCACCGACTCCGTCAGATTGGAGACGTCGGGCCCGTTTACCTTAGGAGCATTCGGCCCATGCTCGTCGCCAGACCGCCATGGCATTTGCGCTAACGCGCCCCAGATCATGTCATCCCTAGACGGTGCGGTTCTGAGCCTGAAGCACTCCCGCGATGTGAGGATCATGGATGTTCGGGGTGTCGGTGGCGCTGAGGGGTCGTTTTGGTCCGGCACCACCGAGGTGCACCGTGTCTTGACGTTGCGTGTTCAGCTCGAAGGCTTCGAGGTTCCCATGAGCCTCTCTACCTGGGATACTGCAGATCACAGTGAGAACGCGCTGCAAAGCTGCCTGGCGTATGGGGCTGCCCTGAACATCCTCTACATCGGAGGAGCCAAGCTCTCCGTGCTCGGGAACGAGTTTCGGGACGCGCAAAACTCGCACATAGTGCGTGTCTGGAAAGCGAACAGGGCCTCCATTGCCCACAACGAACTGTCAGGCGCGAGCATGACTAGCGGAACTGGCCGTCATGCCCTCAAACTACACGGTCCAAAGGAAGAGTCCCTCACGACGGAGGGGGGCGGGAGGCAGCATTCGAGGACACAATATGTGATCCTGCAGCATAACACATTCGGAACATCGGGGCCCTGGCCCGTCGCGGTCGGGCCGCAGGACGATGGCTCGGACGAGCGCATCAGCGACGTGGTCGTCGAGAAGAACCGCTTCGTCCCCACGTTCGGTTCGGAGAATGGTCGAAAGGTGGCAGTCGCCCTGCATGTTTGGGCCCGGGCGATTACGATTCGCAACAACGTATTCTCGGGATACGGCGCGTCGGATGGATTTAAGGCCATCCTTGTCGGGCGCCGCGGGATCGAGCCGGCGCCCCACGGGGTCAGGATCTTCAACAACACGATCCACCTGCCGGCGGACGCGGAGAGCGGTCCGATCATCGAGATCGCGCCATCGAGCGAGGCGACGGTCGTGAAGAATAACCTGGCCCAGGCAGGGAGCGGGACTCCCGCATTCGTCGAGGACCAGGGAATAGGAACCGTTGCGGAACAGAACGTGATAGGCGACGATGTCGGCTTCATCCACGACGCTGCAGATCCGCTCTCTTGCGACTACGCTCTTGCGGAAGGCTCGATCGGACGCGACGTTGGGGCTGCTGTCCCGCTGCATGACGACTTCGCGGGGAACCCGCGGCCACAGGGTGGCGCCTTTGACCTGGGAGCCTACGAATCTACGCGCTAGCCCGCCCGAGCTGGGAGAATAACAGTAAGTGTGTGGCACCCAGCGATCAACCGGCAACCCCCGCAGGGACTGTCTGACTTCGAGTGGCGCAGGCGACCTGGTGCGCCGTATCCGCCGAGTGGGCGATGCGGCGCGCCAGCGAAGCCGGAGCAGTGGAGCGCGTCGCTCGCGCTCGACGAGTGACTATGCGGGCGGCCATCGAGCCGCTGGAGCGTGCTGCCACAGCAAACCTTCGGAGCAGTGACATAACGCCACGGCGCACCGCCGTTGAAGCCAGTGCCGACGGGTCGGGCATTCCCTCGCGCACTGGCTGAGGTTCGCACGGAGTGATAGCGTGCCTCTCCTGTCGACCGTGCTGCTGCCGGAGTGTCAGCCCCAGTGATACTGTTCTTTAGCCCTTCCGCGAAGCGCCCCATCGGGGGCATCAAACAGATTTACCGCCACGCTCAGATCCTGTCGGAGGCGGGGCTACACGCCCGCGTGTTGCACGCCAAGGCGGGCCAACGTTGCCGTTGGTTTTCCTCGACGGCCTCCCTGGCGCACCTGGACGAGCATTGGATGGTTCGAGTCGGACGAGCCGCGACGCACCGCCTCCGCTCTGTCGGTCCCCCGCCTGAACTACGGATCAATCCGGGAAGAAGGATCGGCCTCGAGGGCGCAGATGGCTCGATCCAACCGTATACGACCACCGAGCAGGACATCGTCGTGCTCCCAGAGTTCTTCGGGTGCGGTCTGAACGGTGCGGTGACGCGGCTACGGCAGGTCATCTTCAACCAGAACGCGCACGGCACGTTCTCCCGCTGTGGGATGCAGAAGGAAAGCGGGTCGAGCGTCTACGCACAGTCGAACACCTTAGGTACGGTGACTGTCTCGGAGCACAACCGAGAGTACCTGCAGTTCGCGTTTCCTAGCGCGAGGGTGCTGCGCGTCCGCAATGGAGTCGACGGAACGCTGTTCGCACCTCGGCCGAAGAAGGAGCTTCGAATTGCCTTCATGCCGCGGAAGCTGCCGAAGCACCTGGAACAGGTCATTCGGTTGCTGGCGTCGCGCGGACGTCTAGCTGGCTGGCAACTCGCGCCCATCGATGGTGCCTCGGAGCGCCAGGTCGCGGACGAACTCGGGCGCGCGCTCGTCTACCTCAGTACCTGCGAGTCCGAGGGCTTCGGGTTGCCACCTGTCGAGGCGGGAATGTGTGGGTGCGTCGTGGTTGGCTATTCGGGCATCGCGGCTCGGGAGTATCTGCAGCCGCATCTGAGTTTTCCGGTTCCGCAAGGGGACGTCTTGGCCTTTGCCCAAGAGCTGGAGCGGGTGTTGAGCTGGTGTGAGACGCATCCGGTCGATGCTGAAGCGAAGGGACGCCAGTTCTCCGAATATCTGAATTGCGAGTATTCTCTCGAGCGCGAGAGACAGTCTGTCTTGGCTGCATGGCGGGACCTTCTAGGTGGCGAGCTTTCGCCTGAACGGTAACCAGCGCGTCCGTAGGTGTTTTCGGCTCAACGCGCGTGCCGGAGGCAGAACCTAGACAGCCCGATCCGTGGCTGGCGCCGCCGGGCGCGAAGCATCCCGCCGCCACAGGGCACCCGCCGCGACGAGGAGGATTCCGCCGATCTCCAGGAGCCAATTGGCACGTAGCCCCAAGAGCATGCTGCCCACGAAGCGATCCATGTGATGGAAGGACGCGGCCCGAATCAGTACGAAGCCGAGGAGGGCTCCCGCGCCCATGATTGCCAGCTGTGTCGGCTTTGGTGCCCTGCGAAGGAGGTACAAGACAGCACCAGCAAGCGCCATTGCGGCTACGCCTGCTGCTACTATGAACCAGAGTTGAACGAGCGCGCGTTGCCCATACCAGCCGTGGGCGCGCGCCAGTAGACGACCGAATTCCGTCAAGGCACTCTGCAGATCGAGTTGCTTGTTGGCGCCGAGTAGCAAGAGAAGCAAGGCGAGCAGCATCCAGAACCGGCGCTCCCTCCGTGGCATCGAACAACGACCGGCCGCGCGAGCCGCCTCCCGACAGGCCCACGCGCCGAGGAGATAGCACGCGACCGTCAACCATCCGCCAAGCGAAGGATCACCGATTCCTGGAGCCCAACGACCCACCCACGGTCCCGTGGTTCCGGCCAGCACCAGCATGAGGTCCACGCAGCCCAAGGTACCACGACTGACTGGATCGGAAAGGCGGTTCTGCGGGAGAGCTGGCGTGCCCGGAGCCGCACGCAGTGCCGACCCAGTGCATCGCGGAGCGGGTTGCGTTCCTACCGCTCAGTGCGTCAGTTTGCCACGGCCAGCCGCGAGCGGACGGCGAAAGGCATAAAGCACAGGAAGGAGACCTGTACGCGCGGGGGCAGAGGCCCTACAAACGGGAACGTGCAAGAAAGCGCCGTGGCCAGACTGCCCATTCGTGTCCTACCTTCCGCCCGTAGGGGCTTCCTGAGCCGACTGAGCACCGCGGGGCCATGGATTGCGATGGCATTTTTGTGGAGCGCCTCAATGACGGCCTGTGCGTCACGACAGTCCTATGTGTGGGTTCAGGACCTGCCACAACAGGTGGACCACGCCGCGGCGCTATCCCTTGAAGCAGGCGACAAGATCTACGTCTTCGTTCGCGACCAGGAGTCCCTATCGGGGGAACATGTCATTGCCGCGGATGGGACCCTGTCATTGCCCATTCTTGGTCAGGTGCCGGCGGCGGGGGAGTCGCCCGAGCGGCTGGCGGCGGGTCTGGAGAAGCGCCTGGCTCGCGTTGTCCAACAACCCACGGTGTCGGTGGCCCTTGTCGAAGAGCGCGCATTGACCGTCGTTGTCATGGGTGAGGTTCAGTCGGTGGGCATTGCTGAGCTCAAGCCTGGTTCAGGCGTGGTAGATGCGTTGGCTCGAGCCGGTGGACTCAGCGAGTTCGCTGACCCGGATTCGGTGTATGTTGTGCGCCGAGGAAATCAACCGTTGCGCGTGCGCTTCGACTACGACTTGCTGACGACCGGGGATACCGTCAGCAATCGCTTCGCGCTGCGCGATGGAGACGTCATCGTCGTCGAGTAGCGCTGCGGCATGATAGGCATTCTCCCCCTCTCTGTCGTGGGTTCACTCCACCTGGTGGACGTGGCCGTGGGAGCCCATGCGGTTGGCGAGGTGGGACGCGCGCCCCTCGTCTACGACGGCCCCGCGGAGACCGTGGTAGGAGGAACCCTGAACCCATTCGTGGCAGGCAGGTATCGGGATCGGCGTGGCGGGGTGCTGCTTCGATACGGTCCGCGGTGGCGGCGCCAGAGCCCTCAGCCGCCTGGTGCTGGATCGGTTTTCCTGATGCACGAGGCACGTCTCAGTGCGGATTGGTTATTAGACCGCCGGACAGCGTTCGAAGCAAGCACCGACGCTAGGTACGGCGAGGTTGCGTATGCAAACTTCACGGACGCTTTGGGTCCAGAGCAACCAACCGAGCTTCGTCTCGCCCGGTTGCGCTTCGGTTCCTTGGATGCGCGCTTGACAGCAAGTCATGCGCTCTCACGGCGCTACATGCTGCAGCTTGGGGCCGAGCTGGGACTCCGCCGTTCGCTCGAGCCGGCACAACGCTTCGCGTACCCGGATTCGACGGTAACCAGGGTCTTCGTTACCCCAGGGTATCGGGTCAACCGCCGCGACACCGTCTCTACTCCGGTCGCGTATGCGTACCTCACAGCCGATCCGGGAGTGCGTGCGCAAAGCTTCTCGAGCTCGGTCGCCTGGAGCCGGCGTCTGTCGAGGTCGTCCGAAGGTACTCTCCAGGCTGGGGCCACCTACGTCCGACAAGCGCTACCCGCGGGCGAGAGCAGTACAAGGGTGACCCCGCTCTTCATGGCTGGCTATTCGACATTCTTGGCACGCACGTGGCACGGCGACTTCTCTCTGGCATCGAGCGCAGCCCTGCGCAGCACCGTGGACGAAGTGCGCGGCGACTTCCGCCCGATTGCGTCGCTGACCGTCTCGGTCTCCTACTTGTCGCCTCCGTGGCGCGCCGTGGCCGCGGGAGGAGCGTCCGCCACGGCCACGCGCGAGCCCCTCGAGCGAGACAGAGGCCAGTCAGTGGGGACGGCTCGCTTGGTCGTGTCACGCGAGGTATTCTCATGGCTTGACGCCAACGCCGGTATTCGTGGGAGCGTCAACACTGGGCATTGGTCGGAAGAGCCGGTAGTCCTCCGGAACCGACAGGGCTGGTTGTTCGTTGGAGTGAGTGGCGCCTTCGGCACCGGGAATGATGACGGCGCCTGGGCCCGATGACTCGCCCTGAGGATCGGTCCCTGCCACTCCTGGCACGGCCGAGCATCGACGCTCAGGAGGAGTTGGAGCCGGGGGCCGGTGGTGTGAGCCCCTCACGCGGGCGAATCCGTCCGCGGGTTTAGCTGCCGGGACAGCGGTTGTGCCTTCTGCAACTCTCGCTATGCTCCACGCCTGCCTGCGGTACGGCCAGTTTTTTGTCGTTCTGACCGCGCATCACCCTATCGAACCGCCGAAGAGAGGAAACGCCAAAATGGTAGCAACGCCCTCCACCATGGTTGAGCTGGGCACCCCAATGCCTGACTTCAGATTGCCGGATACTAGCAAGGGAGGGGTCGTTGGGTCCGACGACCTCCTTGGTGCCAAGGCGATTGTCGTAGCCTTCATCTGCAATCACTGCCCTTACGTGAAGCACATCCAGGATGGTCTCGCAGAGTTCGGGCGCTACTGCTCCGAGCGTGGAGCCAAGATGGTGGCAGTGAGCTCGAACGACGCATCGACCTATCCTGCCGACGGCCCGCGAGAAATGTCGCGCGTGGCAGCCGAAGCGGGATACACCTTCCCCTACCTCTATGACGAAGACCAGAGCGTCGCTCGCCGCTTTGCTGCCGCCTGTACGCCGGACTTCTTCCTGTACGATGCCGCGGCTAAGCTGGCCTATCGCGGGCAGTTCGATCAAAGCAGACCCGGCAATGGCGCGCCTGTCACGGGCAGCGACTTGCGGGAGGCGCTGGACGCCGTACTCGCCGGGCGGCAGCCCACGGCGGAGCAACGTCCAAGCCTCGGTTGCAATATCAAATGGAAGCGAGAGAACCCCACATCCATTGGATAGTCCGTTGGAGCGCCGTCACCGACCAATATGCTGTTCGTCGTCGCATGCTCGCGCGCTGCAGCTGTGCCTTCTGGCCGTGCTCCTCGCCAGCGCATTGCTGGGATGCCGCGTCGTAAGGGGGAGTTCCGACCGAGGAGAGCCCGCGGTAGCGGAGGTGGAGGAGGCCGCGGCGACGGCAGATCCCTGGGTTCGGGGCGATCTTCCACCCGCAGCATTGACTGGGAAGCCTCGCCACGGCGGCCAAGTCGTCTCAGTGATCACCACCGATCCGCCATCCCTCAATACCTTGGTGGACTCCGACTGGATAGCATCGCGCATTACGGATCATAGAGTGTACGAGTCGCTCGTCGGGAACGACCCGTACGACGAACCACGGTACCAGATTGTGCCTGAGCTCGCTGAGCGTTGGGATGTTGCTCCGGACCTAAAGACCTACACCTTTCACCTGAGGCGAGGGGTGAAATGGCACGACGGGAAACCGTTCACGTCACAGGACGTGGTCGCTACCTTCGACAAGGTCCAGAATGAGAAGACCAAGGCCGTCCACATCCGCGCCTACACCAAGGAGCTAGAAAGGTATGAAGCGCTGGACGAGCACACGGTGCGGTTCTCCTTCGCTAAGCCCTACTTCCTCATTATGGACGGCATCTTTGCGGAGATTCCGATTCAGCCGGCGCATGTCATCGCGGAACTGAGCGGCGCTGAATACAACGAGGCTGCGAGCAACCCGCTGAACCGGCATCCGATTGGCACCGGCCCCTTCCGCTTCCAGGAATGGAGGAGCGCGCAGAAAATAGTTATAGAGAGGAATAACGGATACTGGGGGAAGAAGCCTTACCTGGACAGGGTCGTATTCCGGATCGTCAAGGATTCGACGGTCGCATACCAACTCGCCGAACGTGAAGAGGTCGACGTCGTGTCAGTGACCTCGGAGCAATGGCGGAAGATGGGTCAGGCGATCCGTGAAGACTACTACCGCACGAAACATTACGATAACAACTACTCCTGGATTGGCTGGAACCTGCGGAGACCCTTCTTCAAGGACGTTCGAGTGCGTCGAGCCCTGACCATGCTCATCAACCGACCTGGTATCATCAGAGCCATGTTCTATGGTCTTCCCCGTGAGACGACCTGCCATTTTTATTGGGCGGGAGAATCGTGTGATCAAACTGTCGAGCCGTTGCCTTATGATCCGGCTGCGGCCGTTCGGCTGTTGGAAGAGGCGGGGTGGGTTGACCGGAATGGCGACGGGGTGCGCGAGCGCCAGGGGATCGACTTCCGATTTCGTTTCATGATTCCCGCTGGTTCCGAAACGGCGGCGCGGATGATCACGAAGGTGAAGGAGGACTTCGAGCGAGCGGGGATCGACCTCCAGCTGCATCGCGTGGAGTGGTCAGCCTTCGTGAAGCAACTTCGGGACAAGGAGTTCGATGCGTGTACCCTCGCTTGGGGTAGCTCTTCCCCTCGTGGGGATCCAACACAGATCTGGCACAGTGATTCCATCGAAGGCGGCAGCAACTACATCAGCTTCAGCAATGCGCGTGCGGACCAGTTAATGAGTCAAGCTCGGGTTACTCTGGACGAGGTGCGTCGGAATGACCTGTATCGAGAGCTGCACCGCTTGCTCTACGCGGCGCAACCATATACATGGTTGTATGTAAACCCCAGGCTTTCGCTCATCCACCGTCGGGTTCATGGCGTCAGGCAAAGCCTGGTGGGCTGGCAGTACGAGGACTGGTGGGTGGAGCCTTGATGGGTGCGATCCCAGTGGAGAGGCTGACGACTACATCGTCGGGAGGTGATTCGTGATCCGATACGTCGTGCGGCGTGTGTTGATGATGATTCCGACATTCTTTGGGATCACTCTGGTTTGCTTCCTAGTGCTGCGGCTCGCGAACGCCGATCCGATGGTGGCCAATCTCGAGGGCGGGCTTCGAGGGGGCCAGATCTCGCAGGAGGCCCTACAGCACCTTCGCTCCATTTATGACCTCGACAGGCCATGGTACATCCAATACTCACGGCTCGTGACGCGGCTCGTGACTCTGGATTTGGGTAACCGCTGGCAGGACGGGCGCCCCATCTCCGAGGTCATCGGAGAGGCGTTGCCCGTGACGATGCTCTTGTCATTTCTCTCACTTGCCATTGCGTACATCGTCGCCATCCCTGTCGGCGTCTACTCCGCCGTGCGGCAGAATAGCGTATCGGATCGCATCGCCACCGTCGTTCTCTTCACGCTGTACTCGCTGCCGAGCTTTTGGGTTGGCACGATGCTGCTGGTTTTTCTCGCGAGCGGCGAGTACGTAGACTGCAGCTGGTCCGAGTCGCCTGGGTGTTTTCCACTGCAAGGCTGGCATTCATTCGAGGGGTTCGGCGCCATGCCCTGGTATGCGAAGCTCCTGGACGTTGGCTGGCATATCGTTCTGCCAGTCGTTACGTTGACATACAACGCTTTTGCTAGCCTGTCGCGGTACATGCGCACGGGCATGCTGGAGACCGTGCGCCAGGATTACATCCGAACGGCACGAGCCAAAGGGCTTTCGGAGCGTGTCGTCATCTTCAAGCACGCGCTGCGCAATAGCGTCATCCCCATCGTGACGCTGTTCGGTCTGACGCTGCCGTATCTCATTAGCGGGTCGGTGATCGTCGAATCGATCTTCGGCATACGCGGCATGGGCCTAGTGTTTCTGGAAGCGTTGCGAATGCCAGATTATCCGCTGCTCATTACGATCGTCGCGTTCACGGCGGTCATCACCATGGTGGGCATCCTCGTGAGTGACATCTTGTACGCTGTCGTCGATCCCCGGATTACGTACGGCGCGGAGGCGGGGCGATGACGGATCCGAACGAGATACCGGGGGCCGGGGGAGTTCCCCATGACGCGATCGACGGACCCGATCCCGAGCCGACGACTGCCCGTGCTGCGGCCAGGGGGGTCGCCTATCACGAGCTCGTCTGGAGGCAGTTCTGGCGATACCGTCTGAACCGCGTTTCGCTGTGGACGATCGCATGCGTGGTAGCCCTGGCGATCAGCGCGGATTTCATCGCATCGGACAAGCCCCTGGTCGCGTACTTCGAGGGGCGGCTTTACGTTCTTCCGAATCTCGTCAATCCGCAAGCTCTGCGCATCTACGATAACGACCTTCTCGTGAAGACGATGCGGGAGGGGGATTGGGCCGTGCTCCCCGTGGTGCCCTACGGATACAATTCCCACGATCTCGATCACGTGCTGAGCGGGCCGACCGCGCAGCATTGGCTAGGGACGGATCAAGGGGGCCGCGACGTGCTTGCCAGAATCATCCACGGAGCACGAGTGAGCCTCGCCGTAGGTGTCATGTCGGTGATCGTACTGGTTCTGGTTGGAGTAGCTTTCGGAACGCTTGCGGCCTACTACGGCGGCCTTCTGGACATCGTTCTGATGCGCCTCTTGGAGGTTGTGCACTCGGTGCCGACACTTCTTCTGCTAGTCGCCATGCTTGCGGTGCTCGCGCCGCAGGGCTGGGGCGCCGTCTTCGCCATGATGATCGTCATCGGTTTGATTCGCTGGACGGACGTCGCGCGCCTGGTGCGCGGCGAGATCCTTCGCGTCAAGACGCTGGACTACGTTCAAGCTTCGCGAGCTCAGGGCGCCTCCGATTCGAGGATCATCCTGTGGCACATTCTCCCCAACGCCATCAGCCCCGTGTTGGTGAGCGCGACTTTCGCCATGGCTTCTGCAATCCTCCTGGAGAGCGCTCTGTCGTTCCTCGGTTTTGGGATTCCCGATGATATGGCGTCTTGGGGTGGGTTGCTCAACGGCGCGCGAGGTAACACGGACGCATGGTGGCTGGCCGTGTTTCCAGGCTTCGCGATATTTCTAACGGTGACCGTCTACAATGTGGCCGGAGAGGGTTTGCGGGACGCCATAGATCCGCGATTGAAGACTTGATGAAGCCTCTTCGTCTTGGCCGTGGCAGGCGGACCGCTCGGAACGGGACCCTTTGCCCCGGGATACGAGCGCGCTCGAGGGGCGAGCGCTTTAGCCGCGTGTTGGCAGGCTGGGCGCTTCGTTGCCGACGCCATCGGCTCGAGCCGCAAGGACAGCCGTGCACGGAACGCGCTGGGACGTTCGCTCAGGATGTCTGCGTCGTGGACTCCCACCCGCGGTTTGGGGTCCGGTCTACCGCTTCCCACTCTTCGCCGCTGGCCCTGAGCATCTGGCTGCCCCCCTGGTCCAGATAGGCATTCAGCCTCTCAGGATGGCGCTCGAGGAACACGGCGAGCTGGGCGTCGAGTTGGGCAATGTGCCGAGCAATCCAGACTGTCAGAAGCGGGGTCAGTGCTTCCGCGAGGGGGCCTGGCTCGAGGTGTTCCTGCGCCAGCCCCTCGACCCGGCGCAGGAGGTGTTCGTGGTCTTTGACATGGGGCGCCAACAGGGGATAGCCGACGAACCTCATCAGCTCCTCCTCGGCACCGAAGTGAACGGCGACGTGGCGAAGGAGCTCCAGGAGTGCAGGCCGAGCAACGGGATGACGGTCTGCGGCATCGAGCGCTAAGGTTTCCCTCGACATCTCGACGATGTGCGCGTGCTGCGCATCGAGCCAGGGCACGCCCAGCTTGGGGGGATGACTGATGACGGAGCTTGGCGGCATCGTACTCTCTCCGGGTGCTGCAGCTGAAGCGACTAGACTCCGAGAAGTGTTCTCGTGCTCGAGCGGGTCGCAGCTCGCGAGGTTCTCTGAGCTGCTGTGGCTTCTGCGATGTGTCTGGCCCACTGGTTCTCGGGGACCCGAACGGCGATCTGGCCCCGCCAAGTAGGCCCAGCGTCATCGAAGCGCACGAAAAGGGTGGTTGCGCGTAAGGTGCCGGGCCGCGACACCTACACGCGCGCCGGGGCCGGATGCCTCCGGGATGTGGGCCTCACCCTCTCCGCAGCTGCGCGATGTCCCTGACTGCGCCTCGAGCGGCACTCGTCGTCATGAGAGCATAGGCCTGCAGCGCCTGGCTCACCGAGCGTTCCCGTTTCGGGCGATAGCCGTCCGGTCCGCGAGCATCCATGCTGGCGCGGCGGCCGGCGATGATGTCGTCTGGTAGATCGAGCCGAATGCTCCGCGCCGGAATGTCGATCACGATTCGATCGCCCTCCTCGACGAGCGCGATGGTGCCGCGCTCAGCAGCTTCTGGCGAAGCGTGTCCGATGCTCAACCCGCTGGTTCCGCCGCTGAACCTGCCGTCGGTGATGAGCGCGCACGCCTTCCCCAGGCCTCTGCTCTTCAAGTAAGAGGTTGGGTACAGCATTTCCTGCATACCCGGGCCGCCCTTCGGACCTTCATAGACGATGACGACGACATCTCCAGGCACGATCCTGTCGCTCAGGATGGCTTCGCAGGCTGCCTCCTGAGAGTGAAAGACGCGCGCCGGGCCCGCAAATCTCAGGATTGATGCATCGACGCCCGCCGTCTTCACGATGCAGCCTTCCTCCGCCAGGTTTCCGTAAAGCACTGCCAGACCACCGTCGGTGCTGTAGGCGTGTTGGCCGTCCCGAATGCAGCCGCTCTCGACGTTCAGGTCGGGACTCTCGAAGTACTTGTCCTGGCTGAACGCCACGATCGTACGCACACCTCCCGGCGCGGCGAGGGCGCGACGCTTTGCCTTGTCACTGGCGGTTTCTGAGCGGATATCCTCGTTTGCTATGGCCTCCGCCATTGTCGTCGCATGGACCGTAGAAACCCCTCCATGGACGAGGCCTAGGCGCTGCAGCTCTCCCATTATGGTGGGTATTCCACCAGCGCGGTGGACATCCTCCACGTGGTATTGGGAGGACGGTGCGACCTTGCACAGATTAGGCACGCGGCGAGACAAGCGGTCGATGTCCTTCATCGTGAACTGGACACCGGCCTCCTCGGCGATCGCGAGGATGTGGAGCACCGTATTGGTCGAGCCGCCCATGGCGATGTCCAGGGCCATGGCGTTCTCGAACGCTTCGAAGGTTGCTATCGATCGAGGCAGAAGACGGTCGTTTCCCTCGATGTAGTGCTCCTTGGCGATCTGGACGATCCGCTTGGCTGCGGCCTCGAAGAGCTCCCAGCGCAGGGTGTGGGTTGCGAGTAGCGTCCCGTTGCCCGGCAGCGCCAACCCGAGCGCTTCGTTCAAGCAGTTCATGCTGTTGGCGGTGAACATGCCGGAGCATGACCCGCAGGTGGGGCAGGCAGAACGCTCGATCTCGGCGACGTCCTGGTCACTGACCTGATCGTCACCGGCGGCGATCATGGAATCTATCAGATCGAGCTTGCGAGTAACTGGATTGCCATCCCGGTCATGAGTTCCAGCCGTAACCCCCGCCTCCATCGGTCCACCGGAGACAAAGATCGTCGGAACATTCAAGCGCATGGTCGCCAGGAGCATTCCGGGGGTGATCTTGTCGCAGTTCGAGATGCAGATCAGAGCATCCGCGCAATGCGCGTTCACCATGTACTCCACGCTGTCGGCGATGAGCTCTCGGCTTGGCAGAG
Source organism: Pseudomonadota bacterium (assembly GCA_023398955.1). Lineage (GTDB taxonomy): Bacteria > Myxococcota_A > Polyangia > Polyangiales > Polyangiaceae > JAEWRL01. The sequence goes on from JAEWRL010000076.1 coordinate 20,688, forward strand.
AATAGAGCATGCCGCCATGGCCCATGGCGATGCCGTCGTCGACGGCGATCGTATTGAACTCGACTCCCCATCCGCCTGCGGCGTCGATTACCTTCTTCACACGCTGCCCGACGTCGTGAAGGTGCACGTGACCCGGCACGAACTGGGTGAAACTATTCGCGATGGCGATGATTGGCTTGCCAAAGTCTGCGTCGTTCATGCCCGTGGCGCGCCACAGGGCACGAGCACCAGCCATGTTTCGGCCATGCGTTGAGGTTCGACTGCGGTAACCCTTCATGGCACGCACCCTAAATCACGGGAGCGCGCCCGGCCAGCTTGCGGGGACTTGTATCCTTGGGGCGGTTGGCCGGGTGGGGACGACGCCGAGCCGTGTGGGGGACGCCGGGGATGATCGCACGGGCCTAGCGTGCCCCAGCGTGTTGACGCCGGAGCACCACCGCGTTGGCCAGGCGCTCGATGACCTCGACGGTCTCTTCCCAGCCAAGACAGCCATCTGTGATGCTCTGTCCATAGACGAGGGGCTCCGCTCCAAGGCGCTGCGCGCCTCCCACGAGGAAGCTTTCCAGCATGAGCCCGATTATCTGGCGGCTGCCGCCCGCGACTTGTCGAGCGATCTCCCGAGCGACATCCGCCTGCCGAGTTGGGTCGCGGCCGCTGTTGGCATGGCTTGCGTCCACGAGCACCCGCGGCCCCAGGCCGGCGCTCCTCAGGAGCTCAGCGGCGTGCTCGATCTGGTCCTCACCGTAGTTCGGGCCCTGGCGGCCACCTCGCAGGATGACGTGGCACAAGGGGTTGCCTCTTGTGGCGACAATGGCCGCGAGCCCTTGCTTGGTAACGGATAAGAAGCGATGCGGCGAAGCCGCGGAGCGCAAAGCGTCCACGGCCACTTGAATATCTCCACTCGTGGCGTTCTTGAAGCCAACCGGCATGCTTAGTCCACTCGCGAGTTCGCGATGCACTTGACTCTCGGTGGTGCGCGCACCAATAGCGCCCCAACAAACGAGGTCTGCGAAGAACTGCGGACTGATCGGATCCAGGAACTCGGTGGCGGTAGGTACCCCGAGCGAGAGAATGTCGCGCAAGAGCCGCCGTGCGATGCGCAGCCCCTTGTTGATCGCGAATCGACCATCCAAATCCGGATCGTTGATCAAGCCCTTCCAGCCGACCGTGGTTCGGGGCTTTTCGAAGTATGTTCGCATCACCAGCAGGAGCTCGGATGAGAACCGTGGCGCAATGAGATGCAGACGGCGCGCATACTCCAGGGCTGCACCCGGATCGTGGATTGAGCACGGGCCCACGATGACCAGCAGCCTGTCGTCCGTTCCGAGGACGCTGTTGCCGATTCGCTCCCGGGATTCGGCAACGAACTCGGAATGGTATTCCTCGGTCGGGATCTCCTCCATGAGGATAGCGGGAGGGATGAGCGGGCGGAGATTCTCGATGCGAACGTCGTCGACGCGGGACCACATGACTCCCGATACTAGCGTGGACCAGCCGTCGCCGCGGGCTCATTCTTTGGCGTGCGGCGCGTCCAGGCCGCTCGGTAGATTGCGGGCGCGGCGGATAAGGCCGTTGGAGCGCAGCGCCGACTCGAACTAGGATGATGCCGTGACCTCGCCGCTTTCCTGGAGGATCCGACGCAGTTTGGGTACTGCGGAGTCCTTCGCCAGCTACTTGTTGGGTTTCGTCCTCCTCGCAGGGTTGGTGGCGAGCGGTCACAGCGCGCCTCGCGCGGACGCTCCGGTGGTTCCGGTCATCGACCTTCACGTGGACCTCTCCTATCAGGTCAATTACAAGGGGAAGCCATTCGACATGGGCTCGGGTCAGTTCCAAGCTAGCTGGCTGCGAGCCGCCGGTGTGATGGGGGTCGTGCTTCCCCTCTTCGTGCCGCACGAGGGCTCGAGCACGGGACCCACGGCGCCCGATCTGGAGGCCTCTTACGCGAAGGTGTTGGCTGGTCTGGCGCACCATGCTCCCTTTCGCTTTCCAGGGTGCCAAGGCGTTGGGCAGCAGGGGGTCGCGACCTGGCTCGCTTTGGAAGGGGCGGCCCCCCTGGCTGACGATGACAAGAGCGCCCTGCGCTGGGTTGCTCGTGGCGTGAGGGTCTTCGGCCTGGTTCATCGGGCCCACAACCGCCTCGCGGCATCGTCGACCGACCCTCGCAAGGCCTGGGGTTTGACGTCGGAAGGTCGAGCACTCGTCGAACAGATCCACCGGGCGGGCGGCATCGTCGACGTGTCGCATGCGGATGACGCTACGGTCGATCAGGTCGTCTCCCTCGCGCTCCGAGATGGGGTCCCCGTCGTGGCGTCCCACTCCAATGCGCGAGCGGTATGGCCCCACGCGCGTAACCTGGACGACGAGCGGCTCCGTCGCATTGCAGCCACTGGAGGGCTCGTTGGGATCAACTTCCATGCGCCCTATTTGAACGGAACTCGTCACGCTGAGTTGGCCGACGTCGTCCGGCACCTGGAGCACGCCCGGCGTGTGGCGGGCATCGACCACATCGGCATCGGGTCCGACTTCGAGGGGGGGATCGCCGCGCCACCGGAGCTGCGGGACGCACGCGGCTACCAACGCTTGGCTCGTGCCTTGATGGCTCGGGGATGGTCGCGCGGAGCAGTCGAAAAGGCGTTCTCGACGAACGCGCGGCGGGTGCTCTGCGGGGGCAACATGCGGTGAGCGCACGGTGCGACATAGCTCCCCGAGGCCGCGGAGTGTTTGCCGCGAAGGCACGGCTCGCGGCTACTCGTGCGATCATGGTTGCCGGCCTGGCTTCTGTCATCTAAGGAGGTCCCCAGGGTCGGTGCAGCATCAGACAAGGAAGCGATATGGATGAAACTCAACAGCGGTGTGTCGAGGCCTTCTCGCAGTGGCTGGCAGGCCTGCCCGTGGATGCGAGGGGATTGCTGCTTCTGCTCGCCGATGAGTCGGCTCCAGAGGTTCATCGGCGGTGGGCGGCAACGGCCGTCGGATACCTTGTCAAGTCCCTCGACCTCATTCCTGAGGGAGCAGAAGACCTTGTCTACACAGAGGACGCCTTCGTCCTGCGGGTTGCCGCCGCTCGCGCCGTCAATGCCGTCGAGCAGGGTGTCGATGAGGCTACCCTGCTGGGGCGGCTCGCACGAGAGACAGAACTGATTCAAGCATTCCTCGGAAGCACGTACCCCCGCCTGAGCGCCTTCGTCGCCACGCTCGCTGCCGTCCCTGTGCAAGGATTTCCGGTCGAAGCGCTCGTCGGCCAGGCTGAGCCCTGCGCTGAGCTTGGCGCGCAGGTGGAGCACTGGGCCTCCCATTTCTGTGCTCCCGTTCTAGAGCACCCCGAGATGGCGCTCGTGAAGCTGAAGGCATTCCTCGACGCGAAGCTGCCGTGAAGGGGGGCTAAACAGCTCCATGCCCTCTGTCGAGATAGACGAATTGGCTCCGCTGGGAGGTATCGTTCTCGCTCGAGACATCGCCGACCGCACTGCAGCCACGCTCACCAAGCTCATGGAAAGCGTGGACAGTCGTCCGTGACAGTTCCGGGCGCAGTCTTTCCTCTTCGCCTGGACCTGTTCAAATTCGGCTCCCCGCCGGCGCCGAAGCGTTCAAGCTTCCGCGGCTGGCTATGCTTCCGTTGAGGTGCCAGCCGCTGGATGCCATGAGTTCATTCATGAGGTCACGGCATTCTGGGCGGCCTTTGAGATGGACCAGCAAAACGTTCGTTGCGTCTTGATAGGTCTTCTCATAGAGGAGCCCCTCGCGGGCACGCGCCGCGACCTTCTCCCGACCGCTTTGGAGGTCCTCCTCGAGGGCCTCTGCGTACCGCGCCAGCTGCCCGCGCAGCTCCTCTATCTGGCCCCGCAGGTCTCTTGCGATGGCCTCCCGTTCCTTACGGCGGCTCTCCCGAGACCGAGCCCAATCCCGCTTGGCCTCGAGCAGCGCGCGTGCCGCACCGACCTGCTCGTAGATCTCCCGCGTCGCCGTGCCCAAACGATCCGCCTGATCAGCCGCAAGCAGCGCGCGTCGCGCCCGCTCCTCGGCGGCTGCCACCTCGGTGCGGGCTGCATCCTCTTCCTCGACGAAGCCCTGCGCTTCCCTGAGGGCTCGCGACTCGTCCTGGGCAAGCTCCTCCACCTTGCGTCCGATTTCGGCTCTCAAGGCTCGACCACGGCGCTCGAGTGCCTCCAGCTTTCGAGTGTGGCTCGCCACCTCTCCCTCCAGGCGACTGGCCTTGGCCGCTAGATCCCACAATGTGGCCAGTGCCTCCGCGATCTCCGGTACCGCGTTGCCACTGGGGTAGGCGCGGGACACCATCCTGGCGAGGATTCCCGCCCGGCTCGCCCACTCGACGACTCCAGGTGAGCGCGGTGGCGGTGGTGGAGGCGCCGCGGCCTGGGAGAGAGCCTCTGTGCTCTCCTTTTCCCATGACGTGCTGGGGAGTGAACGCTGGAACGCCTTGAGTTCCTCGAGCAGATGGTGTCCATCGCGGTAACGCTTCCGCGGATCCTTCTCCAGGAGCTTCAGCACGATGCGCTCCGCGGCTTCCGGCACATCCCGCCGCAGCGCGCTGGGACGGGGGGCGGGCGCAGTACGCTGCATCTCGAGTAGGGTTTCCCTGTCGTTCGATCGGAACGGCAGCTGTCCGGCGAGCATCTCGAAGAATAGAACGCCGAGCGCGTAGAGATCCGACTGTGGCCCCGCCTGCTCCCCGCGCGCTTGCTCCGGAGACATGTACTCGGGGGTACCGAACACCGCGCCCTTGGGAGCCAGGCGCGGATCGTGAGCAAGACCGGCCAGCCCGAAATCGAGGATCTTGACGAAGTCTTTCCGCCCGCCGCGCGCTGTCAACAGGATGTTGTCACTCTTGAGGTCGCGATGCACGACCCCGAGATCGTGGGCACGCGCCAGCGCTGCGCCCATCTGCTCAAGGATATCGACGCTGCGGCTCAGAGGAAGAGCGCCTCGCGCCAACTCCGACGAGAGTGCCGTGCCGACGAGGTACTCCATCACGAGGTAGAGCTCGCCATCGTCTGTCTCGCCGATGTCGTGAATATCGATGATGTGGGCGTGGTCGACGCGGTTCGCGGCGCGGGCTTCGCGCAACATCCAGGCTCGGAGATGCGTTTCGGTACGGAGATCCGGACGGATCAGCTTGACCGCCACCACTCGATCGATGAGCACGTGCCGGGCCCGGTAAACGATGCCCATGCCGCCCTCACCGATGCGCGACTCGAGGCGATAGCGTCCTGCGATCACCCTTCCTAGCGCAGGATCCTGCGCACTTCGACCGCGTGAATGTGTTCTGTGGGGCGCCGGTTGTGCCATGCTCGGTGATACGGCGTAGTGAAGTCGTCGGTTAGCCGCGTTTCCCGAATCCTATGTCATCCGTGTCTGACCGCCAAGGGCCGCCGGGCGTATTGCGGATGCGATGCGAGGGGATACGGCGCTCGCACCGGCACGGTTGCTGTTACTCACGAGGTGCCGATGTGGGTGCCCCAGCTGAGTCGCTGTGCGCCCCCGCGCACCTCAGAACGCGTAGCTCAGCAGCTGCACCTTCACCTCGGTTGCAACCGGCAGGCCCCACTGCTCGCGTTCGCGTTGACTGAAGACGTCACTCAACGCGACAGCAGGGACGGCAAGCATCCACATGTCTGCTTCGAGCTGCACCAGGGCAATTCTGTGTGTGGGCTGACCGGTCGAGGGGGCCGCCCGATGAGGCAAGCTCTGCACCCTTGCCGCCTCGGCATCGGCGACCCGAAGAGGGGAGGAGCCGCGATATCGCTGGGGCGTACGCGCGTCATCGCGGAGACGAGAGCCAGCGTTGACGCTTCCGTCGAGTTGCGGGCTGGGCCCCTGAGCATCTGGCGGGCTTCGGTATGCGGTCGCTGACATGACGACGACCGATGTCGGTATTGCGAGCAGCATCCCGGTAGTAAGGAGGAGCATGCTCGTCTGTTCGGTGATGGAGCGCTCCAGGTAGCTCCCGGCGAACGCCCCTCCCACGCCGCCAGCCAGACACCCAGCGCCGTAAGCCCAGGGGTTGTTCACCCCGAGCAGCGCCTCGCCGCCAACGAACAGTTCAGCGCCGAGCAGGGCTCCGCCCGCCAATCCTTTCCCGGATCCGGAGACGTCCGTGACGTCGGCGCGTGCACGAGTGACGCAGAGGAGGCACGCCAACGCTGCGCTCAGTACCAGCACCCCTTTCATCGGCGGGGCCTGCGACCGACTTCAATGCATTCGCTGCCGGACATGGTGGACGTGAGCATACGCCGGCTGCGCCTCGTGTGAAAGCGTGAGGCACACTGCGCGTGGCCTTTCTCCGTCGCTGGGCGACTCTGGTACGGCCGCTCCCCATGGCGCAGCAGTATCTGGTGCCCATCGACGGCTTCCCCTATTCTCGGTCCCGTGGGTAGTCTGGCACGACGCTGCGCGGTTTTCGGATTGGTGGCGGCGTCGTGCACCTCGGCTGCCGGAGCACTGGCAGGATCGGTTCGGATCCTGCCATGGCTGTTCGCTCCCGATGTTCCCTGGCGCGTCAGTCTTCCCTTTGCGCGAGCACTGCTCTCTGCGGCTCTGGACGTGGGGATATCGGTGGGCACCCCCATAGGTTTCGTCTTGGGCGCGGCGGTCTGCGTGCGACGAGGCGAAGCTAGGGCGCTTGCAGCGCTTGGCGTGTCGCCCTGCCGAATGGCGCTGGGCGTGGTGGTGCCCGCCTTCGTGGTGGTCGTTGGCGGCGCTACTGCGGGTTCCTGCATCGACGCAGGTGCTTCCATACCAGGTCGCTTCGCGAGCGAGCTGGTCCACCAAGGCCGGAATGCCTGCGGACGCGCGGCGAGGACTGCCTGGGTCCCGGTCGTGAATGTCACATGGATCTGCTTCTCGGATGCCCATCCCCGCATCGTCGCCCCTGTGCCGGGGGGTGATGGACGACTATGGTATTCCGCCAGCGACCTCAAGCTGAGCGACGATCTGACGGAAGCCGAGCTTCGGGATTTCACGGTCGCCTCTCGGGCTGGCAGCACCGGTCTTCGCGTGCGGGGACGTGCCGAACGGGCACGCATCCATCACCTACCAGGCTGGGGTCGTCCTCCCGTCTCCCATTCCGCGATCCGGCGCGCTGGCACGACGGCAGGGGTCCTCGGCCTCGTCATCGGACTGGTCTGGCTGGTGCTGCGAAGGAACATCGCTTCAACGGTAGCGGCGGGCGGCTTGGCTGTCGCTGCTGGGTTCCTGCTCCTCAGGGGAACGAGCGGCCTCCGCGCTATAGGCGCTTCTGCCACCACTCACCTGTTCATCGCTCCTACGGTGCTGGTTGGGATCATCGTCGGGGAACGGTTGTGGAATGCTGTCGTCGGACGTGCGCGGGCTCGGACTTGGCTACGGGCCGGCGGAGCGCCGCATCGGCGCTGAGACCCAGGTCGCGCCCCGGCCTCGTGGCTGGGCCAGAGCCTCTCGGCTAACAGGTGGCGAGGGGCGCCGCGCCAGCCATTGCTCGAGGCGCCGCAGGGTGTTAGGTGCCATGGACGTTACAACGGGGCCTTCCCGAGGTCGGACCCGAGCCGCGCTTGGCTGGTCGTTACCGCTCGCTTGCTGCGCAGCGGTCAGGCCACAGCGGCACAGTGGAGTTGCCATGGCTGTCTCGCCCACACAGATCCTGATCATTGCACTCGTCGTCGTCCTCCTTTTTGGCGCAAGTCGTATCGCCGACATAGGCAAGGGTTTGGGCGAAGGAATCAAGAACTTCAAGAAAGGGTTGGGTGACGACTCCCCTCAGGATAAATCGGACGCTCCGGAACGTAAGGCACCGCAGCTGTCGGCCGATGCTAGCGAGCCGGTCGATCTGAAGGATCAGTCGGTGGCGGAGAAGGCGCGGCACAAGGGAGCGTGACGTCCGCGCTGTTGTCGATTCGACTCATCGGCGACGAAACCCTCCGATGAAGAGAGCGCCCCACCCCGCGAGCAGGCACAGTCCCCCCAGGGGGGTGATCCAACCGAGGCTGGGCATGCTGCCGAGAGCCATCGCGTAGAGCGAGCCGCTGAACAGGAGGACACCAGCTCCGAACAGCTTGAAGGCTAGCCGCATCGCGGGTGTCGCATTTACTTGGTGAAGCGCCAGAGCAGCCAGCACTGCGGCGTGCACCAAGTGGTACAGCACCGCAGTTTCGTATGCCGTCATCGATGTCTCGGGGAGGTGCCCACGAAGCCCGTGAGCACCGAACGCGCCGAGAGCGATCGCCGTGAACCCTGCTAGTCCAGCCCAACCGATTGGCTTCATGACGGGGGGCGATACCACCCGGGTGGCGAAGTGAAAAGTGCGGCCCTATAGGCCTTGGTGCAACAGTACCCATCGTTCACCCATCAACCGTTAGGCCGGCGCGCGGGATGCTCGCGGCCCGAAGAGACCTCATGAGTGGCGTGCAATCCGTCGAGGCCCCCAAAGACGAGTCGGGCACATTTCAGGCGATACTTCAGCTCACCAAGCCCCGGGTAACACGCCTCGTTGTCGCGACCTCCCTCTGCGGTGGCATCATGGCTCCTGGGCCCGCCGAGCCGTCGCGTCTCATCTTGTCGTTGCTCGCCACCGCGGTGGTCGTCGGCTCCGCGAACGCGCTGAACATGTACCTCGAGCGTGAATCCGACGCGGCCATGGAGCGGACGAGGATGCGTCCCTTGCCGAGCGGGCGTCTGTCGCCGGACGTGGCGCTCTGGTTCGGGATACTGAGCGGCGCTCTGGGGCTCCTCCTTCTTGCGCTCGTGGCGAACGTACTCGCCGCGGCCCTGGCCGCCATAGCGTGGCTTTGCTACGTGCTCGTCTACACACCGCTGAAATCCGTGACGTCGTTGGCGCTGTTCGTTGGGGCAGTGCCTGGCGCGCTTCCACCGCTCATTGGCTGGGCTGCCATGGCGGGAAGCCTGGATGCCACGGCCTTCAGCGTCTTCGCTTTCCTTTTTGTCTGGCAGATCCCGCATTTTCTCGCGATTGCCGTATTCCGTCGAGATGAGTACAAGAACGCGGGGATACAGGTGCTTCCCGCTGTTCACGGCATCCAGGTGACGAAGACCATAACAGTCGTGACCGCGCTACTCGCAACCTTCGTGAGCGCCGTCCCGTACCTCGTGGGGTTCCTTTCGACTGCATACCTGGTCGTTGCGCTCGTGTTTGGAACGGTCTTCGTGGCGTGGGCTGCGGCTGGGTTCTGGAGCAAGAACCCGGAGAATTGGGCGCGCTCGCTCTTCTTCGCGTCCCTCCCTTACCTCGTGTTGGTCTACGGAATCATGGTGGCCGCTGCCGCTTGAGGTGCTGCCCACGTGCTCAAGGGTTTGGGTGCCGCCAGAACGCGAGTTCGACGAGACCGCCCGCCAGGAGCATCAATCCGACGAACGCGGGAGTGGGCAGTACGGGGCGCGCGAGGGCGAGGAAACCAACCGCTGTTCCGTGGACCGCGTAGCGATAGCCCCGCAAAGCTGCTGCTTCGCTGTTGCCCTGGAAGGTGATGGCGGCGGAAATCCCGACAAGTGCAACCGCCCCGCCGGTTGCGAACGGGCTCGCTCCTTCCGCCATGTGCCAGACAGCGCCTCCCCAGAGTGTGGCGAGCACCGCGCGCGCGCCGGCACTCGCACGCAGACCGATGAGATGTGGCAGTGTTACCACGCGCGCCGCCGCGTCGCCGCGTCGGTCTTTCTCGTAGTTGGCCTGCAGGTAGATCGCCGCCCACGAGCCAGCGAGCGCAGCGGTTTCGGAGCTGGCCCTGACGATCACCGAGAGCGGGTCATCTGGACGCGCTGCGGCAGCCCCGATGAAGACGGCAACCGCCATGAGTGCTCCGTGCGCCAGGTTTCCGAGGCCTGGCCAGCGCTTGCACGGCCCGTAGACGACCAGCAGAAGCGCAGCGAGTACGGCGAGCGCAATCCCCGCCTCGTGCACCCAGCATGTGACCCCCGCGACGAATACTGCGATGAGCGTGACAATGAGCAGCGTGGGCTTGGCGGGAAGGAGTCCGCGTGGTGCCGGGCGGGTCGGGGCGTCGATGCTATCGGCCTTCACGTCGAGAAGGTCGTTGAGCAGCTGCCCTCCACCCCACCCGAAGGCCGCCCCGATTGCGGCGAGCAGCACGGGCAACCGAATCTCTGTGGAGCCAGTGCTCGCGGCTCCGGCTAGCACCGCAGTGGCGGGGAGGGCGAAGAAGTGTATCCTCAATGACTCGAGAACCGCGAGGGCGTATTCCCGGGGCTGCACCTGCTTACTTCCACTGGGCATCGCTTGTGTGCTTCGGCTCTTTCCGCAGTACTCAACCAGGCCCGCGATAGGCGCATGCCTTGGCGCCGGACATGCCAGCGCCCTCGAGGACGACTATGGTCGCGGCGGCCAGGAGGGCCATCGCCAGGAGCGCAAGATCGGTGTGTGCGCCAGAAACCAGAGCCAGAGCGATGGCGGCACGTGGCCCCTTGTCGCGTGCCGCCGCGATGCCGTAGGTTGCGACCAACAGAGGGGCCGTCAGTGTCACAAAATGGAAGTGCGGGATCAGAAGTGGTCGGGGATGGCGTGCGAGCTCCTGATGGATGCGGGATAGGAGTACCTGCCAGGAGCTCGCTTCCGCCTGGGTTCCCGCTTGTGCCCCCCAGGCGAGTACAGCGAGAGTCGCAAGGAGTGCGGCGCACTTGAGCCAGAACCTCAGCGGTTTGTCCCACGCCAACCAAATGAACCCAAGCAAGGTCGCGCCTGCCATCAAGCCGGCTGCTGCCGTCGCGAGGTAGCGAGCCGACACGAATAGCTGCGTGAGGGCCTCGTGGCTCGCCTGCAACGCGAAGCGTCGGGCCGTCGCTTGCATCAGCGACGCCACGGCCACCGCTGTGACAACCAGGGCAGCCGCCCTCGTGCGCGGAGACACGATTGCACCGGGCGATGCCAGAGCTGCTCCAACTCCACTGGCCGTGGCGATACCGAGGCTCAGTATCGGATCGAGCGGCACCTGTGATGCCATCGCTACGAGCGCCACGACGGCAGAACCCGCTGGAAGTAGAGCGAGGCGCTGTAGCGTTCCGACTGAGGAGGCGGAAAACGCGCGGAGCAGGAGGCGGGTCATCAGCAAGACGCCGACTACAGCGAGCAGCTGGCTCAGCAGGCCTGCTGCTGCGTCCGCCCATGCAATGACGCCAGCGATCCCGGATCTCCAGCCGCGCAGCGCGGGCGCGAACACTCGCGCTACCCAAACCGCTGCAACCGCTAGAGCGGCAAAGTACTCCACGACAGCGGGCCCGTGCGTCGCGGTTGCCGACCGGCGTCGCGAAGCGCGGTCGACCTCGGTCGCGCCCCCTCGCTCGGGGGTAGTAGCAGGGCTCGGTGTCGACCTTGTCGGCGTTGGGCCTGAGGCTCGCGGCGATTGCATCGGAGGGGCCTACTCTAGTCTCTCCTCGACCAGGGTTTGGCCAAGTTTCGCCACATCATGACGGACCCACGAGTTCCTCCTGCCCCTCAGCCAGAGAGGGATAGCGTCCAGGTTAGCTGCTCGTGCCCTTGATGACCGGGCCGCAAGGCTCCGGCCACCAATTGCACCCTTGCCGACCCGCGGGCGGGTGCCTCGCCCATTTCTCCTCGGCGAGAGCGTTCGGCCACGGAAGGGGTACACGCCACCCGAACTGCTTTCGCATGTCGGCGGGGTGCTGCTCCTCCCCATCACGCGGCTTCGGTGCTGGCGGCGGCGCTTCACCCGGCTCAGGCTTCAGGAGAAATGGCCTCGCGTTGAAGGTCCCGCAGGCATACGGATACTTGTGAAACTCCCAGTGCAGATAGACGTTGCCGTCTGGGGAAGTAATCTCCCGGGGCGCCGGTCCGAAGGGAGCTGCGCGATGCACCGAGTCAAGCGCGTTGAGATCGAATGCCATGACACCACTGCTCTTGACGACGCCCATGCGCACCAGGCGACCCTCCAACTGGCTGACGACGATCTCGAGCGATGTGCTGAGGCCTGGCTGGCGCAAGGGGTGGCTAGCAGGCAGCTGGTCGAGAGAGCCCAGGAACTGCCCCGCGAAGATGGGGTGGATGCGGTTGTGAACGCGGTTGATGTAGCTTGCGAAGGGGACCCTGGCGGTGTTGAGAGCAGTCTGATTGCCAAGTTTGACGCTCGGCACGTAGTTCTCGATCGCACTGCGCCAACGCTCGAGCCCAGCGATTTGCATCGAGCCACGATGTTCGCTGCGACGGCGCTCGGCGTCGCGTCGCCGCGCGCGCTCGAGCTCATGGGGGCCCAATGTGTCCAATGCCGCCTGGTGTGACAGACTGAGATTGATGCCGTTCTCCGTCGTTCCCGTTGCCCCCAAGCCCAGGAGATCCGCTGCGCTGCGCGAGCGCTGTCGGTCAGGGAGCCCGCCTCTCGCCTGCCTACCTTGGCGAGCATCCTGCGCGGGGCGAGCGTCCTGCAGGGCGAACTGGCCTTCCCCGCCTCGCAGGGTGTCGGGACGTTCCTGCAGCTGATCCTGCGGCTGTCGACCAGGAGTGGCTCGGACCGCTTGGTGTGCGCGCTCCGACGTTGCCTGTGCGTCGTGTGCCGCACCGATCCGCGCTGGGGCGACGCCGCGCGCCTCTTGGGCTCGGACACCTTGGTTCTGGTCCGGTGCCACACCGCGTTCTCCGGGGGCGTCCTCCAGCTGGGCGACGGTCGTCTCGTCGGAGTTGCCCGGTTCCGCTCCCGGACCGCTGTGAGCTCCCGAGACGGTGGGCGTGTTGCTCTGATGCTCTTCGGTATTTGTCAGGCGCGCTTGCGTTTGCTCTTCGACATGGTTGGCATGGTCTGCCATGAACTCCGCGTCAGGATTCTCATCTTGGCTCTCGTTCTCGACGTGCTGCTCGACAGCGACCCGCCTCTGGTCGGGGGGCACGAGTTCTCGTCGTTCCGGCGGTGGCTTCTCTTCCGGCAGCAGCTCAAGCTTGGGTTCTGGCTCGGAATCGGGCTTTGGCTCAGGTGCCTTCGGCTCGGGCTCTACGGGAGGAGTGGCTTCTTGTTCTAAGGCTTCGGGCGCCGGCTGCCGCTTCTCCTGAGGAATGGAAGGGGCTGGCACCTCCGTCTCGTCGGCGTCATCGAGAGTCTCGCTGCTCTCTGGAGCCGTGTCGTGCGGAGCTGCCGCTCGGCCATCGTGCTCCTCAGGGAGCTCTCGTTCTTCTAGGCCGAGGACAGCCACCTCCAATGGCTTCTGCTGAGCTTGAACGTGCTTTCTGACCGAGAAGGCAAAGTCCCTCAGCAACAGGCGCTCCTCCAGCACGCTCACGACGCGATCGGTGCCACCCGCCCAGGTCAGGTGAACGAGGATCGCCGTCGCCAGCCAAAGGAATAGGGGGATTTGCGATTCGCGCACCATGACGGCGACTCCGGGTGGGGCCATGAGCCAGCAGACGACGCGACGGAGTCTCCGGAACCTAACACCCGGGTTCGACCGCAGCAATCACGGGTCCGGTATGTCTGCCGCCACCGGGATGGGTACGTCCCCCGCCGCAGCGACCTGTTGCGCGAGTATGGCTCCCGCTTGGTCCAGCAGCCGAATCAGGTCGAAGTCACGGTCTCCCCATCGATGATGACTGCCGGCCCGGCCCCGTGAGCGGCCCGCCACTGTCGTAAGCTTCGTCGACATGGCCAATGGACAAGGAGACCACGGATCCTGCCCCGGCCCGCTCCGTGCCAAGGTCAAGCCGAGGCGAGGAAGCGGCATAGCCCGCCCCGCCAAAAAAAGAAGAAGGAGGGAGAGCGCTCCGTGACCTTGTCAGGGCCATACCAGTCGTCTGCCCTGGCGTCGCGCGGCGCCGCGGTGCCAGCCAACGACACTGCGGTGCCCAGCACCGCTTTCCGCACGGGCGCCATTCTAGCCAGAACACTCGCTGAAGAGCGGGGGAGCGCCTGGGTAGGCCGGGCGAACGATAACGTGGGATGGGTCTCCTCCTCAGCAGTCGAGGTGCTAGGGTGGCGCGCCATGACGCGCAGAATCCTCGTTACTAGTGCGCTGCCCTACGCGAACGGGCACATCCATCTGGGGCATCTCGTCGAGTACATCCAGACGGACATATGGGTTCGCTTTCAGCGTCTCATGGGAAACCGGTGCGTGTACATCTGCGCCGATGATACTCATGGCACGGCGATCATGATGCGTGCTCGTCAGGAAGGGCGGAGCGAAGAGGAGCTCATCGCCGCTATGAGTGAGGCGCACCAGCGCGACTTTGCCGGGTTTGGGGTCGAGTTCGACCACTACGGGAGCACCAATTCAGAGGCAACGCGCGGCGTTTGTGAGGAGATCTGGAAGGCGCTCCGTGTCGCCGGTCTCGTGACCGAGCGCGAAGTGACGCAGCTCTATGACGAGGCGGCGGGCACGTTCCTCGCGGACCGCTTCGTCAAAGGTACTTGTCCGAACTGCAAGGCTCCAGATCAGTATGGTGACAATTGCGATCGCTGTGGTGCCACTTACAGTCCCGTAGATCTCATCGACCCGGTGAGTTCCTTGTCTGGGTCGGCTCCGGTGGTTCGGACGGCGCTGCACCTCTTCATCAATGTCGACAGTCTGCACGCGTTCCTGGACGAGTGGATCGCGCGGCCTGGCGTGTTGCAGCCCGAAATGGCCAACTATTTGAAGGGCCACTTCCTCGCAGAGCCGTTGCGGGATTGGGACGTATCGCGGCCCGCGCCGTACTTTGGTTTCGAGATCCCCGATTCGCCGGGAAACTACTGGTACGTATGGTTCGACGCCCCGATTGGCTACGTGGGATCGACGAAGGAGTGGTGCGCCGCGAGTGGCGAGGACTTCGACAGCTGGTGGCGGTCCGACGACACGGAAATCTACCACTTTATCGGTAAGGACATCACCTACTTCCACACGCTCTTCTGGCCGGCGCTGCTCAGGACGGCTGGCTTCACCCTGCCGAAACGCGTCCAGGTGCACGGCTTCTTGACAGTCAACGGTGAGAAGCTGTCCAAGCGCAAGGGAACGTTGTTCCAAGCGGCAACCTACCTAGCGCACCTGCAACCAGCCTACCTCCGCTACTATTACGCGAGTAAGCTGACGTCGCGCATCGACGATCTGGACCTCAATCTCGACGAGTTCGTTAGCCGGGTGAACTCCGACCTAGTGGGGAAGGTCGTCAATATCGCCAGTCGCAGCTCTCGTTTCGTGCTCGAATCGGGGCTGAGCGCCGTCTATCCGGACGACGAGGGGCTCTTTGAGCGAGGTGCGTCCCAGGCGGAAGAGATCGCCGCCGCCTACGAGAGTTGCGACTACGCCAAGGCGATGCGACTCACTATGCTCTTGGCAGACCGGGCGAACGAGTATGTCGACCGCAAGGAGCCGTGGAAGCTCAAAAGGGATCCCGCCGCCACCGCGCAGCTGCAAGATGTCTGCACTGTTGCTCTAAACCTGTTTCGGCAAATCGCCATTTACCTGTCGCCTGTCCTGCCCGACCTCCGTCAGCATACGGAGCGGCTTTTTGGCGTCCCCATACAAGCGTGGTCCGACGTGAAGTCGCCCCTCGTCGGCCACGCCGTGGCGCCCTTCGAGCACATGATGACGCGAGTCACGAAGGCACAGGTCGATGCTCTGGTGCTTGCGAGCGCTCAATCTGAACCACCGCTCGAGCCGGCGCCGATTCAGGGCTCGTCCTCTGCCGGCGACGAGGGGCAGGCGTTCGCGGGCAAGCCGCTGGAGCGCGAGTGTACAATCGACGAGTTCGCGAGGGTCGATTTGCGGATCGCTCGAGTCTTGGCTGCCGAGTCCGTGCCCGAAGCCAACAAGCTCCTCAAGTTGACGCTAGGCTTGGGCGGAACGGAGACGCGCACCGTGTTTGCCGGAATCAAGAAGGCGTACGAGCCAGAGGTCCTCGTCGGGCGTCTGGTCGTAATGGTGGCGAACCTTGCGCCCCGCAAGATGAAGTTCGGCGTCAGCGAAGGTATGGTGCTGGCTGCAGGGGACGGCGGTGCCGATCTCTACGTCTTATCGCCCGATTCGGGGGCGAAACCGGGGCAACGGGTTAGCTGACCCCGCTCTGCGCGGGGGGCCGCCTGCGACCGAGCAAGGGCGCGAACTCAGCCCAGGGCTTCCGCCCGTAGCGGCGCGTCAGGACCGTAGTTTTCGGTCAGGTCAGTCGAGGATCGTTTTGATGACCGTCGCCCGCTTGGGGGTCGGCTGCGGCGAGATGGAAAACGCGGACTGCGCGAGCGCCACGAGCTCCTCGGCCTTTGATTTGGATCGGACGTGGAGCAGACACAATGGGGTCCCTGCCTCCACCTGCGTTCCTGGCTTGGCGCACAGCTCGATGCCCACTGCGGGATCCACCGGTGCCTCGGCACGGAGGCGCCCCGCGCCCAGGCGCACGGCCAACCGTCCGAGGGTCAGCGCGTCACAGCGCGAAACGAAGCCCGCGTGCGGGGCGGTGACCGCGAGCTTGACGCGAGTCCTGGGCAGCCGCGCCGGATCGTCCACGCCGGCCGTTGATCCGCCGTGCGCATGGACCATCCGCCGGAACCGCTCGAACGCTTCCCCGCTCCCCAGGGCCCGCTCGAGCTTGCCGCGCGCCTCCGCTGGGTCCGCAGCTACCTTCGCGAGAAGAAGCATCCGTTCACCAAGGGCGAGCGTTATTGCGCGGGTCTCTTCCGGTCCACGATTCTGCAGGACGTGAATTGCCTCGGAGACCTCCAGGGAGTTCCCGATCATCGTGCCCGTAGGGGTGTCCATGCGAGTCACCAGTGCGACGACACTCTTACCAGCGCGGCGTCCGACTCGTACGAGGTGATCTGCAAGTGTCAGGGCATCTTTGTCCCCTTTCATGAAGGCGCCTGTCCCCGCCTTGACGTCTAGGACCAGTCCATCGATGCCCTCCGCCAGCTTTTTCGAGAGGATGCTGGCAACGATGAGCGGGATCGACTCGACGGTCCCGGTAACGTCTCGCAGCGCGTAGATTCGTCCGTCCGCAGGAGCGATGTGCTTCGTCTGACCCATGATGGACGTACCCACCGTGCGGACTATCGTTTCGAATCGCCGCGCGCTGAGGTGCACCCGGTATCCTTCGATCGACTCCAGCTTGTCGAGCGTGCCTCCCGTATGTCCGAGACCCCGGCCAGCCACCATTGGCACTGCGACATCACAAGCTGCGACGAGAGGAGCCAGGCAAAGGCTCACCTTGTCGCCGACGCCGCCGGTCGAGTGCTTGTCGATTTTCGGGCGCGTGACGCTGCGAAGCTCCAGAACCCGGCCAGACTTCAGCATTGCTTCGGTGAGCGCGACCGTTTCAGCGTCGCTGAGCCCGCGAAGCCACGCCGCCATGAGCCATGCGCTCATTTGGTAGTCGGCCACGGCCCCGTTCATCAAGCCGACAACCAGCGCTTGAATCTCACTTGCCGTGAGAGCATGGCCGTCTCGCTTGGCTCGGATCCAGTCAACGACGTTGGTAGATGGCATGCTTTGGCTCGCGCTCACGCGCACCATTCTACCAGAACCCCTCGTTTGACCGATTTCCCTATTCGCTCTACACGAGGGGTCCTCCATGGCTAGGCAACCATCATCCGGGCCCAAGTCTCCCGGGCCGGGTCGGCCCGCTGGCAATTTCACCCAGCACCGAAGGATCGATCGACTGAGGGAGCTTCTCACGAAGCACCCTCGCGGGCTGTCGATCGAAGAGCTGGCTCAGGCGCTCGGCGTCTGCTCGCGGAGCGTGCGGCGCTACCTCAAGGAGGTTGAGCGACAACTCGATCTCGAGAGTGTGCCCACCCGCGGCGGTGGACCGCTCCTTTGGCGGGTCCGGCCCGGCGAGATCCCGCGCAAGCTTGCCTTGCGGCGCACCCAGGCCTACGCCCTGCTAGCGGCGAGGCGATTGTTCGAGCCTTTTCGCGGTTCGGCGCTCTACGACGAGATCGACATCGCGATCAGTGGACTCCTGGACTTTGCGCAGCGACCCGGACGAGGACCCAACGCTGGGTTGGCCGATGCACGGCTCGAGGACAGGTTCCTCTATCTTCCGCAGGCGCCGAAAGACTACCGGGAGAAGACGGAGGAGCTCGATGATCTCTTCCAAGCCGTGGCGGATCTGCGACCGCTGTCCATGAAGTATCGCGCCGCCGCGCGCACGAAAGAGGAGGTGGTAGCCATTCATCCGTATGCTCTCGTTCTTCACAGAAGCTCGATCTACTGTGTCGGACTGCACCTGGGACGCGGCGAAATCAGGACGTTCCTTCTCGACCGTATGCGGGACACGGAGTGCTCTTACTCGGAGCGCTTCGAGCTCCCCAGCGAGTTCAACCTTGATGACTATTTCCAAGGGGAGCTCGGCATCTGGCGCTCAGAGCAGCGCCACAAGGTAGTGGTCGAGTTCGACGAGACAGCGGCAGAGTACCTGCGGTTTCGGCGTATTCACCCCACACAGCGAGTCCACCCTGGTGCAGGCGGCAAGATCCGCGTAAGTATGACGGTGGGAAGTCTCAAGCCGGTCGTCAACTGGGTCTTGGAGTGGGGCCCCCGCGCTCGGGTTCTCGAACCCTCCGAGTTGGTCGAAGCCGTGAGGACAGAGCTCGCGTCGGCGCTGCGGCAGTATGACCCAGCGCAATCACCGCAGCTGCGTCGAAGGCGCTGACCCAAGCCGGCAGCGCCGGAACGAAAGAGGAGAGAGGGCGCAGCGGGCTATCAGCCCTCCGCCGTCAGCCGGACGAGTTCAGCGACTGCTCGAGCTCGCTGGCTGGACCTTTCCGTAGTGACCTCGGCCGACGTGCTGTCATCGCGGGCCTCGCGCTGCGCGAGGTCTTCAGCCTGCCCCGGGTCGCTGATCGTCGTCGAGATTGCGTCGCCAAGGGACCAAAGTCGAGGGCTCGATCAGTGCTGACGGTGTTGTGCCGTCGCAGAGGGAGCCGTGGCAGCTGCTTCGCGATAGATGCGGTAGAACGCAAGGACTCGCTTGACGTAGTTCTGCGTCTCTTCGTAGGGAGGAATGCCGCCGTAGCGGATCACGGCATTCTCGCCAGCATTGTACGCTGCCACCGTGAGTTCGAGGTCACCGCTGAACAAGTTGGCGAGGACCCGCAGATACCGGACACCGCCGAATATGTTCTGCTGAGGATCGTAGATGTCTGTGACCATCATACGCTCCGCCGTCCCTGGGATGAGCTGCATGAGCCCGCAAGCGTTCGCCGGTGACAGAGCCGCAGGATTGAAGTTGCTCTCGACCTTGATCACCGCGCGCACCAAAGCCTCAGGTATCTGGTAGAGGGCGGCGGCCTGACGGATGATCGGATCGAAGCGGGTGGAGTTGCCAGCTGCTTGGGCTGCCGTCGGAGGCCGAACAGCGGCAGCGTGCCGGCGCTGTTTGGGTATCTTGAGGAAGACCTTGGCTCCACCGCCTGGAATGTTCGTGTAGGTGATGACGCCATTCTCGTCGACGCGCTTGTAAATGTCCGCGCTGACGCTCCCCGAGCCGACCACGAGCGCAAGTAGGCCCAGGGATGGCACCATGACGCCGTGAAGGAAGACCCGAGGGCAGGCGAAGAGCGACATCGTCCGTTATCGTAGCCGCCCAACTCGAGCGGCGTCCAACAAACGCGACAAGCGGGCTGGCTATTCCTTTGCACCATCAAGTCGCAGAGGCCGAGCCTTGGGGTCCGGCTCGGCCTCCGGTCGCTAGAAGTCTATCGACGGCGGGGTCGTCAGAGGTGGGAGTTCCTGCTCGGCGTAGATAGGTCCCTCGCCCTCATGCTTGAGCTCGAAACCGAACTTCTTGCAGAGCCCCTGCATCTCGACATTCTCCGGCAAAATTGCCGCTCGGAGGGTGCGTATCCTCTCCGAGCGAGCGACGTGTAGCAGTTGCTTCAGGAGCGCCTTGCCGACCCCGCGGTTCTGCCAGTCGTCTCGGACAATGATGGCGAAGCGCGCTCGGTCCGGCTGCGCGTACCGCATCATACGGATCACCCCCACGATCGACCTCTTGCCATCCGGCGCGCGGTGCACGGCAACGAGCGCGATCTGTTCCTCGTAATCGATGAAGCAGATTCTCGCGAGGCGGTCATGGTCGACCCGCTCGCCGAGGCTCGTGGCTTTGAAATAGCGGAAGGTCACACTCCTCTCCGAGAGGTGCGAGTGGAAGTCGACCATGAGGGCTTCGTCCTCAGGGCGAATGGCTCGAATCTTGATCTCGTCCTCGCCAGCAAGGCGTGCCAGGGCGGTGTACTGGCGCGGGTAGGGACGAATTACCGGTTTTGGCAGCTTTGCCGGATCAGTTTTGGGAGCGTGGAGCACCACGCGCGCGTCCAACGCTATGATGTTCCCCTCTTCTCCGACTAGCAGAGGGTTGATGTCGCATTCCTTGATCCAGCGGTTCTCGGCGACCATTTGGCTGAATCGCACCAGGACATCCTCGAGCTTTTGCATGTCCACGCCCTTGCGTCCCCGCACGCCGCGCAACGCAGTGTAGATGCGGGTACGTTCCATGAGACGGCGGGCGAGGGTCGAGTTTAGCGGGGGAAGTGCTATCGCGGAGTCCTTGAACACCTCCACGAGCTGCCCACCCGTCCCGAAAAGGAGCACGGGGCCAAACTGCGCATCTATCGAGCTGCCCAGGATAATCTCGTAGCCCTGTAGCTTGACCATCGGTTGCACCGACACGCCCTGGAAATCGGAGGGGCTGTGGAGCCGAGCGACGTTTGCCTCGATGGAACGGTATGCTGCTTCGACTGCAGCGCCGTCGTTGAGATTGAGAACGACTCCGCCAACATCGGTCTTGTGGGTGATGGTCCTTGAGTTGATCTTGATGACGACTGGGTAGCCAATCTTGTCCGCGGCTGCGCGCGCCTCCGCGGCGGTTTGGGCAAGCTCGGAGACCACCGTGGGAATGCGATAGCTTCGCAGCAGCTCTTTCGACTCGTGCTCGGTGAGCAGGAAGCGGCCCTCCTGCCTTACACAGTCGAGGACCGAAGCGGCAGCGGTGTGTCCAGGATGATCCTCTTCGCCAGCTTCACTGGATTCCGGCATCTCGTACAAGGCGCGCAGTCGGTACTCGTACTGCCACATGTAGTTGAACATTCTCACCGCCAGATCCGGATAGGGGAATGTAGGAATGTTCGCTCGCTGCAGGATGCCATTGCCGGCTGCGACTCCCATCCCCCCCATCCAGCTCGCGAGGACGGGTTTGCTCGATTTGGCAGCGTAAAATTTGAGCCGCTCGGCTGTTTGCGTGGGATCGGTCATATCTTGGGGGGTCAAGATGACGAGAGTTCCGTCCGTGGCCTCGTCCCTGGCCGCGATCTCCAGCGCCTTGCCATAGCGCTCTGGATCGGCATCTCCGAGGATGTCGATCGGATTGTTGTGGCTCCAATGTGGGGGCAAAATCCCATTGTATGCATCCATCGATGCGGCCGACAGACTCGCGAGCTCACCTCCGTTCGCAATGAGCTCGTCGGTGGCGAGCACGCCGGGGCCCCCCGCGTTCGTGATGATGGTGAGACGACGTCCTTTGGGTAGCGGTTGCTTGGCGAGGACCTCAGATAGGTAGAAGAGGTCGGCGATACGCTCGACGCGCAAAACCCCACAGCGCCGGAAGGCAGCGTCGAGGACATCGTCGGAACCGGTCAGTGAACCGGTGTGGGATGCTGCTGCTTTGGCAGCGGCTTCGGTGCGGCCCGCCTTGATGACGATGATGGGTTTGGTCAGCGCGACTTCCCTTGCGGCGGAGACGAAGGCATGGGCATCACCGACCGATTCCATGTAGATGATGATGCTCTTGCTGCGCGGATCTCGACCGAGGTACTCGATCAGGTCGCCCCAGCCCACGTCCAGCATGGAACCTACGGAGATGAAGGCGCTGAACCCCATCTGCATCTGTACGCTCCAGTCGAGGATCGCCGTGCAGAGCGCACCCGATTGAGAAATGAACGCTACGTTTCCAGGGCGTGCCATCACGCCACCGAAGGTAGCGTTGAATCCTGTTAGCGGATTCATGATCCCTAGGCAGTTCGGTCCGACGAGGCGGATACCGTAGCGCCGAGCGATCTCGAGGATTTGCTCTTCCAGCAGGCGCCCAGGCTCACCGAGCTCCTTGAAGCCAGCCGAGATGACGATGGCCCCGCGAATGCCAGCCTTGCCGCATTCTTCGATCAGCGCCGGAACCGTGGGTGCCTGGGTGCAGATGACTGCCAGCTCGACCGGTTCGGGCAACGCTTCCAGGCTCGGGTAGGCCTTCACTCCGAGCACGTTGGGGCGCCGGTTGTTGATTGGATAAACCGTACCGCCAAACGGATTGCTGATGAGATTCCAGAACACAGTACGTCCGACGCTACCTTCCCGCTCTGAGGCGCCGACGACCGCGACGCTGCGCGGCGAAATCAGAACGTCCAAGGCATGTCGCTCCTGGGCGATGGATCGCTTGGGTTCGGAAACTGGCGGAAGGATCACATATTCCATCGAAACTGCCTGCTTGATTGCTGCCCCGAAATCGAACGCGGCGGGCACGTTTGTGTCCCGCCGCGCGAGGGTGTTCTGTGGGTCGAATGCCTAGGCCGGGCGTCTGCCGTCCGCGGTTGATCGCCGCAGCCGCACCGGCCAGCGATCGCTACGGATGCGCTTGTGGACACCAGGATCTGCGGCTTGGCGATCGTGGCGCGGCACGATGGCTCGAATTTTTGCGGGTCGCCGGATGCCGGCTCACACTTGGGTTTCCCGGACGTTGCAGTGCACATCGCTCACAGGCCTGATGTACTCAGCGCGACCCGCGGCCCACCGATGTGGAGTCGATTGGGCGCGGCCGAAAGCTGTGTCGAACGCGACGCATCGTAGGCGCCGGGCCAGCGCTTGACAAGCCACATGCGAAGAGAAGTGCGCGCTGGTGGAAGCGCCCAGGGTGGCCATTCCGTGGGGGACGGGAAGGCGAGCGCCCCCTGATGAGTACTCCGCAAAGCCGGGAGCCTCGTGGATCGCGGTTCAGCCAGGGCGGCGGCTATCATCGACTGACCAAGGTTGAGCGCAGATGTTGCGCGACGCGGGTGGCTACGTGTAATCCACTGCGCTCCGTCCGTCGCATGGCCACACCAGCGGCGAGGGGTGGCGCCCCACGTGCTTCACCGCCTGCCTTTCGGCCCGTCGCATTGCACGACCGCGCTCAGTCAGCGAGTGCCGTTCGTTTGTCGATTGGACAGGTCCGGGCCCGAAAGCATTGAAGCGGGACTCCGTGACGGTGGGGGCAAGATGCTGCCGTGCTTTGGCGTCGATCCGAGCGCGGGGTCGAGCTCTTCGCTCGTGAGATACGTGTAGCTGCGGAGTGATTCCTCGTAGTGGCGCATCAAGGTTCGCATCTGCACGTTCGTGAGTTCTCCCGCACTAACGGCACGTTCCGCTTGCCGGCGGACCGCCTCGACCATCTGATCGGGATCGTACTCCACGTAGCGCAATACCTCTGCGATGGAGTCCCCCTTGATGACGTGCCGGATCTGGTAGCCAGATTCAGTGAGTCGCACGTGGACGGCGTTCGTGTCGCCAAACAGGTTGTGCATATCACCAAGTATTTCTTGGTAGGCCCCATTGAGAAACATCCCGAGGAAGTAGGGCTCGCCCGGACGCACCGGGTGCACTTCCAGGGTGTGCTTCTCTTCCTCGACATCGATGAAGTTATCGATCATGCCGTCGCTGTCGCAGGTCAGGTCCGCGAGTGTTGCGCTGACGGTCGGCTCTTCGCCGAGCCGGTGGATGGGCATGATGGGGAACAGTTGATCGATGGCCCATACGTCCGGAGCGGACTGGAAGATGGAGAAGTTGCAGTAGTAGATCGCGCCGAGTGTCCGATCGAGATCGTAGAGCTCCTCCGGGACTTGCTTCATGCGACGCAGTGTCTGCTGCAGCTTTTCGCAGCAGTGCCAGTAGAGGCGCTCTGCCTGGGCCCGTTCGCGCAGCGAAACGTAGCCGTACTTGAACAGGCTCTGCGCCTCCTCCTTCGCTTGGTTAGCGTCGTGCCAAGACTCCTGCACGTTCTTCGGCAGGATTCCTTGATATGTTTCGTACAGCTCCTGCAGCAGACGATGAGCGCTGGGTCCAGGATCCTGCGGCTCCCCGAAACGCACCTCATTGACCCCTACCACTTCGAAGATGAGCACGGAATGGTGAGCTGCCACCGCGCGGCCGCTCTCGCTGACTATCGTTGGTGGCTTGACCTCTGCCTTTGCGCAGGCGTCCTGAATGTGGGCGACCACGTCCGCCGCGTATTCGCTGAGTGAGTAGTTTTTCGAAGCGTGGAAGTCCGTCTTGGAGCCGTCGTAGTCGATGGCCAAGCCGCCGCCAATGTCGAGGTAGCCCATCTTGGCCCCCATCTTGGCGAGCTCCACGTAGATGTTCGACGCTTCCTGAAGCGCGTTCTTGATCGGAATGATGCTCGAAATCTGGCTTCCCACGTGGAAATGGAGCAGCTGCAGGCAGTCCAGCATGTTCAGCGCTGCGAGCTGGTCGACGACTTGCACAATTTCCGCCGTCGTCAGGCCGAACTTCGCGCGGTCGCCTGCCGACGCTGCCCAGCGCCCAATGCCTTTGGCCGTCAGCTTTGCGCGCACCCCCAGCAACGGCGCGATGCCGAGCCGCTCGGATGCGCGTACTACGAGCTCGAGCTCCTCGAAACGCTCGAGAACCACGATGACGGTCTTGTCGAACTTCTGTGCGACCAGTGCCGTCTCGATATACGTAAGGTCCTTGTATCCGTTGCAAATGACGAGTCCGCCCTTGTCCTGCATGACAGCAAGGGCGATCAGTAGCTCCGGCTTGCTGCCGGCTTCCAACCCGTATTGCCAGGGTCTGCCGAACTCGACGATCTCCTCGACGAGGTGCCGCTGCTGGTTGACCTTGACAGGAAAGACGCCTCGGTATGTTCCATCATACTCGTACTCCTCAATGGCACGACGGAACGACTCATTGAGTTTCCTGATGCGATCCCCCACGACGTCCGAGAAGCGGACGAGGAGCGGTAGGTCGAACCCCCTCGTCTTGAGCTCTCCGGTGAGTTCGTACAGATTGATGCTACGCTCGCGCCGAGGATCTGCGCAGACTTCGACGTGGCCCTTGGCGTTGATGGAGAAGTACGGCGCGCCCCAGCCCCTGATTTGGTAGAGCTCAGCACTGCGCTGCGGGCTCCAGGCACCGTTCGGACTAGCGGTGGGTTCTTTCATGATGGGCCTCCTCGCAGCGAGTACAGATTTCGGGACAGCGAGGACTCTTTGGCAGCTCGCCGGACGGGAGCAAGTGGCAATTGAAAACAATCTGAGCGGTGTGAGCTGGTGCGCGCGTTTGGCCCTGCTCGCGCGGGCCAACCCGGGTCCGCCTCCCGACGACGCCCCTGGGATCCCGCCCCGCCTAGCTCACGCGCCCGCGCCTTGCCGAGGAGGGGCGCGGCGTCCTCTACGGCGGGATGCGAGCCTTGACCTGGCCCACAGGATTGGTCGGGTGCCACTGCCTACTGGGAACGGGACGTGCGGCCGCGATGCCGTAGCGATCCGCAGCTCACGGGAACGGCCAGAGCACGGTCGGTAGCGCGTCACGTTTCCACAGGGCCAGCCAGTCCATCAAACCCGCAACCGTGATGTGTACCAGAAAGCCAGCGTAGATGCTTCGCGTGCGCATGGCGAGGGACCCCAGCACCACGCCAGCGATGATGGCTCCGTTGGTCTCGAAGTACGGCTTTCCATAGTGGATCATGCAATAGGGCACAGCCATGACGAAGATTGCCCCTGCTCCCATGGTGTTACGCAGTGCGCCGACGAGCCACCCCCGGAAGAACGCCTCTAGGGCGAAGAACTGGGCAAAGTACATCAACTCCCACGCAAGGAAGTCGAACCAGCTGCGAGAGCTCGTCTTATAGAACGGGTAGTAGTTCCCGAAATCGGGCTGGCTTGCGACCAAGAACATGGCTGGCACGACGAACGCGAGACATATGCCGTAGATCCAGAGGTGCGAGAAGAAGCCCCGAATCCGAAAGCCGAAGTCCAGCAGGCTGTCTTTGGGATACAATAGCTTCCAGAGGGGAAACGGCACCAACACGTAGCCGATGATGCGAGCGCCGCACCACCATGTGTACCCGTAGAGCTCGTCCCAGCGGCTCAGGTCGATGAAGGTCACCTGAGGATCCAGCGCCTGGAGTG
This sequence comes from Pseudomonadota bacterium, assembly GCA_023398955.1. Lineage (GTDB taxonomy): Bacteria > Myxococcota_A > Polyangia > Polyangiales > Polyangiaceae > JAEWRL01. The sequence continues at coordinate 46,787 of JAEWRL010000076.1, forward strand.
CAGGCCTAATCACCCGCTCGTAGAAACTGCGTCCGCCGTAGTACTCCTGGATCGTAAGAATGAGTCCCGTGAGGATCAGGCAGACCATCGGTCGATAGTCGAGCTTGCCTGTCGCTGCTTGTGCGGTGCGGTACTCAACCGCTTCTGCGTCGAGGCGTCGCCAGGTGTCGCGAAAGAACCACCAAACGAGCGGCGCCATCGCGATGACGATGGGTACCGGCAACAGTGCCTTGATCGGCGGATACTCGATGATCGCATCGAACCACGATGGTACGTCGAGGGGAGTTACCGGCAGCACCTCGGCTGGGTTGGTTGGAACCATTGGGATTGGGACTGGTGGCGTGATCGAGGCGACTGGGGGAGCCATGGCAAACGCTGCGGTAGGCACTACGCGCGCTCGGCCAGTGCCTTGGCCGTCGCGATACGCTGAAGGCTTCTATCGCGTCCGATGCTCTCCAGAACGTCGAAGAGAGGAGGGCTGACGCTTCGACCGGTCACGGCGACGCGCAGGGGCTGCGCGACGTTCTTCATCTGGAGACCTTCCCGCGCCACCCACGAGCGAGTGCTTTCCTCCAGCGCGGCAGCGGTAAACACGGGCGCCTCCCGCAGTACCGTCTCCGCGCCCGAGAGAAAGGGGACTGCCGCCCTGACGAGGAACTTCTGCCTTGCCTTTTCGTCGAACTCTGGTGGATCCCGGAAGTAGAAGTCGAGGTTGAAGGCGGCCTCCTCGAACGTCCGTGAGCGCTCTCGGATCGCTGGCAAATATGCCGCAACGTCGGCTTCGTCTGGAAGTATCAGCCCACGATCGCGCAGGAAGGGGGCCACTTGCTCCACGTAGGCATGGTCAGGGGTGAGTGCCTCCTGCTTGAGATGCTCGAAGTTGACGTCAACGAACTTCTTCTCGTCGAACTTGCCGTCGCTCTTGCTGACACGCTTCCAATCGAAGAGCTGCACTAGGTCCTCGCGGGAGAAGATCTCACGGTCACCAAAGGACCAGCCGAAGCGCACCAGATAGTTCAGGACGCCCATCGGGCTATAGCCTCGATCGCGGTAGTCCTGCACCCCAACGGCGGCGTGGCGTTTGCTCAGTTTCTCCCCTTTTGGAGAGAGCATCATGGGCAGGTGAGCGAACTCGGGAGGTTCCCAGCCGAGGGCTTCATAGAGGAGCAGTTGCTGGGGCGTGTTCCCGATGTGGTCACGACCCCGGGCTACCAGAGAGATCCGCATCAGGTGGTCATCGACGACGGCAGCGAGGTTGTAGAGCGGAAAGCCATCGGAACGAAGCAGTACGAAATCCTGCAGCTCCTTGTTGGGCGTGACGATGGTGCCGAAAACCTTGTCATCGAAGCGTACGACGCCTTCTCGGGGAGACTTGAACCTCACGACGTGAGGTAAGTCGGGTTGATCGGTACGATCGCGGCAGGTGCCAGGGTATACGAATTGGGCCTTCGGGTTCCGCGCCTTGAGCTCACCTCGCGCACGGTCCAGATCCTCCCTGGTGCAATAGCATCGATATGCCCTACCTTCGGCGATCAAGCGCTGGACCGCGTCGTGGTAGTGCGAGCGTCTTTCGCTCTGGAAGTACGGGCCGCATTCGCCTCCGACTAGGGGGCCCTCGTCCCAATCGAGGCCGAGCCACTTCATGGAGTCGAGGATTGCTTGTACGCTTTCGATGCTGCTCCGCTCCTGGTCAGTGTCCTCGACGCGCAGGATGAAGCTGCCGCCTTGGCTTCGCGCCCAGAGCCAATTGAATAGTGCCGTGCGCGCTCCGCCAATATGGAGGTAGCCGCTGGGAGAGGGGGCGAATCGCACGCGGGGAGCCATGGCGCCCGCGACTACCACAAGCGGCGACAAGCGTCATGCGCTCACAAGCTCCGAGGCGGGTCGGTGGGCCTAATGGGGTCTCGGGGCACCAATCGCGAGGGAGCGGCTCAGTGAACTGGCGTCGCCGCAAATTCGCGCCATGGTTGCCCTGGCACGCGGCCGCAAGCGGGTCCCTGGACGGCGGCAGTTGCGTGTTGGTGGCGCCGTTGCTACAACGCGCGCCCTCGCGCCGGTTACGGAGCCGGCCCGCCCGGAGCAACGACGATGAAGAAGTCCCCCCTCGCCACGGTCAAAGAGCGGTTCGAGACCAAAGATAAACTCGTCGCAGCGGTTCAGGAGCTTGCCGGCGATGCGCTGTGGCTCGACCGCGTCAACGAGGCGAAGGGCCTTGGGCGCGTGTCGAACGCAAAGCTTCTTAGGCTGCACCAGATCCTCGCGGATGCGAAGGACCGCTTTGGGAGCCGCGGCAAGCTGGTCGAGTCGATCCTGACCCTCGAGAACCGCACGAAGGACGAAGGGTACAAAGGGCGTTTGGAGCTGTTGCCGCTCCCCCGCCTCATGGACCTGCAGCGATCGGCTGAGCGCCGAGCCAAGCGGCTTTCCGCTCTGCCAGCGGCACCGGCAAAGAAGAAGAAGCCGGCGCGATCCCGCAAGGCGAAGGCCAAAGCTGCTGCGGCAGCCTGACGGTGTTGCGCGCGCGCCCATAGCTCCGCGCCGGAGGCTGCTGGCCGTCTGTTGGGCGGCGCGCTGTCGTGCCGTGAGCCCTGGCGAGCGCCGGGGTTTCTGGCCGCGCGCCGCGTCAGCCCACGGAGTGCCCCGCCAGGAACTCCCGGGTGCAGCGAGCGGCGCCGTCGTAGCTCGCGCGCATGTCGCTGACGATTCGGCTCTCCAGCAGGGGCCCGATTCCGAACACCTTGGCCGTCACTTTCCCAGCGAAAATGCGCCGGCACCGGTTCTCATCGAGCGGCTCGCACCACATTTCTCCCCTGACGGACAGCTTGTCCGCGAGGCGGTTAGGTATAGCCCGGGCCCGGTACCGCTTCGCCAGCTTGTCGAAAGTGCCCTCTTCGCGGTAGCCGAATCCATTGCCAATGAGTCTCTTCAGGGGCGCTGGGAGGTCCCCGAGCGGAGGGGTGAGTTCGACGACACGAAAGAGGGTATCGCCCTCGTCTCGCCGCTCAGTCTCGCGCCAGCTGGAGAACTGGAGCTCGTTCAAATACATGCGCCTGTTGAACTCCGAATTGAAGAAGACTCTCTCCCAGAACACGTCGGCGCTGCATTCGAACACGTGCTCGACCCGGATATCAGCCATGGGCCAATGATAGGCATTGGCCCCGGATTGTCACTCGTTCGGTGCAGTGATACGACGAGCGAGCGACTCGTCACGTTACCGGGCCGCCGCCAGTCCGATGACGCCCAACGACAGCGACGATGGAGTAGACCCGGTGCAGGGCGGGAGTGGTGTAGCCGCGCGGCGAGGGGAGCGCTGCCCCGTGCCGGATGGTCGACGCCTTCCCAGCTGGATCGAGCAGGTCTGGTTGGTTCTTCAGAAGGACTTGCGCATCGAGCTGCATACCGGGGAGGTCGTGACGACGAGCGCGTTCTTCGCGGTCCTTGTGGTGGTCGCCTCGTCACTGGCTTTCTACGGCGGTCCGGACACTGGACCCTGGATAGCTGCGGGCGTGATATGGATCTCCATTGCGTTTGCAGCGGTGCTGGCGCTGGGGCGCACCTGGCAACACGAGCGCGACGAAGGCGCTCTGGATGGTCTCATCGTCGCGCCGCTCCACCCCAGCGCAGTCTATGCTGCAAAGGCGGGGGGGCTGGTGATCTTCTTGGCAGCTGTCGAGGCCGTCGTGCTCCCGACGACGGCGCTGTTCTACTCCATCGACCTCATCGAGGCGGGCCCGGGCCTACTCACGATCTCGGTGCTGGCGACGCCTGGAATTGCGGCCACGGGGAGCCTATTTGGCGCCATGACGGTGCGGACCCGCGCGCGCGACCTGATGCTCGCCATCGTGCTCTTTCCCCTGTTGGCGCCGACGTTGTTGGCAGCCATTGCTGCAACGAGGCAGCTGCTCGCTGGCGATGCCATCGCGCAGATCGGCGACTACTTGAAGATCCTCTTCCTGTTCGACGTTGTCTTCGCCGTGCTCGGCGCGCTCTTGTTCGGGCTCCTCGTCGACGAGTAGAGTCGTGGCTTCGAGGTGGTGGGACGAGCAGGCCCCGGGAATCGGTGACCATTGGCGCTCTTTGGCTTCCAGGGTGTCAAACTCGGAATTCTTCATTGCTGTCTCCGGCAGCGCGACGAGGGAATCCCGGTTTTGTCGCGCATCGGCCATGGGCCTGGGCGCCGTTTGGTTCAAGTGCTCGCGCTCGTGAGTGCCTGTGCTACCGTGGCCCAGTTCGGTTCTCCGACCATCCGATCGGCGTTTCGTCCGTGGCGCGTGTGCGCGCGCCGTGGCTGTCTCGGGGGCATCGATACGCTCTTCGCTTCCGGAGGGCATCGGAGCTGCGGGCGCGCCAACGCAAGCTTCGGACTTCGTCTCGGCGCATACCAAGGAGCTTCGCACGATGAAGGCAACTCACGAAGGAGCGTGCTCGTGAAGGGACGTCCCAGTGTGGAGAAACGACGCAAGGAGCGGGCGAGGCAAGAGCGAAAGCTCGACAAGGCCGCTCGCAGGGCAGAGCGCAAGAACCAACGCTCCGAGCCGGGAGACCGCAGCGAAGCGGACGCCGACCCGGACATCGCTGGAATCGTCCCCGGCCCCCAGCCTCTCCCGCCAGAGTTCGGTGTTCCGCCGGACCAAGACGCGGCGTCCCGCGGCTGGGGAGAGGACACCTGACTCAACCATTGCGCTTCTCGGGCCGATTCCCTATGAATCCGGACGGAGTCGTGCCAGTGATGGCCGCAATGATCAGGCCTGTGAGAGAATGGGGTCCCGTGAAGAATCGACGATTCAGGTCGGAAGCAGCTATCCTCGCCAGTGAACGGCGTTCGCGAGAAGACGAGGCTAGTCGTCTCTCGGACGAAGTCCCAGGTCTACGGACCCTCTCACTCGTGCTCGACGAGTACCGGGGCGACAGCGCGGTGGCGGGCGTGCGCCACACCAAGCACGTCGTTGTCGCCCACGCGCCAGCGCTATTCGAGCTTCCCTGTCTCGAGGAGCGCTGCGTCGGTGGGGGACATGACCTTACCTATGACATCATGAAGGGGCTGCGCGCCAAGTTGGAGCAGTTCGAGGGCGAAGATGCCTGTGCCGGAAGAGTCGGCCACGACGCGTGCGGCCGGACCCTCCGCTACGTAGCGCGAGCCATCTACCAGCACGACTAGCGACACGCCCTGTCGGCGGCCTAGCGCGCCGACCCTCGGCCGGCCGTGTGTCGGCGGCCAAAGCGGCGGTGGTGAGGCGCGCCCTGTCCCGGAACCTCCCTCGACGGGCGAGCTGGGTGACCTGGGGCTCCAGGCACCTGCTGAGGAGGCTTCTTGTAGAGCCTTCCCCCCCGGAGCGGGCTGGCTTGGTGGTGTGCTTTGCGTTCGTCCCACGTATCCACGCCAGCGATCTCTCGGGGAGTCGTGACGAGCTTCGAGGAGGACTCCGCGAGGAGGGTTGCCACTAGCTTGACGGGATCCTGATCGGCGAGGAGCTTCTCGGCGTATTCGCGATGCTGTATCCAGCTGGCATCCGAGCCAGCGAGGCGCTCGTGGAGGGTTCTTCGAAAGTTCTTGCGCGCTGTCTTGAGAACCTGCGACGCGCTCGGGGGCGGTGTGAACTGCGCTTCGACCTGGGCTGCGCGTAGCAGGTGCCGAACCCGATACTGCGCCGCGGGGGGGATGAGCAGGATGCTGCGCCCCGTGGCGCCAGCGCGCCCGGTCCGCCCACTCCGGTGGGTGTACACGTCCGGCCCCATCGGCGGATCGAAGTGCACTACCGTTCCGATGCTTGGGACGTCCAGGCCGCGCGCCGCGACGTCGGTGGCGACCACGACCGAAATGGCCCCCGAGCGAAATGCACTCAGCGTTCGCGTTCGCTGGGCTTGAGCAAGGTCGCCGCTCAGCGGGAGGACGGAAAAGCCCTCTCGTGAGAGCTGTTCGGCCAAGGTGGCAGTGTCCCCCCGCGTCCGCACGAACACGAGCGTTCGCGCGTCGTTGTGGAGCAGGAGCAGGTTGATCAACGCAGCCACTCGCTGCTGGGGACTGACGAGATGAACGAGGTGCTGAATATCCGCGTTCGCCTGCCCGAGCTGCGTGCCTTGGAGGTGGCACACGTTCGACTGGTAACGTGCAGCGAGCGCAGCGACGGGTGCAGGAAATGTCGCGGAGACCAGGTGCGTACGACGAGTTGGCGGTGTCGTGGCAAGGATCGCCTCCAAATCGTCGCGGAAGCCCATGTCCAGCATCTGATCGGCCTCGTCGAGGACCACCTGTTTGACACTCGAGCAGTCGAGCGCACCACTCCGGAGGTGATCATGAAGGCGCCCTGGTGTGCCGACGACCACCCGAGGGCGCCGGGCCAACTGACGGCGTTCGGTGAGGATGTTCGTGCCGCCCGTCACTACAGTGACAGTCGCGTCGGGGAGGCCCCGGAGCAGCCAGCTGAGCTCGTCGCGGACCTGGTTGGCGAGCTCACGAGTTGGCGTGATGACCACCGCGTCGGGACCGGCGGCAGCACCTGCGGCGCGCCAGCCGTGCGCCAGGACCATACCCAACGCCACGGTCTTTCCGGATCCCGTTTCCGACGTGAGCCTCAGGTCGACACCTTCCAACGCGCTTTCCTGGACGGCGCGTTGGACGCCGGTGAGCTCGACGAATCCGCGAGCGAGTAGGTTGCTACGGAGCGGATCGGCTACGCCGGTGAGGAGGTCTTCTTGATTCATGTAAGCGTCCCTGGGGGAGAGGGTGGCCGAGCTGGGCTCTCCAGCGGGACCTAGAAACGGATCGCGCGGACCCTAGTGGCCTCGGAGCACTCACGCAACCGAACGTGACTTGGCTGGGTCGGCTTGTTGGACAACGCCGGGTGCACGGCCTGCTGAATGCCTCTGAGACAAACCGCTGCCGTGGTAGGTTCTCAGCGCGATGAGTCTAGTTGTGTTTGGACCGGCCCGAGGAGACGCTCGGGCGCTCGGGCGCTCGGCCGCCCATTTCTGCGCCCTTCGCGGGGTCGAGCGCCTCATTTACCTCGGTGCGGACGGACTACTGGACCAGGTCGTGACGGCGTGGGCCCAGGACCTGGTGGGTGAGAACGCGACTGACGCAGCGTTGTGGGACCGAGCTGCTGCAACCTGCACAGAAACGTCAGCGCCGGGCATCATGGCTTTCGTGCACGCCGAGCGTCAGCGCACGACCCTGCGGCGGCTGGAATCCCTTGCGACTCGGCATGCCTGGTCCGTAGAGCTAGTTGGCGGCCGCTGGGCGCTCATGGCAGCCTCCACGGCGCATCTCGGGGAGGATCACCTGGCCTCCGTGTCCTTCGTCGTTTTCGGGGATGCTCCCGAGCCCCTCATGGAGCGCCGCGGCAGCCGTTGGCTCATATCTCCCGGGCCGATTACGAGCTGTGCCGGGCTTCTCTTATACGAGGACGAGAAATCGGTTCGAGCCGCGCTCGTCGGACCAGATCTCGTCACCATCCGGGACGAGTGCCTCGCCTCTGGGCACGCCACCAAGCTGCGCATCACCGATGATCGGTGACACACGCAAACGAAGGGTTGCCTTCTTCGGGGGAAGCTTCGATCCACCGCACGTGGGTCACGTCCTGGCGGTGCACTATGTTCTCTGCGTCGGAGGGTTTGACCGCGTTGTAGTCGTCCCGGTATTCGCGCACGCCTTCGACAAAGCCTTGGCACCCTTCGAGCATCGTCTCCGGATGTGCGAGCTGGCGTTGACGCACCTGCGGCGCGTCGAGGTTTCCCCAATCGAAAGGGAGCTTGGCGTACCGACGTTGACGCTCCGGACCCTCCAGCAGCTGCAATCGATGCACGAGGATTGGGCCCTGCGTCTCGTGATCGGGGCGGATGTCCTTCCCGAGCTACATAAGTGGCACGCCTTCGACCAGGTGCAGAATCTAGCGCCTCCGTACATCTTGGGGCGGCGCGGTGCGGAGAGTGTCGATGCGCCGCACGCATACCTCCCGGAGGTATCCTCGACGAAGGTTCGTGAGCTGCTGCGACTTGGGAGTAGTGGGGAAGCTAACCGCCGAGTCGAGGCTATGGTTCCCCGGAGCGTGCTCGATTACATTCGCGCGCAGCACTTGTACGAGTCTTAGTACAGCTCCCCCAAAGCTCGTCCCCGGCCAAGTCGAGCCCGACTCATCGTCGGGCACCAGAACCGCTCGCCATGCGGCGATCGCCGGTTGCACGTCGACCTTCGCCAGGACCTTGTCGAAGGAACGCTTTGACTAGCGGAACGGATGAGCTTGTAGGTGCCACTGTAGGATGAACTCAAGGATCTTGCGCTCAAGGTCCGGAAGGTCGTCGAAGACTAGGCGCAGTCAGGCGTCGACGCTGCAGGATCGAGAACCACCGCTCGACTTGGTTCATCCACGAACAGTGCACGGGCGTCAAGTGCATCTGGACGCGTGGAGGACGAGCCGGCCACGCTCGGACCAACTTGCCGTGGTGAACGAACACGTTGTCGCACGACTGTCCCCATGCCTCCTGCTCGCACCTCTCGGCAATCTGGGCCAAGTCAGCCAGCGAGGACTGACGAGGACTTGGCTTGGTCTATTCGAGGTGGACGACGGCGCCCTCAGGGAGCCCAGCCAGGAACTCCTCCAACGCTACCTCAACGGCGGCTGGATCCCGTGCATCGAAGGTCACCTTGGTCTTGTAGGACTCATTGAACCACTTGGGATAGGAGCCCACTGCCACCTCTCGGTGACGTGTTACAACCCGGTCCAGCAGTGGCGTCAGGGCGGCCTCCTCGACGCGGGTGAAGACGGCTCGCGAGTGCGAGGCGCCTGGGCCACGCACCCATGCCCTTAGTACATCCAGCTTCATCCGGAAGATCTCGGGGACTCCGGGGAATAGCCAGACGTTGCCGAATACGATGGCAGGCCATTCGACGTCCGCAGTCGTCGCCAATTGCGCCCCCTTCGGCACCCGCGCGAGGCGCAGGTGCGCTGGGGAGAGCGGCCTGCCGTAGGCTTTGATCAAGAGCTGGACCGTGCTCGGATCCTCGACGATCTCGGTCGCGAACGCTAGCGCAACGGCCTCCAGTGTGACGTCGTCGTGCGTTGGACCCACGCCACCACTCGTCACCACCAGATCGAACTCGGTGCTCAGCGACGCCATGTCCCGGGCGATCGTCTCGACATGGTCACCCACCATCACCACACGTCCGAGCTCGACCCCAAGGGCGTTCAAGGTCTGCGCAAGTCCATGAAGGTTTGCTTCGACGACTCGGCCCTTGAGGAGCTCGTCCCCGATCAGCAGGGCTGCGGCACGAGACGCGAAACGAGGTGTCAACTGCGCTCCGGGATCTCGAGCTCTTTGGCCACCGGCTGCCCAGAGTCATCCAACGAAAGGAGCTGTTCGATGCGTCTTTCGGCCTTCTCGAGCCGCATCCGCGAAGCCCTCGCGAGCTGGATGCCTTCCTCGAAGAGTGCCAGGGAATCGTCCAGGGGCAGGTCGCCAGCCTCGAGCTGCTCCACGATGGCACCGAGCCGCGCAATGGCCGCCTCGAAGGACAATCCCTGCTCTTCCCTCTCGACTGCGACCGGAGACTCCTGGTCTTCCTTTTGGGCACGCTTCTTCTTCGTCATCATGGGCAATGCGTCTCACGGTGTTTCGTGGCTGGGAAGTCGTCCGGTCGGGTCTCTCTCCTCTGCGGAGCCACTCGGGATACGAACTGTACTCGCATACCCGTCCGAGGGCAGCCCGGTCAAGCTGCCCCAGCCATGCTCGTCCACCACCAGCTGAAGCAGCTGGCCGCAGGGGCCCAACACGCCCACGTCCGCGGAACGGGAGCCGCGTGCTTCCCGGTTGCTGCTTTCGCCACCAACGCCGCGAGCTCCCCGGGGGCGTGAACCTTCGCGTTCCGAGCTGAGCTGACGAGCGGGTCCGATCTCCACGGGAATCCAGAGACTCTCGTGAAACAGCTGTGTGCATGTTGGCGGCTTCCCGCGCCTGGCGAGTGTCGCCGCGTCGCGCACTCGTTGGGAGGGGTCCAGCTGTTCGGCGACGGTGAGCGTGTCGAACGGAGGCGAGCGTCCATGCCGACCAATGGCTGCGATGAGAGCTTCCCGGACTTGTGCATCCAGCTCACGCTCATAGGCATGCTCGAGGAGAAAGAGCGCGTGTGCAGAGTCGCTTCGCCCGAGGCCGCGGGCTACTTGGATGCGCATCCATGGTTGCTGGTGTTCGAGCCACACGAGGAGGCGAGGATCTCGCTCCTCCGCCAGACGCCGCGCGAGCTCGCTGGAGACCAGGCCTGCCGCGATGCCGCCAACGTCGAACCAACGTTCCAGTGCCCCTCGAGATAGCTCGCGAGCCACGGTGGGATCTGCAAGGAATGGGACAAATGCTTCTGTCCTGCCTACAGGACCTTTCTTCTCGAGCTGCCGTGCCGCTGGGCGTAGTGAGCCGGGCTCGCTTAGAAGCATGGCACGCGCTGCGCCCCTGATGACAGCGGGATCGCGGCTCGTCAGGAGTTTGCCGATCCCTCTTGGATTGAGCGCTGCGCTCGCCCACGCTGCGTCGGAGCGATCCGTGTCGCTCGCGGCGTTCGCCATCGCTACAATACGCTTTGTCAGCGGCGCGGCTCCCTCTCCGAACCGGAGGGTGCGTGCCACCGCACCGCGGAATGCCCAGCGCTGTGCCGCGGGGTCATCCAAGGCGTCCAGGAGAGCACGCTGCGCTTGCGAGGAGCGCATTTCGGACAAGGTGTGCGCTGCGGCCGCGGCGAGGGTCCGCTCTCGCAACCAGGCTCTCAACACCCGCACGGCTCGGCCAGCGTTGGAGTGAGCCATCGCGGCCGCCAGGTCGCTGGCGGATGAGGGCGCGAGCGTCTCAGAGAGCTTCAGGAGCGTATCGAAGACCGTCGGGGAAGGGGTCTCGGCGAGCAGGCGAAGGACGAGTGTGCGCTCCTCGGGCCGCGTTAGCGCCACCGCAGCATGTTCGGGCCAGTCGGGGTGGTGAACGCGTGCGAGGATCTCGAGAGCAACACGACGTTGCGCTGGCACGGAGGGTGACGACTCCAGCCAGTAAGCGGCCACGGCTGCCACCTCAGGATCCCGGAGACGGTAAAGGGCGCGCAGCGCAATCGCCTGGAGGTGCGGCTCTGCTTCTACGACTACGTTCCGCAAGTACTCGCTCAGCCGTATGTCGCTTAGGGTGTCGAGTAGCTCGAGATGCTCGAGCGTGAGTCGTTTGAACGGCGGCTGGAGCAGCCCAAGGGCGTCCGGTGGGTGAGCAGCCAGGGCGTTGGCAGCAGCTCGAGCGATTGGTCCGGATCTGCTTAAGTTCTGACTCAGCAGGTCGGTTGCCGCTCGGCTGCCGCACGCGGCCAAAGCCATTGCAGCGGTCTCACGAAGTAGCATCCGCGCTGCCTCACCAGCGACCGAACCGTCCTTGGATCCCAAAGGGCTATCCGAGTGAGCTCCTCCCTCAGCGGTCCCAATCCGAGGGGTGGCGTCCGGTTCGCCCAATGCACGTGCCAGAGCAGCCAGCGCGGCAGGGTGACGCGCATGGGGGGCTAGCGCGCGGACCAGGGCGAGCCGTTCCCGTAGGGACCGTCGCGGGGCCGAGCTCTCAAGGGCACGGACCAACCGCTCGAGGGCCTGGGGCGTGCCGAGCCGACCCAAGCCCCGGTAGCCGCGCCTCCGTTCGGACTCGATGCTCGATTGCAGGAGTGCATCCCAATGGTCCAATCCGAACCGTTCGCGTATCCTTCCTGATGCCTGACGGTCGAGCTCGGGCGCCACAATCGAAGCCTTTGCTGGGGCTGGCGGCGGCCCGCCGTTGGGGCCCCATTGCCCAACGAGAGTCGCCAGGGTGATCCCAACGAGCCGCGTACCCCAGCGGAGCAGAATCACGGTTCCAGCGGCCTTGGCACCATGCGGCGAGCAGCCACCTGGGCCTCCTCGATCCACACAGAGAGTCCAGGATGCTCCGGACCAGCTGTCGAGGCTTGCGCGTCGATCGACTGGGCCGCGTTCGTCCGCCCGGACCAAGCAACGAGCTGTTGAACGACAGCTTTGGCACGGGCGCGAGCAAGCTCGATTTCTGTGCCGTCCTTGCCCCCCGGCGCTACTGCGATGTATGCGGTGGCGCGATTCCGCTGCGCCAACAGTGCTCCGAGGGCGCGCAATGGCTTCCAGTTCTCGGGCGCTTCGGAAGCCGCTGGGAAATGAACTGGCGGGGTGAAGATGATGACCTCGCGGGAGCCTTCGCGAACCAGTCGAAGAAGAGGCTGAGCTGCCGGTTCGTCGTCGCGACAGCCGTCCTCGTCGCGGTCGCCGTCGAAATCCTCGGCCTCGCGTGGGCACGCGTCCTCCGCGACCCACGTGTCCCCATCCTCGTCCGGATTGGGACAGCCGCGCAGCTCCGGGATTGCCCAGCGCTGGGCGGGCTGGCGGGGGCAAGCGTCTTTCGCATCTGGCACTGCGTCACGGTCGTTGTCCGGGTCCGGGCAGCCGTCGTCGTCTTGGAATCCATCCAGGTCTTCCGGCTCCTCAGGGCAACGATCCGCGTGATCGAGTCGTCCGTCGGCGTCGCTGTCCGTTGTCGGACAGCCTCGCTGGGCTGGAGCACCTGGTTGCATCGGGCAGGCGTCCTCTTCGTCCAGCACGCCGTCGGAGTCGTTGTCGGGATCCGGACAACCGTCTTCGTCTTGGAACCCGTCCAGGTCTTCCTCCGTGTCACGACAGCGATCCTGCTCGTCGCCAACGCCGTCGTTGTCATCATCGAAATCGGGGCACCCGTCGGCGTCGTCATACCCATCGTGATCCTCGGCGAGTTCCGGACAGATATCCTCGTCGTCGGGGATTCCGTCGCCGTCCTGGTCCGGCGACGTGGGGCTGTAGGCGATCCCGGCCACGGCTCGGACGACGGGGACTCCGACGGCGCCGCGGAGCGGGATCTCGACTCCCCCGAGCAATCGGAAGTCGCCCTTCTGCCAGGATGCGGACGCTGACCCGACGATGGGACTCTGCGCGCTGCCGAGCCACTCGGGGGTAACGGAAGCAATACCCTTGGCCTCCAGGTGCCACAACCATTGACCGGTGTCGTCCAGGTTGAGCGCCTGTGGAAGCACGCTGAGACCTGCCGCCCATGGTACCTCGCTCCCGAACCGGTCTCCGAGCCACTCGGTCGTTTCACTGCGCACGCGGGCACCAAGGCGCCCCCGTGCCGTCAGCGCCAGCAGGCGAACCTCGAAAGCCAAGTGCCCCTCGCCGGTGACCGCGTCGCCACCCAGAAAGGCGTCATCCGTGGCGGTCGGCAGCGTGCCCCCGAGGAGGAGTGCCAGGCCGGTGCCTCCCAGCGTGCCGGGAGCGATCATGTTTAGCTTCGCTCGCACACCAATGTCGCCGAGCGCTGCCACGGGGGGGTTCTCGACATCCAATGCTTCGGCAAGGTCTTCGCCGTTCTGGTACAAGACGGCGGGCATGACGAGCGCCAGCTCGACGTGCTCGCCAACGCCAACCGAGCCGAAGGTGTCGAAGGACCAGCGGTGGCGCAGGAGAAAGCGCTTCTCGTTGCTCGTGGCTTCCGCGACGGCGAGGGCGCGATAGTCGTAAGCCACGAAGCTACCCACGCTCCAGGCTCCCGGGCCCTGAGTGTCGGTCGGTTCGGTGGCGAGTGCGGCCCGCGCGGTGGGAGGCGGAGCGAATCGACGCAGATCGGCGTCGGCCTGGGCACCCGCGAGCGCCGGACAGAGTAGAAAGGTGGCGATAATCCCAGCTTCGATGGACCCTCTGCGCATCGTCCTCGAAGGCTACTCGGTTTGGTGCCTGCTGAGGTAAGAAACTGCGGCAGGGTAACGCCGACCTGACAGCCCACCGTGCTCGGCCCTCGGGTAAGCGAGGCGCTGCTGCACGGGTCAAGTAGCCGTGGGCGGAAGGCGGAATGCTGTCGCCTTGCGTCGCCCTCGGGTTCGGCGTATCGGGCGCCGGGCATGGACGCCATCAGTATACGCGGCGGCAAGCGGCTCTACGGTCGAATCCCGATTGGAGGCGCCAAGAACGCGGCCTTGCCCATTCTCTGCGCCACCCTCCTCTCGGAGGGACGCAGCCTGCTCCGAAACGTGCCGGGACTCCGCGATATCGCTACTGCAGCAGCACTGCTCCAGCATTTGGGGCGGCCCGTCGAGGTCGACATTCCGCGTGTCAGCGTCGGGGAAGCGGTGGGTCCTACGGGCGTGGAGGCGCCCTACGACCTGGTTCGGCAGATGCGAGCGAGCGTTCTGGTGCTCGGACCACTCGTCGCCCGTTACGGCAAGGCGCGCGTCTCGCTGCCGGGGGGGTGCGCCATCGGCGCTCGTCCGATCGATCAGCACTTGAAGGGCCTCGAGTGCCTTGGGGCGAAGATCGCGGTTCATCACGGCTACGTGACGGCCGAAGCGACACGGCTGAAGGGCGCGGAGATAGTCTTTGACGTTCCAACGGTGACCGGCACCGAGAACCTGATGATGGCGGCGGCGCTCGCTCAAGGGCGGTCGACGCTCGTCAACTGCGCTCGAGAACCTGAGGTCGAGGAGTTGGCACGGGTCCTCAACAAGATGGGGGCTCGCGTGCAGGGGGCCGGGACGGCCATTATCCACATCGAAGGCCGGTCGGAGCTTGCTCCATTCGATCACGCGATCATCGCGGATAGGATCGAGGCTGGAACCTTTATGGGCGCCGTAGGCGCCGCGGGTGGTAACGTTTTGCTGGAGCGAGCCCCGCTCGAAGACCTAGAGCCCGTGGTCGCCAAGCTGCGCCGCTGTGGGTTACATCTGGAGCGCGAGGGTGAGCACGTCCGCGTGGTTCGCGAGGGACCGCTCCGCCCAGTCAACGTCACCACCGCTCCGCACCCAGGGTTTCCTACGGACATGCAAGCGCAGATGATGGCTTTGATGTGTGGCGCTTCGGGCAAAGCGGTTCTGACGGAAACCATCTTCGAGAACCGCTTCATGCACGTTCCCGAGCTACAGCGAATGGGGGCGGACATCGAAATTCACAACAACGTGGCCATCGTACAAGGGCCGACGCCTCTGTCGGGAGCGAGCGTCATGGCGACCGACCTGCGGGCGAGCGCCTCGCTCGTCATCGCGGGGCTCGTTGCGGAGGGAGAGACCATCATTCGTCGGGTGTATCACCTCGACCGAGGGTATGAGCGAATCGAGGATAAGCTGGCGGCGGTTGGGGCGGACATTCGCCGCATTGGCGTGGTGGGAGATCCCCCATGAAGCCGCTGACGGTCGCGGTGCCAAAGGGGCGCGTCAACAAGGTGCTCGCTCCCCTGTTTCACAAGGCTGGCCTCGATGCGCGATGCCTTGCGGTGGACGATCGTCGACTCGTCCGAGAGAGCGCTGACGGAAGTCTGCGCTTCCTATTGCTGAAGCCGGACGACGTGCCTACCTATGTCGAGTATGGTGCTGCGGATCTTGGCGTCAGTGGGCGCGACGTGCTCCTGGAGCGCCGTTACGACCTCTATCAACCCCTCGACCTCGGGATTGGCCGCTGTCGGATGGCCGTCGCTGCGCCACGCGCTGCACACATCCCCGCCGTACCGCGAGTCGCGACCAAATACCCACGGGTTGCGATGGAGCACTTCGCTGCCAAGGGCGTCCAGGCAGATGTCGTCTACGTCCAGGGTTCGGTAGAACTGGCACCACTCGTCGGGTTGGCCCATATGATCGTCGATATCGTCGAGACCGGCTCCACGTTGAGGGAGAACCACCTCGAGGTCATCGAGGAGATCTGTGAAGTCTCGAGCGTTCTTGTCGCGAACAGGGCTCAGTACAAGCTGCGTTTCGAGGTCATCGAACCTTTCATTGCGCGGCTCCGCGCAGCAAGCGCGATCGAGAAGACCGACCGCTAGCCTTTTTGCAACCGGTACTCCGATGTTGCGGATGCATCGCGGGCGATGCTTGGCGACGCGGATACGTCCTGTTGGGTGAACCCGCGTCGCCCTCGTAGGTGCGCTGCGTGCCTTTACTGCGGAGGCGGCTTGGCCGGGCCCCGAGTTGCCGGTGCATCGACAACCAGATGAGGAAGCATCTTCTTCAGGGTTCTGGGACCGATGCCTCGGACTCGGAGCAGCTCGCTCGGGTTCCGGAAGCGGCCGAGGCGGTCCCGCAGCTGGACGATGGCCATTGCTCGCTTGATTCCTACCCCAGGAAGCCGCGTGAACTCTTCTGTCGTCGCAGCGTTGAGCACCACGCGCCCATCCGCGGTCACGCCGGGTGATGCTCCGCTTGGACCGGACCTTCCGGCGTCCTCCCCTTCGGCTGCGGGGGGCTGCGCCTGGGCGGGGGTCTCCCGAGGCGGGGCGCCCGGTCCCTGGGAAGCGGAAAGGGGACTTGGACCCGCCGCCGTTGTCTCCGGCGACGCCGCCCCCGCGATCCACGTCCCCGGGGAGTCAAGTAGCGGTGCCGCGCTGGATGTCGCCGGGTGTGCCGTCGCTGCCCACATTCCCGCTGCTGCCAGTGCTCCCAGCGCGAGCGCGGCGCCCAGAACCCGGAGGGCAACGGCGCGCCAAGGACTGTCTCTCGAGCGACTTGCGACCCATCCGGTAAGCGTCCGAACGCGGACGGCAGGAGACGACTGCGTCTGGGCGGTACCGAGCTGTTCAGGCTCTTCACCGCCCACCGCATTCGCCGTGCCGGTCACCGGTGCTGCTTCCATGGCACCACCAAGCTCTCGAACCAACACGGTCATGACGACACCTACATTCCCGCTGCGTGATCGAAGTCCCGGATGCCGCCATTCCCACGGTCAGCGCCGTCGAGATAGTCCTCTCGCGGGACATAGTCGCGGATTTGCAGCTCGCCCTTCACGGGTACCGCATCCAGCTTCACGTTGAGCGACCCGTCGCTGTTGACGAAGGCAACTCCGATTCTGTTCCAGTAGCTCTTGCCCGCGCGCTCCGTGATCACGTAAACCATCTTCAGCTTGCTGTTATCCATTCCTGTGACTCCTTGTTCAGTGGCAGCCCTGATGAGACATGCCGCCGTTGGGGGCTCCTAGTGCGAGCCGAATGCCAGTGCTCAGCGCCCGAAAAAAGCGCTATGTGGCTCCGCCCGGGGGTGGCGATTCGGTGGTGTGCTGGCGAAATCCGCCGGCTCGTCTGGCGCCAGCGAGCCAGCCTCGGGGGCCGTCACCCCGCCGCGGACCGGACGCGGCACGCTGGCCGTTGCAGCGGCGGGGGTCCATGCTAGTGGCACAACAGCAGCTAAAAGGGTGGTCCATGGGCAAGCAGATAGTCACTCGACGACGTTTCGTGCAGTCAATCGCGGGTGGCGCTGCCGCCGCCGGAATCCTAACCCCGCGTCTCCTTGCGGCAGCTGCGCCTCCTGGTGCGGACACGCCCGGTGTCGAGCGCTTCGTGGCCAGGACGCCTCCGGGGTTTTATCCGTGGTCAGCGCCGGGCCGCGTCGTCAAGGTCGCAGCCAAGAGCAGTTTCTCAGACATCATGCAGCCCAATCAGCTCTGGCCGAAGGAGGACGTCGCTCGGCGGCTGCTCGAGCGCGCCATGATGGATCTGACGGGTGCCCCGACCTTGGTGGAAGCAATGAAGAAATTCATCCACAAGGACGACGTGGTGGCCATCAAACCCAATGGCATCGCCGGGCAAAAGGGGGCCACCATGGCAGTGAACTTCGAGTTGATACTGCCCGTCGTCGAAGCGGTCTTGGCGGTAGGCGTGCCCGCCGAGAGGGTGACGGTATACGAACAGTACCCGACGTATCTTGTGGGCTGTCGGGTCAACGCTGGGAAGTGGAAGCTGCCTGACGGCGTCAAGACGACGACACACAACAATCGGGACATGGAGATGCCCCCTGTGCGCATCTATCAAGGTATCCCGACGCGGTACTGCAGGACGTTCACGGATGCCACTGCCGTAATCGACATGACGATGATCAAGGACCACGGCATCTGCGGGTACACGGGCACGATGAAGAACATCACCCACGGGAACGTGAACAATCCGCAAGATCACCACGCGCATGCCGCGAGCCCGCAGATCGCGATGCTCTACAATCACCCAATCGTCACGAGCCGCGTTCGTCTGCACATCACCGACGCATTCAAGATCATGGACGATCGTGGTCCCTTGGACAGGGATCCCCGAGCGCGCATTGCCCACGGTGCCGTCTACGTGGCCACGGATCCGGTAGCCATGGATGCAGTGGGCTGGGACGTTGTGGAGGCGTCCCGCAAGCAGCGGCGACTCCCCACGCTGACGGAGGCACGTCGAGAGCCACGCTACATTCGCACCGCGGCGGATCTCGGGCTCGGCGTCCTAGACAGGAATCAAATCCGGCTCACTAGCGTAGAGGTCTGACCTGCTCGCGCCATTCAGTTTCTGCCAGCAAGCGCTGCTCGGCCTCCTAGGCTGGCGGTGCTTGGGCAGATTGTCTGGGGCGTGGGCGTAGGGAACGCGGCAGGCATTCTCTTGCCAGCTGCTCCACTCCATGAGACTCCGACGACGTGTGCTTCGAACGGCATCAAGCTTCATCGTGTGTGCGGGGTTCGGCTGTACGAGCCAGCCTACGCGGACTCCGCCGATAGCCCCGCGCGAGCCGGGGCAAGCGTCGGCACACCCGGGTGCGCTCGCTGTGGTCCCCCCGGCTGACTCGAGGCAGTCTATTCGACACGGCGAGCGTCTCGAGCGCATCCTCGCCAGCGGTTGGGGTTGGCGCAATGACAAGGACGATCAGATCCACGTCCCCTTGCTCGACTGGAAGCGCTGGAAGCGTATCCGCTTCTGGGGCGTCGAGCACCTCACCGGCTTCAAGTACGAGGATTCCCATGACGTGCTGACGATCGCCGTGACCGTCGCGCTCCCCGAAGGCGCGGAAGCAACCGCCGCGAACTGCCTGTCCGCGTTCGACTCCTGGGCGCGGCCGCAAGCGCGGCGCTACGACGTGGAGCTGGGGCCAATGCGGACGAGGCGCACGTCATGGCGTGGGGGGCGCCTGCTGGTCAAGTGGGTGGATGGGCACGTGGACCTGGGTTTTCAACGCCGGGAGTTCTCGGCGGCCTGGGCCGCGTATCCCGCCTATCCCCGGTCATGCCTGGTCTATGCCGTCTCGGTGCTGTGGGAGGGGGAGCGCACGTTGGCGCAGCAGTTGCGAGACAGATTTGTCGAGGAAGGATTCGAGCAAATGGACGCGCTGACGAACGTTCGCCCTTTCCGCCACTGAGAGCACGAGCGCCTGCTCCGCCAAGCCAGGTTCGCTGGCGAATGGCCCGAGGTGGCGGGACCGCAGGTCTAGAGGAGCACCTGAAGCATCCCCGCGCCATAGACGCAGACGGTGAGTCCCCAGGCAAGGCTGCGCCCGCGAAGGCCGATCCTGTAGCACCAGAGCGGGGCCAAGACAGGAACTACGAGGGCGACCACGCCCCGCCAGCGCGGCTCCCGCAATACCAGCGAGGTGCAAAGCCAGATGTGTATCGTGAACCAAGTCGCGAAGACGAGGACGAGGACCGCGAGCAAGAGCATGGGCGAAGGAAAGGGTAGCAGTATCACATGCGCTCACCCACGCGGCGTGGCAGTGAAGCGAGGAGCGTTCGGGCTCGCGGACCGGTAACGAGCTCGCGTGCGCATTCGCCGTCTCTCTGGGTCCCGCGAGTCGTTCGCCCTGCTAGACTTCGCGCGTGCGCTATCCGCTGTTGTTGGTGTCAGCCACCCTACTGGGTCTGGTGAGCTTTCTTGGCTCGTCGTTGCCGCGGGCTCGCGCGGGCGGTTCAACCTACCGGCCTGACGTGATGCCCGTCCAAGATGTCAGGCGCGGCATGAAGGGGTATGGTCTCACCGTCTTCGAGGGAACGGAGCCAAGTCGATTCGACGTCGAAGTCATTGACGTCCTCGAGAATTTCCGCCCGCGCCAAGACCTCATCCTCATCAAGACGTCGCATCCGCGGCTCGAAGTGGCGAAGGTGGTGGCGGGCATGAGCGGCAGCCCGATCTACATCAACGGCAAGATGATCGGCGCCTACGCTTATGGGTGGACCTTCGCGGAAGAGCCGGTAGCGGGCGTTACTCCAATCGAGAGTATGATCGAGGACCTCCAACGGCCACTCCCGGATTTCATCTACGGCTGGCCCCTGGACCCTGCCGGTGGGGTGAAGGCGCGAGAGAAACAGCCGCGCGTCGGATCCTCCGCCAATCAGTATCGTGGTGCGGCATCCAAGTACACGCTGAGGGCCCACTCGGAGCAGCTCGCCGCGCGGTGGGTCAAGGGTTCGGGGACAGAGGGTTCGTTAGGCCGAGCCACGACGCCGCTTCTCATGGGCGGGATGACCAGTGGAGCCATGAGTGTGGCCGAAGAGTTGTTCGGCAAGGTGGGACTCGAGCCATTCCAAGCAGGTGGAGGCCGCACCGAGCCCGATCCGACGGCTCCGACCCGGTACGTGGACGGGGGTGCCATTGGCGTCCAGATGATCAGCGGCGACATCAGCGCGACGGGCCTCGGAACCGTCACGCGGGTGGAAGGCGACCGTCTCGTGGCTTTCGGGCACCCCATGATGCAGGCAGGTGTCACCGCCCTTCCGACGGCTGTGGGGCGTGTGCTGTGGTTTCTAGCTAGCAAGATGCGAAGCTTCAAGGTGGGGACGGCGGTGCGTCCCCTCGGAGCGCTGGTTGCCGACAGAAGCTCTTCAATCGTGGTGAGCCAGTCGGCGGAGGCCCCGCTCATTCCATCGAGTCTCACGATCGAAGGGATTCCCGGGATGGAGAAGAGCCGGTGGAACTTCGAGCTTGCGCACGAGAAGTTCATGGCGCCATCGTTCCTGGCGATTGCGCTCGGCAACGCGCTGCAAGCCGTGGCGGCGGAGCGCCAAGACATCAGCTGGACCGCGGAAAGCAGGCTGAAGGTTCGTGGCCACGGAGAGCTCATCATCGAGGACTACGGCGTTTCCGTCGGTGGCACTCCCGACGCGCAGCAGTTCATCCAGTCGAACCTGGTGGAGGCGGTCGGCGCGCTGCTGAA
This sequence comes from Pseudomonadota bacterium, assembly GCA_023398955.1. Classification (GTDB taxonomy): domain Bacteria; phylum Myxococcota_A; class Polyangia; order Polyangiales; family Polyangiaceae; genus JAEWRL01. The sequence continues at coordinate 67,746 of JAEWRL010000076.1, forward strand.
CAACCCTTGGGAGCCGCTCCTCATCGAGGAGTCGTCGACGACCGTTCGTCTCCGGTATGACAGAGACATCCTCGTGCTGAAAGGCGCCGAGGTGCTCGAGCCGGAAGTAGAAGCCGGCAAACGTGCTCGAATTCGGTTGACGCTCACGCCCTATGACGGCCCCGAGGTCACGCGTATCGTGGAGCTGCCCATCCCTGTGCACCTCGCCGGCAGAGAGCTGTCCGTGAGAATAAACCCTGGCTACTTGGAGCAGCGTGACGTGGCGGATCCGGAGAACGTCGCCGAGTTGATCGGAGCGCTCCAAAACCCGACGTACCCACCCAAGTCGGTAATCCTCTCTTTCGATTCCGGCGACGGCGGAGTAGCCTTCAAGGGCCTGGTTGCGAAAAACCTTCCGCCCGGGGCTGTAGACATGCTACGGCCGACGAGCAGTTCGGTGGCCCCAGAGACGTTCGGCACTGAGACACGCCATGTTGCATATCTCCCGTCCTTCATGTTGGGGCAGGACAAGGTTAGCATTCGCGTCAAGCCGGTCCTTCGGTAAATGTGCCTGCTGGCGACTCCCCTCGACCGAACCCACAGAGCAGTCCCTAGGGAACCCAAGGAATGAAAGCATTCAAGAGAATCTTCTGGCTGGCAGTCGTTGGCGCAACCGCATCCTTGGCCACCCCTAGTCCAGCAGTGGGGACTCGCGAGTTCATCCTGGATGGTGGCAACGATTTCAAAGGCGGGGACCTCGAGGGCGTCGCCGTCGATTCCGTTGGTAGGGTTCGCGCTGGCATCAACCTTCGGGAGATCCCGGTCGACCAGGTCGCAGCGATCTGGACCGCTTTCCGTCGCAGCGATGGCAGTGTTCTTCTCGGCACCGGCAACGAGGGCAAACTGCTGCGCTTACGTGGCGAGCGCGTTGACCAAGTCTCCGATACGGATGCTCTCGTGGTGACTGCGTTTGCCGAGGCTTGGAACGAACTCGTGGTTGGCACGATGCCGGGTGGGAAGATCCACAGGCTCGCTGGCGGTCGCCTCACCCCACTCGTCGAGCTGGAAGGCGTGCAGCACGTATGGAACCTTGCCTTTGACGAGAGGCGCAAGGTTCTTTACGCGGCAACCGGGCCGGAAGGCAAGCTGTGGCGCATTACGCGAGACGGCACCGCACAGCTCTACTTTGATGCGCGAGAGAAGCATCTAGTGAGCCTCGCCATCGCTGCGGACGGAACGGTGTTTGCCGGTTCGAGCGACGACGCTCGCCTGTACGCAGTTCAAGGACCAGGCCGCGCGAGCGTCGTGTACGACTTTGGGAAGACGGAGGTACGTTCCATTGCGGTGGCCCGGGGCGGAGCTCTATTCGTCATTGCGAACGAGATCGCGACGGGCAGCCTGTCTTCGAAGGCCAAGGCGAAGGACTCGGGCCAGGAAGGCGGAGCCTCCAACTCGGAAAAGACCAAGGGGAAGGGCTCGCTCTACCACTTCACGTCCGACGGAACGCCGACGGTCCTGATGGAAGACGGGGACGATCATTACGTGTCGCTGGCTCTCGACGAGAAGGGCAATCCGTACGTCGGTACTGGTTCGGAGGGAAGGCTCTACACGGTCGATGACAACCACAACAGCGTCCTCGTGGCTGATCTCGAGCAGCGCCAAGTCAGCGCACTTCTGCTCTCGGGCGGACAACACTATGTCGCGGTGAGCGATCCGGCTGCCATATATGCTGCTACTGGAACCGGCGGCGCCGAGGCAGTGTGGACGAGCAAGGTGTTGGACGCCGGCATTCGAGCGCGCTTTGGCCGTCTGCGCTGGACGAGCTCGGGTGCCCTGGAGTTCTCGACACGGACGGGGAACTCCGACGAGCCAGACGAGACCTGGAGTGATTGGAGCAATCCAATGACCGCAGCCGCCCCCGTCGAGAGTCCTCCAGGGCGCTTCGTGCAGATTCGAGCCCGCTGGAATCGTGATCCAAGCGCCGTTCTCGATGAGGTCACCCTCCCGTTCGTGACGGACAACTTGCGGGCAATCGTTACCACTATTGGCACCGGGCGGAGCTCAAACACCGGGAGCAGCGGCGTGGATGCCTCTGGAGGGCCCATCGGCGAGAAATCGGACTCGACGGTACGCCTTACCTGGAAGGTGGACAACCCCGACGAAGACACGTTGCGGTATCGGCTTGAGTATCAGTTGCTGGGCTCCCCCTATTGGTATCCGTTGCTGAAACCTGAGGAAGTACTGACGGACGACGACTATAAGTGGGACACTTCCACCATGCCGGAAGGCTGGTACCGCGTACGGGTGTCGGCATCGGATGAGCTCTCGAATCCGCCCACCCGCGCGACGGCTCACTCGCTGGAAAGCGGCCTGATGCTCATCGACAACACGCCGCCGATCGTGCGCAACCTCGGATCGACCGGAACACGCGTTACGGGAGTGGCCGTGGACGGCGCGAGTCCCATCAAGCGCATCGAACTCTCACTTGCTGGTACGGATCTCTGGTATCCCTTCGAGCCCGAAGACGGGATCTTCGACCAAGGGACCGAGCGTTTCGTCGCCGATGTGACCTTCCTGGTGCTCGGTGCTCCTGCCCTCGTCGCGGTTCGCGTTTATGACGCGGCCAACAACTTCGTCGTGCGGCATGTTACGGTGCGGCCGTAGCCGCGCCGTCACAGCATACCGCAGTTTGATGACGAGCCTGGGCGGCGCATGCGCGCCTCGCTGGAGCCTTGTTGCGTGCGAAATATCGTCCCCGTGGTCTGCCCTCACACGGTCCGGCTTCCAAACCCTGCCGAGCCTTCCGACTTGCGCTAGTATTCCCGAGAATGCCTCGCAGGAGCTCCTGGACTCAACAACAAACGTGCGGACGCACGCGCGAGGTGGGCTTCCGCAGGTGGAAGATCCGAGCAGCGCTGCGCAGGCGCGCTCGCATGGGATGCTGCCTCCTGGTGGTTGCCGCCGTCGTCGTGCACGCCTGTGCCTCGGACAGTCAGCAGGATTCGGGGCCATTGGATGGCTTTCCGATGCGGGATGCAGCGGCCGATGCCGAACCTGATCGCTATGCCGCCGACGCCACGTTGCCCGACGCGGGCCGCGACGGCGCACCAAGCGGTGCTGTGCAGCTCTGTGGAGGGGAAGCATCGCTGTGCAATCCTGAAGACGTGGAAGCGTGCGGCGACGTTGAGCATGGGGGAGCGGGTGCGGGCGGTATACAATTGGCATGCCAGGTGCGTGTCGTCGAAGGGGAGCAGGTGGCTGAGTGTCAGCCCGCTGGAAGCGGCCAAGCCAGCGATCCGTGCGTCTCGCCTGCCGATTGCGCTCCCGGCTACACCTGCGTCGGGGAGTCGGGTACCTCGCAATGCCGGAAGTACTGCTGCTCGAGCGCCGCGGTCTGTCCCGAACAGACATTCTGTGCGCAACGATCGCTGCGTGATCTCAACGGAGTACAGTCCGCGCCACGCGTTCCGGTGTGCATACCGCCGACGCCCTGCAGCCTTGACGAACCCTTCCCATGCGACCCCGCGGCAGAGGAGCCTTGCTCTTGCCAGGCCGGCACGGCTTGTATGGTCGTTCGAGATGGCCTGACGAGCTGCGCGACGCCGGGTACGGGGAAAGCAGGCGAGTCGTGCCCCTGCGCGGCCGGGCACGTGTGCTCCCAGGCCACATCGACATGTCTGGAGTTATGTCGATTCGGGAACTCGACGGATGAGGCTTGTGGGGATGGCGAGTGCCAAAGCTCGAGCAGCATTCCGAGTAGCCATGGGGTTTGCGTGGGGCGGTCGTGATCGGCCGTCGAGCTTGATTTGCGGCCGCCTGGCGCGATTTTCCTGGCACTCCAATGATAGCGAGCGCATATAGCCGGTCGCGTGTCCGTCCATCAGCAGCTCCTCGAGATCTCTACCCAGGGCCGTTCCCTTCGGAACGTGACGGCGGAAGTCCAGGAGGTCGTCAGGCGCAGCGGGATCGAGGTTGGCCTTTGTACGATTTTCATGCAGCACACCTCGGCCAGTCTGGTTATTCAGGAGAACGCCGATCCTTCGGTGGTCCGCGACCTACAGCGCTGGATGGGGGAGATCGCTCCCGAAGGTCGCGCTTGGGAGCATGATGCGGAGGGAGCGGACGACATGCCTGCCCACGCGCGCTCGGCCATCACGAAAACCTCTGAATCGATTCCGGTTCGTTCCGGTGTGCTGGCACTGGGGACCTGGCAAGGCCTGTACATCTGGGAGCACCGCCAGCGGCCACATCGCCGAACCCTTGTAGTACACGTCCAGGGCGAGTAGCCCTTTTCGGCTCGATTCGAGACGAAGAGGCGTGGAAGGCGCCGGCCTCTTTCGCAAAACGCACTACAATGCGCCGCATGGCGGCCATGGAATGGTGCGACTACGAGCGCCTGAAACAGTACGTCGGTTTCGATCAAACCGCCACGGCAGCTCTGCGCGAGCTGCATCCGTCCGCGCGGCGGAGCTTCGGCGAGATCGTCGCGGACTTCTACGAAGCCATCAGGACGGATGATGTCACGCGGCAACTGCTCGTGGGCGGAGACGAGCAAATCGAACGCCTGAAACGCACATTGCTGCGCTGGCTCGATTCCACGCTCTTGGGGCCGCACGATGCAGCCTATTTCGAGACGCGGGCACGGATCGGTCATGTGCACGTGAGGATCGAGCTCCCCTTGATGTACATGGTGGCCGCGATGAACCGCATCCGTCACCGCCTGACTGAGGTTGCGCACGCGCTGGAAGACCCCGAGCAGCGCCGCGTGAGTGTACGCGCTGTCAACCAGGTGCTCGACCTGGAACTCGCCATTATGCTCGACACCTATCGGGCGCACATGGATGAGCGGCTTCGTTCACGAGAGCGCCTCGCAACGATTGGTCAGCTCGCCGCCAGCATCGGTCATGAGCTGCGTAATCCGCTCGGAATCATCGAGTCGTCGGCCTACTTGCTGCAGCAGACGGTGGCGCCCGAAGCGGATCCCATGGTGGTGAAACACGTGAGAAAGATCGCGGACCAAGTCCGCGTTTGCAATTTCACGATCACGGAGCTGCTCGAGCTCGCACGCAACCAGCCTCCCCGCAAGCGCCTGGTAGACGTGCGCGCGCTCCTCGCGTCGGTGTTCGACGCTGCACTGCTCGAGAACCCGTCGCGCATCATTCGCCAGGCTCCTGAGGGACTCGAGGCGAACGTGGACCCCGATCAAATGCGTCAGGTCCTAGTGAACCTGGTCCACAACGCTGAGCAGGCGCAGGGCCCGGACCGCCGGATCTGGTTGGAGGCGGAGGAGGCGGAATCCGGGGTCATCCTACGGGTGCGCGATGAGGGCCCCGGGGTGCCCGCGGCGGCCAGGGAACGGATCTTCGATGTGCTCTACACCACCAAAGCGCGCGGCACCGGCCTTGGCCTTGCTTTGTGCCGGCGCATCATCGAGGCTCATGGGGGAGATATGTCGCTCGAGGATACTGATGATGGCGCCTCATTCAGGATACTCTTACCGCATTGAGCAGCTTTGCTCATGTGGACCCAGCGAGCGTCTTGTGCGCGGGACTGAGCCGTGGCGGTAATCCGCGATGACCACCAAGAGCGCAGCGACCACGGGGCATCGATGAACCGCGCCGAAATCCTCATCGTTGATGACAACCGGGACCTCGCCGAGAACATCGCAGAAATTCTGGAGAGCGCCCAAGCCCATCCTGCACGGTGTCACGTCGCGACGGATGGGAAGACTGCATTGGAGCGCGCAGAATCGCTCACGGTCGACGTTGCGGTGCTCGACGTTCACCTTCCTGACGTGCGCGGGACTGATCTCACCGATGCTCTGCGAAAGCGCTCTCCATTCGTCGAGGTCGTGATCGTTACGGGTGATACTGCGCTCGAGAGCGCGATCCAGGCAGTCCGGAGCGGTGCCTTTGCTTATGTTCTCAAGCCGTTCCGGGGCGCTGAGTTCATCGACACAGTTCGACGAGCGGTCGCCCAATCTCGGTTGCGTCGGGAGCGTGAGCAGCTTCGTCGCGAGTTGGAGTACTCCGAACGACGCCATCGTGAGGTGGTGGAAGCAGTGCCGGCATTCGTCCTTGCGCTGGATGCACATGGTCGCATCGTGCTGTGGAACAAGCGCCTCGAGGACGTGACTGGCTTCGACAGGCGAGAGATGCTCGGCGAGCGTGGCGCACACCTCGTGGGCGCTCCTGGGGAGGAACGGCGTCTGGGGTTGAAGGGGGGGGGCCACCGGATGGTCCGTTGGCAGTCGGCTCCGGTACACGCAGAGGAGGGAGCGGTGACCTACGCGCTGGGCATCGACGTGACTGGGGAGCTGGAGATGCGTCGCCGAACGATGCGCGCCGAGCGCCTCGCTGCCGTGGGAACCCTCGCAGCGGGGTTGGCTCACGAGGTTAGAAACCCTCTGAACTCCGCCCTGCTCCAGCTCAATGTGCTCGAGCGAAGGGTGAACAAAGGCGCCAGGCCAGAGGACCTTCTCACCGTCATCACGATTGTCAAAGATGAGATTCGTCGTCTCGATAGGCTGGTGAGTGAGTTTCTCGCTTTCGCTCAACCCCGGCCCCTGGAGCTACGCTCGACAGGGGTCAACGAACTGCTCGAAAGCGTGGCTATCTTGATCGCAGTCGAAGCCGAGCAGCGGGGCGTGGAGCTCGTGCGCGAGTTCTCCAAGCAGGCTGGGCGAGTGAACGTCGAGCCTGAGAGGATGCGCCAGGTCCTCATCAACCTCTTGCGAAACGCACTCGAAGCAGCTGGGGAGGGGAGCAGGGTGACGCTACGGTCGAACGCGCCGGATGCGAGTGGGCACATTCGGATCGAAGTGCGCGACACGGGGCCGGGCTTTCCCGAGGACGCTCCTATCTTCGATGCCTTCTACACCACGAAGGAGGGGGGAACCGGCCTAGGCTTGGCCATTGTTCACCGGATTGTGACAGAGCATGGGGGGCAGGTCACCGTCGCCTCGAGGCCCGGTGCTACCTGCTTTGCAGTAGCGTTGCCCGAGTCACCCTTCGATGATGCCGATGGCGGGCCGGGTGGTAGGTCCGCCGGTTCCTAGGGTCGGATCACCGGTGGTGTCAGTGGGGGCAGCCCGCGCACCCGTTGCGCGCTGCAGGCCGGGGAAACCCTGGCTGGTCATCATCGCTTGGGCTGGGGCTGCTGGAAGGTGGCGCCCGAGCTATGCTTTTGCATTGTCTTCCTGCTATAAACCCGTCGCAGCCAGCGGGCCCGGAGCGTTGGTTTGACAATGGACGATCTAGCGCAAATATTGCACCCAAGAAGGGTGCCTATCAGGTCGTTCCTCCGGCGGCTCGTGTCCAGATAACACGCCCGCTTCTATCGCCCCCCAAGCAGTTCGCAGAGAGTACCCGCCCGTGACCGCCCGAGGACGCATTCTAGTTGTTGATGACGAATCGAACGCCCGCAATGCTCTTGCCGAAATCCTGAAGGAGGAGGGCTACAGCGTCGAGACGGCTGCCGATGGGTTCAAGGGACTGTCGAGGTTCAACGACTTCGCGCCGGATATCGTCCTCACGGACCTGAAGATGCCGGGCATGGACGGTGTTCAGCTCCTGAGGAAGGTGCGCGAGATCGAGTCCGGACTCCCCGTCATCGTCATGACAGCATTCGGCGCTGTCGACACCGCTGTCCAGGCGATGCGCGCAGGAGCCGTAGACTACCTGACAAAGCCCATCAACGCCGACGAGCTGTTGCTCGTGGTGGAACGCTCCCTGGAGCAAAGCCGCTTGCGCCGCGAAGCGCTCGAGCTTCGAAGCCAGTTGTCGGAACGATATCGCTTCGACAGCGTGATCGGGTCCGCTCCGAACATGCAGCAGGTGTTCAAGGTCGTGGCCCAGGTGGCGCCGAGCCGCGCCACCGTGCTCCTCACGGGAGAGAGCGGCACCGGAAAGGAGCTCGTCGCGGCCGCCATTCACCACCGCTCCTCTCGCAGGACCGGGCCTTTCGTTCGGCTTCACTGCGCGGCACTCGCCGAGAGCTTGCTGGAGAGTGAACTCTTTGGCCACGAGCGTGGGGCCTTTACCGGCGCGGATCGACGTCGGGAAGGGCGATTCGAGCAGGCAAACGCCGGGACACTCTTTCTCGACGAGGTGGGGGAGATCTCGGCGGCGACGCAGGTAAAGCTACTGCGCGTTCTGCAAGAGCACGAGTTCGAGCGAGTGGGGGGCAATCAGACGCTCCAAGTCGATACGCGCGTGATTGCCGCGACGAACAGGGATCTGCGAGAAATGGTGGCCGAGGGGCGTTTCCGGGAGGATCTCTTCTACCGGCTCAACGTGATAAACATCCATCTGCCAGCGCTTCGTGAACGTCCGTCGGACGTTCCAGCGTTGGCCACCCATTTTCTTACACGTTTCGCCACTGAGAATGGCAAACGGGTCGACTCCATTTCCGACGCGGCGCTTGCCCGTCTCGTTGGCTACTCCTGGCCCGGGAACGTAAGGGAGCTCGAAAACGTGATGGAGCGGGCGGTCGTCCTCGCGGAGAACGGCGTCATCGAGCCCTCGCATTTACCACAGGAGCTGCTTCCGAACGTCGAGGGAGGGGAACCCATCATTCCAGGCTCCTCCATGGCCGAAATCGAGCGCTACGCAATTCTGACGACCCTTGAGGCGCAAGGGGGCTCCACGAGCAAGGCTGCCGATGTGCTTGGCATCTCCGTACGAAAGATACAGTACAAGCTCCAGGAGTACGGCAACGCGCCGAAGAGTGGGGTGCCGGCAGTGGGAACCAGGTAGCGCTCCTCAGATTCCTCGTTGCTACTCCTGACTCCGGCGCGGTAAGGTGGGCACGGTGGGTCAGGTGTCGCGTCAGTCTGAGCACAGCTTCCGACGTCATTGGTTCTTGCCGATCGCCTTTCTCACATCGGTCGCGCTCGCGCTATTCTTCGGACTATACGCGCTCGATCCGGCACGGGACGAGACTCCGAGCTCGGGTTTGCTGCGCGACTACTTCTCTTTCGATGCGGAACGGCTCACGGATGCGGTCGCGTCGCTGGCAGGCATCATCGCGGCGGTCTTCGGTATCGTCATCACGGTAGTCAGCATCATCGTTCAGCTCGCTGCCGACCGGTTTGCTGGCGTCACCCGAATGTTTCTGCGCGACCGGGTGACCCTTGGCATCGCCTCATTCTATATCGTTGCGTGCGTCTGCGGCGTTTGGTTGAGCGTGAGTATGCGGGGTGACCACGTGCCCCGAGTGGCGCTGGCAGCGATGCTCGTCGCGACGACAGCTGGGCTCGTCCTCATGGCGCCCTACTTCGGCTATGTCTTCCGGTTCCTCGATCCAGTGAGCATCATCGAGCGGATTCGCCGGGCCGCCGAAGAGAGGCTCCGCAGGGTCTCTGAGGGAAAGAGCCCGTGCCCGCTGTCGGATGCGCAGGCGCGAATCGTAGAGGCTTTGGAAGAGCTCACCGACATCACGAACAATTCGGTGGTGGGCAAGGACAAGCTGATCGCAGGCGGGGCGGTCGATGCGCTCAGGGACTTCGCCCTCTGCTACGGGGAACGAAAGGCGAGCCTGCCCGATGCGTGGTTCGCCCTCGGGGCCCGGCTGAAAGGCAATCCCGATGTGGTCGCCATGGCACCCGAGAGCCTCGCGGAGCTGCAGGTGCGGTGCACCTGGGTCGAATGGAAGGTGCTCAGGCAGTACTTGAGCATCTTCAATGAGGCGCTCGCGCACGCGAAGGACATCGACTACATCGTAGCGATCAACACGCGCTACATAGCCGAGCATGCGTTGAATCGGTCGGACGTGGACGTGTTGCGCCTTGCTCTGCGGTCCATGAACTCCTATCTGCGCGCTGCACTGAACTCCCGTGATGTGCGCACCGCGTACAATGTGCTGAATCAGTACCGTTTGCTGGTGGAGACCATGCTTCACAAGGGAGCCGGCGCTCATGCTCGCGAAGGGGTCGAGTACATGGTGTACTATGGCCACGTTAGCTTCGACATGAATTTGAGTTTCGTGACGGAGACCGTCGCGTATGATGTCGCGGCGCTTTGTCAGGTGGCCTACGAGTGTCAAGGTCCGGATGTCGAGGTGCTTCTGGCGCTACTGCTGGATCTTGATCGGCCGTTGACCGTGAAACGTCAGGAGCGGGCCTTGCTCGGTGTGCGTAAGGCACAGGTAAAGCTGGCCGCCTTCTTCTTGGCGGAGGGGCGTCGCGAGCTAGCGAAGCGCATTGCGGAGGACATGGCCGGGGAACCCCTCGAGCGGCTCACCATGATACGACGTTCGCTCGAGCGGGGTTGGAGCAAGGAGTTCTGGGAGTTTACCGATCGCGGGACGAACTTCGAGTATATGGTTGAGGCTCATCGCCTGCGCCTCGGGGAGTTCTTTGAGTGGTTGGGCGAGGTGCCCGGCGCTTGCTCGTCGGAGGCAGCTCCGCATACCTCGCGCTGAGCGAGCACAGGGCCATTCCTTGGGGGGCCGTGTGACGCACCCTGCGGCTATCGCCATTCGGTTTGTACTGATGGCGCGACGAGCGGGAGTCGGCGCCCATTTCGTCTTGGTACAGGTCCGCGGAAGAAAGTACCCACAGAAGTTGGCCCAAGGCGGGCATCCGGTGTTCGTGGGTGGGATGAAGGCGACACCGATCCGAATCGTGCTGACCGACAGCGAGCGGCAGGAGCTGGAGCGGCGAGCGCGCTGGCTGACCGTGCCCCATCGCGAAGTGCTACGTGCGAAGGTGGTTCTGGGGTAAGCACGCAACGTCGTCGTCATCCTGTCCGATAGGTGCGCATGAACGACTTCGAACATGAGCGTCTGGATGCCTATCGCGCAACCATCGAGTTCCTGGTCGCCGCCGACGAAATCGCTGCCAGCCTGACGAAGGGCCGAGCCTGCCTCGTCGACCAACTACGCCGAGCTGCGACGTCGATCGCATTGAACACCGCCGAAGGCGCCGGTGAGTTCTCCCCGGGAGACAAGGCGCGGTTCTATCGAATGGCACGCCGCTCGGGCACCGAATGCGCGGCGATCCTCGATGCATGTCGAGTCACCAATCTCGCGGATTCGGACCTTCTGTCCCGGGGTCGCACGCTGCTCCCGCGCATGGTCGCCATGCCGACCGCCTTAGTCCTGCACCTCAACGACTCGGGCTCGGGCTCGAACTTGAGTGGGTACGAACTTGCGGGGAGCTGTACTTAGAGGCCGAGCTCAATGAAAGTCGCCGTCGCGTGGCGTGATACAACCCTTGCCGTTTCGGGCAGCGCCGGGAGGGGAGTCCTGGGATCGGCCAACACGACGAGCTGCATGCCAGCGGAGAGCGCTGCCTCCATGCCCGCTGGGGAGTCCTCGACGACTACACACCGGGATGGTGGCACCGCGAGGGCCTGCGCAGCCACCAGGAATATGTCCGGGGCGGGCTTCGGTCGTTCGACCCGAGGATCGTCCCCGCATATCACTGCATCGAAGGCTCCCATCCAATCGTGATGCGAGGTCTTGATGGAGTACAGGTGACGAGCGCTGCTGGTGGCAACCGCCAGCGGTACCTTGCGGCCGTGGAGCCACGGGATGACCTCGGCGGCGCCCGGAATGGCAGGAGCGTTCGCAAACAGCGGACGGAGCAGTCGCTCCCGACGTGCGAGATACTCTTCAACGGTCAGGGGGATGGCCAGGGCTGTCAGAAGGATCTTCGCGCTCTCCTCTTCGCTTCGGCCCATGATGCGCGCCTTCAAAGCGTAGTCGAAGACCTTGCCGAACTCGGCAGCAATCGTCGCGCTCGCCCGGGTGTAGAGGGGCTCCGTGTCGAGGAGCACGCCGTCCAGGTCGAAGATGACTGCAGCGGCTCGGCTCGTCGCGGGGCACATGCGGGAGTCATATCCCGTTGCACTCACGCCGCACGTGAAAAGGGTGACTCGGATCCGGACCCGCCAGGCGGGTTCTCTCGCGCTGCCTTAGGGGCGCTTGCCCACGTCAGCAATTTCGAGGAAGGTGTGGTCAACGGCCTGACCCGAACCGTCATGGAGCTCGACGCGCAGGATCCATGGGCCGTGGGTGCTCGGGGGCGGAACGTCGGCCTGGCAGCTAATTCTCGCGCACGCCCATGAGACTTTGAGTTCGACGTCGTTGATGGTGACGACCGGGCTCAGATTGATCCCTTCGAGAAATTGCTTGCGCTCCGCCTCGCCTCGAAACTCGAGCTGAATGCGGACGCGGTCTCGTGGCCAGACTGCGTTGGCCGGCTCGAGTCGAATCATGTTGAGTGGTTCACTCGGTTCGAGACTGAGACGTGCTTCCGCAGCTAACTCTGGGTCGCGAATCCTAGCGACCACCGCTCGGCCGCGCCTCAGTCCTACGGTAGTCGGAGCGGTGATGAAGTAGTCGCTCGACCCGTAGGTCAACTGCAGGCCTTCTGCTCGGATGAGGTTCACGTGCTGGCCCGGTGCGAGCTGCGGTGCGCCTTGCCTGACATAGCCTCCGGGAGGCAGGCCCAGCCCGACGATGCGGATGGCCACCGGTGTTGAGACAAGTCCCTCGAGCCCCGACGCATCGATCGCTCGTGCCTCGAGGAGGTAACGGCCTGGCTCGACGGGTGAGAGCGCCATGATCGGATCCTCGGATTCATAGACGAGAGGCGCACGCAGTGGGTCTGTCCTGTCAACGAGCGTGACACGGTACCCTTGAGCCGGTGTGTCCGTCCTTACCGTCACGAGAAAAGGGTTGGTGCTGCCGGGAGTAGCGACGTGCAGTTGACCGGCGAACGTGACCGAAGGTGCCGGGGGAAGCTGCGCGAGCCGCCCTGTGGGGCTCTCGGCAGACACGATCACCCGGTTCCCGGCGGGTATGCTCAACCATCGCTGGCCCGCCGTAACAGCTAGTGCACTCTCATATGCTGCCACCGTGACGTCTTCCCTATTGGCGATTACTGTGAAGCCACCCCGTCTAGAGACCGCCGTCACTTGCCGCGAGGTTCTGACCAGTATGGGGCGAGCGGCCGCTCGTACCGGTGGAACGAGGACATCGATGCGCCCCTGCTCCAAGCGCAGAGCAAACGCACGGACGGTGTACCCAAAGCCGGACGGCAACGACACCATTCCCATGTCCACTACTGAGGTGCCGGGCGAGATGGACACCCGCACTCCATCACCGAGGTCCCTGAGTTCTGCGTTGCCCGGGGGAGCGGGTGCCGTGGTACGCGGTGGGAGACCTGCGGCCGCAGCTGGCCGCGCAAGGCAACAGGTCAACGCGGCGACCAACCCGAAGCGTACCAGACCGGCAAGAACGCCCATACCTAGGTCTACGGGCAGAGCCCGTGTCGGTTTAGGGCCGATCGGCGGTCCGGGTGTCACTCGTCCCGATGTGCCAATGTTCGAGCGTGAAACAGTCGACAACGGAACACCACCGAAGGCGTCGCGGGCGTCGGAGCGCTGGGGGCGACGAAGGCGCCGCGAACTCGCGTCCGCATCCGGCGTGTGGCCACCCTGAGCCAGCATGCTGGCACATAGAAGCCCTGGTGCCGGGGGGTGAAGGCATGGCGCGCCTGGCGGATGGACGGATCGGGTTTGCCGCTGGAGTTGCGCCGGGTGACAGCATCCTTGTTGAAGGCGTGGTCGCCAGGAGGAGTTGGATCCGAGCGACATCATGGCAGCTCATTGCGGGCGGTGCCGAGCGTGTCGAGCCGTCATGCCGCTGGTACGATCGGTGCGGTGGTTGCGACTGGATGCACCTATCCATCGGTGGGCAGCAGAAGCAGAAGGCGCGACTCGCCCTGGAGGCGCTGAAGCGCATCGGTAAGATCGCGTGTCGCTCGCCGGAGGTCGTGGCGAGTCCTGCGACATGGCGATACCGACGTCGCCTCCGGTTTCACATTGACGCCCAGGGCCGCATGGGGCTCTTCGCACGGGGATCCCACAACTTGGTCGAGATGGATGACTGCCTCGTCGCGAGAAGTGAGATCATGGAAGAACTGGGGCGTCTCCGGGAGCACGGGCGTAGGCACAGGGCAGTGTTAGCGGAGTTCGCATCGGTAGAGATTCGAGTGTCCGAGTGCGCGCCCCGGATCGGGCTATTCTGGCAAGCGAGGGGGGCCGGGATCTCGGCGGCTGCTCGACGGTTCATCGCGACGTTGCCGAACGAGCATTGCGCGGCTGAGGTCAGCACTGAGCAATCGGTGGTCTGCCAAACCTGGATGGATAGACCTCCGACCGAGGTGGTGGTTCCGCTGCGCTCCTTCGTTCAGGTCAATGCTCGCGTGAACGCACGACTCACGGATACTCTTCTCCGCCACTGTGAGCAGCAGGGAGTCTCGAGCTTCATCGAGCTCTACTGCGGATCCGGCAACCTCACGCTGCCAATGCTTGCAACGGGCCTAGTGGGTCGCGCCGTTGAACTCGATTCTGCGGCGATTCGTGCTGCGAGAGCGGCAGCCTTGCGGCAAGGCTTCGATCCGGAGACCTTCGTTTGCTGCGACGCTGCGGCTGGGATGCCCGCGCGCATTGACCGGCCCGATCTGATGTTACTCGATCCGCCTCGTAGCGGCGCCGCCGCTGCCCTCCACCACGTAGCACGAATCAGCCCTCCACACGTCGCGATCGTCGCCTGCGATCCGGCCACTCTGGCCCGAGATCTGCGGTGTCTGTCGGACTCGGGATACCGTTTGGTTCAGCTCGCCTGCTTCGACATGTTTCCCCAAACACACCACGTCGAACTCTTCGCATGGCTCTCGCGCTAAATGCGCGAGGGCCATGTGAGATCCATCGAGCGGCACAGCTTCCGCGAGCCAACGAGCCACGCATCGGGTATCTCGCGGGACCATGCACGTCGTTCCGGCACGACCCCCACCGAGGGGGACGGCGGTCCGATCCGCACTGGAACGTACGGCGGGGCGAGCACTCGTTAAGGGCACCTCGCTCTTGCTCAGCGGGACGAAACGCCACGATGTGGCCCTCGTGGCTGTGTCAGGATCGCCCGAACATCACTGCTGGCAGGTCTTCCTGGCTCACCCATACAAAAAAAAGCAGCGGCCCGGGGGAGGGGAGGGGACCCGGGCCGCTGGGGAAAAAGCAGCGGCCCGGGGGAGGGGAGGGGACCCGGGCCGCTGGGGAAAAAG
>JAEWRL010000100.1 GCA_023398955.1 Pseudomonadota bacterium
TATGCCGGTGCTGGCCCGCATCCGCCGGTTGGCGAGCAACTCCGTGCGCTCCCCGTGGTTTCCCGCTGCGACCGCGCGATTCTACGAGTCGGCCGATCTATGGTGGGTACCACCGGATGGATACGGCTTTCGGGCCTCGATGACGTATCCAGCTTCGCTCACCAATTCGAGACCCTTCTCGGCAACTTGCGCGACGGCAACTTACGTGCGTCCCCGCAGCTGGTGGACCTCGTGCTAGCAGCGATGGATCACCTTCGGGCGCTCATTGACGCCGGGTTGGACGGACTCCCTGCTAGCGCCGCGGAGGGTACTCGGCTCAGCCAGGCGATGCAGGGATTGCTCGGCGGCGTGACGGGCAGGTCCGCCAGAACGGCAGCCAACGGGTCGGCAGCCAGCGCCGAGGAGAATAGCCTGAGGCTCGAAGAATGCACCTATCTCATTCGATTCAGGCCTGACGAGAGCTGCTTCCTACAAGGCCACGATCCACTCATCCTGATCAAAGCTCTCGCAGAGCTCGGCGAGGTCGAGACAACAACGCACCTCGGAGCTCTGCCACCTCTTTCGGAGCTGGACCCCACGAGCTGCCGTCTGTCCTGGGAGATTACGTTGCGCACCTCCTGCGATCGAGCGGCAATCGAGGAGATTCTGCTCTTCGTGCTCGAATGGGTCGAGATCACGGAGGCCGGCAGCGGGAACCCCGAGTCTGACTCCACGGACTTCGTAGGGACAACACCAGAAGCCCCAACGAGCGCGGCTGCGAGCGGAGCGTCCCGGAAGAAAGCCCAGGGCAGCTCTGCTGCCGACCAGTTCCTGAGAGTGCACGTGCAGAAGATCGACGAGCTCGTCGACCTGGCGGGGGCAATCGCACTCGCTTACGCCAGCATCGCGCACAAGAGGGGTGTGGCGGAGGAGGAGGATGAAGATGACCACCGCCTCGGATCCCTCGTGAGACGACTCCAGGATGAAAGCCTCGGGTTGCGGATGGTTCCGATTGGCGGGGCGTTCTCGAGGCTCAAGCGGCTGGTTCGAGACCTCTCCAGGCAGATGGGCAAGCCGGTCGAGCTGACCACATTCGGCGAAGATACCGAGATCGATCGCTCTATCGCCGAGGCCATCTACGACCCTCTCGTGCACCTCATCCGCAACTGCATCGATCATGGACTCGAATCGAAGGAAGAGCGGGTCCGGGCTGGCAAGCCAGAAGCGGGAAAGCTCGTCATCGGGGCGAGTCAGTCCAATGGAGAGATCCGCATCGCCGTTCGGGACGATGGCAGGGGTCTGGACAGAGAGAGGATCCTGGCGCGAGCGCGCTCACGCGGGCTCTGCGGTCCCGACGAGGAGCCGGATGACCAGCGCGTGTGGGCGTTCATTTTCGAGCCAGGCTTCTCGACGAGCGAGAGCATCACCAGTGTGTCCGGGCGCGGGGTTGGCATGGATGTCGTCCGCACGAACGTTGAATCGGTGCGCGGGCGAGTCTGCATCGAGTCCGAGGCGGGAGGGGGCGCCGAGTTCTCGCTACACATCCCGCTTACCCTAGCAATCCTTGACGCCATGCTCGTGCGAGTCGGAAGCACGCTGTTCGCGGTCCCGATAGAGACAGTCGTCGAGATCGTCCAGCCTGCGGCATCTCAGATCATTCCATCTGCCGTTGGAGGAAATGACATCCTCTGGCTGCGAGACGAATTCGTTCCGATCCTGAGGCTCCAGGACTACTATCACCTCCCCCGCGGCACGAGGACGCACGATGGCCAACCGCTGCTCGCGCTAGAGTCAGCAGGAAGCTCTCTGGCGATCCCCATCGACGATATTGTGGGACAGCAGCAAGTCGTAATCAAACCTCTCACGGGCCACCTGAAATGCATCCGCGCAGCTTCTGGCTGCGCTCTCCTCGGGTCAGGCGACGTGGCGCTCGTGCTCGACACTTCCCAGCTCGTTCAATCCCAAGAGCGAGGGCAATGATGGTCACCCAGCAAGCGCATCAAGCCTTCGGGGACGCCTCGTCGATGCAACGCCTCATCCGCTATGTTCATGGCCGGCTGGGCATCAATCTTCGCGGCAAAGAGTCTCTGATCCGCCAGCGCCTCCAATCCCTGCTTTGGGAGCACCAGATCGCTACCCTGCGAGCACTCTGCGATCTGCTGGAAACTGGGCCCGACGAGTCCGACCTCGCATTGGACTTGCTCGACCGGATGACGACGCACCATACGTACTTTTTCCGCGACGCTGGACAGTTCGTTCCCTTGGTGGCCGACGCCGTCAGCGGTGATGACAACGAGCAGTTTCGGATCTGGTGCGCAGCGTGCTCGACTGGCGAAGAACCGTACACCCTTGCCATACTGCTCGCGGAAAAGCTCGGGATGGACCGGTTCGCACGCAGAGTATCCATTCTGGCTACGGACATTTCGCAGCGGGCGATCGACCATGGTGAGCACGGGGAGTACAACAAGGGTGCGGCAGAACATGTGCCAGAAGGCTTTCGTAGCAAGTACCTGCTCCGACGGAGTGAGAATTGCTTCGCGGTGCACGACGCAATCCGGCGCTGCTGTGTGTTTCGGCGTCTGAACCTGCAGCTTAGGCGGTATCCACTTCGTGGTCCGTTCGACTGGATCGTATGTAGGAACGTCCTCATCTACTTCGACGAGCCTACTCGGGAGGTTATCGTCGAGTCGCTGGCAGCAGTATCCAAGCCTGGCACTGGTCTACTCCTGGGCCTAACGGAAACCATCTCGCCCCACAACCGCTACTGGGCCGCACAAGGCGCGCGTACCTTCCGGAGGCGAACGTAGCATGCCAAGCTCCAAGATTCGGGTGCTGGTCGTCGACGACTCCGCGCTGGTCCGCGACATCTTGTCGCGTGGCCTGTCGGCAGATCCGGCCATCGAAGTCATCGGTACGGCTCGTGACCCGTTCGAGGCAAGGGACATCCTGGTCCGCCAGAAGCCAGACGTCTTGACCTTGGACGTCGAAATGCCGCGCATGGACGGCATCACCTTTCTCAAGCACTACATGCACGTTCTGCCAACACCGACAATCATGGTGAGTGCGCTCACCGAGGCGGGCGCGAGGACCACCATCAGGGCGCTCGAAGCAGGGGCCATCGACTTCGTCACGAAGCCGCAGCTCGGGATCGCAGGGACACTCCCAGAACTCATCGGTGAGCTCACTGCGAAGGTGAAGATGGCCGCCACGGTGAAACTGGCCCACCACCGACACGACAACGCTCGAGGCGCACCGCCCCCGCCCCTGCCCGTAGTACAGAGAACCCTCGACGCATCTACCGATAAGGTCGTCGCGATCGGCTGCTCCGCAGGCGGCACTCAGGCCTTGGCGCGCATCCTGCCGCAGCTTCCTGCAGCGATGCCGGGAATCGCCATCGTGCAGCACATGCCTCCGGGATTCACGGCGTCCCTCGCACAGCGGCTCGACGCGCTCTGCGCTATCGAGGTCCGTGAGGCTTCGGATGGAGACCGGCTGCGCCCCGGAGTCGCCTTGCTCGCTCCCGGAGGTGACAGGCAGATGAGTGTCGCGCGCTATGGAGGTCAATACCTCGTACGTCTGGCGTCCGGGCCAAAGGTACAGAGTCACTGTCCCTCGGTCGACGTCCTGTTCCGCTCGATCGCGGCAAACGTCGGAGCACATACGGTCGCGGTATTGCTGACCGGCATGGGCAAGGACGGCGCCGAAGGGCTCAAGCTCATCCGCGCTAGCGGTGGGCGCACCTTCGTCCAGGACGAGGCCACGAGCGTGGTTTGGGGGATGCCTGGGATGGCATGGCAGATTGGAGCGGCCGAGGCGCAGCTGGCGCTGGACGCCGTTCCACGTGCACTCGTAGATGCAGTCACTTCGATTGGAGACGACCGTGTACGCCGGAACGGCTAACGGTCACGGACACCAGAAGGCAGGAGTAGTATGGGATCGCTACTAGGCACGGAGGAAGCGCGGGACATCGAGGATGTCGACGACGTGGACGACAACATTGAGGAGATGTACCTGACGTTCGCGGTACACGGCAGCGAGTATGCCGTCTGTTTGACGCACGTTACTGAGATCGTCGTGGGGCAAAACATCATTCCCGTCCCGGACGTTCCCCAGTTCATCACGGGAGTCATCAACCTCCGCGGCAGGGTCATTCCCGTGATGGACGTTCGCTGTCGCTTTGGACTGTCCCGACAGGAACACCATGAGCGGGTGGGAATCGTGGTCGTCGAGGTCGACGGGACATCGACGGGCCTGGCCGTAGACGAAGTAAAAGACGTCCTACAGATAGGGGCCGCGGAGATAGCTCCTCCCGTTGGCCAGCAAGGCAGAACGAGCAGCATCATCAAGGGAATTGGAAAGCGCGGGGACGCGATCTCATTCATCCTCGACGTCGGACGCCTGCTCGATATGGGCGCGCAGGTCGGCGTCGAAACCGCTCAGAACGTGACGTTACGGGGCTCCGAGGGCGAACCATGACGCAGCGCGCATCGATCAAAAGAGCAAAACAGGACACGAAAGGCACCGCAATGGATCAGAGACGGGAAGCGAACCAGACAATCCACGACCTCGACGTGATCGATGGCATTCCGAACCCCGTGCTGGCGATCGACCGCGAGTATCGCATCACGCACATCAATAAGGCCGGAGCAGCTCTTCTGAGGCTCGCGCCCGAGCAGTGCCGCGGCAAGAAGTGCTACGATCTACTAAGGACCGAGCACCGTCAGACGAGATCGTGCGCCTGTGCGCGTGCCATTGAAGGCGGAGTGACGGTCACCGACGAAACCAATGCGAAGCCCAACGGGAGCTCGCTGCCCGTTCGCTACACGGCCGCGCCTCTCACCAACTCGGCGGGTGAGATCGTGGGGGCTGTCGAGTACCTGGCGGACATCTCCGAGGAACGGGCGCAACGGCGGGACCTGGATCAGTCGCTCCAAGCCCTGCGCGGCGTCCCCACGCCGGTGATGTCCATCACGAGGGACTTCACGGTGCTTGCCATGAATGACGCCGGGGCCAAGGTCGTTGGACTCTCCCCCAAGGACTGCGTGGGGCGCAAGTGCTACGATCTCTTCAAAACCGAGCACTGCCGAACGGACCGGTGCGCGTGCCAGCAGGCCATGATGAAAGAGAGAACCGTCAGCGAGGAGACCCTTGCTCGCCCGGATGGAGGCACACTGCCCATCCGCTACACGGGCGCGCCGTTGCGGGATGCCGAAGGGCGTGTCATGGGTGCGGTCGAGTTCGTGCTCGACATCACGGATGAAGTCGAGAAGCGCAGGCACAACAAGGAGGTTACGGATGTCTTGTTTCGGCTGAAGGAGAACGACCTCTCCGCGCGCGTCACCGGCGACTACTCCGAGCAGCTTCAGACCGTGTCCCATGCAATCAATGCAGGGCTCGATTCGATCAACGCGGTGCTGCACGAGGTGGTTGGCTCGGTCCAACAAGTCTCCGCCACGGCCGCCGAAGTCAGCGCAGCAAGCCAAAAACTGGCCGAAGGCGCACAAGAGCAGGCCGCAGCCGTAGAGGAGACAACGACGGGTCTCCAACAGGCGGATGCCCAGATCAAGGCAAACGCCGAGAACGCAGCGATAGCCAACCAGCTCGTGGGCACGACTAACGAAAATGCCACGAGCGGCCGTGCCGAGATGGACCGCATGCTGGCGGCGATGCAGGAGATCTCTGAATCGTCGCAGAGTATCTCCAAGATCATGAAGGTAATCGACGAGATCGCCTTCCAGACAAACATCCTCGCCCTCAATGCCGCGGTCGAGGCCGCTCGCGCTGGGAAGTATGGCCGCGGCTTTGCTGTCGTTGCGCAGGAGGTCAGAAACCTCGCAGGACGCAGCGCCAAGGCGGCTCGGGAGACGGCCGAGCTGATTGAGGCATCCAACAAAAAAGTCGGCCACGGCGCCACCATCGCGGAGAAGACTGCCAAGGCACTCGACAGCATCGTGACGGACGTCACCAAGGTGAGCGACCTCGTCGCGGAGATCACGGTCGCGAGCCGGGAACAGTCCAGCAGCGTCACCCAAATGAGCGACGGGATGAGCCAGATCTCGACGGCCGTGACGGCCGTGAGCGCCCAGAGCGAGGAGACAGCCGCTGCGTCCGAGGAGCTGTCCGGCATTGCACAAAGCCTCAAAGATCACATCAGCACGTTCAAGCTCAGTGCACGCAAAGCTCCGAAGACGCAGGAGCTCGCCAATCTCCTCCCCACCCTGACACCGGAGATGCTCCAGCAGCTGGCCGCATTGCTCCGTGCACAGGGGGCCTTGCCGGAAACAGCAATAGCGGCTGCGAAGAGGGGCAATGGAGGGGGCACCGGCAATGGTCAAAGCCTGAGGCCAGAGCAGATCCTGCCGCTCGACACGGATTCTCGCGGGTACGGCGAATTCTAGCCAAGCTCGAAGAGCGCGTTTACGCTCTCGCTGGGCACCGAGAGCAGGTTCCCTTCCCACGCGGGGACAACGATGTCTCCTCCAACCGCAGGATATGCTGTTCAGCGGCGTCGGTCGTGATCTGTCACTGGCGGGCGCCGCGAGTGATTGGTGAGCCGCAGTGTGACTTGACCGAATCCTTGCAGCCGTCACCCCGGGACAGGAGAGCACGAACTCAACGGCACTGCAGGTCTTGGGACATACCCAGACGTTGGCGCAGCGGCTTCCAGACTCGAGCGGAAGCCGGAGAGTCGCGGGAGCGGCGGCTCGTGACGGTGCTAGCCTCGGTGCAACATGGTCCCCGAACAACACTGGAACAACGTCTATGCGACACGCAAAGCCGACGAAGTCAGCTGGTTTCAATCGCTCCCGCGCCGCTCGCTCGAGTTCATTCGCAAGTACGGTGAGCGCGACGCCGGCATCATAGACGTAGGGGGAGGCGCCTCGACACTCGTCGATCGACTGCTGGACAGCGGCTACTCGCGCCTCAGCGTTCTCGACATATCGGGTGAGGCACTTCGCCTCTCGGCGAAACGGCTGGGTGAGCGAGCCTCCCAAGTAGCGTGGATCGCGGCGGACGTCACGAGCCGTCCGTCCGTGACTCCCGTTCTCCTCTGGCACGATAGAGCGGTGCTGCATTTTCTGACCAAGCCTGAGGAGCAGGTCGCCTACGCATCCCTCGCCCGCACCAGCATTCTGCCGGGTGGGCACGCAGTCATCGCCACCTTCGCTCCCGACGGGCCCACGCGCTGCAGCGGCCTCGACGTACAGCGTCACGACGGTGAGAGTCTTGCGAAGCTCCTCGGAAGCGAGTTCGAGCTGGTCGAGGAAGACCGCGAAACTCACTTGACCCCGAAGGGGGTCGAACAACGTCTGTGCTGGGCGGCGCTCCGAAGGCGCTAGGGGCTGCACTAGGAGGCCCGGGTCGCTCGCCCATGCGCCGCACCGCTGAGCTCCGCTCCGCCTGTTTGGAGGGCCATCCTCCCCTCGGCCTGGTGCTCGGGACCCGGCGCGTTCCCTGGATTCTACTGAGTGGTGCGCGCGATCTCGATTGTGACGTGGGCCAGCCCGAGGTCGGTCGGAAGCATGCTGCGATACTCTTCGAGGCTGCGGGGATTGGGGGACTCGATGGCCAAGATGACCGCTCTGCGCCCACCTCCAAGCGCCCAGACATGGAGATCGACGACCCGATCCTCCCCTGCTTTCTCCACTGATGCCCGCACACGCGCAAGCTCCGCCTCGCCCACCTGTCTATCGAGCAAGACCCCTCCAGATTCCCGCAGCAGACCCCAAGACCAGCGCGCCACGAGCACTGCGCCGAACACACCCATCATGGGGTCCAGCCACGAGGCGTCCCAATACTTGGCGGCGAGCAGCGCCGCGATCGCCAAGAGCGACGTCAAAGCGTCAGCCAGGACGTGCAGGTACGCCGACTTGTAGTTGTGGTCGTGACCGTGACCGTGGTGATGGTGGGCGGGGCCCTCTCGATGAGCCGGTGAGTCGCCATCATGGTGGTGCGAGCTTCCGCCCGCGCCAGCGAGGATCGCGACGCTCACGCCGTTCACGACGAGGCCGAGAACCGCTACGAAGAGGGCATTATCCACGGCGATGACCACGGGGTTGAGGAATCGCTCGAAGCTCTCGCCGACCATGCCTAGGGCAAAGACCCCGAGCAGGACGGCGCCGCTGTAGCCTGCCAGCGCATTGACTTTGCCAGTTCCAAAGCTGAAGCGAGGATCGGAGGCGTGGTGTCGAGCGTAGCGGTACGCAAACGCCGCGATCCCAAGGGCGACCGCGTGCGAAGCCATGTGCAGCCCATCCGCGAGCAGCGCCATTGAGCCGTAGAGTAGCCCGGCCGCAATCTCGACGACCATGGTGATGGCCGTAATCACCACCACGACCAGCGTCCTGCTCTCCTTCGCCCTTGACTCCCCCGCGCCAAAGACGTGGTCATGGCGACTCGACGGTCGACCGGAGACCGCCGAAGACTTCATCGGTCGGTTCCTCGATCGTTGGTGGCCGGGTATCCTCGGAGATCCAAGCGGACGCTGCCATCAAGCTCGAGCTGTGGCCAAGCCTGTGCCGCCATCATCATCCCTGCCGCGTGCGCCTCCGTGTAATCGCAGCGGACCTCCTTCGGACACGCTTCCCCGTGGAAGGAGAGCCGGATCTCGTCGCGCTCTTCCAGGTTGTACGGCAGCACGGCTCGAAATGCCGCGCCAGCCCAGCCCCGCACGCTGCGGCTCTGATGGCGCAAAGGGAGATCGGCAGCGTAGGTCACCTGCCCCGCCGGGCCGAGCACAGTCAGCTCCACGTGCCCCTCATCGCCAGCGGGGGGATGCTCGTGGTGGATCTTACCGTAGATGCGCAGGCCCCCATCAATCTGCTCGACGTCGACATACTCGAAGCCGTGACAGGCGCCCGCCTCCAGCGAGACTCCGTTGGGGACCCGCTGGATGACGTAGTCGCGCGTCTTCACACAGGCCGTGAGCGCTGGGCTGGCCAGCACACCCAGCAGCATGGACATGCCCCAATGCCTGAATCCTCGCGCGATTGAGCGTGTGATCACGGTAATGCGCCCTCCGCGACGCCGGGGATGGAGGACCGGGTCGTCCGCGCGCCACCAAACCTCGAATACAGCGCAGGGACTACGAGCATGTTGAGCAGCGTCGAGCTGAGCAGCCCCCCTAGGATCACCACACCCATGGGGGCCTGGATCTCATTGCCAGGCTGATCCCCTGCCAGCACGAGAGGGATGAGGGCAAGGCCCGCCGAGAGCGCGGTCATCAGCACAGGGGATAGCCGCTCGAGCGAGCCGCGCTCGACGGCTTCACCAAGCGGCGCGCCCTCATCCCGCAGCAGATGCTCGTAGTGCGAGACGAGCATGATACCGTTGCGGGTGGCGATCCCAAAGAGGGTGATGAACCCCACCAAGGACGCCACGCTCAAGATGCCGTCGGAGAGATACACGGCGAGCACTCCACCGACGAGCGCCAACGGCAGGTTGAGCATGATGACGAGGGCATTTCTCGCCGACCGAAAAGCCAGGAACAGCAACAAGAAGATGCCGGCGACGACCACGATGGTGAGCAAGCCGATGACCTCCGAGGCCTCGCTCTCGCTCTCGAACTGACCGCCGTAGACCACGAACTGACCCTGCGGCAGTGAGACATCCTGCTCCACGACGCGGCGCATCTCGCTGACGACGCTGCGCAGATCACGGCCCTGGACGTTCGCCATGACGACAATCTTGCGCTGACCGTTCTCCCGCGAAATGAAGTTGGGCCCGACGTCTCGGCGGATCTCGGCGAGCATCCTCAGCGGTACCTTGGCTCCCGTAGGTGTATCGATGAGTGTATTGCGGATGGCCTCGAAATCTGCGCGGTGCTCCTCACCATACCGAACGATGAGATCATAGGTTCGGCCACTGTCGAGCACCTCCGATACCTTGTGGCCAGCGTAGACAGCCTCGATGGTTTCAGCCAGGGCGCCCGTGCGGAGGCCGTAGCGGCTGACACGCTCCCGGTCGAAAGCGATATGAAGCTGCGGAATCTCAACCTGCTGCTCGACCGACAGATCGGCGACCCCGGCGATCCCGTCCACCGCGCCCCGAATCTCCTCAGCGTAGGTCCGGAGCTCCGCGAGATCCTCCCCAAAGAGCTTGATCGCGATGCTCGCCCGCGTGCCGGAGAGCATGTGATCGATGCGGTGGGACAGCGGTTGACCCACCAGGATGACCATCCCCGGTATCGTCGAGAGCTCGTCCCGTAGCGTCGCGAGGAACTCCTCTTTGCCGCGCTCCTTCATCTGCAGACGAACGTCTATCTCCGCCGAGTTGACGCTCTGAGCGTGCTCATCGAGCTCAGCGCGCCCCGTGCGTCGAGCGGTGGAGACCACTTCGGGGAACGAGAGCAACGTCTCCTCGACGCGACGTCCTAGACGATCCGACTGCTCCAGGGAGGTACCCGGGAGCGTTACGGCGCTGATGCTGAGAGCCCCCTCGTTGAAGTCGGGCAGGAACGTGCGTCCGAGAGAAGAGCCCAGCACGAGCGCTGCGATGACGAGCGAGGCGCCAAGGGCAGCTACGAGCCCCGGGCGGCGCACCGAACGGCGGAGCAACGGCAGGTAGAGACGCTTGAGGTGGCGGACCACGAAACTATCGCCGTGGTCCATCCTGCCCGATCGCGGGAGGGCATAGGCGCAGAGCGCTGGCGTGAGCGTCAGCGCAACGACGAGCGATGTGAAGATGGCCACCAGGTAGGCGAGCCCCAGCGGGTGCAGCAATCGCCCTTCCACGCCGCCAAGGAAGAAGATGGGTATGAAGACGACCATCACGATGAGGGTGGCAAACACGATGGAGCCACGGATCTCCCGCGATGCCTTATAGATTACCTCGATGGCAGGGAGGCGTTCAGCCTCTGGCTTAGCGCGGTTCTCCCTCAAGCGCCGGAAAACATTCTCTACGTCGATGATGGCATCGTCCACGAGCGCGCCAATGGCGATGGTCAGGCCACCCAGGGTCATCGTATTGATGGTAGCTCCCGCAAGCTTCATGGCGAGAACCGAAACGATGAGCGAGACTGGAATGGCGGCCAGGGAGATCAGGGTCGTTCGGAGACTCCACAGGAAGAGGAAGAGGATCACGGCCACGAGGAGCGCCCCGTCGCGGAGCGCCTCGGTGACGTTGCTGACCGCAGCCCCGATGAAGTCCGCCTGTCGGAAGAGCTGCCGCTCAATCTGCATCCCCTTGGGCAAGGCGCGTTCGACCTCATCCAGGCGGGTCTCGATCTCCCGAGTCAGCGTCAGAGTATTGGCCGTGGGTTGCTTGAGGACCGCCAGGATAACTGCGGGCTTGCCGCTCGCAGAGCCCTCGCCCCGCTTCAGCGCCGACCCAATGATCACCTCCCCGATCTGGCCGATCCGCAGGGGCTGGCCGTCACGGACGGCAATGCTGACGCTCTCGATGTCCTCGGCGCTTCGCACTCGCCCGAGGCCGCGGATGAGGGATTCCTGCGCCCCCTGGACCAGGAACCCCCCGCTGCTATTCGCGTTCGATTCCGCCAACGCCTGAGTCACCTCACCGAGCGTCAATCCGAACGACCGCAGCTTCGACGGATCGACGACCACCTGAAACTGCTTCACCTCGCCGCCAAGCGGAACCACCTGCGCAACGCCTGGGATCGACAAGAGGCGCTTACGAACTACCCAATCCGCGGTGTCCCGCAGCTCGATGGCCGAGTGCTCGTCGCTGGTCAGCCCAAGGAACAGGATTTCTCCCATGATCGAGGAGATGGGCGCGAGTGTTGGCGGGCCCAAATCAGGTGGGACCTGTGAGCTGACGAGCTGCAGCTTCTCGTTGACGATCTGCCGCGCGACGTAGATGTCCGTATCCCAGTCGAACTCCACCCAGACGATCGAGTAACCAATCGACGAGGACGAGCGGACGCGACGGACGGCGGTCGCGCCGTTCACGGCCGCCTCGATGGGGATCGTGACGAGCGTCTCCACCTCTTGAGGCGCCAAGCCGTGTGCCTCCGTCATGATCGTCACTGTCGGAGCCGTCAGGTCGGGAAACACGTCGACGGGCATCCGCCACGCTACGACTGCCCCGTAGAGCGAGATGATCAGCGCCGAGACGACGACCACGAGGCGGTTGTTCAACGACCAGCGGATGATGCGGTCCATGAAAGACGTGGGCGGCGCCTCAGTGGACATGACCATGCTCGGGGATCGCGCCTGACGCAGAAGCCAAGCGAACCTCATACGCCCCCTCTGACACGACGCGCTCACCTGGCTTCACGTCGCCCGAGATCTCCACCCAACCCTTGTCGCGGGTCCCCGCCTCTACGATCCGGCGCTCGAAGGTCTCCCCCTCTGTCTGCACGAAGACGACCTGCTTGCCAGCCTCTTCCTGCAAGGCGGATGCGGGGACGGCCAGCACCTCGCGAGGCTTGCCGGCCGCCACGAAGACCTGGGCAAACTGACCGATCCGAAGCTTGCCCTCGGGGTTGTCGAGTTCGAAGACGATGGGGACCGTTCGCGTCCCTGCATCGACGACGCTACCGAGGGTTACCAGCCGCCCGCTGCCCTCGTCCACGGTGAAGGGCTGCTCATGGCCCTCGAGGGTGAACCAGGCGGACGCCGCCGACTCGACCTTTGGGATGTCGGGCTCGAACACGCGAGCGACGAGCCACACGCGGCTCATGTCGATCACCACGAAGAGGGGTGCCCCTTCTTCGACGCTGTCTCCCGATGTGACGCTCGCCTCGACGAGCGTGCCCCCCACGGCGGAGCGGAGCTGGAATGCTCCGGCTCCCCTCGCGGAGAAGCCCGCAGCCCCCTGGTTGTACTGTGCCAGCCTCCCCTTGGCGCCCTCCCGCGCGGCTCTCGCCACCTGCGCTCGCGCGCGCGCATCCTGCACACGGCGCTCCGGAACGGCTCCCTCCGCGAGCAAGCGCTCAAGGCGGCCCAGATTGGCGTCTGCCGCCACGAGCTCTGCCTCTGCCGCCTCGAGCTCTGCACGAAGCGACGCCGGATCGCTCGCGGCGCCGAGGTACGGTGCGAGCGTGCCAAGCACTTGACCCTTCTTCACGGCCATGCCGAGCGTTGGTGCGGGCTCCGGCAGCACGATGCGACCGCGGGCGGGCGCTGCGATGCGGGCCTCATTGCCGGACACGGGCGCAATCTCACCCACCGCGCGGACGCTCGGCTGGAGCTGCCGCCGCTCGAGAGCAATCGTAGCGAAGTCCGTCTGCCACTGCTGCTCCTTGGTGTAGGCTACGCCCCCTCCCTCACCATCGCGCTGCGCCTCGCGGGCGGCCTGCAAGCTGGGGTAGACTGTGCACGGGCCCGCGTCGATGCGGTCGACGATCCCCTGCCCCTCGTAGGCGAGCACGAGCTTGCAGAGCCCTGAGCTCTTCGGGGTCAGCGTGAACCGAAATATGCCCGGGCTGGAGGGGCCATCAGCGCTTATTGGACGTTTGCCACCGGAATCCAGATCCAGAGTCAGCGACAGGACGCCTCGGGTGACGGCGTCGAAGTCGCTCAGGGTCGTCAGATGAGCTGCAAACCGGCTTTCTTTGCCGACGACGAGCGGCTCGTACTCCATGAACAGCTCGGTCTTGTCTGCCCATACCGTGACGGACAGGGCGTCAAGCTCGGCCTCTTCCCCGTGAGCGTGGCCGTCGTGCTCGCCGTGAGCACCAGACTCACTGTCGTGGTCATGATCGTGTTTGCAACCCGTTCCTGCCGAGGCAAGAGCCACCAAGAGCACCGGAAGGTGCCGCGCCGAGGTTCGTCGTCCAAAGATCATGGTGCCCCGCCAGGCTCCCGGCCATATGCCTGGAGCCAATCGAGATCGCTGAGTTTCGCCTGCAATCTGAGCGCAATGAGACGCAGGCGCGCTTCGCGAACGGCGCGATGAGCGTCTATCAGCTCGAAGGCGTTGCGCTCGCCCTCGCGATAGGAGACCTCGGCGATGCGCCGCAGAGTTTCCGCGCGGCCGAGACCTGCGCGCTCGAACTGCTGAAGGTGCTCTCGGGCTCGCACCCGCTCTTGGTGAGCCAGAGCACGCTCGGTGGACACCCTCTGCTCTATCAGCTCCCGCTCTGCTCGAGCTCTGCCAAGCTCGGCGCGTGCACGCTGCTCGTCTGCCTGACCGTGGTCGAATACCGGCACCGACAACGAGACCCCGGCCACGTATCCCCATGCCGTACCACCACCAGCGCTCGTGGGCGCCGACTTCGCTCCTCCCGAGAGGACGACCTCGGGCACCCAGCCACGGGATGCAGCCCTGACGGCGCTCTCGTGCTGAGCCATGCGGTGGGTGGCAGCAGAGATTCGAGGATGCTCGGCGGCCGTCCCGATGGCGGAGACGGGAACGTTCTCCGGAGCCTCGACGACTCCGATGGCCGCGCCGGGCCTGCCAACCATGGCACCGAGCTGAAGTCGAGCTTGCTGGCTGGCGCCGCGAGCCGCCATCAGTGCGTCGTCGAGAGCATCGAGCTCTGCCTCGATACGCGCCACGTCGTAGGTAGAAGCATCGCCGGCAGACGACCGAGCACGGACCGAGGCATGCAGCTTGGCGAGAGCTTTGCGGGATTCATCGAGGACCCGTACCCGCTCACGCCATGCACTGGCGCTCAGGTAGATTCGCATCGCGTCGCTCAGCAGAGCGACGCGCGCCGCGGTCGCCTCTGCGCGCGAAGCTTGGACGCCCTCTTCGGCGCTCTCCACCCGCAAGGCCCGACTGCCCGAGAGCTCCAGGGGGAGCCCGACCCGAAAGATGTTCTCCGCGGAGCCCTCTCCTGCGTCGAACACCACCTCACGGTCGTAGCTGAAGGTCGGGTTCTCCCAAAGGCGCGCGGCGCGCACGCGCGCCCGAGCCACGTCGATGTCCGCGGCCGTCACGGCCATGGCAGGGTGCCGCCTGGCCACCTCGATGAGAAACGCGCGTGCGCCCATCCGATGCTCCGCCGTCGGGCGCATCGTAGCAGGCACCACCGGTGATGGGCTTCCCCGCGAGGGCAGAGGACCGAGGGACTGTGCCCCAACCTCGCTTGCGGCAGTGACGACGGCAGCGGCGATGAGCCACCGGATTACTATCGGCGGTAGTAGCGCGTTCGAGAGAGGAGGCTTTGAGGTGCATTCTGGCATGGCGCTCCCTATCCGAGGATTGTCTCGAAAGCGTGGTGGAGCGTCCCAGCGCCAAACCCGGTGGCGAGCAGCACCAGGCACGTCAGCGCCAGAGACAGACTGGTCAAGGTCGCCAGTCCCACCCCTGGCTCAGGTTTCGCTGCGAGGAGGGCCAAGACCCGTGCTTCGACGTCAGCATCTGCGGCGCATGCCTTCGCCGGAAACCGTGTGGAGGGCGATCGACTGCTCGCAAGCTTCACCAGCGCGCTGGCAACGACGCTCGGGCACCCCACTGCGCGGGCTGCCGCAGCATCCGAAGCGTGCTCGGTAGCACGGGACCAACGGGTGAGGGTCGCGTCAGCGAGACCCGGGAGTCCGACCGCAGTGAGCACACTCAGGAGCGCGCGCTTTCGAATATCACTGCGTGCCACGTGCTCAGACTCGTGGGCGAGCAGGGCGAGCCTCTCCTGCTCGCCGAGCGCCGCCCATGCGCCAGTCGAGACGATGACGGCTGGTCTCATCAAGCCAACCGTGAATGCGAAGCAGGCGTCACTCGGCACCAGGAAGGCCTCCACGGGCGCCCCTCCCAAGATTTCTCCAGTGCGCTTGAGGGTCCGCACCGCGCTGTGCGCTGAAACGTGCGCCCACGCGACGCGAACGGTCCGCATCGATAGGTGGACCACCACCACCCCCACGACCGCGACAGCCCAAGGTACACCGGCCCATGCGGCACCGTGAACGGGACAGAGGTGCAGGTGATGGGCGTGCACGAGACAGTGATCGGCGCCGTTCATCCACGCAAAACCCTTCTCTGCGGCGATGAGGGACGCGAACCCGACACCGAACACCGGAGGCAGCGCGAGCGCTAGCGCCGCGGCTCGCCGGACGGCGAGGAAGCCCCGGCGCCGGAGCCACCCTGATGCGAGTGCGTTCAACCCAATCAGGAGCAGCGACGCACCGAAGCTCACTGAGATTGCAACGAGCGCGAACCCCACGAGACTCCCCCAAGCCACTACTCGCCCCTCCGGCGACGCTCCGCAATGAGAGCCTCGAGCCGCGCCAGGTTCTCCGAATCCAATCCCGCCGCTGCCTCCACGAAGGCAGCCAACACGGGTACGGCGTTCTTCGTCGTCATGAGCCCGCACACCGCTGCCTGAACCAGGCGCTGCTGGTGCTCGTCCCGTGAGAGCGCTGCCTCGTAGAGATACGCAAAGCCCTGCTTCTCTCGGGTAAGAAAGCCCTTCTTGTACAGGCGGTCCAGCGTCGTCATCACTGTCGTGTACGCGAGCGACTTGCCAGCCAGCCTTTGGTTGACATCGCGCACGGAGAGGGGCCCGGCTTCCCACAGCACGTTCATCACGGCTTCTTCGAGACTGCCAAGGGGTGGGGCATGCTTACGATGGAGCACGGGCAGGGTGTCTAGGGTGCCGGGGTACTATCGTCAATAGTATTCCTTCCCCTCGCGCGCCCCGGCGGCCTTTGGACCAAGCCGGGCACCAGCCGATACCGCCCTGGCGAGAGATTTCTCATGAACACTCCCGCCAGGAGTGGGCACCGACGCCCGTAACCCAACGACGCTGGCGTTCATCACGCCAGTGGCAGAGCCCCCGATCCCCGGAGGCATCGACGTACGGCCTCGGGTACGAGCCGTGCGGGGAGGTACGATCATCGTGCGCCTGCGTGTCCACAGCTCCATCTTCGTTCAACTCATCCTCGCGACAGCGCTGATTCCAGCGGCCCTGGCACAACCCAGCGAGACGGCCCATGCGGCGGCTGCCGCTCCCGAGCCTGCCCCGACCATCAGCCCCCCGGTCCTCGATGAGTTCGTCGAAGCTCGCTGGCCCGAGGGAGAGCCCCGGGAGCGCGAGGAACCGGTAGGCGTGCTGCTGGAGGTCACCATTGGCGCCGATGGAAAGGTGAGCGGCGTCGAAGTCGCGGAATCCGCTGGCGAAGCCTTCGACATGGCGGCCATGGAGGCGGTCCGCGCCTTCGTCTTCCAGCCTGCCCGGCGTGGGGGGGAGCCGATCCCTGTCAAGATCACGTATCGCTACGACTTCACGGTGGCACATCCGGGCGCCGATGAAACAGCTCCCAGAAACCAACCAGGGGATGGCGCTGGCGGCCCAGCGGATCCCGGCGGAGCCATCGACGATGGCCTCGGAGCTGCGGGGAGCGCTGCACCAGAACCCTCCCTCGTCCCGGGCGATGCGGCCCCGCCCGCCCCGGGAGACGCCGCGGAGCTCCCGCCTCCCGAGCTCAGCTTCGGCGCCACGGTCGAGATCGAAGCGCCCCCCCGCGAGGTGACCAAGCGCAGCATCGAAAAAGAGAAGTTGATGAAGATCCCAGGCACGGGCGGTGACGCCCTGCGGGCCATCGAGGTGATGCCAGGCGTCGGCCGCACCTCCATCGACAATGATAGTCCCCTCGTTCGTGGTGCAGCCTGGAACGAGACCGAAACCTTCGTGGAGGGGGTGAGCGCCCCAACCCTCTACCACTTCGGTGGCGTCAAGAGCGCCTTCAACTCCCACCTACTCGAGCGCGTTGACCTTTACCCCGGCAACTTCAGCGCGCGCTACGGTCGCGCTACCGGAGCGATCATCGAGGCTGGCGTGCGCGATCCGAGACGCGACGGGCTGCACGGAGTGCTCGAGCTGAGCCTGCTCGACAGCATGGCCCTCGTAGAAACCCCCGTGGGAGACTCCGCCGCCGTTGCTCTGGCGGGGCGGCGCAGCAACGTCGACTTCTTCTTCGAGCAAGTCGTCCCCGACGACGCCTACAATGTCGTCGCCGCGCCGCTGTACTGGGACTACCAGGCGATCGGCGTCGTAGACCTCGACAGGGACAACAAGCTCCGGCTCCTCGGGTATGGGAGCAGTGACACCCTGAAGCTGCTCTTCTCCGATCCCAGCGAGTTCGATCCCGCCCTACGGGGAACCGTCGACTTCTCCATCCGCTACCACCGCGCCCAGGCCGGCCTGGAGAGCAACCTCGGACAAGGGGTCAGCCAGAAGGTGCAGGTGACCTACGGACGTACCCGCATGAAGCAGTTTTTGGGCCCGCTCCAGGCGCACCTCGCCCAGCACGAGATCTACAGCCGCGCCGAATGGGGCGCCGTAGCTTCCGAAGGCCTACGCATCAACTGGGGCTTCGACGTGGAGGCGGACTTCATGAAGGGCTACTACGTCGGACCTCAAGCGCCCCAAGCAGAAGGTAGCGGCAACGACGCGGGGCTCTCGGGCGAGTCGTTGACGGTGGTGGACACGGGTGACGAGTACTCCCTCGGCAGCACGCGCCCCGCTGGCTACATCGAAGCCGAATGGCGCATTGCCGACCGGCTGCTCCTGATCCCCGGGGTGCGAGCCGACTATTATGGCAACTCGAAGGAATGGACCGTCGATCCACGGCTCTCGGCGCGCCTGGAGCTCACCGACCAGACGACACTCAAGTGGGGCGCAGGACTCTACTCGCAGAACCCTGAGTATTACGAGCTGATGGAGGACTTCGGGAACCCCGACCTGGAGCCCTACCACGCCCTTCACCTGGGCCTCGGGGTCGAGCACCGCCCGACCAAGGAGCTCGAGCTCGGACTCGAAGGGTTCTACAAGCACCTCTACGATCGCGTGGTCGCCACACCGGGCGGCGCCCCGCCTACCTTCGTCAACGACGGAACGGGGCGCATCTACGGCGGCGAGCTCTTCACGCGCTACGCAGGCGACAAGACGACCGTATGGGCTGCGTACACTCTCTCGCGCAGCGAGCGAAAGGACCGGGACGAGGCCTGGCGGCTCTTCGAGCAAGACCAGACGCACGTCCTCTCCCTCACCGCCACGAGGAAGCTCGGGCGCGGCTGGGAGCTGGGGGGGCGCTTCCGTTTGACGAGCGGCGACCCTTACACCCCCGTCGTCGGGACCGTGTACGATACGACTATCGACGTCTATCGTCCCATCGATGGACCGCTGTACAGCGAGAGGAGCCCAGTGTTTCACCAGCTGGACGTGCGCCTAGAGAAGGAGTGGACCTTCCCCGCGTGGACCTTCGCCGCCTATCTCGACGTTCAGAACGCCTACAACGCGGAGAACGTGATGGGCGAGTCCTACAGCTATGACTACTCTGAGAAGGAGCAGGTCTCGGGCCTGCCGCTATTCCCGAACATTGGAATTAGAGGTGAACTATGATACGGCGACGACTGGATGAACGCCCCCGAGCGAAGCAGCGGGCCCTCTCGACCCTGGGGCTCATCCTGGTGGCACTGGGGTGCGACGACGCCATGATGGATCGCAGCTTGCTGGAGGGTCCCCGGGTGCTCGGCGCCAAAGCCGAGGTCGAAGGAGACCCTTCGCGAGCGTGGGTAAACCCCGGAGACGACGTCCGGGTGAGCTGGCTAGTCGCAGAGCCCGAATCCAATAGTGAGGTCTCCTGGTCGTTCACCGTCTGCGAAGCGGAGTCTACGGTGCGCGGCCTGCCGTACTGCGCCGATGAGCCATTCGTCACCATATCCTCCGAAGGAGTCCAAGCCGGGGCGCCGAGCTTCTCCTTCACGGTGCCCGAGGCCGAGTCCTTGCTCGGTAACGAAGATCTGCTGGTGGCCGGCGGATTCTGCTTCGGCAGCGAGATCCGCGCCAGAGGCCCTGGCGACGACCCGGAGAGCCTCGATTGCGAGAGCGGCGGCGAGCTCGCCCGGGCTACCTTGCACGTGGGCATCATCCAGGGCGAGCGCGGCAACGCGAACCCCAGCATCGAGGAGGCCGAGCTGCGGTTCGCCGGAGAACCGTGGGAGCCGTGGCCTCTGGAAGCAGACCCCTCCGCGGGCTGCAACCAGGCTCCCATCGAGCTGCCGCGGGTCGCGGCTGGCAGCACCAATCACGTCATCGAGGCAACCATTCCGGAGAAGGACCGCGAGACGCTCGAACGCGACAGCTCGAGGGCACCCGCGCACGAGGTATATCAGTTGAGCCACGTGGTGAGCGCCGGTGAGCTGGAGCGCCCCTTCAGCGTGATCGACGACGACGCGCCCGATCCCCGCATCGAGCTGCTCTGGGATGCCCCCAAGGGAGCATCGGCAGGAGGGAGCATCGTGCGCTTCTTCTTCGTCGCGCGCGACCTGCGCGGGGGAGCTGATTTCGGGGTACGCGCCGTCTGCGTCGAACCCGAATAGTCACCGAGACGTCGTGAACGACCCGTGCCCACGCGGCAACTCAAGGAATCAATAAGCAAGGGCGCCGCGGCGCCCTTGGTGACGGAACGAATGCCCCGCGAAGGGGCGGAGGACTCGACAGGTATGGAAATCGAACGCGCATTGAACGCATTCTCGCTCATGGGGGCCCGCTGGGTGTTGTGGCTGCTGATGGCTCTCAGCATTGCCGCCCTCGCGGTCATCGTTGAGCGAACAGTCTTTCTGCTCTCCTCCCGTGATGACGTGACGCGGCTGCAGAAGCAGCTACGCGACTTGCTACAGCGCGGCAAGCTCACCGAAGCGCAGCACCTGCTCGACGCGTCGCGCTCCTTCGAGGCAAGGGTCGTCGCGGCAGGGCTCATGGCGAGCGGACCTGCCAGCGCCGAGGAACGTATGGCCGGCGAGAGCCAGCTCGTCCGCCTCGAGATGGAGCGGAGTCTGATATATCTCGGCACGCTCGGGAACAATGCGCCGTTCATCGGCCTTCTTGGCACGGTGATCGGCATCATTGGCGCGTTCCACGAACTGGGGGGCGGCATGGGCCAGGTCTCCGCAGGGCTCATGGCAGAAATCGGCGAGGCCCTTGTCGCGACGGCAGTCGGCCTGCTCGTCGCGCTGCCCGCCGTGGCCACGTTCAACGTCTTCCAGCGCATCATCAAGAATCGCTTGGGGCGCGCCGACGCCCTCGGCCGCGACGTGCTGGCCTACTTCAAATCCCAGAGCGAGAACGGCCTGGGCCCTAGCGCAGCGGAGTGAACATGGCAGCAGCACACACGGACGACGACGCGCCCATCACTGGTATCAACGTCACCCCGCTGGTAGACGTCGTACTGGTGCTCTTGATCATCCTGATGGTCACCGCCGGCTACATCGTCTCGAAGACGATTCCTGTCGATCTACCGAAGGGCTCCACGGGGGAGACGACCACCATCACCCTTGCCATCACTGTGGATGGGAAAGGTGAGACCTATCTGGACGGCACGCCCCTCGCGGCCTCGGAGCTCCGCGGGCGGATCCGTGCCGCCCACCAGAAGAGTCCAGAGACGCGGGCCGTTATCGCAGCGGACGGTTCGGTTCAGCACCGCAAGGTAGTGGCTGTCATCGACCTGCTGAGGCAGGAGGGCGTGAACAAGTTTGCCATCAACGTCGAGCCCGACGAGCTCCCGAGCAAGGCGCCGTGAACATCGTGGCATTGACCCGCAGCAGTTGGCTCACCGCCGTAGCCTGGTCCGTCAGTGCCGCGGCGCACGCGGTCGCGCTAGGGGGACTGAGAAGCGTCCCGATCTCCCTGGTCGACAACCGCCCCCCCGCGGCCGTCGACTTCACCGTCACGGCGCCGCCACCCGCACTACCCGAGCCCGAGCCCGAGCCCGAGCCCGAGCCCGAGCCCGAGCCGGCGCGCGTGGCGGCCCTGCCGCCTCCGACGCCACCGTCCGAGCCCGAGCCCGAGCCCGAGGCGACTGCTGCCCCGGTGGACATGACCGGGGTCACCCTCACCAATGGTTCCGGCGACGGCTGGGCCAGCGCTGTCGGCAACGGGCGAGCCATGGACGCGCCCATCCGCGCACCGCGGCGACCCGCGGCTGGCACCTCCGAGCCGCGCACCGAGCAACAGGCGACCAGCGCCCCGCGTCGGCCCGTTTCGCAGAACGCACCGGACCTCGTGGCTGTCGCTGACCTCTCGCGCAAACCGAGGCCTCCAGCCCTCGAGGGACTGCTCGACAGCAATTACCCGCCCGAGGCACGACGGGCTGGGCTGTCGGGAGAAGCGACGGTCATTGCTCGAATCGATCCGGACGGACGCGTGCGCCAGGTGAGCCTCGCCTCGGAGACGGGCGCGGGCTTCGGCGCCGCCTGCCGCAACGCCGTGACGGGCTCCCTCTGGTCTCCCCCCTTGGGTCCCAGCGGGCGCCCCGTTGCGACTCGGGTCTACTACACCTGTCGCTTCAAGGTCGATCGCTGACGTAGTCGCGCTACTGCCGCCGGAAGGTCAACACCATCGAACCCGCGTCCGAGGTATCCCTGAGCTGCAGTACATTTCCCAGCACGCAGTACTCGATGGGTCCTTCCGAGTCGCTGAGGGTCGAGCCCGAGGTCGTGTAGGCGTCAGTCACGTCCTCCGAGCTCTCGCTGCGGACCGCACACTGACAGGCGCCCGCCGCATGGTTGCAGCTTGCGGACTCGGCGCCCGCCCCAAGGTACACTGCAACTTGGGCGCAGCTCTCTGCTGAGGGGGCGCTCCCGTAGGAAGCCTGCATGCACTCCGCGTCGAGCGCGAACTCATGGTCCATCGTCATTGAGGACTGCCGCGTCAGGGTGCCCCCTGCGGTGAACTCGAGCGTGCCGCTCGCCTGGATCGTCAGACCCGTGTAGAATCCGCTGCACTCCTCGGGAGCATCCCCGTTGAGCGTCGCGACGAGCAACTCCTCGGAGTAGCAGACCTCGTCGAGCGACCACGATCCGACGACATCTCCCCCACAGGGAGTAAAGGCGCAATTGCCGTCGTCCGACGTGCTGGCTCCGCCGTTACCAGGCCCCACACCGCCGCCGTCGCTCCCAGCTCCGGACCCCGAGGCCCCCCCCTCGGCCGATGAGATCCCAGCAGAACCTGCTGCGCCGTCACCGGCGGCGCCGTCACCGTCATTGCCGTTGTCGCCCCCGCAGCCGGCGAAGAGGGCGACCGGTACCAAAACCCTGACCAGGAGGACAGCTCGCTTCATCGAGACAGGGTCGTCCAAGCGACGGCGTTTGGCAAGCCATTCGGGGGACGATCAGGATGGGGCTGGCCTTACCCAACCCCCTGTTCATCGCCGCGCCCGCGCGCTACCACGATGCAATGAGATGCTGCCGCCCGTCGAGGTACCCGGGAACACTCCAGCTAGCACTGCTCATCAGCGCCCTTGGCTGTGGGCGCAGCCCGGATCCCGAGCCCCGCGTCCCGGAGGAGCGCGTGCCCGGCTCACCCTCGCCAGATCTTCGTACCGACTCGAATAGCCCGACGGTGCCAGGCGTCGAGAACGACGAGCCCGTCACACAAACGACGGATTCGGAGCAACCGGCATCCGGCGGCGGGGGGTGCCTCACCGACGCAGACTGCGTCCCGGCCAGCTGCTGCCACCCCGCCGCCTGTGTGGCGCGTGACATGGCACCCAGCTGTGACGACGTGATGTGCACCCAGGAGTGCCGCCAGGATACCATGGACTGCGGCGGGCGCTGCCATTGCGAAGCTGGGCGTTGTAAGGCCACGCTCGGGGGAGACTCTTGACGGCACCATCCTGAGCCGGGACTACATAGAGGCAAGCAAACCGAGCCATCCAGCAGCAATCCCCAGGGTCAGGAGCGTCACGGGAACACCCGTCCTTGCATGCTCCCTCAGCCCAATCACGACGCCCAGCGGCTTCGCCGTGGTAACGACGATGATGTTGGCAAGTGAGCCGACGATGAAGAGATTGCCGGCGAGGGTACTGGAGAGCGCGAGGATCGGACCTGCCCAGGGATGCGTTGCGGCAGGCAGGAGCAGCAGGGTCGCCGGCACGTTCGAGACGAGATTCGAAAGGACGGCGCTCGAAGCAAAGAGCCACGCTGGCGCGCTCACGTCAATGCCCACGCGCCGCAAGGTATCCAGGCTCTCCTGAAGGGCGCCACCCCGAGTCACCGCCCCATTGACGATGAAGAGCCCCACGAAGAGTACGAGCAGCTGCCAGTCGACGAGTCCAAGCATGTCCCGAGACGCCATGCGACGCGACAGCAGCAACACGCCCGCGCACGCAAGCGCCACGCCGTGGCGAGGAAGGTCCTCCCCCAACACGAAGACGCCGACGAGGAGTCCGGCAGCTGCCACGGCCTTCCCGCTCTGCCATCTGTCGAAGGGCGGCCCATCCACGTCTTCGGCGAGTTCCAGGGTCGAGTACCAGCGCCCCCCGTACTGCGAGGCGATGACCCCCCAAACGACGACAAGGCCCAACAACGCCGGGACCCCGGCATCGAGCAGGAAGCCAGCGAAGCCGAGCTGAAGTGCCTGTCCGATGAGGATATTCTGCGGATTGCCGATGATCGTCGCAGCCGAGCCGATGTTCGAGGCGCAGGCCAGGCCCAGCAGGAACGGAACGGGATCGAGCTTGCGACGCACGGCCCCAGCGACGAGCACCGGAGTGATCGCGAGACACACGACGTCATTGGTGAGCACCGCGCTGAGACAGCCCGCGACGAGGATGACGAAGCCAAGGAGCACCGGGGGACTCACCCGGAGCGCAACGAGGCGACGCACGAGGGCCGAGTAGAAGCCCGCCAAGCGAAACTGCGCGGAGACCACCATGAGGGCAAAGAGCAGGTAGATCGTCGGCATGTCCACCGTGCTCCAAGCCTCATCGAGGGGCAAGGCGCCCAGCGCGACCATGGCGATGGCCCCGAGCAGCGCCACCCCAGTGCGATCCAGAGCCAGTCCCGGGATCCGCCCGAGCGCCATGCCGAGGTAGACGAGCACGAAGACGACGAGACTGGCTGGTTGCACGGGGGGGGTTCTACATCGCGCGGGGTTACGCGCCAAGTGCGCCACGGCGCCCCTCAGTGGGCAGCGCTAACTCGGCTCGATGAAGAGGTAGGCGAGGAACGTGTAGGCGTAGTCTCCGGTGCTCCTCGAGCGTCCTCCCGCGACGACGCTCACGGCACCATCGGACACATCCACCTCGACCGTGCTGCGAATCGTGGGAGCGTCATCGGTCGTTGGCTCGTCGTCGACGACGACCTGTCCCTCGACCGAAAGATTGTGCGGGTCGCCGGGGTAACCGCGCAGGGGTCGCCCCACGCCGACAGTGATCCGATAGCGACCAGGAGCTATATCGAACTCAAAGAGATTGTCTCTCCCATAGTCATCATATATGTAACTTCTCTCGATCTCACTGGCCCCATCCACATCATCGTAACCATAGAGAGCAATACTGGAATCGCTGATGTGTTCACCGAGCCAACCATACCCGACCTCGGGAGAATAGACATCCCAGCCGACCTTGATGAAGGCGTGACCATCAACGACGAGGGGTTCTGCCAGCGGCTCACCGCTCAGATCCTGAAAATTGAGGTAGTAAGCATCACGCGGGCGCGAGCTCTCGACCTCGAGCACGGGCGGCTCATCCCGGGAGCCCTCGATGAAGCGACCCAGCTCGTGTCGAAGCGACTGCCAGCCATCGACGTCTCTGGTGAAGCTCGTCCTGCTCGCCGCGATGCTACGCGCCGTTTCGTCGATCGCCGTTTCGGAGGCGACGCTCGGACGTTGGCGGCCGTTCGCGAGCCACAGGTACTCGTAGTCCTCGAAACCCTCCCGCAGCAGCTCGGCTCTCACAGTCGGCTGACCCTCGGAGAAGAAGCGCCCCGCGTCGTAGTACGCCCACCCGGAGATGCGCTCGGTCCAAGCCACCCAGGGGATCACGCGCTGGTGAATCCCCGAACGTCCGCTGGCAGTCGGATTGAAGTAGGGGTCGGGGTCGTGGTCGAGGCTATAGAACCAGACCTCCTCGCCGTGCTCGCGCTGGCGCCGCCAGGCATAGGCACGCTCGTAAGCTCGAACGTGCGCGATCCAGAGGTCGTAGCCACAGGAGCCCGCGGGGTCCTCCGCAATGGCCGGCTTGGGCTCCTCGCTGATCGCGATGCGCAGGTGCGGGGCGGCGGCTTTGGTGAGACGGCAGAGGTGCGCAGCCAAACGCTCGTCCTCCGCGCCTTGGGGCTCGTTCTGGACGTAGTAGTAAGCCTTCTCCTCGAGCCCATGTTGCACCAGGTAGGCGTCTAGGGCCGAAAGCCACTCGCTCCACTCCCTGTTGAAGGCGCTGCTGCCATGGTGGTCGCCCCGCTCGATGCCGCAGAAGCTCTCGGGGCGCGGGGTCGAGTTGTCGACGAACTGGAAGAGCATGGCGTTCGGAAAGCCGACCCCGTTCCAGCCCTCACCAAGGATGTAGCGGCGCGCGAGCCAGCCCACCGCGTACTGGTCGGGTTCGTCGGGTTCGTCGTAGAGCACCCCGCAGCGCTCCGGTGAGGCCGTGTTCTCCCAAGTGATGCCCCAAGCGAAGCCGCTGGGCCACGTGACCCCCTTGGGCGTCATCCGATGCTCGAAGAGCATCTCCTTCGCCGCGTCGACCCCGCCATGAGCCTCCGCGAGCGCGCCCACATCCACGTTTAGCTGCGTCGCGAAGTGGATCTCGTCGGGGAGCGCGAAGTCGAAGACAGTCAGGGTGACGGGTACCTGGATAGCGGCACCACCTGCCAGCTCGAGAGCCATCTCCGTGCGGTGCTCGCCCGCCGGGGCATCCGGGGGCACATAGACGGTGGCCCAGAGAACCGTCGGGGCATCCCCTGAGAGGCTCCGGTTCGCAGTGCCGACGGGACTCAGGGTCTCGACCCGACCCTCGACGTACTCGGCCCAGTAGAGCTCGATGCGCTGGGCCCCGCCGAGCTGCCCAAAGGGCGCCATACTGGCACGAACGCTTCCGCTCGCGGGGCCGATCGCCAGTTGCAGGGGTTCGAACTCGTTGCGCGCGGCGCTCAGACGCAGACCCGAACGGGTCTCGGCCGGGGCGCGGTCCCCTTGACGGATCTTGGCGGTGGGAGGGGTCGTGAACAGGGGTAGGACATCACGGCCCTCGCTCAAGGCGTAGCTGTAGTTGCCGGGTGTAACTGGGGCCGTGCCCCTATCCTCCGTCGAGTTGCCCCCTGCCGACGCGCCATGGCTCGGAGGGTCTCCGCCGCAGCCGACGGCCTGAAGGAGCAAGAGCCAGGAGACAGCCTCGAAGCGGTGACGCGCCATCATCCCCGCTCAACGTCAGAGCCGCCACGGCTCCTAACCCCCATCGAGCGAGCGGGTGGCCAACCAGACCTCGACTATTCGAGACCTGCAAGACGTCGTTCCTGCGATTGCGCGCACAGTCGACCGTCCTAGGCGTTCGGCATGACCCGATCCCACGCATTGTTCACGGCCCTGTTCACCCTCGGCGCCAGCGCGGGGGCCTGGTCTTGCGGGTGCCCTCAAGAGGCCGCCACGCCGACAGGAGAACTCGCCGGCACCGGGATTGCCCCGGCGAATCCTTCTCCTGCCTCCGACGGAAGCCCGCCCAGCACCGATGCTGACCGCGCGCCAGCTGCAACACCACGAGGCGACGCGATCGGGACGGTGCCAACTATTGAGGATCCGGTGGTCCCCGACGTCATCCGGCTCGCTGTCGAAGGGGCGACCCGCTCCGCGGAAGACCGCGCACTGGACGCTGGGCGCGAGCCCGCCAAGACCTTGGCTTTCTTCGAGATCGCGCCGGGGCAGCGGGTAGCAGAGCTGGCAGCCGGCGGGGGCTACACGGCTGAACTCCTGGCGCGCATCGTGGGCCAAAAGGGCGAGGTCTACGCCCAGAACTCGCCGTTCATCCTCCGGCGTTTCGCCGCGGCCCCGTGGAGCGCGCGGCTCCAGAAGCCAGAGATGGCCAACGTCGCGCGTCTGGATCGCGATTTCGACGATCCACTACCTCCCAACGTGACGGGGCTAGATGCG
Organism: Pseudomonadota bacterium; assembly: GCA_023398955.1. GTDB lineage: Bacteria > Myxococcota_A > Polyangia > Polyangiales > Polyangiaceae > JAEWRL01. Next base: position 27,749 of record JAEWRL010000100.1, read on the forward strand.
GTGCTCCTGGTGCTCTTCTACCACGATACCGTGTGGTTCGAGATCGATCGCGACCGCATGAACCGGGCCGTCTACGCGGCGCTCGCACCAGGCGGCGTCTATGGCATCGTGGACCACGCTGCAGCGCCGGGAGCCGGTGTCTCGGTCGCCGAGAGCCTCCACCGCATCGAGGAGAGCACTGTGGTAGCAGAAGTCACGCGAGCGGGGTTCGAGCTCGACGCACGCGGGACCTTCCTGCAGAACCCCGAGGACTCCCGAGACTGGAACGCTTCCCCTCGCAGCGCGGGTGAGCGTCGCGGAACCAGCGATCGCTTCGCCTTGCGCTTCCGTAAGCCGCGCTCCCCCGCAGTGACGGCCGAGATGCGAGCTCCCGCGGATACGTGGTGATCTGCCCGGGTGCGTGCAATCCACCAGGATCCCTAACCCTTCGCGCTGCTAAACCATCTCCGCGACATCGGTTGCACCCCTGAGCCACCAGCGCGCATCGACTGGCACAACCGAAGGCACGAACCCCTCGCAAACGGCGTCCGTCTCGCTGTAGACTTGTTGGCACAGAAGCTGCTCTCGAAGAGGGCCGGAGGTTCTAAAGATGTTGGTTCGAAGACGTACGGTTCTCGGTGGTATCATCCCGGCCCTGTTGGTGGCCGCAGGTTGTGGCAGCAGTGATGATGGCGACGGCATCGCTGTGAGCGTTTCCTCACGGCTCAGCCGCGCTCAGAGCTGCGAAGACTTGTTGACGCGAATCCAGGCAGACGCGGAAGCCAAGGTAAAGCTCAACGGCAAAGACGCGAAGGAGCAGAAGTACTGGTCGCGAGGCGGGCTCGACTTCGCCGTCGATGACGCCGTGGGCGCCCCTCCCCCGAACAGCGCCAGCAACGGGGCCGACGGGGCGACCGAGTCCGAGTCACCGGAGAGTTATTCCGAGACGAACACCCAGGTGCAAGGGGTCGACGAGGCGGACATCGTCAAGACGGATGGAGATCATGTCTATCTCCTCCACGGTAACCAGCTCTTCGTGCTCGACTCGTGGCCAGCCGCGGCCACGACGATCGCTGGCCAAGCCGAGATCGAAGGCTATCCGCTCGAGATGTTCGTCTCCGGCGGCCGCGCGCTCGTTTATTCCCAGACGGCCGATCCGAACCCGGACGAAGCCCAGCTGTATCGCCCGGACTGCGTCGGTTGTGAGTGGGCCTACTGTGACGCCTACTACGGCGGCAACTTCGTCAAGCTCACCGTCTTGGACGTCAGCGCGGGCGAGCCAGCCGTGCTCCATGAGTCCTACTCGGAGGGTAGCTACGTCTCCTCGCGCATGCACGGGACGCTGACCCGTGGCGTCATCCAAGGTGGCTTCAAGGGACCAGGGCTCTACCCTTACATCAACTACTGGGACGAGAACGGGAACGAGCGCTCCGACATGGCGATTCAGGCGGACATCTCGAAGTGGGAGCGCGAGGTCATCGCTGCGATTGCCGAAACGAAGCTCACCGATTGGCTGCCGCGCTCCTACGTCGAGGAAGGAGGAGAGCTCGTGCCGGCGGAGCCCGACTGCACGGCTTTCTACGTCCCCGACGCCGCTGCAACCGAGTTCGGGATCACCAAGGTCACAGCGCTCGATCTCGCCGCCGAGCAGCCCGCCCCCGCGGACCTCTCCATCGTCGGCTCCGCCCACGAGATCTACGCCAACCACGAGGTACTGCTGCTCGCCCAGAACGACTACTCCTGGCGCGTCCGAGATGCGGGGGGCAGCCAGACTGCGCTGCACCTCTTCGACATTACGGCGTCGCAGCTGAGGTATGTCGGCTCGGGGTACGCCCCCGGGACGATTCACGATCAGTTCTCCCTCGACGAGCGTGAGGGCGTGATTCGCCTCTCGACGACGCAGGAGGTGGAAAAGGCGAACGACGATTGGGAGATGGTGAACTGGGTCGTTACCATGAAGCCTGACGCGACGGGTGAGCTCACCATCCACGGCAAGAGTGAGCAGCTCGCTCCAGGAGAGACCATCTACTCGACGCGCTTCATCGGTGACATGGCCTATGTCGTGACGTTCCGTCAGATGGACCCGCTGTTCGCCATCGACCTGCAGGACCCCAAGCACCCGACCTTGCTCGGCGAGCTCCACATCCCGGGCTTCAGCGACTACATGCATCCCCTCGGCGACGAACACCTGCTCACGATCGGACGCGACATCGACCCCGATACACAGGCGGACAAGGGGTTGCTCCTACAGATCTTCGATGTCAGCGACCCCACGGAGCCGCAGCAGACCTTCACCCACAGCTATAACCAGGACGGCTGGTCAGAGGCCAACCACGAGCACAAGGCCTTCAACTACTATGCTCCCCTTCAGCTGCTGGCGTTCCCGTACACGAGCTACTCGGGAGCGATGTCGAGCTCCCTCGAGCTCTTCCGTGTCACGGCAGAGACTGGCTTCGAGCCCCTCGGGTCCATCTCGCACGGCGCCTTCGCGAACGACGCCTGCTACGACGAGATGGGCCGCTATTGGACGTGCAACTACAACCCGGACGTTCGCCGCGGGCTCTTCATCGAGGACTACGTCTACTCGATCAGCTACGGAGGAATCCTCGTCCACGATCTCGACGACCTCTCGACGCCAGTAGCTTCCGTAGATCTGCCCGAGCCACAGACATCCGTCGGGTATTACTACTGGTGAGCGTCTTCCTCGGGGGCCGTTCAAGGCTCAGCGAGCCCGCGCCGCTCGCCCGCTGAGACCTTGCCGGCCCCCCTTCGAGATGCAAAGAGAAGGCGGTGTCACTCCGACGTCTCGAGTTTCGCAAGCTAGACGCCTTCACTGACGGCCCCTCGGGGGGGAACCCCGCGGGGCTCGTTCTGTTGCGCGAAGAGCAGACTCTCAGCGACGGAGAGATGCAGCAAGTCGCCTCGGAGCTCGGTGCATTCGTCTCCGAGGTGGCCTTTGCCCATCTCCAGGAGCACGGGATCTCGCTGCGCTACTTCTCCCGGGATTGCGAGGTCCCGTTCTGCGGCCACGCAACACTGGCTACCGCGGACTACCTTTTCGAGCACGAGCCCCACTACCGCGATGGGAGTGCCCTGCGCCTAGAGACGCCGCGCGGCTCGTTGCTGGCTCACCACTACCGCGAGAATGGCGGGTGCACCTTTATCGAAGCACCCCGTTGGCGCGACGACGGCATCCGGGTGAGCGTCGAGGAGGCAGGCCGTGCCCTCGACATGCCCACCGCGGCCTTGGGCGCTGCCTCTCCCTCCGCCACCAAGCAAGCACCCCTCGTCGAGTGCGGGCTGCGGAGCGTCCTCTTACCTGCCGCAAGCCTCAGGAACGTCCTCACATGCACCCCACAGCCGGAGCGGCTCGCGAGCTTTCTCCGAACGCACGGTGCCGACGTCCTGGTCCTCTATACGACGGAAACGGCCCTGCCAGCCTGCGCCCTGCGCACCCGAGTCTTCTGTCCCACCTTCGGGTACCTGGAGGATCCCGCGACGGGTTCTGGAAACGCAGCCCTGGCGGGCTGGTTACGGCAGCAGGGCCTTTGGGACGGCGAAGTGCTGAGCCTCGAGCAAGGGCCGGACGGCGCAAACCCAAATCGTGTCACAATCCGCCGAGGGCAGGACGGAGGACTCATGATTGGAGGCTCCGCCGTGGTCCGCATCGAGGGCGACTACCTGCTTCACAGGCATCGAGGGGGCCTGCGAGGCATGCTGCCCCGTGCTAATTGAATGGTACGATTTGCCCGCACAAGCCATCCGGTCGGGCTCAGGAAGGCAACAATGGAACTTCGCTTAATCACCCTAGCCATATCGTCTCTCCTCGTCGTCTCGGCCTGCGCCGCGGGCTCGGACAGCAAGGGCAACTCCTCGGGGGGCTCGGGAACCGCATCCGGGACCGGCGCCGCGCCTGGCTCAGGCTCCGGCACCGGTTCGACGGGCTCCCTCGATGGGCTCGATGACCCGCCAAGCTTGGGGGGGGAGTGTGGCACAGTCCTACCCGTGCTCTTTCGCGACTTCAAGAGCTTCGCCGAGGGAGGCCTGAAGGACTTCGAGCTCTCGGCGGTTTATCCTGCTGGCGACGGCAGCTGGCAGTTCAACGAATACGGCGAAGGCAATCAGAAGGGCCAAGCCGACTACAAGGGGTTGAACGAGGCAGGCTGCAACCTTGTCGCTAGCGAGCTCGGAGCGGACTACAAGCCCATCTTCAACACCGGCATCACCAACCCGGGACTAGGTCTGAAGCGCACCCTAGCGCCCCAGCGCAACACGATGAATAACCCGCCGGTCTTCCAGCATGTGACGGGCTGCTCGGAGTGGGACTGGGGCTGGACACCGCCGGACGTCATCAGCGGCGCCGCCACCTTCGACCAGTGGTACCGCACCGTACCCGACGTCAACATCGAGATCCCCGGGGAGCTCCCGCTGACGGATGGCGTCTTCGAGAGCAACGCCTTCTTTCCTCTCGACAACCAGGGGTTCGGCAACACGCCGGGCTACGATCACAACTATCACTTCACCACCGAAGCCCACGTGAGTTTCACCTACGAGTCGGGGCAGGTTTTCACGTTCCGGGGTGATGACGACCTGTGGGTCTTCGTGAACGGGAAGCTCGCGCTCGACCTCGGGGGCGTCCACGAGCCGATGGAGGGCACGCTCAACTTCGACGTGAAGGCGGCCCAGCTCGGTATCACGCCTGGCAACAAGTACAACATGGACATCTTCCACGCCGAGCGTCAGACGGTAGAGTCGAACTTCCGCGTGGAGACGAACATCACCTGCTTCGAGGTGGTGGAGGTCTACTGAGAGGGCAGCGCCCCAGTGCGGGCCACACCTTGGCGCGAGCAGCACCTTGGCGCGGGCGACGCTCGACCACGCGTGATGCCCGCGCCGGCTCGGCGAGCCTCAGCGGAGCCGGAGCTCGTAGATTGCGTCGCTCCACACCTGTCGGCAGGTACGCTCTTCGTCGGGCTCCTCAGCCCAGCCCCCCAGGAAGTAGAAGGCATTCCCCACAGTCGCGCCGGCATGGTACTCGAGGCGCGGAACGGGCCCCCGCGTCTCCAGCTGGGTCCAGCTCTCAGCGGCTATGTCGAACGCCCAAACCTCGCCTGTCGCTTTGGCCCGCTGCGGAAAGCCGACGCAGTCGACGTCCGTGGGAAGATCACCGCCGACGTGAACGAGGTAGCGCCTACCCATGGGACCGCCAAGCACGCCCATGGCTCCCTGGTCGCGGTTGGGAGCGATCCCATTCGGCAGCTCTCGGAAGGAGTTCTCGGCGATGTCGTACACCCAAAAATCGTCGACTCTCTCGAAGCCCGCGGCGCCCACAGCAAGCCCTCCATAGAAGTAGACCTTGCCTTCCTTCTGGTCGAGGGCCACGGCCGGCTTATAGCGAGGAGGCGGCACGGGTCCATTCGGGGCGAGCTCCGTCCACTGGTTCTCGCGCGGGTCGAAGCGCCACAGCTCGTTGTTGACATTGAAGTAGCGGTCGATGCCGGCAAACATATAGAAGAAGCCCCCGAAGGACTCTGCCACGCAGCCCGTGCGCGCGGCGGGTCGATCCCCGACCGGTGACAACGACGACCAACGCCGCGCCCGAAGATCGTACCGCCAGAGAGTATCGCTCACGACGAGGGAGCCGAAGAAGTCCGGCCTCAACTCGAAGACGTAGTGAGCGCCGCCAAATAGATACAGCGAGGGTGATGGCAGGACGCTGCCCGCCATGCACGAGTAGGACAAGCCACCGGGCTCGTCGTCGCCCCGCTGTGGCAGCTCACGGACGCGTTCAGCGTGTGGAAAGACGCGCAGCAGGTCGAGCGGGAACGTGTTGGTTTGGGTCTCGAAGTCATCGACGACCCCGCGCGCCACGAACAGCCCGCCGCCGAGGGAGGCCAAAGCGTGACCCGTTCGTGGACTCAGAGCGCCAGCCGGAACTCGTAGCTGCTCGACCTGGGCGATGATACCGCCCCTGGAGCACCCACTGGCCACCGAGGTCGACGCCACTTCTTCGGGAGCGTCGGCGCACCCCGTGCCCAACAGCGCGAGCGCGCCGGCCACATGCCGCACTGAGAATACGTCGATGACAAACCCATTCACCCATGATGCGCGATTCATAGACACCTCCAGGATTCACGAGGGCACCGAGCCCCGCCGCCCTTCCACGACATTCTCGCCAGCATAACCCAGCTCCTTTGGCCTTCGAAGCAAGAACAACGATGACCCTGGTGTAGGCGAGTGCGGGGAGGTAATCCCCGATGCGGCACTCGGTACGACGAGCACGCCCGCTACGCACCCTGCTCGAGCCTCAGCTCGCTTCCTCCGATCCTCGGCCCTGCCCTACCTCCGCACCAGCAGCGAGGGAGCCGGCGGCCGCATCTCCGTCCAAACCCAGGCCCGCACCCTCGAGCGCCTCGAGCGCCTCGGAGAGCGTGAAGGGCTTCTGCAAGCACGGGCGCTCACAGTCTTCCAGGAAGGACCTCGCGGGAGAGCCCAAGCCGGCGCCGGTCATAAAGACGAAGGCGCTGCGGTAAGCCGGCACGAGCGCGCAGAGGCGCTGAAAGACCACCTCCCCAGAGACGCGCGGCATGAGCAGGTCACAGAGGATGACGTCGAAAACGTGCCCGCTGGCAAGCTCGACGGCGCGTTCTCCGCCGCACACCACAGTGACGTCGTAGACGTCCGTCAAGGTCCGCCCCAGAGCTGCCGCGAAACGCTGCTCGTCGTCGACCAGAAGGAGCCGGCGACGCCGAGTGAGCGCGCGAGAGCTCGTCACCGGTCGAGTCGGCGCCGCCTCGAAAGGCCCGTCCGCGAGCGGCAGCCTGACCAAGAAGCGGGCCCCGAACCCCTCACCGCCCAGGCGGAACGCGGGGCTCTCGACCGTGATGCTACCGCGAGCTTCCTCGACGATCTGGCGACAGATGGCGAGGCCCAACCCGGTACCCCGTTCCGCGCTCTTCGTCGTGAAGAAGGGACGCCAGATCCGCTCCAGATCGCGGAGCGCTATGCCCGGTCCCGTATCCGAAACCTCGATCTCGGCGTGGTCGTCGATCACCCTCGTCGCGACTCGAATGAGGTGATCGCTGGCTTCGCGCTCGGTCACCGCCTGAGATGCGTTGATGAGCAGATTGACGAGCACCTGAGGCAGCCGCGACCCTTTCATCCATACGAGCGCCGCTGCTCCCAGCTCGACTGCTACCTGCGCACCACTCACCGTTTGGCAGCGTGTCAACGTGACGGCACTCTGCACGGCGCGGTTGACATCCGTAAGCTGGTAGTGAGCCCGACTCTCTGACTCGGGTCCGGCAAACAAACGGAGATCCTGTGTGATGGTCACGATGCGCGACAACTCCGCTTGGAGCTCGGATACGAGCTGGGCTCCGGATTGCCAGAGGTCCTCTCCATCGAGCGCCCCCGCCGCACCCTCCTGTAGCGACGCCGCTCCGAACACAGGGCTCGTCGATGCCTCGCGCGTCGGCTCGCCCAGCGTCCGCAACAGACCCTGCAAGCGCTGCAGGCCCAGCATAAGGAACGCGGCGGGGTTGTTGATCTCGTGGGCCACGCTGGCCGCGAGCTGCCCGAGCGCCCGCAGCCTGTCCCCCTGCACCAGGCTCGCCCGCACCGCGTGCTCGGCGCTCACGTCGATCAGCGTTCCCTCCACGGCAGCGAGGCCGTCGCCCTCTCGCAGTGGATAGACCGTTCCGCGAACCAAGATCTCCGTCTCCCCGGCCGCAGCCAAGCGGGCCTCGTAGGACGCAGTGACGACTCCAGACCGCACCACCTCCACGGCGGCATCGAATGCCGCCTTTGCTTCGTCACCGACGTGCAACATGCGGAGCGAATGCGGCTCCTTCAGCGCCTGGCTCGGGGAGACGCCCAGGAGGCGCTCTGCGTGGCGGTTTAGGTACAGGAGCCGCCCCGTCTGCGGCTCTAGACGGAAGATGACGAGGGGCGCGTTGTCCAGCAGCGTTCGGTGCTGTTCCTCGAGCGCCCGAACCCGAGCCAGGTGAGCGAGCGCCTCGCGCTCGGCAGCAGCGAGCCGCGACTCATCGCGGACGAGCGCGTGAGCCGCCACCCGAGGATCGTCGCGCACCGTCGTCACGGAGATAGAAACGGGGCGCTGCCCAACAATGCCGCCTCTCGCATCCCGGACGGGAAGCGTCATCGTGTCCGGAAGCGACAGGGGAGTGCCTGGCGAAGGCTCCGCCGAAGTGCCAAGCGCCTCGTCGATGGACGAGCCAATGAGGCGCTCGCGGGAGAGCCCCGTCAGCGTCGCGGCCGCCGGATTCGCGTCGGTGATCACCCCGCGCGCGTCCCAGGCCAACATGGCGTCGCCCGCCGTATCGACGATCATGGCTCGCCGCCTATCACTAGCCAACCGGGCACACAGCTCGAAGTTCACGCCGAAGAGCTCGGCCATTTCCATCAGGAGCTCGAGGTCAGCACTGCCGGCAGCCCCCTCGTCGCGAAAACAAACGATGAGCTTCGCCAGTACCGCGCCGCGCGAGATCGCCGGGTCCCCAACCACGCCACGCGAAGATGCGATGTGCAACCGCGGCGGCTCCTGGATGGGAATGGCGACGTAGGAGAGATAGCCAGTGCGCGCGATGAACTGGTCGAGGGCGTCACCAGCACGAGTATCCTCGCAAATGCGCGGGGCCCCGCCCATCACGATGCCGCGATTGACCGCATCGGGGAGCGGAAAGCGGGCCCCATAGGGAGTCGGCAGCGCGTCGGTGTCAACGGACACCGCGTAGACGGTCTGCTCGTTGTGGCTGGGCACGACGACGACCAGGCGCCCGAGCGGAACGAAGCGCGAGAGCGTTCTCGTCAGCGCTTCGAACGCATCCCGCTTCAACAGGTCGACGTGGCACGCGGCGACTCGCAAGAGAGCATTGAGAGCCTGAGTTCGCTGCAAGGAGTCCACGGTGCGACAATCATAAATAGTTTCGTGACGCGAGTCGAACCATGACCGGAATCGTAGCCGAACGTTAACGCGACAGCGCAGCGACCTTGCGCCCTCCCTCACGCCAAGCCCCAGGTCCTGGCAGGGCTTCCGGGGGTGTGCTAGCGGGACACGTGGCCCAACGAGCCGGTCTTGCCGATCTTCCGCTGCACGGGGGGCGTGTCCCGGCCTGGCTCGGGCAACGCATGGCTCGGCTCGGGCGGCTGGTGAGCGAGGCCATCGTCCACCACTACGGCGCCGACGAGTTCGTAGCGCGCCTGGCGCATCCCTTCTGGTTTCAGTCCTTCGGTGCGGTGATGGGGATGGACTGGCATTCGAGCGGCATCACTACCAGCGTGCTGGGAGCTCTCAAACGTGGCCTCGCGCCCGTGCAGGATGAGCTCGGTGTCTATGTTTGCGGCGGCCGCGGGCGGCACTCCCGAAGGACCCCCGCGGAGCTCATGGTGGTCGCGGAGCTCACGGGCGCCGACGGCGAAGCACTCGCCCGCACGAGCCGCCTGGTCGCCAAGGTGGACTCCGCCGCCGTCCAGGACGGCTTCTCGCTCTACCTGCACGGCTTCGTCGTGACGCGGAGCGGCCAGTGGACGGTGGTACAGCAGGGTATGCTGCCCGAGCAGCGGCTGGCACGGCGTTACCATTGGAAGTCTACGGGGCTGGCGAGCTTCGTCGATGACCCTCACGCCGCGGTGGAGGGCCCGCCCCGGGGCACCATCGTCAACCTCGCGGACCGCCGCGCCCAGCGCAGTCGCCAACTCCAGCTGGAACTCGTCGCGGCAGGGCCAGACCGCGTCCTCGCGACCCTCAGGAAGGAGCGCCATGCTCCTGCCGGGCTCGCTGGGGCTCTTGCTGGTTTCCCCGCCCTTGCTCCCGGTAGGGAGAGGAGCCCGGTGCCAAAGCCCGAGCAGCTCGCCCTCCCCCATCTGGTGCTTCCAAGTCACCATGATGTGCGAGAGGACGACGTCGTGCTCCGGCGCCTGCGCGGTACGCTCGCCGCCGCCGCCGACCGCGGCCCGCAAGACTTCCCGGAGCTCCTCTTGGTTCCCGGAGTGGGCGCCCGCACCGTGGAGGCGTTGGCCCACGTCGCCGAGGTCATCCACGGCGCGCCGTGTCGCTTCACCGATCCGGCGCGCTTCTCCCTCGCCCACGGCGGTAAGGACGGCCATCCCTTTCCTGTGCCTCTGGAAGTCTACGACAAGACGCTCAGCGTGCTGCGCCACGCTGTGGAGCAAGCCAAGCTGGGCAATGAGGATCGCCTCAGCGCCATCCGCGAGCTCGACCGACGAGCACGCGCCCTGGAGCGGAGCGCGACGCAACCCGACTTCCACGACTACGTGGAGCAACAACGGCGCGACTCTCACGGCCTCGGGGGCAGGAGCGTCTAGGCACGCTGTACCCGTTCATCGGGTTCACCTCGCGTTCGCCAAGGCCGAAGCTGCCCGGTGAACACTACGCCGCAGACTCTCCCGGAAAGGCACGAGGCCCGAAGGGTTGCCCCCACGAGCCTCGTAAGTGATGGCTCGGTGCCTGCAAGCACCGTCCGTCAGCGACTGCTCAGTAGTCGAACACCGTGGGCGTCGACTCCGCCCCGCTGTCGAGCGTGCCCTGGATGACCTCGGCTGGCTCGGCACCAACCTTGATGGTGAGGGTGTACGCGACGGGATCGCTCCCAGCGCTGCGGTAATTCGAGACCCAAGCGGTGTAGTCTCCGGTGTCTGGCGTCTCGAAGTACACGCTCTCGACGTGGGTCCGCTCCGGGTCGGTGCAGAGGTAGCGGCCCTTGAAGTAGTAGCAATCGTCGACGTCGAGGATCCCACCGTCCGCCTCCCGGTTGTCGAACTGGATCACGGCGCCCGCGGGCGTCTCCACGTGGATATCCAGATCGGCTTCCGAGTTCTCCCACGACAGGCTGACCGTGACAGCCCCTTCATGGATGCAGATCCCTTCGAAGCAGGTGAGGCCGGTGACGCATTGCACTTCGGGGGAGCTCGTGTCAGCGATGTTACAAGACTCGCCAGTATCCCCAGGGACGGCCGCGCAGGTCTCGTCGACACACGTCAGTACACCAAGACAGGGAACGGCGTCGTCGCAGGCTTCTCCCTCGTCGCCGGGCACGTTCTGACAGGTTCCATCGATGCAGCTGAGCGCGCCAGCGCAAGTGACGGTTCCATCGCACCGCGCACCCTCGCCGCCGTGGATGATCTCACAGACTCCATTGTCGCCGGCGCCAGCGGGCAGACTGCAGGTGAGCAGGCCTTCGCACGGGACCTCGTCGTTGCAAGCGTCACCTTCGCCGCCGAAGGCAATGCCACACTTCTCGCCGTCACAGGTGAGCAGGCCGTTGCATTCCACCACCGGCTCCACGAGGCTGCAGGGATCGCCAGAGTCACCCGGGATGGACTGACAGACGCCATCATCGCAAGTCAACGCGCCGGCACAAGGTACCACCTCACTGCAAGCATCGTCGACACCGCCGGGGACCGCCTCGCAGACCCCCACCTCGTCCTCATCGGCTACGCTGCAGGTGAGCAGATCGTTACACTCCACCGCGGCGTCGCAGGGATCGCCTTCATCACCGGGGACGTTCTGGCAGACTCCGTCGTCGTCGCAGGTGAGCGCACCCAGGCAGGGCACGTTGGCATCACAGGCTTCGTCGACATCGCCAGGGATTGCGACGCACTCCCCGTCGACGCTGCACTGCAAGGCACCCGCACAGGGCACGCTCTGGTTGCACTCATCGCCGGGGCCACCAGGGACGGCCACACAGGTCCCCTCCACGCACGTGAGAAGGCCAGAACAAGGCACGTCGTCCGTGTCGTCGCATTCTTCCCCGTGCCCAGGCAGTCCGGCTTCCGCGGATCCAGCAGCTCCGGCTTGAGCCTCATTGCCCCCCTGGGATGCACCTCCGCTCTCGGCGCCCGCTTGGCCTGCACCACCCTGGGAAGCACCCGCGTTCTCTGTTCCTGCGTTTCCAGAGCCGCCCGCGGAGTCCTTACCGCCGTTGTCGTCACCAGGGTCGTCCGGTGAACCCGCCCCACCGGCATCCGCCGGACCCTCCGAATCGTTGTCGTCGCCGGAGCATGCCCCGAGGACCAAACCGCAGGTTAGAAGAGTTACCGCACCAAGCATCAGGCGTTTCATATGTTCCGGTCCTTCACTCGTTATCGCTTAGGGTTGCCAACTAGAGCAGAATGGTGACCTGACAGGGTCACCCCCAGCGGCTGCCAATCTACCTCACACCAGCGCGTCTCCCAACTGTCTCGTCGAGTTCCAGTCACGATAGCGTCATAGGCGTGGCGACCAGCCCACAGGACAGTGGCCGGCTAGCAACCCTGCCACATCCTGGCAAGGTCAGTTGCCACGCCCAAGGCCGCGCTTACCCGGCAAACAGCGCCGTAGACCAAGCCGAACCCGCGCAGAAGCGCCACAGCGTTCTTGACGTGCCCTTCTCCGCCGACCCATTCCACCAGTCGAACCCTCGGCGCGGGCTTCCACCACGACGACAGGCATCCTGGCGCGCGTGTCAACTCTGCGCGGACACCGTGGGAGGTGCTTCCTCTCACGGTGTCCGCTGCAGCCCTGAACGGAGCTACTCCCGAGCAGCGCACTGCTTGCCATCCAAGCGCTGCGAACACCTCGCTCGTTCAGGCGAGGGGCTCATCGGTACAGCCCGTTCTTCTTCGACAACCTGCCAGGCAGCGATTCGACGGTGCCACCGTCGAACGGAGGCTACCTTTGCCGAACCTGGCAGATGCCGGTCAATCCTCGTAGATTCGGTAGCCGTAGAGCTTCGAGCCGGGCGAGATCCAGCACGACATGGAGTACGTCGCGTAGTAGGAGCCACCCACATCGAGTTCGTTGAAGTCGATGTTCTTGTCGCCAGTCCCCGCAGCCATCATGCCCTGCATACTAAGCACGCTGCCGTAGTGACTCACGCCTTCGACGCTGCACCCATCGTAGCTGCTCGTGGCGTAATATCGAACGTCCAAGTCTACCAGATTACCAGGAACCTGGTCCCGGATGATCGGGCACGACACGTAGAGAAACATCCCTGCATCCGTACCCGCGGTGATACCGTCAGCCCCGCGGGAGTAGGCATTCCCCGTAACGGGGGTCTGGGGCACGCACATGGCACCATTCACCGTGGAGTAGTCGGCTGCCGTGGCGGTACCGCCGAACAGTGCTGCCGCACCAATGACAAGCGTCATGAGTTTCAGATTTAGCTTTACCATACCTATCCTTTCTTTCCTACCTCAATACCGTCAGTTGACGGCTTCCTCGACCGCCCTTCCTTCGACGACTGCGGCGAAAGAGACGGATGGAGTCGGAAGGCTCGTACCCACCTTCGAGAAATACCCAACGAGCTTGGCACTATCCCTGGGAATCTGTACGGTGCCGTTGCCGACGACCGAGGCCGCGGCCTGCATGAACCTCGATGGGAACTGCCTGCGCTTCGAGGGATCCTCCTGCTCGATCTCTACTCGGCAGATGGTGGCCGAGCACGAGAGGGAGACCAACTTCCCAAGCTCCTCTGGAACGAGTACGGCAGCCGTTGCCCGGGAGAGCTCGGACGTCACCGTGGGATCATGACCTTGGTGACCCATCACCTGGTCCAGCTCCCTGAAGTACATTCCGAAGTACTCTTTCTCCCTTTCTTCGGGGTAGGGAGCAGCGAAGTTGTCATCATCCTCATCCCAGACGGGTGAGGTCTCGGCTGGCGCTGACGAAGCTCGCCCTTCCTGATCCTCTTCACCAGGTGCGGCCCGAGCGAGCACTGCTGCGCGTCGGTTCAATAGCGCTGTGCGTTCGGTTCGAGCAAGCCGCGAATCGAGCTGACCGACCGCATCTATCAGGGACGCGATTTGTTCAGATTCCCCAGCAGCCCTGTCCACCGACTTAGACGCCCCATTCGTGGTCCACGCGACCGCAACCCAAACAGCAACTAGCCCCGCTGCACCGAGGATCAACCAACCTACTCGCATTGTATGTACCGCTCCCTTCGTGACGTGCTGACCCGCTGCGACTCTTGTTTGAAGTGGTCGCAAGACGACATAGCTCCAACGGCAATCCCATATTCCCGCAGCTGGTCCCGTGTATTCACCAAAGAAGAGAAAAAGAAGGTCGCGTCGCCTTGCACACCGACACGTCGCACCCACCCAACGCGAAGCACGACCGAAACTGAGTCCCGATTCACCTCTGGTTTGTCAACTCACATTCGAAATCGGCGAACCGGCGACATCCTGGTCGTCCCTCGAGCAATGGCCCTCGCAGGACACACCATTGCCGCAGACGCCATCCTGGCCTCACCTTTTCGCGCGGAGCGGCGCTTACTGTCGCAGCGCCACTACTAACGCGCGGGATTCGATCCGTCCACCGCTCGGGCGGAAGCTGTCTTCACCACAACCTTACAGAAGGGGTGGTCGCGTCGCTGAACTCCTGGCTGGTGCGCGAGGCCGTAACGCAAGGGCAAAGCCCCGCCCGCGCACCTGTCCGCCCGCAAGAGCGGGCAGTCTTTACAGCGGAGCGCTGCTCTGGCTCCGCACTAGCAGCAGTACAGGTAATATCGAGCTCCGTGCCCGAGCACGACGCCCGCTAGCGCGCGAACCAACAAACAAGCAGAAATGAGTACCCATCGTGCCCTCCACGTGTCCTTGTCGCGCTGTCGCGACGTCTCTCTCCCTTTGCGGCAGCCGGCCGAGAACCATGGCCGCCTTGATAGCTCAGCGATGCTAGTCTCTCGATTCCGTCCCTGCAAGTTCCAAATCGACAGACGACGCGCCAGCCCGGACCATTCCCTAGGCTCCAGCGTGACACCATGCGACTGTCGGGTGCCTGCCCCGCCATACTCACGCGACGCTTTGGCGAACAAGTCACCGAGGTCGAACGCAGGTTGCGCCGCTTCATGCCGTTGGCGTGAGTGGAGATTCACTGGGCCGCGCAATCGACCCGTGGGCCCCTCCGAGGAAAGGGTCATGGACTCACCAACCCACCACGGAACTGCGGCGCGCTCGCCCCGGTGCTCAGGAGCTCACGCCGCCTACCTTCAGCCCAATACCCGCATCCTCGATCCGAAGAACGATGTCACCTTCAAGATGCTGTTCTCTGCCGAGCAGAATCGCCATCTCTTGACCTGGCTTCTCAGCGCCGTGCTCGAGCCAGACTCGCCGATAGACGAGACTGTCGTCCTCAACCCCGAAATTGATCCAGCGCACTGGGGGAGCAAGGGAGGCGTGCTCGATCTGCTGGTGCGGCTGTGCGACGGGACACAGATCGACGTCGAGATGCAGCTTCATCCCCACCGAGCCCTGGAGGAGCGCTTCGTCTACTATTGGGCGAACCTCTACTGTGGGCAGCTGAATGCCGGGGAGCCTTACAGGAAGCTCCGCCCGGTCGTCGGGATCTACTTCTTGGCATTCGAGCGATTCTCGACAAAGCGCTGGCACACGCGATTCCAGATTCGGGAGTGTGAGGAGGGGTTCGCATTCTGCGATGCGTTGGAGCTGCACGTCGCCGAGTTACCGAAACTGCCAACGGCTCCGGTGAAGGAGCTGGAAGCGGGAGGTGGCAACCAGGCTGGTCGGATGGTACACTGGTGCCAGTTTCTGGCCGCAGAATCCGAGGAAGCACTGGAGGCCCTGGCCATGATCGATCCGGAGATTCACGAAGCGAAGGACGCCTTGGACGCTCTCTCTGCGGATCCGAAGGCACGGAGGTTGGCCGAAGATCGGGCCCTCTGGCAATACGTGCTGAGGCAAGAGGTGGAGCATCAGCGGTCGGAGGGCATGCGCGAAGGCGAAGAGAAGGGCCGGCGCGAAGGCGAAGAGAAGGGCCGGCGCGAAGGGATGCTCGAAGCAATCGGGACCACCGCCGAGCTCCTAGAGCTCGAGCTCTCCCCACAGCAGAGCGAGGCGATGGCCACGATGAGTGTGTCCCAGCTCAGGTCACTCCTCGAGGCGCTCCAGCGAATGCGGCGCTGGCCAGAGTAGACCAGCAGATGGCCCCTTCGTCAGAAGGCCTAAGAGCTCCCAATCAAGCGTAGCCGCATCCAACGAGGCCTTCGGCGGTCAGGCAGCAGCTGTGAGCCATCGGCTCGGAGTCGGGAACCCTGATTGCCACCTATGGCGGTCTCGCGGCCACTCGTGGCAGTCTTGCCAGGATGCGGCGGATCTCGAGACGGACTCTGTTGGCCGCCAGCGGAGCGCTGGTGGGTGGCGCAGCGGTCGATGCGTTCGCCATAGAGCCGAACTGGCTGGAAGTGAGCGAGCATGATTTTCCCGTGAGAGGTCTGCGCAGGGAGCTGGATGGGTTCGCCATCGCCCAGGTGACGGATGCGCATCTGACACGCTTGGGCGCCGTGGAACGGGATGTCGCTTTGGCCCTTCGACAGGAGGAGGTTCAGCTGGCAGTGCTGACCGGAGACATCATCGACTCGAAGGAGAGACTCCCGCTGCTGCTGGAGTTCTGCCGTACGCTTCAGAATGCAGGCGTCGTGCTCCTCGCAGCCCTTGGCAACTGGGAGCACTGGGGGAGAATCCCCTTCGACGACTTGGCGAAGGTGTATCGAGACGTTGGCGTCACCTTGCTGGTCAACGAGGCCAGATCACTGCCCGACGGCATCCGAGTCTTTGCGACCGACGATTCAACGGGCGGCCACAGCAGGCTGGAGCGCCCCGGTGGGCGTCACCCGGACGCGCGCCTGCTGCTCACGCACAGCCCGGCATACTTGGACCGTATCCCTGACGACTATGGTCGAAACGTCTTGGCCCTGGCCGGACACACTCACGGTGGGCAAGTGCGGCTGGGGAGCGGCGCCGTACCTTACACGCCACCTGGCAGCGGTCGCTTCGTGGCGGGTTGGTATGACGTGTCTTACGGATCTGCCTACGTGAGTCGCGGGACAGGAACCAGCGTCGTGCCCGCGCGCTTCACCTGCAGGCCAGAGCTGCCAGTTTTCCGGCTGCGGCAAGGCTGATGGGGGGCGTCGTCAGCCGCCTCTGAAGGCTCGACGCAGGGGACCAGGTCGGCCCGCGTATCGCCGCGCTGCTCCGGGAGGGCGGCCTCGGCACCCACCCACGACCTCCACCGTCACAGGTCGCGCTCAGGATCATTCACCCACGACCTCCAACGTCAGCCACGTGCTCAGGATCACTCGCCCACGACGTTGGACGTGGTGAGCGTTTCGTCGCGGCTGGGCGCTTGATCGATCCGGTGCAGACCCGCGGCGAGATGCGGAACGAAGGCCCAGAGTGGCGCGCACAGCGCTCTCTTCCCTTTGCTTAGGGAAATCGATTTCGAGCCCAATCTCTGGTCGGAGCGGTGTGCGCTGGGCTCGCCTCGGAGCAGAGTGACATGGCGATCGTCTGCGAAATAGTCTGGAGGATCCACTCAGCGAAGTGGCCGAACCGTGTGTCGCGGGCCCCGCGCGCAGCGTGGGGCGCCAGAGCGTTCCTAGCCAGGACTGCCACCCGGACGCTGACTCCGTATGCGCCCCCACGTCGGTTGGCAAATCGGACCTGGGACCCTGAGAAACGTCCGAGACGGTGGCCTGCATGGGCGACAGGTTTCTACCCCGGCAGGAAAGGGTGCGCTCGGCGCGCCCCTGCCCGCGGGGGGCACAAAAGACAGACGGATCTCCGCGCTCGCCGCACCTAACACCCTGACCTCTCCTCTCGAGCTGAGCTTCAGACCGCAGGACGGACCGGCGCGCGCCCCCGCGGGGTTGCCGAAGCTCGGTATCGAGGGGCCGCCACCGGCCAGGACCACCAACGACAGAGGAGCAAACTCGTCCCATGATGATTCATGTTCCCGCACTCCGTTCATTCCTTCGAGATCGCAATGCACTTGTCGCCCAGCTCCAGAGCTGCTGGGGCGGGCTGCACGGCAGGCTGCGCGACGGGCTGCACGGCGGGCTGCACGGCAGGCTGCGCGACGGGCTGCACGGCAGGCTGCACGGCAGGCTGCACGGCGGACCGCGCGAATCCCGGGTGCCTCTCTTCAGCTTCTGGGAGCCACGGGAGCGCTTACCGCCTTATCTGCGTCTCTGCATGGAGACATGGGCCCGGCACTTCACGGGGTTCGAGGTCATCCTGATGGATTACTCGAACATGGACCGGTACATAGGGAGGGAGACCTACAACCGGAGTAACCTGCTGAAGCTCACTTTGCCGCAGCAGGCCGATGCGGTTCGGGTCGCAGCCCTGGAGAGGCACGGGGGGGCTTGGATGGACTGCGACACGATTGCTGTCGCCAGCGCGGCGCCTCTGCTGGAGCTGGGCGGTCAGCACGACCTGATCTCCTTCGGGAAGGCAGGTCGACGCACGGCTGTCGGTCTCATGTACGCGCGAAGGCCGCACGCGAGGGTTTTCAGCGAGTGGCGAGCGACCTGCGAAGCCCGTATCAAGGATCTGCCCCGAGTGAGACCTTGGAGCTATCTCAGCAACGACGTCGTCACGCCGTGGATTCAGCAGAGCAGGTTCAGCGACAAGGAATGGCACATCGCGGACCGCACCGAGTATGGCATTTTTGCAGAAACCATGGCCCTGAAGAAGTACGGCAAGGAGATTTACAACCAGTATTGGTTCGATACGAGCGCGGAGGGCGGGAAGACCCTGATGGGCGGCAAGCAGTTCGCGATGTGTCTACACAACAGCTGGACCCCGGGATGGTACAGGGAGAAGTCCCGGGAATGGATCATCGGGGATTCCCGGGAGCGCCTCTCACGGGTCCTGCGGCTCGCCCTCCTCAAGTGAGGGCGTTCTGCGTCGGTGGGGGAGCAGCCGCTCCTTTGCGCTCGCCCACCCCGAACCAGTGCCGCACGACCTTGCAGAAGCGGCGCCAGGTCGGATAGCGCTGAAAGAGGTACTGGGGCGCGTCGTCATAGAGGGCGCTCACGGCCTTGAGCTTCAGCTCGCGCTGCTGGCAGAGGGCCGTGACCAGGGCGATACAGTCATAGGTGCCGTCGGAGCGGAGGAATCGGGAACCAGGGGGAGCCGGCGCGCGGGGGCGGCTCCTCTCCACGGCAGCCATGACGTTCTCCGTGAAGAGGTGCAGGTTCATGGCCCTCCGGTGGTAGTAGGAGTGATGGAGCGGCCTGGGGTGCCAGCGGTGGAGGGTGCAAAGTCCATCCAGGAAGCTCGGCAGGGAGAAGAGGTTGAGGTAGCTCCGAAAGCCGACGCTGAAGGCCGGTGAGTGGTTGGGGGTGTCCACCAGGAGGTCCGACGGGATTGGGTGATCCGTCTGCGCTATCGCTAGGCGAATGAGGAAGTCGAAGTCTTCCAGACCGTGATCCTGATAGCGCGCATCGAAGCCGCCCACCTCCCAGAAGACCCTTCGGCTCACCAGCACCGTAGAGGTATTGAGGGCAACGTGGGTGATCAGATCCCGGCGGTGCCCGAAGAAAGCGCTCTCGGCTGGCTGCCGGTGAAAGAGGCAGCCGGAAGAGAGCCTTCGCGTCCCCTCGGCCGTCGCATAGAGGCAGGGAACGATCGCAAAGCCCCTCGACCGAGTGGTCTCGATGCAGCGCTGGAGCTCCCGGGGGAAGCCCTCGAAGGTGGCGAGATCCACATCGAAGAAGAGCAGCCACGAGGAGGTCGCCGCGTTGGCGCCTCGGTTTCGGAGAAAGCCGAGGGGAACCTCAGGGCCGCGCAACTCGGTCCAGCGGTAGTCGAGCTTACCCTGCTGACGTTGCTGATCGAGCCAGGCCCGAAACCTGCGATCCTGCCTGTGGCCGAAGCTGCCATGCGAGACGATCAGCGGATGGCCAGCAAAGCACCCGCTCTCGACGATTTCCCTCAGACGCTGCCGGACGGACCGCCCTCGCTCCCTGAAACTCGTTGGAACGACGACGGCGAATCTCGGTTCCAGATCCATCGCGTAGCCTTTCTTTCGCTGCCGGAGCAATAAGCTTCATTCCAACAGGTGATCCGTGGGGCGGCTGATGCCGCCCGTGGTGCAAGGGCTCGGCGGCACCAGCGGCACCTGGAGCGCGTCCCGCTTCCGCTCCAACGGTGCATTGGCGACTCCGGGTGTCCGCTCCGGCAGCTCGGGCCCCGCCCCCTTCGACGGCTCCGCTGGCCCCACCTGGAGGGCGAGGGCCGCCATGGACGGGTCCGAGGGATTCTCGTGCAGGTGACGCAAGGCCAGAATCCGGACATGGGAAGCCAGCAGCCTGGATGCGGTGGCGTGATCGCCCACGGCGTCAGCGACTTGGACCTGGCGTGCTCGGACGAAGTCTGGCTGGAAACTCGGATGCTCGTCTCGCAAGCGGCTCAGGAGCGCCATGGCCTGCCCGAGGCTGCCACGCACGAGAGCGAGCTCGGCCAGCTCCAGGAGCACGTCGGGCGTCGCCGCCGAGGCTGGCATCTCGGGAGAGGCTGGCATCTCGGGAGACGTGGCGGCGAGCCGCTCGAGGAGCAGCCGGGCGGCCTCGACCTCGCCGCCGTGCCGCAGGGCGCGGGCCTGCAGCAGCCACACTCGTGAACGGGCTGACGGAGGTGCCTCCTCGAAAGGCGTGCTGTCGAAGGCCGTGAGCGCCGCCCAGGCCTGGCTGGCGCCGAGCATCTCGACGTGCTCCAGCAGCACGTCCGTGGGAGGAGCGTCGCGCTTCAGGAGCGGCGCGAGGATGCGGGCCCCTTCGTCGAGCCACTGGCACCGTCGGCACAGCCGCGCGAGCCGCAGCTTCGAGCCTTCCGAGGCGAGCTGAGCAGCAACCTTCCGCACCTGCAGGCGGCAGCGCGACAGGACAGCGCCGCCGCCATGGCTCTCGACGAGCTCGGCCGCTTCGAGCCACGCCTCTGCAGTCATCGCGCGCGGGGCAACGCTCAACTGCCGCCTCAGGTCGGCTAAGCCGCGCGCGGGGTCCCCGAGCCTGAGCCTTGCCTCGCCGAGACGCAAAGCGGTGTGGAGGGGGCGTTCGCCGTCGGGAAGGCCATCGAGAGCGCTCCAGAGCTTCTCTGCCTCGGCCCAACGCGCACAAGCGGTGGCAAGCTCGGCCGCTTCGAAGCGGACGGGCAGGGCCGCGTCGGGGCTCAGGGAGGCATCGAGGACGGCGCGGGCGCGTTCGGTGGCACCGAGGCGCCTCAGGCTGCCAGCCAGACGGCACGCGAGCTCTCGGAAGCGCGGCACGTCGTCGCGGTGCGCTTCCCTGTGGAGCTGTTCCCAAAGCGGCACCGCAGCCGCCGAGTCCCCCATGGCGTCGGCGAGCTCCGCCCTCTCGACCAGCACCTCGCGTTCCCCTGGCAAACCGTCGAGCAGCGAGGCCGCCTCCTCGAAGCGTTTCAGGTGGCGCAGGGCTATCGTCAAGGGGACCGCCGCCCGAACTGCCTCCACCCCGGGCGCGCCACCCTCGAGCAACAGCACGCGGCGCCAGCGCTCAGCAGCGAGGGCCCAGCTCTGCGCGCTGGAAGCCCGCTCTGCGGACTCGGCGAGGAGCCGAGCGGCGTGGGATGGATCCGTCTCGCGGCTCTGGAGGCGACGGATCGTCTGGTAGGCTCGAGCGCAGCTCTTGCCGTCTCGGTGCTCGATGGCAGCCTCCATGCGCTGGAGATAGGGCTCAGGGACGCCGTGCTGGACGAGCTCGATTACTGTGCGGAGGGCCTCGGCCTCGGTGGTGCACACCGGCCCGAAGCCGTCGCGCTCGATGTCGAAGTAGCCGCGCTGAGTCGTATGCCCGCCAGAGAAGATGTCGTCCCCCTCGAACTGGAAGTACACGACGGGACGCTTCAGTACCGCAACCTCGAAGGCGACAGAGGAGTAGTCCGTGACGAGGGCCACAGTCCGTCGGAAAAGGCTCTGCATGCTGACGCCCGCATCGTGCCGCCAGAGCTCGATGGACTCTGGCACCGCGAACCAGCCGAGGTATGGGTCCAGGTTCGCGTGCGGGGCGAAGACAACCCTCACGTCGAGCTGGTCCGCGGCAGCGCGCAGGGCGGGCGAATGGAGGAAGCTGCGCCAATGACGGGCAAACTCGGACGCGAAGAAGCGTGGATCTGCCGCGCGATTCGTGTGACCCGCTGGGCGCGAACCAACGATACCGGTCCGCCAGGTGGGCATCACCAGGAGTAGTCGCTCCTGCTCGCTCGTAGGCGCGAGCAGCGCATCGTGGCGCGGGAAGCCCGTGAGCACGACCTCACGCGCCGAGAGCTGGTAGCGGGTGTCGTCACCGGCGATGCTCTCGTACTCCCGGCGAGAGGCTGTCACCATGCAGTCGATGGGCTTCGGATTCAGCCAGGCATGTAGGTCGTTCATCGTAATGCCGTGCTGGAGGAAAGTGAACCGAAAGCGCATCATGTCGCCATAGTGCTCCCGCGGAATCGGCTGAAGGACGTAGGCGTCGGCGTGGGAGGAGATTACGTGCTCCGCGTTGAGCAAGGCCAGGTAGTGCTCGATGGAACCGAACCCGAGCAGCCGGAAACCCTCCCGTTTGAGGCGCTGCCAGTCCGGGCAGCCCCGCTGCAGCACGAAGTAGGCGTTGACCTCCGGGTGCTCCCGCATCACATGCCGGCACAGGTGCTCGGCGTTGTCGTCGGCCTGAGCCTTGCGGTCCACGAAGAGCCAGGCCCGGGTGAAGCGCGTTGCCACGATGCTCGAGCGGGCGAGACGTCGCAGGGCACGTGCGCGCCGCGGCAGCTCGCGCTCGGCGAGCGGCTGACGGCACAAGCGGGCCCGGAGCTGGGCGCATGGGACGGTGGGCCGCGCTGGCGCGCCCCGCACGCTCAAGCGCGCCGCGACGCCGTCCAGGTGCACCTGGAGCTTTGCCGAGTCCTTCCCGAGCCGCACCCAAAGGATGCGCTCCCTGACGAAGGTATCCCCCAAGAAGTCGTGCCGCCGGCGCTTCGCGTAAGCGGGGGTGACGTCGACCCCGTCGAGAGAGACCGCTTCCAGGGGCAGCGCTCGGGCGTAATAGTAGCGGAGACGCGCGAGGTGCTTTGCCGTGTCGTACCTATCGATGTACACGGTCTGGTGCGGCGAGGGCTCCTTGTAGAGCCCCAGGATCCCGACCTTCTCGAACAAACCCATGCCCGCCAGCTCGAACCCGAGGATCGTCCCGACGTCGAGCTGCGAGAAGATGGTGCGGAGGCGCGCCTTCAACACCTCGACCTCTGCGTCCGAGAGAAAGGCCACGCGCTCGGGGCGATTGACCAAATACTTGAAGTACCAGAGGAGGTCGTAGAGCAGGGCGCGCTGCAGCCATCGGGGAACGCAGCCGAGGGTTCGCTGACTCTCGACCAAGAGAGCCAGGTGACCGTTCTCCAGAACGGCTCCATACTTCCCTGGCATCTTCCAGGCCACGTCCATTGTCGAGGTCCGTTCCTGGCGCTTTCGATACAGGTAACGGGCGCCGCTGACGACCCCGACGTCCCGGTCCTGGTTCCGGATCAAGAACTGGTTGACGAAGCGGGCGTCTTCGAAACTTGGCTTGGTCCCCTCGTCGAAGAGCAGGCCGCCCAGACGCTCCCGGGCGAAGAAGGCGGAGCTCGCCGAGAGCTGGACGCAGTCGGCCGGGGCCGCTGCGGGCAGGATGCGATTCCCCTTCCGAAACTTGCCCCGCAGGGAATGCACATCACTGAAGGTCCGCGTCTTCTCCAGATAGAGGATCACGTTGCCCAGCGCGAGCGCGACGCTGTGCGCCGCAGGCTGGCCCAGGAAGCGATCCACCTCTTCGAAGTACCTCTCATCGACGAAGTCATCGGGATCGATGAAGGTGATCCAATCGCCCGTCGCCAGAGGGATCCCGAGGTTGCGGGCCGAGGCCTGGCCGCCGTTCGTCTTGTGGATAATCCGGATGTTCTGCGGGTAGCGTCGCCGCCACCGTTCGACGATCTCACGGGAAGCATCCGTCGAGCCGTCGTCTACCAGGATCAGCTCGATGTGCTGGCGGAAGGGGAGGGTCTGCTTCACCAACGACCCGAAGTAGTCGTCCAGGTACGGCGCGACATCATGCACCGCGCTCACCACCGAGTAGCGGCTCGTACCGAGGTAGGGCCGGCGGGGCCGAGCGCGCTGCGGCAGCCGCTTCTGCACCATGTCGGTGAAGAAAGCACCCGGACGATGGATGAGTTTTCGGACCTTCCGATGCATGGCTCCAGCCCCTTGTCGATAAGTGAAGCAGCACCCCCCGAGTGGGGGCACGGCGAACCACCACTGCCCGGTGGTCGGCTCCCTAGCCCAGCATTGCCTCTTGCTGAGTGCCTGGGCTTTGCGGTTCCGTCACGAAAGCAGCACGGAGCCGCCCGGGTGAGGCGCGATCGTTCAGTTTTGATTTCGTGACGGATGCGCCCCATCGCCACACTGAAGGGAGGGGCGTTCCCCGAGAGGCTGCTTCAGGGAGAAGCCATGCACCCTTTTGACTTACCAGCGCGCCTGCGACACTTCGACCTCACCAGCATGGCGGGCGTCGCTGCGCTCCGCGCCGGCCGCTCCTGGGCCGTGAGGACAATCCTCCTCTGCCGAAAGCAGGTCTGCCAGCCTCACGGCGGCTGGGTGGACGGTGTGCTCAAGACCCTGACGCGCTTTCGCAGAGAGCGCAGCAGCGCAGGAACCAAGGCCCCCGTGCGATTCGTCGTCATCGCCTTCGGGCGCTCAGGCTCGACCTTCCTCGTCGATCTCCTCAGGTCACATCCGGACGTCACCTGCTATCATGAGCCTTTCAACATAGGGACGCCGCACCGACCCTTCGACGGCCCAGAAGACCGCCGCACGCTGGTCCGGGAGCTTTACGAGGTAGGGCTATCGGGTGGACCGCGAAAGTATGCCAAACCAGTCCCTCACTATGGCCAGTGCGGAGCAGTGGGCTTCAAGGTAACCGTTGGGCAGCTGCTCCACCCCGAAGCCGGGCTCACAGACTGGTTCGTGTCCGAGCCCGGGCTGAGGGTCGTCGTCCTGAGACGCCGCAGCATCCTCCGCCGCTACGTCTCCTATCGCTTCGCCGAACAGCGTCGGCAATGGCACAGCAGGAGCAAGGGCGCCGTGGTCTCCGAAGGCATCCGGATTCCCCCTGCGGGCCTGCAGAAGTTCGTCGACAACCTGGCGAGGGAGGAAGCCACCCTCACGGAGCTCCTCCAGTCGGCAGGGCACGCTGTGCTCGACGTCGACTACGAAGACCTGGTGGAGGACCGCAAAGCCGTCGTGGATGGCGTCGTGCGGTTCCTCGGTCTCGCGCCCGCCCCAGACTACTCCGCCATCACCGTGAAGCTCGCGCCGGGGCGGCTCGCCACGCTCATTACGAACTACGAGGAGATACGTCGCGCCTTCCCGAACTTGGTGGACGAGATGGAAGCATAGGCACGCTCTGGGAATGCGGCGAGTGTAGGTGAGGTGCGGTAAACACCGAGACGGTCGCCTGCTTTGGGGGCTGCCCCGCACGTTTCGGTGGCTCGTCGCGCCCGAGCAGCGGCGACTCGCTCCCTCGATGGGGAGTCATGGGTCTGACGCCTTTGCGGCCTGCGATTTCTGCCAGTATCCTGGCTGCGATGCACGGCGGGCGGCGTTTGGATGCCAACTCGAGCACGGGGCGCCGTGATGCGGAGACTGCTCCCAGCATTGGCGCGAGACGGCGCTATGCCCAGGCGGCGTCGAGCGCCGTGGCCGCGGGTCTCGGGGTAGCCACTCTGGTGGGGTGGGCCTGGGACGTGCCAGTGCTGACCGGGCTGGGTGCGGACGCAGTCCCCATGCCGCCAAGCAACGCCGTCCTCTTCGTCGTCCTGGGTGGGGTGCTAGCCCTTCGAGCGCAGCCCACGCGCCACCAGCATGCTGCGTGGGCGAGTAGAGCGGCCAGCACCTTCGTTGCTATGGTGGCGGGCGCGCTGCTCGTGCTCTGGCTTCTGGACGTCCGCTCGCCCCTGGAGCACCTGGGGATGGCCATCGGCGGGGACGTCCACGGCGCACCTGTCGGCTACATGTCTCCGGTCTCTGCCGCCTGCTTCCTCCTGACCAGCTTCACCTTCGTCGTCGCGACGCCCGGGTGTGCTCTGGCTTCGCTGCGCCGACGCCTCGCCTTGGGATCGGCCGCCGTCCTCCTGGCCGTCTCCTTGGTGTTCCTCCTAGCCTACCTCTATGGCATGCCGCTCCTCTACGGCTCTGGGTTCATCCCCCCGGCGCTGAACACGACCGTCGCCTTCTCCGCCTTGGGCGTCGGGCTATTGGTCGAGACGGGAGCCAGCAGCAAGGTCATCGAGGACGTCCGACGACGGAACCACGCTTCCCTTGGGTTTCTGCTCGTCTTCGTCGTGCTCGGCACGGGCATGGTCGCAGCAGGGCGCTTCTACTACCAGGCCTACGAGCGGCACTACCGCGCCCAGGTGGAGCGCCAGCTCGTGTCCGTCACCGATCTGAAGGTGGACGAGCTCACGCGCTGGCGTCAGGAGCGCCTCGGGGATGGCGCGGTTCTGTTCGGCAACGCGAGCTTCTCCAGGCTCGTCGAGCACGTCATCGGCGCGCCGCAGGATGGGCCCCTACGAGCTCGCTTGCAGACCTGGCTCGAGAGCATTCGCGAGGCGTCGCGGTACGAGCGAGTCTTCCTCCTCGACGCGGACGGGGCGGAGCTTGCCGCTTCCCCAGCGCGCTCAGAGCCCGTCGCACCTCCGTTGCAGGCAGCAGTTCGGGAGAACCTGCGAAACCGAAGCGTCAGCTTCCTCGACTTTCACCGGGCTGGCCCGAGCCAGCCCATCCATTTGTCGGTGCTGATCCCGATCTACGAGCTCGGTGAGGGCGGGCGCGCCCTCGGCGTGGTCGTTCTGCGGATCGATCCGACAGTCAACCTCTACCCGATCGTCCGGCGCTGGCCGACCCCCAGCCGAACGGCGGAGGCGCTCCTCGTCCGCCGCGAAGGCGGCGACGTGCTCTTCCTCAACGAGCTCCGTTTTCGCGAAGACGCGGCGCTCTCCCTCCGCATCCCCCTCGGTGACGTGGGGGTGCCCGCCGTCAAGGCCGTGCTGGGCCATCGCGGCAGCCTCGAAGGACGGGACTACAGGGGCGTCGACGTGCTGGCCGCGGTCGCACCAGTGCCCCTCTCACCCTGGTTCCTGGTGGCCCGCATGGATGCCGCGGAGGTCTATGCCCCCCTCAGCGAGCGGCTATGGGTGCTGACGGTGCTCGTGGCGACCCTCGTCTTCGGCTCGGGCGGCGCGCTCGGGCTCGTGTGGCGGCAGCAGAGCATGCAGTTCTACCGCGAGAGGTTCGAGACCGCCGAAGCGCTGCGGATGAGCGAAGCACGCTACCGCGCCCTCCTGGAGAACGCACCAGTCGCCGTCTTCATCAATCGCCGGGACCGCGTCGTCGAGGCGAACCTGGCATGCCTGCGCCTCTTCGGCGCGACGACGAAGGAGGAACTCCTCGGGAAGTCTCCCTTCGAGCTCTTCCACCCGGAGTTCCATGCCACCATGCGGGAACGCATCGAGATCCTGCGCGAACGCGGGGAGGTCGTTCCGCTCCTGGAAGAGAGGATCTTGCGGCTCGACGGCAGCGCGGTCGACGTCGAGGTGACGGCCGCCCCCTTCCTGGACAGGGGGGTGAACGCCATCCACGTCGTCTTGAGCGACATCTCGGAGCGCAAGGAGGCCGAACGAGCTCTGCGAGTGAGCGAGAACGAGCTCCGGCAGCGCAACCACGAGCTGACCCGCTTCACCTATACGGTTTCGCACGATCTGAAGAGCCCCCTGGTGACCATCCAGACCTTCCTCGGCTACCTGGAGCGGGACCTCGTGCAGCAGGACCCCGCGACCATCGCAAAGGACTTCGGCTTCATCCGGACCGCGGCACAGAAGATGTCGCGCCTGCTCGACGAGCTGCTCGAGCTGTCGCGGGTGGGCCGCGTGAAGAACGCCCCCGTGGAGGTGCCCCTGCGCACCATCGCCGAGGAGGCCGTAGCGCTCGTCGCTGGCCGCATCGCGCAGAGGGGGGTGCGGGTCGAGGTCTCGTCCGAGCCCATCCTCCTGCGCGGTGACCGCGTCCGCCTGGTCGAGGTGTTCCAGAACCTGGTAGACAACGCGGTCAAGTTCATGGGCGACCAACCTGCGCCTTTCGTCGAGATCGGCGTGGAAACGGCGGGGGAGGAGCTCGTCCTTTTCGTCCGCGACAATGGCGCGGGAATAGATACGCGCCACGCGGCGAAGCTATTCGGGTTGTTCGAGAAGCTCGACCCGAAGAGCGAAGGCACGGGAATCGGCTTGGCGCTGGTCCGAAGGATCATCGAGGTCCATGGCGGGCGCATCTGGGTGGAGTCCGAGGGGCTTGGCCACGGCGCCTGCTTTCGCTTCACGCTCGCGGGGACGAAGAGGGCCCCGGGGAAGGACGTTTCATGACCAAGGGCGCACCGGTCGTCATCCTCCTCGTGGAAGACGACCTGGCACATGCGGAGATTGTGAGGCGTAGCCTGGCGGACTTTCGCATCGCCAACCGTATTATCCACGTCGAGGACGGCCAAGCCGCCCTCGACTACCTGCGGGACGCTTCCGCTACGGGCGCAAAGCCGGAGCACCCCCTCCCCGATCTGATCCTGCTCGACTTGCGGCTACCAAAGGTCGACGGCCTGGAGGTGCTGCGGCGCATCAAGGGGGACGATGGCCTGCGCCCTATCCCAACCGTAGTCCTGACCACCTCGGCTGCCGAATCCGACATCATCGAAGCCTACGAGGGGGGCGCGGGGAGCTTCCTCGTCAAGCCGATCGATTTCGAGAAGTTCATGAAGCTCATGGACGCCTTCGGATTCTACTGGCTCGCCTGGAACCAGTTCCCACGATGATACCGTGGGAGGAATCACGATGACCGAGGAATGCCTGCACGTTCTGCTCGTGGAAGACGACCCGGCCCATGCCGAGGCGATCCGGCGAGCCTTCGATGAGGGACGTGGCTGCGTCGAGCTGTTCGTCGCCGCTTCTCTCTCGGAGTACCACGCCAGCGTCGCGAGGCAGCGCCCGCACGTGGCTCTCATGGACCTGAACCTGCCTGACGGTCGCGCCGTGGACGCACTCCCCTCGCCTCCCGAGGCGGGCGAATTCCCGGTGGTGATCATGACCAGCTTCGGCGACGAGCAGGTCGCCGTGGAAGCGATCAAGGCCGGCGCCCTCGACTACATCGTCAAATCGCCCGAGGCGTTCGCGACGATGCCGCGCATCGTGGAGCGTTTGCGGAGGGAGTGGGAGCTCTTGAGAGCCCGCAGTCAGGACCGGGCCCGCATCGAGCACCTCAACTCGGTTCTGCGCGGCATCCGCAAGGTGAACCAACTCATCACGCGGGAGAGAGAACCTCACTCGCTCATTCGGAAGGTGTGCCAGCTCCTCGTCGACTCTCGCGGGTTTCCTACGAGCTGCATCGTGCTGTGCTCGGACTCGCGCGTCCGAGGCATGGCCATCGCGGGGGAGGAACGTTTGCTGGGCAACCTGCGGGAGATGCTCAGCGACGCCCATGTGCCGGAGTGCGTTCGACAGACCCTCGCGCGCAGCGGCGCAACCCCCGGGAAAGTGGTGACCGAATCCCGCAGTGATTATCCCGAGAGCCATATGCATCGTGAAGAGCACGACGCAGCGACGGTTCGACTGGAGCACGAAGGAAGGGTGTACGGAGCGCTCATCGTGGCGCTGCCCTCGGGGTTCACCTCGAACGAGGAGGAGATGGAGCTGCTCGAGGAGATCGCCTGCGACGTGGCCTTCGCGCTTCGTAACATGGAGATCAACGCCGAGAAGGAGAAGAGCGAAGAGGACCTGGCCGAGTCGCGGGAGGCGCTCAAGTCCATCTTCGAGCGCCTCCGAGACGGCGTCCTCGTGACGGCCATCGAATCGAGGCGCTTGGTCTTCGCCAACGAAGCCATGTGCAGCATGCTCGGCTATGCCCGAGAGGAGCTCCTGCACATGCGCGTTCAGGACATCCATCCCACGGACAGGCTGCCGGAGGTCGTCGCGCAGTTCGAGCGTCAGGCGCGGGGAGAGAGTCCCCTCCTGACCGATGTCCCTATACTACGCAAGGACGGCTCCGTGTTCGAGGCCGACGTGAGCTCCACGACCGTGGACCTCGAAGGGCATCCCTGCGTGGTCGGGGTTTTTCGCGATCGCACCGAGCAACGCAAGCTCGAGGAGCACGTCCAGCTGGTCCAGCGTCTCGAAGCGGTGGGACGCCTCGCGGGCGGCGTCGCCCACGACTTCAACAATTTGCTCAGCGTGATCATCAGCTATTCAGAGTTTGCCATCGAGACCCTGAGCGAGAACGACAGTCTCCATTCGGACATGGTGGAGATAGACAAGGCAGCCCGTCGCGCGGCGGCGCTGACGAGGCAGCTCCTCGCCTTCAGCAGGAAGCAGGTGCTCGAGCTCGAAGTGCTCGACCTGAACCGCGTCGTCTCTGGCATAGAGAACATGCTCCGTCGCATCCTGGGCGAAGACATCGAGGTCGTCGTACGGCTCGCTGGCGAGCTCGGCAGCATCAAGGCGGACCGGGGCCAGTTGGAGCAGGTCATCATGAACCTCGCCGTCAATGCGCGGGACGCCATGCCCCAGGGCGGCAAGTTCATCCTGGAGACGAGCAACATCGAGCTCTGCGAGGAGTATGCCGACCTGCACGTCGCGGTCACGCCAGGGCGTTTCGTGGCACTTTCAGCGAGCGACACGGGCTGCGGCATGGACCCGGCAACCCAAGAGCACATCTTCGAGCCCTTCTTCACGACGAAGGAGAAGGGGAAGGGCACGGGTCTGGGGCTCTCGACCGTCTACGGAATCGTCAAGCAAAGCGGCGGAAATGTTTGGGTATACAGCGAGGTCGGGCGCGGCACGACCTTCAAGGTATACCTGCCGCGGGTCGATACGTCGGCGAGCGAAATCCGACGAAAGCCGGGTTCCTCCGTCGCCCACGGCAACGAAGCCGTGCTCATCGTGGAGGACGAGGAGGCGGTGCGTCGGATCGCCGAACGCATCCTTCGCGCTGCGGGCTACCAGGTCTTCACAGCGGCCAGCGGGAGCCACGCCCTTGCCCTTTGTGAAGAGCGCGGCGGCGCCTTCGATCTCCTGCTCACGGACGTGATCATGCCGCAGGTGAGCGGGCGAGAGCTCGCGGAGCAGCTCACGTCGCGGTACCCGACGCTTCGGGTGCTCTACATGTCCGGGTATGCGGACGACGCCATCGTGCACCACGGCGTGCTCGCGCCGGGCATGCACTTCATCGGCAAGCCCTTCTCGGCAGCCGAGCTCCGAAGCAAGGTACGGGAAGTCCTGGACCGGGACACGCTGGCCGCCGCCCGGTGAGCAGCAATTGACGCTCTGAACGCGATGCCACGGTCCGTGGCCGCTCCGCCCTTTACAAGCTCCAGCGGGAGGCGTTGAATTGCCCTTGGAAGCCCGTAAGCAATGCCGAGTGCCATTCTCCTATTTGCCGAGATGATCGTAGCTCTCGCGGTCGTCTCGGGGGTTCACGCCCTACGCCGCCGCACGAGCCTCGTCTTCTCCTACGCCACAGTGGCTTGGATGACTCTGGCCAGCTGGGTCACACCCCACGCTGCCGTGCTCCGTATCGCAGAGCTGCAGTTTCATCTCGAGTCGAGCGTCTTCTTCTCCGCAGCCCTCGTCGGCGTCTTCCTCCTCTACGTGGTCGACGGCCCCCGCGCAGGCCGTATGGGCATGGCGGTCGTCATTGGCACCGGACTCTTGTACTGGTTCATGGCGCAGCTCTTCAGCTGGCAGGTGGCCGAGGTCGCAACCCCGGCGAGCGAGCTGCTGCCGCTCGCGAGCGCGAGGGCGAACCTGGCTTCTCTCATCGCGACGCTGGTCGATCTCGTCCTGCTCGGGATGGTCTGGGAGCTCTGCCGCTGGCGTCCATCGAGCCTGCGCGTCTTCGCAAGGGTGCTCACGACCCTGCTCGTCGTGCTCACGGCCGATGCGCTCGTCTACACGACCTTGGCTTGGAGCGGGGCCACGACCTTCCTGGAAATACTCCGGGGTACCCTGCTCACGCGGGTCATCGTCGCGCTGCTCTACGCACCGCTGGTGACCCTCTACCTGAACGTGGAGGTGCGCCGACACGGGCTCTCCCTGGTTCCGCGCCCGGTGCTCTCCATCCTCACCCGAGAGGATCTCGAGCGAGAGCTGCTCTCGGCACGCCATAACCTGCGGATCGGCACCGAAGCCCTCTGGGAGAGCGAGGAGCGCTACCGCAGGATGGTGGATGACATGCCCATCATGGTGTTCCGCTTCTCCGCCGAGGGGATAGTCACCTACGCGAACGCCGCCCTCTGCGAGTACTACGAGCGGCCCCTCAGCAAGATCCTCGGTCTCTCGGTGCTGCTTCCCGTCGAGCAGTCGGAGCGCGAAGCCACCTGGAAGAAGATCACTGCCCTCACTCCACAGGAACCCACCGTCACCCTCGTCGCGCGGGTCTTTCCCCGCCCCGGAGAACGGCGGGTGCAGCGCTGGCTGATTCGCTGTATCTTCTCACCCCAGGGGAAGGGGCTCGCCTATCAGGCCGTGGGGGAGGACATCACCGAGCGCACGGAGCTCGAGAGCAGGCTGCAGCAGGCCCAGCGCATGGAAGGGGTCGCCTACCTCGCCGGAGGCGTAGCCCATGACTTCAACAATTTGCTCACTGTCATCTGGGGCTGCACGGAGATCGTCTCGGAAACTCTGACGGCCGAGCGCGGCGAGGTGCCGCGGGGGGCATTGAGTGCGTTGGAGGACATCCGGCACGGGGCCGACCGAGCGGCGCTGCTCACGCAGCAGCTCGTCGCGGTGAGCCGTCGCGAGCCGACCGAGCCACGCCGCCTCGACCTCTCGCAGGTCGTCGGAGGGATCGTACCCTTGTTGCGGCGTATGATGCCCCAATGCGTCACCCTCAGCGTGGAGCGGGGCGGCGAGCTGCCGCCCATCCTTGCCGATACAATCCAGATCGAGCGCGTAGTCATCAACCTCGTGGTCAACGCCCGTGACGCGATGGCCGAGGACGGCACGATCACGTTGCTCACCGCGGAGGAGCACCTGTCCGAACAGGAGGCATCGGCGTATCCAGGGGCACGAAGCGGCCCCCATGTCCTGCTCACCGTGAGGGACACTGGCCAGGGCATGAGTCCCGAAACCCTGACGCGCATCTTCGAGCCTTTCTTCACGACGAAGCAACCAGGGCGGGGAACGGGCCTGGGCCTCTCCACTGTGTACAGCATCGCGCAGCAAGCAGGCGGGCACGTGCGGGTAGAGTCGAAGGAAGGCGTGGGGACGACCTTCGTCGTCGCGTTCCCAGCACTCCTGGATGGTCCGGGTCCGGATTCCCATCCACCTCCTTCCACGGAACCGGGACCGCTGATCCTCTACTGCGAGAGTGACGACGTAATCCGCGCTCAGGTCGTCCGACTGTTGGAGTCCGCAGCCTACCGCGTCGCGGAGTTCACGTCGCCCGGCGCCGTGCTCGAAGCGGCAGCCAAGGACGGGCATCGTGGACCACGGGTGCTCCTGACTGACACGGTGGGCGCCGAGATGTCGGGCCCGCAGCTGGCTGCCGCGATCCGGCGCCACCATCCGGCCCTCCCCGTGGTGCTTTTCACCGGGCGGGTCGGCACGCGCCAAGCACCCTCCGTGCCACGGAGCGGTCGCGACTGGTACATTCCGAAGCCCGTCCAGCACCGGGAGCTGCTCGCGGTGCTCGAGGAGGCGATCCGAGCGAGCTGAGCCGACAAGCGGGCACGAGCCGGTCGCCGACCAGGATCCGGCTCAATTAGGTGGTCAGCGGAGGTATTCGCAGCTCCACTGGCCGTCACAGGTGCAGGTCCGCGTGGGCGGCATCGGTATCTCGCCGCAACTGTCGCCCTCGCAAGGCATGATGTCGGCGTCCGAGGGTTCCTCCCCGCGCAGGCTGCACGCCGGCATCTCGATACAGTTGTAGGTCAGCGTTCCCTGGCAGAGGCATGTGGACAGGGAACTGTAGAAGCACTCCGTCTCCGAGGGAACGTCACAAGCACCGGAGGGCTCGAGCAGCGGACAGTCCGCCGGGGGGCCACAGCGGTCGACGCACTCCTGCAGGGACTGAAAGCGGTTGGCGTTCCCTTCGCAGCCGCCATAGATGAACTCCTGGCAGCCGCCCATCTGAGCATCGAAGTAGTACGCCGGGATCGCGGCATCGCAGGGGCCAGACTCCACCGGAAGGGAGCAAATGTCGCCGTCACCGCCGCTGCCCGCGGCGCCACCGCCCGCTCCTCCGCCCGCTGCCGTACCGCCACCGCCAGCTCCGCTTGGCGTCCCCGCCGTACCGCCAGCGTCAGCACCCGCGACACCAGCGCTCCCCGCCGAGCCCGCGGCCCCGCCGCTCACCGCGCCAGCGGCGCCAGCGCTCGACGCGCCGCCTGTCGACGCGCCGCCTGTCGACGCACCACCGCTCCCACTGCCCCCCGCGGAGGAGCCTCCGCTCGACGCGCCGCCCAACGAAGCCCCCCCACTCCCGTTGCCCCCACTCCCGTTGCCCCCGCTCGAGGAGCCGCCCGTCGTGGAACCGCCCACGGAGGAGCCTCCACTCGACGCGCCGCCCAACGAAGCCCCTCCACTCCCGTTGCCACCACTCGAGGAACCACCCGTCGCGGAGCCACCTCCCGAGGCCGTCCCGTTGCCGGCGATCCCCACCCCGCTTCCCGCTTGCCCGCCCACGTCCCCGGTATCCCCGGAGCATGCCCCAAGGGCCATGCTCATGCCGGCGAGGAACGCCAGTGTCCCCAACGCCCGAAGAGCGGCTGGCCGGCGCCCGCGCGCCGTCTCAAGCTTCGGCAAAGACAAGGAAACGGTGGGAAAGGACGGAGAGGCCGCAACTGACGAAGAGCTGATTGGAGAGGTCACAGTGGGCGCCGCAAAGCAAGGCGTGTGCCGCAGCGTACCCACACTGATTTCGCGAGCTCAGGCGTCAGTGGCTGAGACAGCAGCCCTGCCCGACGATCGTGTAGGGCGGCGCAGAGTGTGCCACTCAGAGGAACCCGACTAGGCCCGCCATGATCCCGAAGTCCGTCAGACTGAGGTCGGTGTCCTGACCGGCCGCTTCCGCGCTGGCGGTCAGCGCGTAGTCGAGGGTCGGCCCGAGCGTAATGGCGAGGTAGTCCGACGGTGCCAGGAGAAGCGGAAACTCGAGGGACAACGCGACGGCACTGACGTCTACATTGGCCTCTTCGCCGCTGATGAACGTGATGCCCCCACGCGGCCAGATGCCGAAACCACGAGACAGCATCGTCGCATAGCCGACGCGCGGCGCAAGGCCCAGCATGGACGAGTCCTCTTCAGCTTCAGTGCCCCCAATGTCCAGCGTCTCGGTGCTGGACGCGTAGACGAGGGACCCACCGATGCTCACTCCGTCAGCCACGAAGTAGTCGATGCTCGCGCGAGGGGCGTTGAAGTTCGACTGAGCACGGCGGCCACCTAGAATGGAGAACTCGGAACTGGTCCTCTCCACATCAGTGTCATCATAGCTGGTGCTGGAGTAGCTGTACCCGAAGACTCGGTCAACCCCCAGGGCCAACTCACCTTGCGGACGAGGCTGCGCCAGCGAGACGGCTGCGGTGGATGTAAGGGTCAGTAGGCTGGAAATGGCGACAAATCGTCGAATCATTGCGCTCCTCGGCCGCAAGAAAACGGCTGCTGGAGGTGCTGCTTCATGCCGCACCGGCAGACGATTCTCCTACACCGCTCGAACCACCGCCAG
Source organism: Pseudomonadota bacterium (assembly GCA_023398955.1). GTDB lineage: Bacteria > Myxococcota_A > Polyangia > Polyangiales > Polyangiaceae > JAEWRL01. The sequence goes on from JAEWRL010000100.1 coordinate 63,330, forward strand.
TTTTTGACAGCTGGAGGGATGACGCCGACAGCACCGAAGCGCGGCTCCCGGCTCCTCGCAGAATGCGTACTCCACCGCGCCCGGCGCTAACGTTTCTCTTCCCAGGCCTCGCGCCGCACCCGGGACGCTTCCCTGAGCTTCCGTTGCTGCTCGAGGTTCCTGCCCACGGGGGTATCGCCGAAAACGACTCGATAGGGGTCATCAGTCCCCTCGATGAAGTCAACGAACTGGAGGTAGTCGCTGAAGACCGCCCCCTGCCAGCTAGACGTCGAGAAGCTCCATGTCGCACCAGCAAAGAGAGTCTCCAGGTGGAAATCGAGCAGCTGGTCCAGGACCAGGCCTGAGGCATTCCGAGGATAGACGGTCAACCCCACATTGTAGACGTCGCCGGCCGTGCTTGCTTTGACGATCCCCTCCAAAGACCAATAGCCGCTGGAACCGTAGGAGTCTACCACCTGAGCGTTGGTGATCGTCGGAGCGAGCGGGTGGTGCTCGACGGCTCCATAGTCACTGGCTCCCAGCTCGACGACCACATCCGTCACCGATTCCATGTTGAAGCACACGTCCAGGTAGTTCGTCCAGAGCCCGCCTTCCTCGCCTGGGGCCAGACATGGAATGGTCAAAGCAGAGCTTCCCGCCAGCGTGCGGTACGGCAGAGTATCTGCATAGGTATAGTACTCCACGACCGTAGCGCCCGAGAGGTTCCTCAGTGTGGCCGCGGCCGTCACGTGGCAAACCGTCGTGGTGCCGTTGTTGACGACAGCCCCGAACCACTGCCCGTAGCAATCCGCGCCCGACGGCTCCACCGTGAACCGTGAGCTGATTAGCTCGATCCCAGAAGCGACAGCGTCCTGCTGTTGCTGGTAATCCAGAACGGGCTCTGCCACCAACCTCTGGGTCTGAGCCGCCCCGCCACCCGTACCCAAGCCTCCCGTCGCCACACCATTCGGGTCCGGTTCGCCAGCACCGCCCGTACCGCCGAACGCGGAGCCAGCACCACCCGTGCCGCTTTCCCCTCCGTCCCCGTCATCAGAGCCGCAGGCCACGCTCCCAAAGCTCAGCCATACCACACTCGCAATGAACGCCCTCTCCCACCCAATTCTGGCAAGCAGCATCTAAGCACTCCTATCACCTATCAGCCGAGTCCCTCCCCCGTTCCGAAGAGGCCCGCAGGGAGCCATGACTGTTCCAATTTCGCTTACCCCTGTCAAGCGAAGAGTTCCCCTCGAGTCACAGTGGCCCTCAGTCCCGATTCTCTCCTGCCTTATGGCTCCCGGCTCCGCTCTTAGAATTCGTCCAAACCGAACGCCGAGCCCTGAGAATTTCAGAGTGAAATCCTCGGAACGATAACTATTTCTGACCTTCAAGCACTGGCACTGGCACTGGCAACCGGTTTGGTGGTCTTGTCGCGGAGCTTCGTGCCGATTGCAGTCCCTGTGCTGTTCCATTTGGTAGCTGCAGGCCTCGCTGGTTCGGGCTCCGCCGGACTGGCCATGGCGGCGCGGCTGACGCGCGGACTGGCGCAGCCGACGCCAAGCGGGCATCCTGCGCGGGCTCCAATGCCTCCAAGACCCCAGCTGCTTTCCATCCTAACACTCCTTGCCGCAGTCTCCGTGCTCAACATCCCGGGCTTCGTTGCCATCCACTGGTACTTCGCGGATTGTAAGGGGTTGGCGTGCTTGGGGCTGGCCTACGCGTACTTTCTGTACGTAGCCTGGGGGGCCGCCTATCTGCTTTACTTCCTGCTCCTGCTAGCTCCCTTTCGGCGCACGGCGCTGCGCGTCGCAGTCGTCTATCCGCCGGCCCTGATGGCCGTGGGAGTCGTGGCGGTCTTCGTGCCCAAGCTGCGGAGCCTGGACGAGCTTCTCGTGACGCTTCTTGCCGCGACCGTGCCGAACCTCGTGATGCCGGTATTCGCTCATTGGAGCATACGGAGATCGCCCGCACGGGTCGCTTCTCCCTACGGGGAGCACTCGAGCGAGCGATGAAGGGCACCGGGCGCTGCGAGTCCACCAACCCTCGGTACTCGCGAGCCTTGTCATAGGCCCTTGGCGCTGCAATCTTGACCAGTATTTGCAGAGCATCACGATGTTCGCGCAGGCCGTCAGCAATAGCGAGTAGGCCGGGGTTGCCCCCGGCCCCTCTCAGATCCGGACGTGCAGATTTCCCGCATCCGGCTCCTCGGGTCACAGCTTCGCTAACCGAAGTTGCCACGTATCCCGTCGAAGACGGGCCGC
>JAEWRL010000113.1 GCA_023398955.1 Pseudomonadota bacterium
TATGCCGGTGCTGGCCCGCATCCGCCGGTTGGCGAGCAACTCCGTGCGCTCCCCGTGGTTTCCCGCTGCGACCGCGCGATTCTACGAGTCGGCCGATCTATGGTGGGTACCACCGGATGGATACGGCGAATCACTGCTAGAGCTGAAGGCGGCCTTGGACGAGTGGCGAAGGAGGAAGAGGCACGTGCGGGAGGCGGTTCGAGCGCCTGCTCGACTAGGTTCGTGTCGAGCGGGACGCCGGAAACGTCCCAGAAGCGGGTCAGCCGGTCCCACTGATTGATGAGGCTCCCAGAGCCGCGAGCTCGGCTCGACGAGCTTGCTGGTGATCTTCTCCTCGCACATCTTCTTCAGCTGCTGCATCAGGGCTTCGAGTGCTCCCGGTGATAGAGCATCCGCTCGACGGGCGTCAGGCCGAACGCCTTGGCCTTGGCCTCGTCGTCGTTGTCGAAGACCTGCTTGTAGACTCTTCCCGCCTCGGCGTATTCGATCGGGTGCTTGTCCTTGATGTCGCGAAACTTCAAGAATGCGTGCGCGTTGCACGTCGACTCGACCAGCTTGTCGGCGTGCTCGTGATCGGAGTTCTTGGAGGCACCGTCCGTGCACTTCACCAGTTTGGGGCTCGAGATGAGTCGATGCCGGAGGAGCTGATCGACTATCTCTCCCGCATGATGGCGCCCCGTCTAGAAGAGCACAACCGGTCCGTTCGGCGTCTCCCAGTACAGCCCCGTCGAGTTGATGCCGGTCCTCACGTTCTTCGTCGACTTGCCGAGGGACCGAAGTGCGGCAATCTCTGCCTCGATTTACTTGCTGAGGGCGATCACCCATTGCGCCGGTGTCGTCGACTCGGAAGTTCGTGGCCTTCTGAATCGCGTGCTGCTCGAGAACCTTGTACAGGGGCAGCAGCAGATCGTCGGCCTGCACTGACGACCTGCCACTGGTTTGCATCGGACATCGGAACGCCCCAGCCCCCGTGCAGGGACTCGACGCGCTTGAACGGAGCTTCGCCGAAGTACTGCATAACTATGAGCATACCGCACGCCGACCAGTCATACCGGACGTAGTCGGTGCCCAAGCCTTGACCAATGTCCGCTGGCCCCTGCGCGCGAACGATGTGACCGCAATTCCTGCACCGCGCTTGTTCGTAATGGTGTCCCTCAGCGCTGAACAGTGGCTGGCCGATGATGCGGATGACGACCTTCTCGCGGTAGGAGGACAGCTTGGCACCCCTGCACGCCTCGCGCAGGGCACCGACCACGTCGCGCCCCACCGCGTGAAAGAAGGGCTGTGCCTGGCGATACGCGCTCGCACCGTTTCGACCATGCCCCTTGGACGCCTTGGACTTGCCCTGGTCCACCTTGCCATTGGCGTCTCGCTGCTCGTTGAGTTTGCCTCGGACGAAGACGAGCTGCTCGTCGCGGTTGTGCCGGCGCCGGACAGAGACGAGTTCCCCGTCGACTCGCCAGCGTCGCTGGATGCGGCGCCATCGGACCCACTCGTGTGCCCCCGCGACGGCCGCAGCCGCTACGATCTTGGCGATTGCGCGCGCCTGCCTCCCCTCGGCGCGCGCTACCTCATTCCAGACCAGGGCACGGGTGAAACGCCAATCGGCAGACTCGAGCTGTTGATCGTCGATCCGGTAGAGAAGCTCGCGGAGCTCGTCAAGCGTGCTCTCCAGTCGCTCCGACCTCGCGCCGCCTTTCCGACGAGGTTGCCCCGAGCGTCGTGCCTTCGCCCCGCGACTCGAGCTCACCTCATCTCCTCCCATCTCCGCCCGGATCAGGGCGGCAAGAAGGGTCCAGTCCTCGGGCTCGAGCTGTCTCTGGTCGGTCCGCTCGAGGATCTGGCGGAGCCTGTCCACCGTGTCCTGGAGCTGCTCCGGCGTCGCGCCCTCCTTCAGCCCAGCCAGCGCGGCAAGCTCCACATCTCCGACCCGATCGTCACGCGAATCCATCGCCATGCAACGCTCATCGCTGATCTGCGTCCCGATGGAAAGCAGAAAAAATGGAGCGATCTGGATCACTTACGAGCGCTCGGAGCGGCTACCCGCGAGGCGCGCTCCGCGCGCGGCGTCCAGCAGCCTCCGTCACGCTTGCCGGAACAGTAGTTTCACTGAGAAGCCGAGAAGAACCGTGACGAACGCAATAAGCTTGTTCATAGTGAAAACGGGCGAAGCGCCTTGAGGTTGGAGGGAGCGGACAACTCGGGAACCTGTGTGAATCCAGCTTGTGCTAGGGAGTTTTTGACCCGGCGAAGGAGTTCGGAACGCGGGAGAGTCCCCTGGGTCTGTCGAAGGTGCTCACAGAAGTAGAAGGTGAAGGCCCCGTTGAACACGCCGTTGATTCGCGCGTCCGCGGCCGTCCGATATTCCGTGCACGCTGACGAGAGCGCGACGTGCGACGCAAGGGTGGGGCCCCGGAACAAGCCCTTCGCCGGCAAGTGACTCGCCTGCATACCGAACCAGAATGTCGACCGGTGGCACCAAAAAACGCGGCTGACGATCGGGGTCAGAGCCGTCCGGCGCAAGCCCGGAGAAACCGATTTGCACGCTGCCCTGTACCGAATGGCAAGGATCCAAGATGACTTCGAGTACGACGCCGGAAGGCACCCGAAGCTTTTCCTGCAGGTAGTCATCCGCAATGAACGTTCCATCCCAATTCATGTCATGCTGGCATATAACCTCGTCGAGACCTTCGCTGAGCTCGTTCTCGTTCCTGTCCCGCACCTGGGAGCCGTGGCCGGAGAAGTGAACCACGAGGAGGTCGCCAGCCTTGGCGCCGCTCACGGGCCAGTCGGTCCGTTCCTCGATACGCCTCTTGGTTGCCCGTTCGTGCGCCACAGCTCGCACGTCCGAGCTGTCGAACCCGGCGAAATCCTTCAGCACGCCTGTGAGGATGAAGACGTCGTTCCCGCACCCTCACAGCGGGGTCACACTCTGGTATCGATTGATCCCGATCAGTATGCTTTGCGTGTCATGTTCTCGCGTATCCCAGGTCATGAACAACGGCGCGGGACGGCAAAGTCGAACCGGTTCACGGAGCTGACGAGTCGATCGATGAGAGTGTCGCCGACACGGAAGAAGTTCTCGTTCCAACATCGTGGTTGGCCGTCTCTCGTCAGCTCAGTCGTTGGTGCCGGCTTACGCCTCGCGCTCCAAGACAATCAAGCCGTTGGCGGGGACCACTGCCGTCAGCGAGCCGTTCGAGCTCGTGAGGACGCCCCCGCAGTTTCCGTAGTTCAGCCCGCCGTAGCGGCTCGAATCAGAGTTGTGTACTTCGCGCCACCGTGCATCGGGCAAGTGGGCATGGTGTATGGTGTAACCAACGGGAAACGGAGAGTTCGACAAGCTCGCAAGCACCAGGGCCTCCGAGTGATCGCCCCAGCGCTTGAAAGCAATGATTCGGTTCTCGTTGTGCGCGTGCAAGACATCGAGCTGGGAGCTGCGGAGGGCTGGCAGGCGTCGGCGCAGGCGAATGATGTCGCTATAGAACGCGAACAGGCGCGACCCGACGCCGCTCTTCATGCCCCAAAGATCCTCGCGGAAGTTCAACCAGTCGTCGTATCGGTACGGCTTCATGGCGCCGATCTCTTCGCCCATGAAGAACAGCGGCACCCCGGCGGAGAGGAGGGTTAGCCCCGCAGCGACCCTGGTGCGCGCCTCGGCGTACCCGCGAATTCCATCGACGAGTTGTGCCGGATCACTCGCGTGAACTGCAGTGAGAAGGGTGCTTGTCGAGGAAACCCCGTCCTTCGCGCTGTTGCCTCGCTCGTCATGAGTCTCGACGGGGACCACCGTCGTTCGATTGGTGCGTGCGAGCAGACCGGCGAAGTGGTCCATCGCGAGCGGCCAATTGCCCCCGCAGCCTGCACTTGCGAGGAGATTTGGGTTCCGACCCGTATCACCAATGAGGTGATGATAGAAGTCATTGAACCAGGTTGCATCGAACCCCAGTCCGCCATTCGTAGAACTCTGGGTCACCGCTGGCCACGACGAGTGATCCTCGGCCGTCAGCATCACGTCCGGCTTCACGAGGCGCAGCGTGCGCGTCCATTCTCTCAAGAACTTGGCGCCGAAGATCCTGGCCTGGTCGGCGGCCTCGCCGTTGGCATGAAGCGCCGGGTAGGAGTGGATGGAGGTCGTTTGATCGACCCGGAATCCGTCGACGTGAAAGTCGAGTACGAGGGAGACGGCGCTGCTGATGAAGAGGCCACGCACCATTTCCGAATGGAAGGCGGGCGCCCATCCCGATGACTGGTTGTCAATGTAGCCTCCCTCAGGAAACGAATAGTCTTTCTCGCGGCCTTCGTACCAGTAGTACGGGTTTCGCGAGTGAGACGTCGTGTCATACATCCACTGCGCTCGCTCTGCCTGGGGCGGATAGTGGTTGTAGACGACGTCCATGATGACTGCAATGCCACGCTGGTGGCAGGCCTTCACGAAAGCTTTCAGGTGATCGGGCCCTCCACACGAGAACTCGACAGCACAGAAGTGGGTGGAGCCATAGCCCCAACCGGAGCCCCCGGAGTACTCCGCGAGGGGCAGCAGCTCGACGGCGTTGACCCCAAGCTCTTCGAGGTACGGCAGCAGGGCGATCGCGTCGCCGATATTCCCTGGCCGGTCTTGACCATACGCGAGAGCGCCAACGTGCAGCTCATAAATGACCAGGTCCTCGAGTCGACGGGGAACTGGGCGCCCAGGATTGAACTCGTCGGCCCAGAACTCCTCCGCAGGCACGAGGGAATTGCTACCGATGGGCGATTCAACGCGCGAGGGGTCCATCACGTAGCTCAAACTCACGCGACCGTCGAGGGTAAGAGGATTACCAGGGCATGGCTGACGCTCCGGATCGACATCTCCGCTACCCGCCTGGCAGCGAGAATAGAGATCGGTTCGATAACGTTTGGCGCCGCTGTCGTCCACGAGCTCGAACATATAGACTGTGTCGAGCGGTCGTTCTAGCTTGACGGTCGTCTCCCACACGCCACCTCCCACGCTCGTCATGGCGTGGCGGGCAACGACGCCCTTGCCGGTGTTGTCGATGTAGCCGACCCGTTCGTCTCCTATCACGAGAGACACCCGCTGCGCGTTGGGCGCCCACACCGCAAACCTGACCGGGCTCGAGCTTCCGCTGCCCAACACGTTGGCTCCGAGGTGGGAGAGGTGAGTCAGGTAGTAGCTTTGCGGCTGGCCGTTTCCCTTGCCGTCGACCTTCAGAACGAACCGCCGCGTTCGCTCTTGGCTCCGCCAGTCTTGCGCCTCCGCGGCGATGGCCCAAACGTCGGTTCCCGCGTCACCGTCGACCCTCACCCCCCACTCGAGCTCTCGGCCCACCAACTGTGGCTGAAACTCGACGGTGGCTATCCAAGTGCGCGACCCGTCCGGGTTCACGACCTCCCGCATGGGATGCCGAGACCAAACGACGGAGTACGCACCGGCACTGTCCCAGCTTCCTTGCAGCGTTGCCTTCGTGAACAGCGGATGTCGAACCCCGGTATGGAACTCAAAGACTACAGGTATCATCAATTGCCTCCAATGTTGCCGATCATGTCGGAGAGCAGGGAAAAGAGCCCTCCGAGCTAGCCAACGTCGTCAGTTCAGTGGGCCCGGTCGATGGATGGAGCCCAGGCGGACGGCACCGCGTCAGTCACGGCGAAGCCAAGCGCGAGCACCCAGCCAATCACCAGAGCTCCTCCGGGATGGCTGCCTCGAGCTCGTCTTCGAAATCGTCGTCGAGGTCCGGAAGGAAATCGAAGCTCACGGCGATCTCTACCTCATCCACGCTCGCCGCATCTGCCATGAGGTCGGCGATGTTCTGCGGCTCGGGAGTATTCGGCACCATGAACGAGATGACGTCTGGTCCGGAGCCTTGCGTGACGATGACGAAATAGGCATGTGGAACCTTCAGCTTACTCGGGCCACGAAGGCGCTTGACCGTGCGGTCCGGGTGAAAGACAGGCCCTGTTTCGACGCAGACCGGGTCGTCCCTGGTTGCCCACCCGCGTATACGCGCCTCGAGCTCTCGCCAGATGCCTTGGTTGGTCCGGCTGTACTGTGGGGTTATGTTGGCCAGCGAGTACGTGTCATGCTGGCTTTTTGCCCCGAAGGCCTTCATGGCTGCATCCGGTGCCAGGTGACCGCGGTCGAATCCCGAGAGATCCCTGGCGTAGCTTCCCGTATAGTCAGCCAGCTCGGCGCGGGCGCCGGGACTGAGCCCTGGCTCCGGGAAGAAGGTCCCCTTTCGCGGCGCTTTCCCGCCCTGCTCCGGGCGATAGCAATACCCGACCCAGCGGCAGTACCGCAGCTCCGGATCGTGATAACAGTCGTAGCCCGACTTTCGCAGGAGGACGCCGCCTGGTACGGCGCCTTGAGGAGCTCCGAAGGGGTGCAGCCGCACTTCGGGTACGGCGTCGGACTCCGGTGACGGTGTGTTGGATGGGGCGACCGGACCAGACTCAGGATTCTGGATGGCTTTGGTAAGATTATGCGGCGCCGGCTTGGGCTTCGTGTCCTCGCACGGTCCCAGTGCGTCCGCGCTCACCCACCCAATGCGCTTGCGCCCGCCCCGCAAGTATCGGATCCGCTGGAGGTCACCACGGCGCTCGAGCGGCTCGACGGCAGTGCCCTTCGCCAGAGCCGCGGCAATGTCTTCGCTCCCGCGGGCGCGCCGCTCGACCTGAGCCTTGTCTTTGACGATGCACGAGCGCTCTTCGCTCGGCGCTCGCTCCTCGATCCCTTCAGCGATGCGGATAGTGGCCGGAGCAGCCAGAACGCTCAATGCGATGACACTGGCCGTGCTCTGCGCGCTCATGGAGACGTCTCGGCCTTCGACACGTCAGATGCAGGGCGTCTCGATGGGTCAGCGTCCTTGGACGGATTCGTGGGAGACGCTCCAGGCGTGGCAGGCCGGTCAAGAACCTTGCCCATGGCATAGGTAGTGCCACTGATCCCCAGCAGAAGTAGCACCCCCTCGTCGATCTCTGGGAAGCCGTCGCCACGAATGGTGAGGTAGACGAAACCCGTGGCGATCACGAACGTGAAGACCAGAAACTGAAAGCGAGAGAGGCTAGCGTAGCCTTCGAAGTCGGCGATCAGGTATCTGAGGTCCATGTCGCCCCTGGCCATCCTGTAGATGATGATGGCCTCGAACGATGCAAGCAAAACCGCGGCAAGGACGATGAGGAGTGTGTCAGCCCATTCCATTTGGGTTTTCCTTTTCGAAGTGACTTACCTGCGCCAGAGTCGCTGCCAGGGAACTTGTGGGAGCAGTATCCCGGCGTTGCTTCCGGCGATGAGGGCAAGCATGGAGTTATCGAGCTTCGGGAACTCTGCGCCGGGATTGTTTGCCAGCTTGGTTATATAGACCGTTGCCACCGTCAGCATGGCAAGGAGATTCTGAACCCGCAGCGGACTGACACGATGTGTGACCGGGTCGGTGAGTAAGCCATGCGTGATGATGGCCCCCGTCATCATCTTGATGATCAGTGCAGCCGCCAGCGCGAACAAGAGCACCATGAGATGCCAAATCAGCATGTGATCCCAACGATCCATTCGTTACCATGCCTTCCCCAGCGAAGGACCTATTCCGCCCGAGTAGCGACCGCCTCATGTGCTCGCGATCGCGCGCCCGAGTTACCGCTCTCCTACAAGTCCCGACACTCGCCCGCCTCCAACCTGTTGCTCGATGCGAGCCTCTATCCGATGCGCACTATACTCGTTTCGGTGAGGTGGTTGCGAGTGAAATCGTCTAGCCGTGCCGTGACCCATGATGTTGCATCCGGATGCCGTTGGGTAATGAGATTCGTGAGCCCATTCGAGTAGATGTCTTGGTGCACTAGCTACGACTTTGTTGCGTCAACAAGCTGGCGCTTGTCATAACGCGTGGGTCCGTTGACTGCACTATACAGGCACGGCTTCTGGTTGTGTGAATCCATACGGGACGCTCGGCAAGGTTGATAGCTCGCCCGTCCGGCGTGGGGCGGGCTCATCGCGTACGGCATCAACGTGCACGCCGCGGCTCGTGCGAGCGGGCCAGCCACACGTCGACCAGTCGCGGCGCAGGTCGGCTCCTTGCCGAGCGCGCCACCAAGGCTGCACGCAATCGCTTTGAATCCGCTCTCGCAACCCTCCCGGATGTCCCGCCAGACGACGGCGATGAGCTGCCCGCCGGTTATCGGAAGCCGGCGCCGGTGTTCTTCGAACAGTTGGTCCTCGACCTCTTGCTCGCACTGGGATACGGCGCGAGTGAAGAAGACCTCGAGCGTGTCGGCAAAACCAGCGATGGCGGGATCGATGGGGTTATCACCCTCGACAAGCTGGGATTCGAGCGCGTGTACGTTCAAGCGAAGCGTTGGCAGGGCTCCGTCGGACGTCCTGAGATTCAAGCCTTCTTCGGTGCATTGGCGGGGCGGCGTGCGCGAAAGGGAGTTTTTATCACCAGTTCAAACTTCACGCGCGAGGCCAGAGAATTCGGCAACCAAGTCTCGGAGAGGATCGTTCTGATCGACGGAGGCCGCTTGACGTCTCTAATGATCGACTACGGCGTCGGGGTAGCTCACTATAAGACAATACGCCTACCAAGGGTCGACGAAGACTACTTCGATTCGGATTGACCGAGACGGATATGCACGTCATCGGATTTCCACGACGATGGTTCCAGAATGCTTGATGTTGTCGAGGTCCGCCGGTGTCCCCCGTTTTCCGAGGGACGTTGTGGCGTGTGAACTTCTCCTATCGCCGCACCCCGTCGTGCAGGCGTGCCTCATGCACGGTAGCCTATCGCCCATGGACCGCTTGGAGCGCGTCACTCACGATCCCGCCGTGATGGGTGGCAAGCCGTGCATTCGCGGAACGCGAGTGACCGTCGGCGCGATGCGCTGAAGGTTCGGCTCGGCTCATCGCCCCGGAATCACTCCCCGCGCCTCGCCGGGGCACTCCGAGGCTGCCGGGGAGCCCACGCTTGCCTCGCCGAGGCTCCGAAATCGACCTGGACTCGATTCCAGCGCCTCACCGTGGCTTCGGCCTCGACCCCTGGGAGCCCTGGAGTGCCTCGCCCTGGCATTCTGCAAGCACATCGCCGTGATTTGTGAATCGGACCCAGGGGACCGGGGGCTGAGAAGAAAGTTCGGGAAGCGAGCAACTGAGGCCGGGGGCGACCGATGGGGAGGTTCGCCACCGCCCTCGCCGAAGCACTCGAGCTCGCTCATACTTCCAGTCTGCGCCCCTGGCTCGGTCACCTGCTGACGTAGGGGCTCCTCGACCAAACGGCCGCACCAGCGCCACGCGCTACTTCGTGCTTCCGGAGCTCCTCAGCGAGGCCGGGCTCGACGCACTGACGACGCTCACCTGGGTTCGGCCACACCGTCTCCGTGCGCTGATCCTGGAGGACCTGGAGCGATTCCCGAGTTCGGGGCGTGCCGACATTCATCGGCGCATCGGCCCGAAGATCCACGAAAAGGCTCTTGCGCGGGCCCTCGAGGCACTCCTCGCGAGCGGCGCGATCAGCGCAACCGGGGAACAGCGCTGGCGGACATACCGCCTCGCCGCCGTAAAGGACACTGGCCAGGAGTAGCACAGACGGTTCTGGCCAGAGCTGACGCAAGTGCTTGGAAGTCCACGGGTTCTGTAAAGGACAGACGGAGGCGGGTGTCCTTTACGCACCAGGCCGGGCCTGCGCGGCGGCCGCCGCAGCCTGGCTCCGCGCGACGATGCGCGCGTCGAGTTGCCCGGGTGTTTTTGCCCCGAGCGCGCTGAATCGACGCGGCGGAGAGGACGCTTCGACCCTGCGCCGGCCGCGGCGGAAGCCCGCCTCCGGCGGGAGCTGGGTGGCGAACCAAGGATGGGCTCGGGCAGTCACTTCGATGGGGCTGTCGTCCCCCGAAGCCGCGCTGCGAGAACGACGGGAGCAAGCTGATCGACTGGCGCGCCTTCGGGCACCACCGACGCGGGATCCGGGCTCCGGGAGGCTCGACGCGCTGATAGCTGCCGAGCCGTTCGACACTACACCCCGCAGGGGTAGGGGCTCTGAAGGTCTTTGCGACGGCTCGGCGCGGCTGTTCCCGTGAACATCGCGGGGCAACAGGCGCAATGTCTTTGCCGATCGGTTGGCCAACACTCCCTGTTGTTTGGCGCAAATGCTGAACAAAATAGCAAGCGTGCTATCTGGTGTATACACCAGATAGCACCATCGCCAGCGGCTATCAAGCGGTTGACGAGCGAGTGATTCCATGGTAGGTGTATACACCTACCATGGCTCACATTGGTGCGTGCCGACCGCCCAAGAACGCGACGCTGACAAGAGAATACCGCACAAAGGGAATGCGATTCTTTGTTTTGACTGGAGAACTTTCTGTTAACCTGGTATGGTGCGTGCACCATACCAGGCCTTATGGGACTCAAGCGAGAAGAACTCTGGAATCTTCGGCTTCGAGATGCACGGAGCGATATTGCTTCCTTGCTCACATCGGAGCCCACGTGGACACGGCAGGCCCTTGAGCATCTGCTCAGTGAACAACGCAAGGATTGGCGGTTTCCCAACACCATAACTGCTGAGTACTTCTGCGACTATCTCACGAGGACTCGGCTACTTCGCAAAGTTGTTCTCCCTCGCAAGAACCGCTGGGACATCAAAACCAGCTATCCTGGTGAGATTGTCCTCTACGCGAGAAACACCGCGACGCCATTCGAAATCGCACTCGCTATTCGGTCGCATTCTCACCTCTCCCATCTCTCGGCTGCATTCGTACACGGCATCACGAACCTGTTGCCGAAAACAGTCTTCACGAACCGCGAGCAGGGACCAAAAAGCACTGTCCCTCGCCGGAAGTTGGAGCAAGAGGCCGTCGATGCAGCATTCTCCAAACCGGCGAGGACGACTTCGAATGTCTACATTCTCGATGAGCATGAAATCGTGCTCTTGTCGGGGCAGAGCACGGGGCAAATTGAACTCGAAACTCAAATGGGGCCAGACAACCAGGAGTACCCTGTCAGTTCTCTCGAGCGGACGCTCATCGAGTGCACAGTTCGGCCGTGCTATGCCGGGGGCATCCATGAGGTGCTGAGCATGTACCAAGTGGCCACGAGCCGTGTTGGCGTCCGTCGGCTACGCAGCGTGCTGGAACAACTGCACCTCAAATATCCGTACCGGCAGGCTGTCGGATTCCTACTGGAGCGTGCGGGCTATCCAAGCGCGCACTTGAGACTATTCCAGCAGCCGCCATTCGAGATCGACTTCTACCTCGATAACGCAATCATCGACCCCGGCTATTCAACCACCTGGAGGCTATACTACCCCCAAGGCGTCTAGTTCCTCCACGAAGCAGATAACTCGGTCAAAGTAGGAATCAAAGCCGAGCGAATTCGCTCCGAGTTCAGCTTCAACCTTCACCCAACCAACGCGATGGTGCTCGCGCTCGGATGCTAGTCTACGAAGCAGTCGGGTTGGAACGTTTTTGGCTGCAAAGATGCGGGGAAGCAATGAGCATCGACTCAGAATCTGGTTCTTTGCTGCCTCGATAAGCGCTGAAATATCCACGAAGTCACGAGGGCGCGGACGGGGATGCGGAACGCTGGAAGGCTCCCCGCGAATCTGTTGACAGAGCGCCCGGAGTTTCTCATAGGCGATCATCTCCAGCGTGTAGACTCGTACGAACGATTCACGGAAGGGCCTATCCTCAGCTGATTCAACGTATTCGTACTTACTGATGTCGATCTGGAAAGCCTTCTTGTTGCCGTAGAGGTCCAAAGCGCGCACCGCTCGCCGAGGATCATTCTGGTGCTTCTTGAAGGCCTCGGTGGAAAGGAGCTTGAACTCAACGCGCCAGCCTCCCCACCTCGGATCTGTTGCGCGATCCGCTGGAGGTCTGGCATGGAGCTTCACATCAAACACTGTGTATCCCCGCGGCACAAACTCACGTGCTAAGGCCGACTCCAGAACATCCCGTATTGTTTCAGGGGAATCGAGATCGTCCTTCACAGAATAGTCAAGGTCCTGGGACGTGCGCAGGCCCAGACCATGAACGAGGCGGAGCGCGTTCCCACCCTTCAGAACGAGCAGCTCACCGAGTGTATCGTCATGGGCTATGGCCATCACGACTGTCGCGCGAATGTCGTCGAGTTCCACAAGTGCGGAAATACCCTCGTTCACCAACGGAGTCCACCGCGCCTCCAGAGGTGCCAGAACATCGGCGAAAAAGCGTTGCATCAGTTGCGGTAGGGACGGCACTTCATCGTAAGGCTCGCGCCGCCCGCGCCGTCGTTGAACGGCGGAAGGTGCCTCAAACACGTAGAGAAAACGGCCCGTCCAGCCTTCGCTTCAACGGGGCCGCCGTCGATGAACGGCGGAAGGCCGCCCCTCACAACCCCGCTGGTACTCCGGCGCGCAGCTTCAATGGGGCCGCCGTCGATGAACGGCGGAAGGCATGGATCAGCAAACCAACGCAGCCTCGGAGCTGGTGGCTTCAATGGGGCCGCCGTCGATGAACGGCGGAAGGCATCAATCCGCAGGTCCAGCCACTCGCGTGTGGTATCGGCTTCAATGGGGCCGCCGTCGATGAACGGCGGAAGGCCGATCTCGCTGATGCCTTCTCTGAAGGCACGGGACAAGCTTCAATGGGGCCGCCGTCGATGAACGGCGGAAGGGTTGGAGGTTCCGCCGTAGGGGCGGAGCATATTGGGATGCTTCAATGGGGCCGCCGTCGATGAACGGCGGAAGGGGGGGCAGCGGTCCCTTACCAACGCGATGTTGACCCGGCTTCAATGGGGCCGCCGTCGATGAACGGCGGAAGGAACACGGTCGGGTGGCTTCTTTCAAGCCCAGTAGTGGCTTCAATGGGGCCGCCGTCGATGAACGGCGGAAGGCTGGCCCTCCGCTCGCCGCCCACCACGACTTGAGCCGCATGCTTCAATGGGGCCGCCGTCGATGAACGGCGGAAGGCGCTGGATGTCGAGGATCGGGTCAGCCGTCGACGTCGGCTTCAATGGGGCCGCCGTCGATGAACGGCGGAAGGAAGTCCTTGGCGGATTCCTCAAGAACCCCGGGAATGGCTTCAATGGGGCCGCCGTCGATGAACGGCGGAAGGTTCGAGGCGCACGCACGCGCCGCGGGGATATGGCCGCGGCTTCAATGGGGCCGCCGTCGATGAACGGCGGAAGGGCAGCGCAATGAGGACCAGCGCTGGAAGGATGCTCTGCTTCAATGGGGCCGCCGTCGATGAACGGCGGAAGGATCGACAACACGAACATTGCGGACGGGCAGACCGTGCTTCAATGGGGCCGCCGTCGATGAACGGCGGAAGGCTGCCGGCAGAGCTGTTGCCGGTGTTCGAGAGCATGCTTCAATGGGGCCGCCGTCGATGAACGGCGGAAGGATCGCGGCGGCCCAAGTAGTGAGGTCTGCGGGAGTGCTTCAATGGGGCCGCCGTCGATGAACGGCGGAAGGTCCGCACCCGCATGGTATCCGCGATGTGACTGACCTGCTTCAATGGGGCCGCCGTCGATGAACGGCGGAAGGCCAGTTGTGGCTGCGGCCACGAGGAGAGCTTCAATGGGGCCGCCGTCGATGAACGGCGGAAGGGAATCTTCCATGGGGCCCCTTTGCCGCCGAACCTGACCAGCTTCAATGGGGCCGCCGTCGATGAACGGCGGAAGGCGAGATGTCCTGCACCGTATCGATCACCGTCATGTCGCTTCAATGGGGCCGCCGTCGATGAACGGCGGAAGGGCGCGACAGGCTGAGACAGTCGTTGGCGCTAGCCAAGGCTTCGTACCCGTTCGGTCGCGCCCGTTCCCCGACTGGCGCGGCTTCCAGCTAGCCTGCCGGCATGGCTAGGACGAAGTCGCGAAACGCGGCAGAATGGAAGCGGTTGGTCCGCGAGTGGGAGAAAAGCGG
>JAEWRL010000005.1 GCA_023398955.1 Pseudomonadota bacterium
GAACGACCTATCCCCTGCGTCGAGGCCCCCCTTTACCGCCCGCCGCATGCTGGTGCGCCCCCGGCGCCCCGCTCCGCGCTGGCCTTCCAGCACAAGAGCCAACTTTGACCACTGACCGTCGTTCAGTTGCAGTCGAAGCATGCTGCGCTCCCTGGAGCATGCCTCAAGCACCATGGAAAAGTTCTCGGCGTACAGCGCCGGGCACGGGCACGGACACGCATTCAGGGACAGGCCCTAGGCCCCTGACGCGCACCCGAGCAGCCTTCGCATCGACGCTCAGCCGTCGGAGCAGCGTCGCGCGGTGCTGGAAGCGCTCAGCGGGGTAGTTTGACGGCCACCACAGGGGCCGCCCGAGAACAGGCCGGCCACCCCGCCACAACCAACATCAACCGAGACCGATCAGCTGACCGCTGCCCGGATGGCGCACGCGACTCCGTCCAAGGTCCTGTCGCGCCCCGGCAGAGCGATCAGCGCCCCACCCGAGACTTGAGGCGATAAGATGCGCCAGTCGATGGATCGAGTACCCCTAGCGCCGTATCCCTGGCACGCGCTGCCGCTAGTAAGCCACGTCGAGGCTCGGAGCGAAGCACGCGTCCGCGCCTTCGGACGGCGCTTCACCGCCGCGCGCGTGGGCAGTGAGCTCGCGGCGCTGCTGGGGGTCCCAGCGGGCATCGTCTGGTGCCGGCACCGCTGGACTCACTTCGGCCCCAACGCCACAAACGGCTCCATTGGCGACGAGACCGCCCAAACGTCGTCGCCTCCTCCAGGAGACACGGTCCTGGCTTTCTCGACGACGCCGCCAGCGGTGCAGTTGTGGTTGCACGGGGAGGCAGAGCTCCTGAACACCGTGTCATCTTGGCTGGTGGCGCGACGACGCCGGCTTCCCGCGGCCTCCTTGCCAAGCGACGCCATCATCGAGGGAGCCTTCGCAGCGGTAGTGGTCGAGCTATGTCGGAGATTGGGCGTCGCCATCGTCGCTGGGCGCGGAGACGCGACCGATGAGGCTCCATCCACACTGCTGTGCGTCGATGCCTCCGTCTCGATTGCGAACCGTGCTTTTCCGGTGCAGCTTCGCATCGAGAGCCGGCTCGGGGACGAGGTCCTGTGCTACCGAGGCGCCGCCAGCCTGGAGGGTCTCCCGATTACGGTTCCCGTCGTGGCAGCTTGGTCAGCAGGCACCCTGGGATCCTTGCTCGGCCTGAGGGCGGGAGATGTCTGGCTGCCAGGCGCTGGATGGCATCTGGACGCGACGTGGCGCGGACGTGCCGCGCTGGTGCCGCCGGTCGGTGAAGACGGACCGTGGGTGGGCTTGGCGCTCGACGGCAGCCTCGTGCTACTGGACGAATGGGCACGGGCTCCCGAGGAGGCAAGCATGGCCGAGAACGAGCGCGAATCATCACCGCCACCCCCGCGCGCAGAGGCTCTTGAAAGAATAGTGGCAGATGCTCCCGTAGTGGTACGCGTGGAGGTGGGCGCAGTGACGCTTCCCGCGCGACGGTGGATCGAGCTCGCGGCAGGAGACGTGCTGACGCTCGAGAAGCCCTTGGGCGCCGCCGTCGTGCTCCGCGTGGCGAGCCGGGCCATAGCCGAAGGTGAGTTGGTCAATGTGGATGGCGAGCTCGGCGTAAGAGTACGTCGGGTTCTTTCGGACGAGGCAATGGCATGAAGATCGGTAGCAATGTCCTGGCTATGCTCCTGGCGAGTGGCCTGTGCACCTTCCCGCTGGCGTGCAAGACGACCGGCGAAGAGGGCGGGAGCCGCCCCATCGCCTCCGCCGCGAGCGCAACCGTCCCGTCGGCTCCGCCCGTGCCGCAGCCGCCACCCTACGTGGGCGAGTTCCAAGGCACGTACGACGCAAAGCTGTTCCGCATCGAAATGACGGCGGCGGAGGGAGCCGTCAAAGAGTGGGAGGAAGACGACGGCGCGGCCCTGAGGGGCCAGGGATCCCTCGTGCTGAACATCACCGAGGACCGAAAGGTCACTGGAACGAGCCAGGGGCCCCTCGGGGAGCTGCGGGCGAGTGGGATCCTTGACGGGGAGCTCCTGCGGGTTTCGCTGGTGCCGGTCACCCCACGAGCACCTAACGAGGCAGTGAGCGCGACGTTCCTCGGCACACTGGTGGGGGAAGGGGTCAAAGGAACGCTGCGCGCCTCCAGCGGAGATAGCTTGAAAGCCCGCACCGCCGAAGTCACCCTCGCGAGAAACTCGAAACCGGCGGCAGCACCGAGCAGAATCGGGAAACCAAGCGCGCAATGACGTTCTCTGAGTCTACCCGCGACGTCACCACGACGGAAAGCGCACCCCGCGAGTCGCTGCGGGCGCGCTACGCTCCAAAGGTGCTGGAGACGCTGACGCACCGCCAAAAGGTGGAGGCGTGGGTCTCGGTCATCGTCATTGGGCAGAGGTCCGCGGAACGCACCGTGACGTGCTTGGACCGGCTCCGACAACAGCAAAGGGTCGGATTCGAACGCTGCGAGATCATCGTCGCCGACACGGGTGGCCTATCACCCGTACACGAGCTCTTACCGCTGCGTGTGGACGTGGAATTGCGCATGGCGCCCGGCTGCTCGAGCGCGGACCTCCTGAACGCAGCAGTCGCCCACTCGAGCGCGCCGCTCCTCGTCTTCGTCGATTCCGCCGCCGTGACGGCCGCCGATTTCCTCGCGAAGGCTCTCGCACACTTCGACGACCCTTCCATCCTCGCGGTGCGTGCACGCGTGCTCCCCAACAAGCACCCGCTGTTGGCCTCCGTCGCCTTCGACTTCGATGCAGGTCCCGAGCCATTTGACGATACCCTCGTCAGCCCCCACAGCTCCGTCGTGCGGAGCGAGGCGTTTCTCTTGGCGGGAGGGTTCGCCGATCTTCCCACGCCGCTGGCAGCCGTGGACTTGGCGCTCCGCCTGCGTGAGTGCTACCCGACACACAGGCTGGTCTATGCGCCAGACGTCATCATGCGGCGAGACCGTTGCGAGTCCTGGCAGGAGCTGCTGACCCAATGCAACGAACACGCCGCGAGCGCCGCTGGGCATGGTCGCCTCGTGGCGGCCTTGAGAGCCGCCGAACGGCAGTTCGGAGCCAATCGCGGGGTGAAGGAGCGGACGACGCACAAGGCCATGGTGGGCGTGAGCCGGGGCGTCAGCGCGGCGCGGCGGCTGCTCGCGTGGCGTCCTCGGCGCGGCGGCGGCAAACCGCTGGGGGAGAAATGATCTGGCCGCCAGCAGCCCACGGAACACCGAGGGGTGCACTTCCACGGCGCATCGACAATCGCTGGCCGAAGTCTAGGATTGCCCCATGACCTTGGTTGCCGAAAGGCTGGTTCAGGTCCTGAACGGCATCGCCCATGAGGCGAGGGCCTGCGGCCGAGAGCCAAGTGCAGTCCGCCTCATCGCCGTCTCCAAGACGAAGCCAGCCTCTATGATTCGCGAGGCCTTTGCGGCAGGACAGCGGGACTTCGGTGAGAACTACGTGCAGGAGCTCCTGGCGAAAGCCGAGGAGCTCCGTGATCTCTCAGGCATCCGCTGGCACATGATTGGCCACTTGCAGCGGAACAAGGCACGCCACGTCGTGCGCGCCGCTCACGTCGTCCACACCGTGGACTCTGCGGCCCTAGCACGGGAGCTCAATGCGCGACTGAGCGCGGAAGGTCGGTGCCTCCCCGTGCTGATTGAGGTCAATATTGCGGGAGAAGCTAGCAAGAGCGGGTGCTCGCCAGACGAAGCGGCGACACTGTGCCGTGAGATCGGCGAGCTCGATTTCCTGCAGTTGCGCGGACTGATGGCGGTGCCTCCCGCCACGGCGGACCCTTCTGCTTCGCGGCCGCATTTCGAGCGCCTGGCCCAGCTCCGCGACTCCCTGGGGGGAGCCGAGCTCCTCCCAGAACTCAGTATGGGGATGAGCGACGACATGAGCGAGGCAATCCGAGCGGGTGCAACTTGGGTTCGCGTCGGAACGGCGGTCTTCGGCGCGCGCGAGCGACGAGGATAGGATGACGGCTCGGCGTTCGACGCGTACTCCGCAGGAAGGTGAGACGCTCCTGGCCGCCGCGGCACGCAGCGGTCGTTCGCAGGGCGGACAGCCACCTCTCGCGGACCGCATGCGCCCACGTTCGCTCGAGGAAATGGTCGGGCAGGTGCAACTGCTCGAACCTGGAATGCTCCTGCCACGCGCCATCTCCAGCGACCAGCTGCCGTCGATGATTCTATGGGGCCCTCCCGGCAGCGGCAAGACGACGTTGGCCCATGTCATTGCCGGGCGCACCAAATCCGCGTTCGTCCCCTTCAGCGCCGTTCTGGGGGGTGTCGCGGAGCTGCGCCAGATCGTGGGCGAGGCGAAGGAGCGGCGCGCCTACCAAGGCGTTCGAACCTCTCTCTTCGTCGACGAGATACATCGGTTCAACAGGGCACAGCAGGACGCCTTCCTACCCCACGTCGAGAATGGGACGGTGACCCTCATCGGCGCCACGACCGAGAACCCGTCCTTCGCGGTCAATGCCGCCGTGCTGAGCCGTTGCAAGGTCTTTCACCTCGAACCCCTCGACGAGGGAGCCGTGCTCCAATTGTTGGAGCGCGCTCTCACCGACACCGACCGCGGGCTCGGGCAACGGCAGCTCACTGCCTCGGCGGAGGCGCTCCAAGCCATTGCGCGGCTGGCTCGCGGCGACGCGCGGCGCGCGCTCAATCTGCTCGAGGCGGCGGCTTCCATCCTGAACGTTGGGCAACACCTCGATCTAGGAACCGTCGAGAGCACTTCGGGTGAGTCTGCGCTGCTGTACGACAAATCGGGTGAGGAGCACTACAACCTCACGAGCGCCCTCATCAAGTCAATGCGCGGAAGCGACCCGGACGGCGCCATCTATTACCTGATGCGGATGCTCGAGGCAGGTGACGACCCCCTCTACGTTCTGCGGCGTCTCGTCATTTTTGCGAGTGAAGATGTGGGAAATGCCGATCCCCGAGCGCTCTCGGTGGCGATGGCGGCCGACGCGGCCTTCGGGCGTCTGGGGATGCCCGAGGGCATCTATCCCATCGCTCAGGCCTGCCTTTACCTCGCCAGCTGTCCCAAGTCGAATGCGGTCAAAGAAGCTTGGCAATCGGCGCAGAGCGCAGTCAAGGAACACGGCGCCCTGCCCGTTCCGAAAAAGCTGCGCAACGCGGTGACCTCCCTCATGCGACAGGAACGCTACGGTGAGGGGTACCGCTATGCTCACGACTATCCCGATCACGTCGTGCCCGGCGAGCACTACCTCCCGGACGCGCTACGCGGCCGCACCTTCTACGCCCCATCGGATCAGGGGCTGGAGCGACAGATCGCCGACCGCCTTGGCCGCCTGCGCGCCGCGGTGCGAGAGAAGCCCTGAAGGGGTGACCGCCGAGGCTGGAAGCCCTATTCCGCCGGGTCCAGGATGGCGATCTCTGGGAGGTTCCGGAAGCGTTGCGCGTGATCGAGCCCGTACCCGACGACGAAGACGTCATCTATCTCGAATCCCACGTAGTCGATCTCGACGGCGCGGCGCTGCCTCGCCGGCTTGTGCAGCAAGGAACACAGCTTGATGCTTCGAGGCTTCCTCGTCGACAAAAGCTCACGGATGTACTCCACAGTCAAACCGGAATCGACGATATCCTCCACGATCAGGATGTCCTCCCCAGCGATTGGATGGGTCAGGTCCTGCGTGATCTGAACGACTCCCGTCGAGGAAGTGCCGGTGAGATAGCTCTGCACGCCGAGAAACTCGATGTGGAGGGGCAGGTCGATGGCGCGGGCCAGGTCCGCGGCAAAGATGAAACTGCCCTTCATGATACAGATGAGCACGAGCTGCCTATCGGAGTAGTCCTGAGCAATCTGCACACCGAGCTCCTTCACGCGGGCCTGCAACCGCTCCCTGCTGATCAGAGTGCTGAGGCGGGTATGCCGAAACTCACTCGAGACGGGGCGCGTTGGCGAGGGTGCGTCGCCTTCGACGGAATCGATAGGCGGGGACAAGGCTTCGACTGGCATGATTGACTCCCTGATACCGTCGTGGAGGGCCGAGCCGCGATGTGCGCAGCGCGTCATTTTAGCCGTACCCACACGTTCATCCAAGCGGTTCCGCCCCAACTGCGCCGCCCTGGGTGCTGGAGCGCCCCGAACCGCACCGCGGGGACTGGTTCTCGCGCTACCTCACCGCGGTTCCGAGTAGGCGGAAACCCAGGAACGTAAGCCATCGGTGGACCAGGAGAGACTACCCTGCCTATCCGTCCGCCGGACGGTCACGCCGTTTCTGCTCAAGGTAGCCAGCGCTTCGGCGTGAGGGTGCCCAAACCGGTTGCGGACTCCACACGAGACAAAGGCGAGCTCCGGACTCACAGCCTCGACGAAATCGGCGCCCGATGAGGTTCGGCTGCCGTGATGCCCCACCTTCAGCAACTGGGCCGGAAGCAGCGCCGAGCTTTGCTCGAGGAGCACCCGCTCCTCCCCGTGCTCCGCGTCCCCGACGAGCAACGCGGTGTATCCGCCGAGCTCGAGGCGCAGCACCAAGGAATTGTCGTTGGCTGTGCGACCACCATCTACCGCCGGACAAGGCGCGAGTACTCGCACACGCGCCCCGCCGAATGCTCGAACCTTCCCGCATAGGTCGTTCGCCGTCAGGAGCCGCGTGCCCGACGCGACGAGCCGCTCGAACCCGGGACCCAGCAGCTTCCCTTGAGCGCTCGTTCCGAGCCAAACCTCTCGAACGGGAGCGGATTGAAGCACGCTCACGACACCACCGATGTGGTCTGGGTGAGGGTGCGTCAAGACGACGACGTCAATGTGGCTTCGGCGCCGCGCCCGCAGCATGGGGAGTACGACCTGCTTGCCCGGATCGACGGGACTACCCACGAATCCTCCACCATCGACCAGCAGGACCCGCCCATCAGGCATATCCACGATGAGGCTATCACCTTGACCAACGTCCAGCACCGTAACCCTCATAACCCCGGACTTTGCCTGCGAAGCCCTCACTTGGCGTTCGACCGCGACCAAAGCGAGGACCGTGAGACCACACGCGAGCAGTCGAGGTCTGGTCCCACTGAAGCGCGCTCCCCCTGCAATCCCGACCGCCAGGACAGCGAAGTGCCAGGCTGTTGGGTCCGGCACCGACAGCGCGAGCGCTTCGACCCCAGCGCTGACATGCGCGACGTAGCGGACACACGCCAGAGCGCCCGAACCGACGAGGGCCACCCCGCGCTCCAGCGGAGGGAAGGGCTCCAAGAGCGCGTGCAGCAGGCACAAGGGCAGAGCCGCCATTTCGCCGATCGGCGCCGCGACCAAGTTGGCGAGCAGCCCCGCGATGGTGATGGTCGGCCCCAGCAGCGCGAGCAGAGGTGCACACGGCAGCATGGCGCTTGTGGTGACGAGCAGACTCATCAGCAGCCATCTCAACCATGACCAGGGAATCGACCGCAAACGCTTCCCGAACGGTCGTGCCAGCCACAGGAGTCCAGCTGTGGCCGCCACCGATAGCGAGAAGGACAGATCGTAGAGAGCGAGCGGATCGAGTAAGCCTCCGAGTGCAAGCGAGGCGCCGAGGGCGAGAGTACCATCGGGTTTTCGGTGTAAGCACTGGGCGAGACATAGGCACGCCAGCATGAAGGCAGCCCGCCAAGCCGATCCACTGCCGCCGGCATAGTCGGCGTACAGGAGCGCCAGAGGCGCCCCTATGCCGGCCACGAGCCGGGAAACATCCCAGCGGGCCGCGATGAACTCCAACCGCACGAGGAAGCCGCGCAGCACGGCCAAGAAGGCGAGGACGGCGACCACGAGGTGGGTCCCGCTCACTGCGAGCAGGTGCGCCAAGCCGCTCCGCCGAAAAGCCTCGTCATCGCCGGGCTCGAGGTCGTTCTCCCCGAGCACGAGCGCTCTTGCCATGGGAACCGTGAGCGGTGCGAAGGTACGTTGAATGCGCGCTCTGGCATGCTGGCGTGCACGATCGACGACTGCGCGCCAGCCGTAACCGCGGCTCAGCGGGGTAGCGGCCAACACCTGGCCGCTCACGACGACCCCAACGCGAGCCGCCCTTGGCAGCGGATCCATCAGGCCCTCGTTCCTGAAGTGACGGACCGGCGCCAGCTGGGCCACGAGCTCCAGTTCGTCACCGCGCACCACGCTCGACGGACCACCGTAGACGCGTGCGAGCAGAGGCCCTGGCAGCGGGCCACGCTCACAGTCGACGGACCCGAACTCCACCGTCAGCCGCGTCGTACCGCCGGTGACGACGGGCGACCGAACGACTCGTGCCTGGCCGCTGCAGCGGGATGGACCTCCTATGGCGTCGCGAACCGTCGTTCGCTGCCGTTCGAACTCGTCCAGTCGTCGAGTCGCGCGCCAAGCAGAGAGCCCGGCGAGCACGATGGCGAAGGCGGCCATCCGCCAGTGGCGACGCAGGATTCCTGCCACCAGGATGAGAGCGCACAGAGTGGGCAGCGGGTGCAGCGCCCCGGCGGGGCCAAGAAAGATGGCACCTCCAGCAACGAGCAACGCATGGCGTGTTGGCACGACATGCCGCGATAGCACGCAGCATGCCACGCGCTTCGCTCACCGCCGTGGTGTTCGGAGCAGCGGGAGCGAAGCACGCATTCACCGTGGCGGCGGCTCCGACGAGGCTCCTCGCCGCCAGCACGGTGGCGAGGAGCCGGTGATTGGCTATCCTCGCCACCACCCGGGGAGGCGCAGCCCTCGAAGTACGCCGCCTCGGGAGCTGCGCGGCACCACGCCAGCGGCCTCCGCGCAGGCGTAGATACCAGCTTCGGGCAAAAACCTCGGGAAACGGCGCGCTTGCGATCCACTTTGGTCAACTTGGGGGGCACGGGCACGGGCACGCATTCAGGGACAGGCCCTAGCGGTCCTCCTCCTCGAGCGACTCGGGCTGGGAGCTCTCGCAGGCACTCAGAAGTGCCGCTCGCTCACCCCCGCAGACGCCCTCGTCGTCGATCAAGAGCTCTCCATCCACGCATCGGGCACCGGGCGCCTGCACCATGCACCACGCATAGGAGAGACTCATGCGCCCACATGCAGTACTGCTCGATTCTGGACACTCGCTGCGGCACTCGTCCCACTCACAGCCAAGTCCCCGCACGATGTTGCAGAGCTTGTCACAACTCAAAGCTCCCAACGCCGTGGCTGGCAAGTCAGACTCGACGGGCGCCGCTTCGGCATGCACCAGCTGCCCGTCCCAGGCGGGCGCAGAGTCGTCGTGAACCGCCTCGCCGACACCGGATGTGACGTCGAGGTGCGGTCCGGGTCCGGAGTCGCCGCACCCGATGCCCCCGGTCAGCAGCGCCGTCAGCGCCGCAGCGATCGTACCTATTTTTCCAGCGCTCGTCATGAACACCTCCGTTGGTCTTTGCCAGCGGCACGCCGACCTCCGGGAGGGCGCACCGCCAGGATCCGCTCACCCGAGGCTCTCAGAAATAATAGAACGCGGAGATGTTGCTCGTGAAAATGTTCCAAGGATTGCCGCCGACATCGGTGGTAAGCGCCCCGGTCGAGTAGGAATCCTCCGTGTCATCCATTTCGACGCTGAGGCTGTCTCGAGTATACAGGAGACCAACCCCGCCCTGGAGCGAGAGCTGAGGGATGTCGATGAACCCGAAGTGCACCTCGGCACCGGCGCGTACCCCCACATCGAAGTGCATTGCCGAATGTTCGATCTCTGGCTCGGTGTCGACAGTGCGGCTTCCGAATCCGAAGTTCAGCTCCGGAACGACCTGGAAGCTGAAGTGACCCGAGGAAGCAAGGGAGAGAGGAACACCGCCATGCAACATGAACACGGTGGCGCCCGGCGCGTCCTGCTCATCGCCCCCTTCCGGCTCGAACGAGCCCGAGGACATGAAGAGCCCAAGGCCGGCATCGATGCCGATCATGTCGCTGACCCAGTAGCGCACGCCGATAATGGGAGCCTGCACTTCGACCGGGTCCTCTGCCCACGCCGAACCCACTGTCGCACCCTCACCAGGCATTAGCATGCCTCGACGGCCCAGATAGCCGATGGCCAAGCGCCCGACGGCCTTCTCGTGATCGGTCTGACCAGCAGCCACTGCGACGCCGGTCTCCGTAGCGACGGGTGGGGGCGGAGGAGGGGCAGCCGCAGGCGCCACCTCGGTCTCGGTCGCATACGTCTCGGTCTCCGCCGCCTCGCCCTCCGCACCGTATTCGGCGTCGGCGGCAGTGCCCTCGTCGGCATCAGCAGACGCCTCGGCGTTCGCCCCAAACTCGGCGTTCAGCTGCGCTGCCGCGGCGCTCGCAGCAAGCAGAATGCCAGCACTCAAACCCACGATGGAAACAAGCCGCTCACCCCAAACAGTCATCACGATCTCCTCGACGTTGTGCCCGCCCGCACCTGGACCCGCCCAGGAGCGGTTCACTCCCGGCTCATCAGCCGCCGAGTGAATGCGGGCGCATGCTGACACGAAACGGCCGACGCGGACAAGAATCTTGCATGAGGCGGTGCACGCGCGGGCACGGAGGAGAGCCCCGCGAGCACGCCCGTGGTAGCTTGTGTCCACTGGAGGTTGCGGTGGGATACCTACATCATTCCAAGAATGTGGCTTGCTTGTGGGGGCTCCTCGTGGCCGTCACGGCGCACCTGAGTTGCAGCGGGGAACGAACCCAGAGAATAGTCGAGACACCGGCGGGCGAAAGCGTTGTCATGGGGGAGCCCCACGAGTGGACGTACTCGGCGGAGGTGCTTCCGGAACGCGACGCGCTCGAGCTCCGAGTGACACGTTCCGCTCGTTGTGCGCGCATCCCGGTGACGGTACTGCAGCGCGTTCAGGAGACCCTCGAGGGCGACGAGGTCGTAGCCACGGAGCCCTTGGGTCCTCGACAGAGCAGTGGACCCACAATGGGCGAGGTCCCCTGCGAGCAGGGCTTTGCACGTGACAGCGAGGTCTCCCTACGCATCGGAGACGAAGTGTTCTCCCTGGGAACCACGGATGCTCGAGGTACCGTCAGAGCCGGGCTCTCGGAGCGCCTCGAGCACGTGCTGTACCGCGAAGACCCCGTGCGGGAAGCAACGGTCCTCGTGCGCGGTCCCCGGCAGCTCCAGTCCGAACCCGTAGCCAGCGTGGCACTGGAGTCCCTCGCTCGGCACGAGGCCTACGTCGGGGTGCTGCTCAAGCGCATGCGACGCATTCTCGAGACGGAGGGAGACCTCTCGGGTGCCGATGCTCAACGCCTCTATGTGCTGTATGAACGGCTACGGCGCGTCGCACCGAACAGCTCAGAATTCAGGGGTGCGTCGGTGCGCTTCTGGGAGGTCATCAAGGACCGCAGGGAACGGCAACGAACGCGCTCCCTAACGAGGAACCTGAAGGCACTCAGCGACGCCCGAGCTCTCTTGAAGGACGCCGGCTTCGCGGCGCTGCCGCTCTACGTCAGGGCGGCCGTAAACGATGGAGATGTCGAGCCGGAAGCCGTGGAGTGGGCCGAGTGGGAGTTGCTCTCGGGGCTCGTCGCGTCTCCCGTCGCGTGCTCCGGGGAGTTCGCCTGGCGCGCGCTGCCCACCTACGGGCTCTCACCACAAGCCACTCTTGCTGCCCGCTACCTGCAATTCGCGTTCGGGAACGGCTACGACAGGACCGCTCGAGGGTTCTGCAAACGCTTCAAACAGTGAAGGTCGGCGAGGCAGACGCACATGCACCCACCCACAGGGCACCGTGAGCACGGCGCTTGCGGTGACCGCGGGGCTCCGTGCTACCTTGGCGGTGTCCGCCCTCGCGAGCTGCCCTGGCTCGTCGAGGTGGACGCCCACCCCGTTCCCTGCCGCGAACCCGGGCAGGTGGTGTAGCCCATCGTCGTGACCAAACGCCAGCCGCTCGGTGCGCTGCTCATCACCGAAGGCGTGATCACGCAAGAGCAACTCGAGGCAGCCCTATCCGCTCAGCGACAATTTCGTGGGCGGCTGGGCACGAACCTGGTCGAGTTGCGCTGCCTCAACGTGGATCAGGTAGCCGCAGGGCTGAGCCGGCAGCACGGCGTGCCTGCTGCCTTGCGGGCGGATTTCCTCACGATGGACGTCACCCTGGCGCGACAGCTTCCTGCGCGTGCCGCCAAGATGTACGGCGCCATCCCTCTGGGCCCATCGACCACCAAACCGCGGACCATCCGTGTCGCCGTGCTCGACCCCGACAATATCGTGGCGCTGGACGAGATTGCGACGATCCTCGCGTGTCGCATCGAGCCGGTGGTGGCGCCAGAGCTCCGAATGCTGCGAGCACTCGAGCGCCTGTACGGGATCAAGCCAGCTCGCCGCACGTTCTTGAGAGTGGTGCTCGACCGTCCGCTGCTTCAGCGGTCGAAGCAAGCAAATCCCGCAGCCAGGGAGCGGTCCCTGACACCACCATCGTTGATGGCCGTTGCTCCAGAGCCCCCCCGGGCTCCACCGCCGTCACCGCGAGCGGCAAGCCCCGCGCCACGGTCATCAACGGCGGCAAGCCCCGCGCCACGGTCATCAACGGCGGCAAGCCCCGCGCCGCGGTCATCAACGGCGGCAAGCCCCGCGCCGCGGTCATCAACGGCGGCAAGCCCCGCGCCGCCGGAGCTGGGGCCCTCTGATCTCGCGGATCTTGCTGAAGACGACGCGCTGGCCCTGCTCGAGCCGCTCCCGGAAGCTCGTGAGCCCAGTCCGGCTCCTCCCGCACCATCGGATCCGTCCGCGCTAAGACCCTACGGTTTGCCATTGCGCACGGCGCGGCACTCCGCTCCGCCCTCGCAAGTCGGCACGAGGTTCGAGCGCCAGGTGCCTGGCGCGAGCTCCCAGCGAGAGGATGCGGCAACCACCACGTCATTGTCCGGTGCTGAAGCTGCAGACCCTCCCGCGGGCCACCAACGGCCTCCACACGGGGAGCCGCTGCGATACACTCGAGCCAGCGCCATGACGCCGGAAGAGGCCCTGGCCTGCGCCCTTCGAGAGCTCGACCGCGCTCCCGACCGGGATGCCGTCGGGAACGCGGCGGTGCGCTACCTCGAACGCGCTTTCGCTGGTGGGCTCGTACTCATCATCAAGGGCGATCTCGCGCTCGGGTGGCTCGGTGCAGGTCTAGACGTCGATGCCACGCGCCTCGAGTCACTACTGATCCCACTCTCGGCGCCATCCCTGTTCCGTGCGGTCCTGGAAACCGGTAGAGCGTTCCGTGGTGCGCCGCCCATGGGTGGCGAGGTGATTCACCAGCGATTTTGGAGGTCGCTCGGACTCCCTGCGCCGCGCGAGGTTCTCGCCGCACCGGTCGTGCTGAAGTCGCGAGTCGTGAACCTCGTCTACACCCAAGGATCCACGAACGCCCTGCCCGTCATGGCGGAAGCGGACGTGGTGCGCCTCTCGGTGGCGATGGCAGGCGCCTATCAACGATTGATCCGAGCCAAGCACCGCTGAGCGTCGGGGTCCGCCGCACTCCCCAGCACTCACAAGCCTGCCCAGGCCAACCAGCCGCCACGAACACCGGGCCGTGGCCCCGCCATCGCCGCATCCCGGTGCGACGAAGCTGCCGAGAGCCAGTATCTCGTGTATGTTGACCACGGACCGAACAGACTACTCGGCATCGGACCGCTTCAACCAGCCATCGGAGCCACTGGATGGATCGCTTCACTCGTATCTCGCTGTCATCGACCTTCGCCCTGTTGCTCGCCGCCTGCGCAGGGAGCAAGCAGAACGCCGACGCCCCGCAAGAGGCCCCGGCAAGCGCCGAGGCGTCCGCTCCTGAGGCTAGTGCCACCCCTGGTGCCGACGCCCAGCCGGGGCCCGAGCAGGCAGAATCCGAAGCGAGTGAGCCGAGCGGTCCACCGCTCAAGGATATCGTCGCATCCGGCGAAACAGCGTTCGTCTTCGACTTCCTCGCCTCGGATATCGGTAAGAAGACCGAAGAACAATGCCGCAAATCCGCGGGGGATGACATGAAGAAGTTCGCGGATTGCAAGCGAAAGGTCCAAGACAAGCTCGGCATGCCGATCCTCCGTTTCGAGGAGCAGGAGGGTTCCTGGTGGTGGCTCACCTACGACCGTCGCGGCAGTGATCTCGTGCTGATGCACAAGATCGAGTTCACCTTCGGCGAGGAGACGGAGGACACCTTGAAGATCCTGCCCAAGGGCAGGGACCGCGGTAAGAAACCCCGCTCCGTGCCGTCAGAGCTCGTGATCGCGGTGCCGAATCCAAACTCGATCGCGATCGACGATCCCCAGCACGGTAAGATGGTCTATCGCGCCCGGGTCGGCATTCTCGAGAAGCCCGAGCAGTAGCCGAGCGTGGCCGACGCTGGCCCGAGTGACGATGCTCTGCGCAGCGCGCTCGCCTGGATGCTCGCGGAGTATGGACCTCAAGGGTGGTGGCCAGTCCGCTGTGAGGGCTCCGTCGGGCACGGCACGCACGGTCCTCGAGGAACGAGCGGCTATCACCCGGGCGACTTCACGCTCCCTGCGACGCGCCGAGGCCGTTGGGAGGTTACGGCAGGCGCCATCCTTACTCAGAATACGGCGTGGTCGAACGTGGAGCGCGCTCTGGACGCCCTCAGCACGGCACGAGTCGACAGACCGGAGGCCATCCTAGCGCTCGACCCAGAGCGCCTCGCTACACTGATCCGACCCGCTGGTTACTTCAACCAGAAGGCCCGCTACCTCCGCGACACCGCGCAATGGTTCGCTGCGAGCGACCGACGACTGATCCGCGGTGCTCGGAGCCGCGCCAAGTTAGAGGCCGCACGACAAGAGCTCTTGGCAGTGCGGGGCGTCGGCCGCGAGACGGCCGATTCAGTACTGCTCTACGCCTATGGGCTCCCGACCTTCGTCATCGATGCTTACACGCGGCGCATTTTCGAACGTGTGGGCGCTGTCGAAAAAGGACTAAGCTACGAAGCGCTGCGCAAGCGCTTCGAGGAGGCCCTCGCCGTGGATGGTTGGCCGCAATGCGCGCGCGCGTGGCAGGAGGCGCACGCGCTCATCGTAGAGCATGCAAAGCGTCATCATGGCCGCGGCAGCGACGGGAGTCTGGACCCCCTGCACTTGGCCAACGCCAATCGTCGTTCCCATCGGAAAGCCAGCGCTGGCTAGTGTGCTACTCGGCCGCGGGCGTTGCCTTCCTTCGCCCTACCTGGCTGCGAGGCGCGACGATTACGCTGCGCGAGCCCGCTGGAAGCTCGAGGGATGCCGAGGGACGAGCGATAATACCGTCGAGCACCGCTGCGGTTTGGGGCTGGGGAGCACCACGAGGCTGGCAGCTCGATGACCCCTGAACCGCCAATCCCGATCGGCACGACCCCAACACCGCCGTCCAGATGGCGACTGATGGCCAAGGTGTAGATCAGCTTGCAGAGAATCGCGGGATCCCCGGAGTACCGATCGAGCAGTTCTCCAATTTGACGCGGGCGTCGCCGCAGGGGATCCACAGCTGCGCTCTCCTCCGACTTCAGCGAGAAGCGATCGAGGGTTGCTCGTGGGTGCAAGGCCACCAAGCAGTCCTCGAAGCTGGTGATGACACGCTCGACACGCTCGACGTCCACCGAATGGCGCGCGCAGCGCCAGAGCAGGGCGAGGGGAGAACCAGCCGCTGGCACTACTTCCGGGATGTAGTCGGTCCCCGAGTAGAGGCCGTAGATCGTGCTTCCCGGAAGAGCCGCTGCCCACTCCAAATGGCTTACCAATGCCTCTCCTGGCTCCGCGCCCCGATGGACGTGGGCGGGAGTCCGAGCCTTGACCACGCCTCCCTCGTAGAAGAACAGGGCGCTCTTTCGCCCGCTCCGCTCTTGGAGCACCAAGGTCCCTGTGACGGTTCGCTCGAGGAGAGAAACGAGGACCTCGCAGAGCGGCAGCGCTGACAGTCGGCCGATGGCATCTGCTTTGGGCGTCGTCACGGATAGCTCCTTGAATCCTTGCGCTGGCGGGAGGGAGTGGTTGGAGTCCCCACATCCCTGGCGATACTCTCGCCTGGACATGCCGCTCCCCTGCCAAACGGAAGCGCCACGTAAGAGATAATCACCCAGCCTGCGATTTTCGCGGATGGGCAGCAGCCCCGGCTGCCGCAGGCTTGACCACCTCACCCCAGAGCAGACGCCGGTCTGGAGCTCCGGTCACTTACGCTGACGAGGTGTCGGAGCGAAGTCGCTCGAGTGCCTCTTCGAAGTCGCGACCTCGCTCCGCGACCGCTGTTTCGCGTGCATCGGCGTCGCCGCCCGGCGTTCCTCGAGGGCGTCCAAGGTCTTGGGCCAATCACCACGTAAGAGGCGAGACAGGGAGCGGTCCGCCAGAAGCTTCCCTGCGGTCTGGCACTTTGCACAGTAGTTGCATTCACTCTCGGCGTACCGGACGCGCTGGACGGGCGACGAGCAGTCGGGGCACGGCTGACCGAAGCGGCCATGGACGGCCATGCCTGCCCGGAACGCCGTGACATGGTCGGGAAAGCCGTCCCCGCTCAGCACGCGAAGTCGCGCAGTCCACTCACTGAGGACACGCCGCATTGCCTCCCATAGGCGCTTCGATTCCCCGGGCTCCAGGGCGTACGTGCGCTTGGCAGGCGACAGGCGGGCAGCATGGAGGATCTCGTCCGAGTAGGCGTTGCCAATGCCCATGATGATGCCTTGGTCGGTCAGAGCTCGCTTGAGGGTGCGGTTCTCCCGCTTGAGAGCTGTGCTGAACTGCTCCAAGGATGCGAGGAGCGGCTCTACGCCGCCGCGCGCGAATCGCTCCTTGACCTCGGTGGCGCGCACGACATGGAGGCTCGCCCGCCGCTTCGTCGCCGCCTCGGTGAAGAGGAGAGACCCGTGCTCGAAATCGAGGACGGCAAGCGCACCCCGCCTGGGCACGCGCGTCCCCGGAGGCGTCCATCGGAGTCTACCACTGCGCATCAGGTGCAATACGAAGCAGAGCCCCACCTGCCAATGGAAGACGAGGCGTTTGCCGTATCGGTCCACCCGCTGCAGGGCGGATCCGGCTGCTGCTTCCGGCGGGGGCTCGAACGTCCTGAGCACGAACGGGCTCAGGATCCGCGTACTCAGAAGCTTGCGCCCGGCAAGCCGTGCCGTCAGATGTTCGGCGTAGACTTCCAGGTCTGGCAGCTCGGGCACCCTGGGAGTATGCACCGACTCGTCGCGAGACGTCACCCATCCCCTTCCCTCGGCGCTCCATTCTTGACCACTTCTGACAGCATTCTCTTCAGTGTGTTCGATGCTTCAGCGCTCAGGAGTCAGCCACCAGCCGCGAAATATCCATTCGCCTGATCGCTGACCGCTGAGTGCCTGGGCGTCCACTCTGGTTCCGCTCCGACGGGTTGCGGGACCGGCCCTCTCAGTCCGCGACGAGGAGCCGGACGGATGCGGACAACGTGATCGGCGCACCGGCAGCCACGGTCGTCGCCTCGCCAGTGCGAGAGTGGTCCCATTCATGGACCGACCAGTTCCCTTCGAGAGTGACCACCGCAGACGCGGATTCCCCTTCCGCTCCCGCGATCGCCCACAGCGCCAGCGCGGGGCGCTCGTCGCGCGTGACGAAAGCAGCGCCCTGGACGCCATCCGGCAGCGCAAGACTCGCCGTGGTCGTGGGGTCGAAGCGTGCTCTTCCAAGGACTCCTCCGAGGGTCGCGTAGGCGACGCCCGTGTCCGTCAGGATGGCTTGCTCCGGATCCTCGAGCTCCGCCACGTCATGGTAGAGACCCATTGAAGCATAGGGATCCTCGGACTGCTCCTCTGGCGTGCCGTCGCTCAACACGAACCAGTCGATCCCATCAATGCCCGCTGTTTGCGCCCGGACCATGAGCTTCATGAGATAGTTCCGCGCGTACGCTTCGCTTCCAGGGTAGCTACCAACGGCGACGCGCGGCGCTCCGCTCTCGGTTGTCTGCCAGCCTTCCACGCTCGCACCGGCCTCGTCCAGCTGCGCCAGAAGCTCGGCACGGTGCTCTAGATACGCCTCCACGGCGACATCCGAGCTACCAGCACCATAAATCGGGTAATGGTGAAAGCTGAGAACGTCGATGTAAGCGCCGCCGGTGTACGGATAGCGCTCGCTGACCTGACCTCCGTCGGGGTTGTCCGTGTACCGCAGGATGGCCCCGAGGAAGGACGGATACCCGATACCACCAGTCGCGATCTTAGCTTCAGGATCGGCCAGCTGGGCTGCAACCTTGGACACGCGCAGCATGCGGACGTAGTCGAAGATGGAGCCCCCGAAGCGAATCAAATCGGCGGCGCTCGGTGCCCGCTCGTCCCACTCGAGAGTCGCAGACCAGTCACTCACGTAGTCGGGTTCGTTCCAGACCTCCCAGACCTTCACATAATCCTTGTAGGTCCGAACCGTCTCATAGACGTAACTCCCCCAGTAGTTATCTGGGTTGATGCTACCATCGTCCCTAAGAATGGGTTCGTAGAGGTTGCGCGGCAGGTAGTGGGCCAGCTCCCAGTCTTCAGCGCTCGCAGGCGCAGTCGAGTGTTCTCGCGCTGGCGCGGAGAGGAAGGCAACTTGACCATCGAGACCGAGAACCTCGTACTCCTGCATATCGCCGAGCTCGATGCCGTAGCCCCATCGCTCCAGATGCCTCTCCGGAAGCGACAGGCGCTGGCTGTTGCACCCGGCGCTCACCTCTAGCTCCGCAAGCACCGGATCGGCCCAGTCACGGTTGGGAAACCCGCCGTTGATGCCATAACGAAAACGCCCTCCGAGCGACGTGGAGTCCGGGGTGCTCGAAGAGTCATCGCCGACCCCCGGCGGATCGAGGAGCTCTCCATCGGTGCCCGACTCGTAGGGGCCATCGGGACGCTGACTGGAGCTCCCCTGACCTCCGCCGCCGCAGCTCCCGAGAGTTCCCCAAAGGAGCGACAATCCCAATGCCAGGTGGACACGCATCTCGGCAATATACCCAACTTCCTGCGGCGTTGCAGCGGCCCTCGTGCGAGACCCGTGTGCGAGAGGTACACCTAGGGGGCGTCTACAGAACTTCTTGGATCATTTCGATCACTTGCGAACAATCGTCCTGCAGGGACTTGATCCGGAGCGCTTCGAATGATCAAACCTCGGTGTGAAACAGCGACATGCCTTGACCGACAACCAGTGGGAGGTGGTTCAGCTCGTTCTCCCGAAACTCCGAGGCCCCGACTCGACGCTCGGGGACCGCAATTTCATCGACGCAGTATTGTACCGGCTGAAAACAGGCATTCCGTGGCGCGACCTTCCCGAACGCTTCGGCAAATGGAAAACGATTCACACTCGCTTCAATCGTTGGGCTCAGAAGGGGCATTGGGAACGAATCTTCAAGGACCTCCAGCTGGACTACGACGAGGATGGCGTCCTCATCGATGCATCAATCGTTCGGGCACATCAAGATGCAGCCGGCGGAAAAGGGGGATCATCAGGAACGCATTGGGTCGTTCTCGAGGTGGTTTCTCCACGAAGATCCACGCCCTCGTCGACACGTCAGGTAAGCCAATCCACCTCCAAATCACGCCAGGCCAGCAGCACGAATCCACGGTCGCCGAAGCGATCATCGAAGAGCACGCGCGTGGCAAGGCGTTCGTAGCCGATACCGGCTACGATTCGAACGCCATCCGCCGTGCCCTTCGGCGAAAACGAATGAAGGCCGTAATCTGTCCGAATCCTACGCGAGCCAAGAAGCTTCGCTTCGACAGGAAGATCTACGGCAATCGCTACCTCGTCGAGGTCTTCTTCCACCACATCAAGCGCTTCCGAGCTCTGGCCACACGCTTCGAAAAGACTGCGCGCAACTACTTGGCGCTGCTCCAACTTGCGGCCACGATGGTCTGGCTACGTGGCGTGAAGCTTCCAGAGGATCAGGAACTGTAGACGCCCCCTAGACCCTACCTGGGATGGGACGCTGGACCTTCTTCAACTCGGGAACAGAGCTGACGCGGGCGAGATGGCGCAGGTGATGCGGCGGCAGCCCGTTTGCCGCTCCACGGAGGTCGGGTTGCCAAACGCCGCGCGATCGTGGACCCTGAGCCGGCCGCGGCATGCTTCTCCTCCGCTACCTCGTTTGCGCTTCGTCTAGTCTGACTCTCTCCATTTCGGCGGCAGCCTCGGCGCAAATGGTGGCTGCCCGGGCCGAAACAGCGAGCCCGGTGCCTCGCCCGGCCCGCGCCATTCCGCCCACCGATTCCGGACCGTCAACCCAGCCGAAGGCGCTGCCGAACGCCAACTCCCGGCCAACGGCAGACCCGGGCGCAGCGGAGGGGCAGGACGGCACGTCAGCCATCCGATGGCCGCGCCCCATCGAGACGGAGGCGAGCTACCCCGAGCAGGCCCAAGGGGACCAGGAGGTAATTCTCGAGCTGTCCATCGACGGCTCTGGCGCCGTGACGGAGGCCCGGGCCGTCACGGGAGCTCCCCCGTTCTCGACGCACGCAGAGAGCCTCGCGATGAGCTGGCGCTTCGAACCTGCCACGCGGGAAGGCGTTCCGATTCCTGCCAAGGTGCGCTTCGCGGTCTCCTTCACCGAGCCGGTGAGCGAAGACCCGGCGCGAGCGGCGTGTCCCCTTCCCGACGAGACGAGGGACCCGGAAAGCGGAGTCTGCGCCAGCCCGGATGCTGCCGAGTCTTCCGAACCAGCCGAGGAGACCATCGAGATCTACGTCCCCGGAGAGCGGCGGCCCCTGCGCACACGGCTTTCGGGCGCCGAGGTCCGGGAGCTCCCTGGCGCCTTTGGCGATCCTTTCCGCGCCATCGAAGCCCTCCCGGGAGTCGTTCCAATCGCTAGCGGGGTGCCGTACTTCTATGTTCGCGGGGCTCCGCCGGGCAACGTCGGCTACTACTTCGATGGCGTTCCGCTGCCCCTCCTCTATCACTTCGCTGGAGGGCCGGCGGTGCTGCACCCGAGCCTCATCGATAGTGTCGATCTCTATGCCGGCGCCTATCCCGCTCGCTACGGTCGCTATGCAGGTGGGCTGGTCGTGGGAGAGATGAGCCCACCGCGCTACGAATGGCGCGGTGAGGGGAGCGTCCGCCTCGTCGATAGCGGTGCCCTGCTCGAGGCACCCTTTGCCGGGGGCCGCGGCAGCTTGATGGCAGCGGGGCGCTACGCTTACACCGGCCTTGTTCTGTCTCTGATCGTTCCCGAGGTCATGCTCCACTACTGGGACTATCAGACGCGCCTGCGCTATGCCGTGGACCACGACGACACGCTGGAGATACTCGTCTTCGGCTCGGGCGACCTGCTGCAGGTCGAGGAGGACGACTGGGTCGACAGCCCTCCGGGACCTGACGGCGAGTACAGAGGATCGACGCGTACCACGCGCACCGAGACCATCGCCGACGTGACCTTCCACCGTTTGGACCTCCGCTGGGACCACGATCTCGACCAAGGACGCTGGCGCAACGCCGTCACGCTCGGCCTCGACGAGACGGGGGTTGCGAACGGCGAAGTCCTGCTGATAAACCACCTGGTCGGGGCGCGCACGGAGCTCGACAAGACGCTGTCCCCAGGCGTGACGCTCCGCACAGGCATGGACTTCCTGTTCGAACGCCTCACCCAGGACATCGAGGACGATGACGACGACGGCGTCGACTCCGAGCCCCCGAGTGGCGTCGACCCCGGGGCGCCGAGCCCGGGCGTGCCAGCAGAGCCCGACCCGACGTACGACGAAGAAGAGGATGACGACCCGGACTTCGGCTTCACGCGCGCGCGGGACGACTTCGTCGTCGGCGCTCACGTCGACTTCGTCCTGGATGTAGCGCCCAAGGTCGAGATCACACCGGGATTGCGCGCCGACTTCTTCGTTTCGGGCCGTGACGTTGCCATGGGGATCGACCCGCGCATCGCCGCCCGTTTCGGCGTGACCGAGGAGCTGACCCTCGTCCACGGGCTCGGCATAGCACACCAGATGCCGAGCTTCGTCGTACCCATCCCGGGCGCAAAGCCGTCCCTGCGCGGCGGACTGCAACGCTCCATTCAACACAGCGCCGGAGTGGAGTACACACTGCCCGCCGAGATCCGCTCGTCGTTCATCCTCTTCCACAACGTGTTCTTCGACATGACGGACCTGCTCGGGTTGGCGCAGCTCAGCACGACTGGCGACGAGGACGAGGTCTTGAACGTTCGCATGATGGGACAGGCCTACGGCGCAGAAGTCATGCTCCGGCGCGCCCTCACCGAGCGGCTTGGCGGCTTCGTCGCCTACACCCTGTCGCGGTCGCGACGCGCCTATGGAAGGCTGGAGGGCCCCGCGACGACGGACCGCACGCACGTCCTGAACGTCGCCTTGTCTTACAATCTCGGGAGGAATTGGCGCTTCGGCAACCGCCTGGTATTCTACTCGGGGATCCCGGCGCAGGTAGCCTACTTGCGTGCCGCCCGTCACCCGCCCCGCACGAGCCCTTTTTGGAGGGTCGACTGGCGCCTTCAGAAGCGCTGGCCCAGTGCTGGTGGGGGCTACTGGGGCTTCATTGCCGAGGTGCTGAACACGACACTGAACACGGAGGCTCTCGAGCGAAGCTGCAGTGCCTTCGACTGCGTCGAGGAGCGCATCGGCCCCGTGACGATCCCAAGCATCGGTGTGGAGGCGGCGTTCTGAGGCGGACCGGCGCTGGCCGCCGAGGACCTGGGCATCGCCCGACCCTCCGCGACGGCGCACCCAAGCCGCAAATCCGCAGTAAGAACCGACCTGCGGGCGCCGAGCGTCGAGTTGACTGGCGGGACAAAGCCGGTACCATCCAGGCCCGATGAGCCAATCGACTCAACCTGCCGCGGAAGCTGAAATGTCGAAGCAGAACGCGGACTCACCTACGCTCACGCAATGGGTGCGGCCCTTCGTGATCATGGTCCTCGGGATCGGATCGCTCCTGCTTGCCATCGCGCAACTGACATGGCCGGAGGATGCGCAGGCATTCGTGACCGGGAACCACGCGGCGTTGCCGATTCGGCTTGCGATCATCGGAACAGCCTGGGCCGTAGCGGTCGTGGTCTCTGCAGGGGCATTGGCGCTCACCCTTCGCAGCCGAGAACCGGCGCGCCTTCGCGATTCGATGGCGAGCCTGTCTGCGCCCTTCGTCGTGAGTTGCTTCGTTCCCGTGCTCTTCTGGCAAGAGGCCTGGCAAGGGAGGGAAATTGCCTTCTTGGCGCTGCTCTTCGGGATCGGTCTCGGGTTGGAGAGGCTACTTCCGCCTGGGCTCGCCTTGATGGGCGACTGGGCTACCCGTTTCCCCCGGATCACCGACCGCTTCACCCGAGTGAGGGGAACCCTGCCCGGTCGTTTGATGCGTTGGATCCCGCTGGCGATAACGGTAGCGCTCGCCGGCTTCTACATCTACCGCATCGGTCATCTGACGAATATCAGCCACATGAAGTTCAACACCATGAGCTCTGATTTGGCTGAGTATGACAACTTGTTTTTCAATGCCCTCCATGGCCACCCGTTCCGCGCGCCCGCCATCGCTGGTGACCTCAAGGATTGGAGCAATCTTCAAGCGCACGCCGAGTTCGGGCTCTATCTCCTGCTTCCGATCTACGCCCTCTCACCCGGTGCGCCAATCCTGCTCTGGATTCAAAGCAGCCTGGTCGGTCTAACGGCCATACCCCTGTACCTGCTGGGTGCCGCCCGTCTGGGTCGCCTGGCTGGTGTGGCTTTCGCCTTTGCCTTCTTGGCAATGCCCGCCGTCCAGCAGCCAAACTTCTACGATTTCCATTTCACGCCGCTGAGCATGTTCTTCGTAGCGTGGCTGCTCTTCTTCGTCTTCAAGCTCTCGCAAGAGCCCACGAGCAGGCGTTACCGCATCGCAGTAG
The DNA here is from genome assembly GCA_023398955.1 of Pseudomonadota bacterium. Taxonomy (GTDB): domain Bacteria; phylum Myxococcota_A; class Polyangia; order Polyangiales; family Polyangiaceae; genus JAEWRL01. The sequence continues at coordinate 23,723 of JAEWRL010000005.1, forward strand.
CTTCAGCGGTCGTCTTGGCGCTGGCCTGCCGAGAGGACATATCCATCGGTATCACGGTCCTTGGCTTCTTCTTGCTCCTGAGGGGGGTGCTTGCCCGTGAGGGTCTGATCCTGATGCTCGCTGGCGCCTCCTACTTCGCGACCTTGAAGTTCGCCGTCATGCCGCTCTTCGGCAACTGGTGGTTCGATGCGATGTACCAGGATCTCAAAGCCGATGGTGCCAAGGGATACGGCGCGGTGGTGCTGACGCTCCTCTCGAATCCACCCTTCACCCTGCGCACGATGCTGACGGAGCCAAAGCTCCTCTATGTCTTGCACATGACGGTGCCCCTGCTAGCGCTGTGGCTCCGGAAGCCCCTCTTGTGGATGGCGGTTCTGCCCGGCTTCGTCTCGACCTTACTCGTGACGAACCGGCCCCCAATGCACCAAATCTCCTTCCAATACACCTATCTCTGGCTCCCTTACGTCTTCGGGGCCTCGATAGTAGCGACGCGCCACGGTGTCCGCGGCGTCTCCACCCTTGCGTCGCTTCTCCTCGTGGCGTTCGCGGCGAGTCACCAGTTCGGCGTTTATCCAAGGGGTGAGCGCATCCAAGGCGGGTTCATCCTCAAGAACTTCGAGTTCGGCGAGAAGGAAGCCAAACAGTACGCGGATCTCCAGGAGCTCATCGCAATGATGCCGCCGGACGCGATCGTGTCGGTCACCGAAACCGAGGGGCCCCATGTTTCCACTCGGCTGGTGATGTATAGCCTGAAGTATACCCTCGGCGCGGATCCCGAGTACTTGCTCGTTGGTCACGCCCACCACGGAGGCGAAAGGCACCACATTCGTCAGGCGCTAGAATCTGGGAACTACGGTGTCATCGCTCAGCGCGGCAGGTTCATCTTGGCCAAGCGCGGTGCCGACACTCGCGACAACGCGGTCCTTTGGCAACGCATCGGTGGCCGCGGGAGAAGACGGTAGCCTGACCCTGAAAGGGGCGTCCTGGCGATCCGGCGACCTTCGCACTAGGGCCTGTCCCTGAATGCGGTTGGCTCTTCCGTAAACGTGCCCGTGCCCGTGCCCGAAAAAGTTAGCAACGCGGGGCCAAGCGCTGGCCGATGGCTGAGTATGGAACTGGATCATGAATAGCTCTACGTTTACCAACTTTCTCTCGATTTCGTCGTTCTGGCCAATGACGTCGTCGAGGGTCTTCCGCGAGGGAGGGGGCATCTGGCCGACCAGCTCGCGCGGGCATCAACATCGGTGGTGCTGAATCTGGCGGAGGGCGCTGGCAAGCACTCCAAGCCGGACAAGCGGCGGTTCTACTTGACGGCACGAGGCTCGGCGACAGAATCCGCTCACTACTCGACGTGTGCCTGCGCCTGAACTTGCTCAAACAGGAGCAACACCAGGCAGGTAGGGAGATGGTCGTGCGCATTGTTTCGATGCTCATCAAGCTCGCGCAGAGCTGCGAGATGTGAGCACGTCTCACAACCGCAACCACAGAAGCACGCAGCCGATGGCAATGACCGCGGCGTAGTTGCGCACCGTCTTCTCGTATCGGGTGGCGAAGCGTCGCGTCTCAACAAGGGAAATCCAGCTTCGTTTTTCCTTAGTGCTCGAATGCTGTAGTGTACGAGTGATGCAATCACCGCGGAGCTCATTGCGAACCTGGACCTGTCGGGTCTCACTCGCACTGTCGGCAATCGCTCCGGGACAGGTCTTCGCCAAGCCCGACCCTGCAGCGGCTCGCGACGCGGAGCAGCAGGACTGCCCGCCGGGGGTACGGCTCTTGGGCGACGAAGTCGCACCTTTCATAGCGCGCTGTCCGGCGCAAGCGAGCGGCTCGCTTCAGGTCTCCGGCCGGCGATTCCTGCGCTTCGCGCAGGACCGTCTACCTTCACGGAAAGCTCCAGCGAGCTCGGCCCTCACGGCAACCGAGCTCGAGGCGGAGCTTTGTTAGATTCGGCGCTAAGGAAAAACAGCCGCCGGAGCCCAACAAGCGCGACAAGGGACGGGCAGTCGCGGAAGACCTTCCTGAAGAACCATATCGTGTGGGCGTGTGATATCTCAGGTTCTGATTCGCGACAGAGATATCAAGTACGGCACCCTGCTCGATCGTGTCGCCGAGGGCGCAGACATCGAGGTCGTGCTGACCGCACCATGCACTCCCCGGATGAATTCCGTCGTCGAAAGATTTCTGGGCGGCGTGACGCTCTGGATGCGTGAGAGAGCCAGCACAGGACTCCATCGAGTGCCACTTGCCCTCCAATCGAGCCCCTGCTAGGGCGATTGGAGTGTCAACTCACCGCCTTGGACGCTGCGCGCGCTCGACATGCCTCTCCATCGCGTTGGCGTCGGGGGTCCCGCTCGCGGCCACTGCGGGGTGCTCGAGCGAGGCCTTGCCGGGAGCGGCGCCCGGGGCGTCCGGCGCTGCCAGCGTGGGCGGAGCCGGCGGCGGCGCTGGTGACGTCAGCGGGTGTTCAGGGCTCGGTTTCCCGGACCCGGTCCTCGGCTCCATCGTGAGAGAAGCCCTCGGGCTGCCTCCAGGTTCGACGATGAGCGCCGAGCAACTCGCATCCGTGAGGGAGCTCATCTACATCCGGGGCGAAACCAGTGAGCCTATCCGAAGCCTCGCTGGCGCGGAGTGCCTGACCGGGCTCGAAGTCCTCACCCTCGACGGGCGCTTCGTCGAGGGGAGCGCCGAGGATCGGATCACCGACGTGTCTCCGCTCGCTGGCCTGCGGAACCTTCGTGAACTCACGATCCAGGATGCTGCGTTCGAGCTCACACCGCTCGGCGAGCTCGGTCAGCTCCGCGTGCTCAGGCTAGACTACTCGGTGCCGGGGACCATGGAGGCGCCGGGCAGCCTCGACGCGCTGGCGCCGCTCGTCAACCTGACGCTGCTCGATGCCAGCGACGGCTGCGTCGAAGACATCTCCGCGCTCGCGGGGATGACGCAGCTGGTGTCCCTCGACCTTTACAGCAACTGCATCGTCGACCTCACGGCGCTCGAGGGCTTGACCGCGTTGCGTGACGTCGATATCACCGACAACTACTACGATTGCGCGGCGGTATCGGCGTCACTCCAGATCCTGCGCGCCAACGGGGCGACCGTCGCGGACGACTGCCAATTGTAGCCGCGCAGGGCGCGCCCGCGCTCATCCCGGTGGCGCCAATCACGCGGGCGGCACCGTGCGTCCCGGTGGCAGCTGCGGCCAGGCGCGAGCCCTACCGGCAGCCGCACTTGTTGACGGCGAGCACCGACCCCAGCGAGGTATCCCCGCGCGCGGGCCCGCGCATCGCATCACCGACGTAGGCGTGAGTGGAGTCCACCGCGATTCCTGCGAGGATCGTGACCGATTCCCCCTGCCCCACGTCGGCCACCACCTCCGGAGCGCCGGTCGGCAGCCCGACGCGCAGCACGGAGTTGGGATCGCGAGTTAAGGCCGTTTGGATCCGGTCGGCGCCGAACCCCACCCGCTGGTCCAGGCTCATGAAGTTTCTTAGTCGGCCCAAAGCCTACGACCGCACAAGGGAGAGACCATGGCGCGTGCCCAGGTCATTGACCAGGGCAACGACAAGTGGCGATCTGCCAGCATGGACGACTCAAAGACCGTTGATGTCGCGGCACAGCATCACAGGGGTGACGAGCCACACCTCCTTCGAGAGGTCATCCGAACCTATCAGGTGCTCATAACCGGATTCTCGAGGGAGATCGGTATGCCGGCGTCAAGGCTCGAGGTACTGCGAATCTTGGCCATCACCGATGGCGGCCTCGGCGTGATGGACCTTGCCCGCAGCCTCGGCGTCAACGCGGCGGCAGTCACGCGACAAGTCCAGGACCTAGAACGGGATCGGCTCATCCAGAGACGCTCCGATCCCAGAGACGGTCGGCGCACACATCTCTGTCTATCTCCGAAGGGTCAGAGGCTCTTCGCGGAAATCCATGAACGCAGTCACGCATTCGAACGATCTCTATCGGCAGTGATCAGTGCCGACGAGATGGCCACCGCAGCGACAATCCTCACGAAGCTGCGTGCATTCATGGAGGGCTAGGCTGTGAAGAAGCTACGTTCGTGGGTGACGCCGATCACCATCGGCTCCTTCCTGCTGCTCGGGTGCACCGGTCTCCTCATGTTCTTCAAGGTGCGCGGCGGCCTCATCGTTGCCGCGCACGAATGGCTCAGCCCCATCTTCGTCGTCAGCGCCAGCCTGCACATCTGGCTGAACTGGGGCGCTGTGCGCGCAAACCTATCAAGGGGGCGCGGGATCATCATCGCAGGGCTCTTCGCCGCGCTGCTGGTATTCTCTATCACTCCTGGCAAAGAGGTAGAAGAGCGCGCACGGGAGCATGGCCATGTGCAGGAAGTGATCGGCAGAAAGGCAGCGGGTGTCCTGCTTCAGGCTCGCATCTCGACGGTGGCCGAGTTGACGGGGCGCACGCCGCAGCAGTTGCGTGACAGCCTCGGCCGGCGCGGCGTTCGCATCACATCAGAGGAGGTCACCCTGGCCGACGCTGCCCGTCAGAGCCAAGTCAGCGCAGTGCGAGTCCTCGACGCGGTGTTGGAGGAGAAGTGAGGTTTCCGGCCATCGCCGATGATGCCGCGTGATCACCCAGTCACTACTGGACGAGCTCAAAGAAATCGTAGGTGAGCGTCACCGACTCAATCACATTCTCGTCGCTCTCGTTGTCCCACTGATGCGGATGATGATGAACTCCGCGGGCTTGTTGGTGGCGAGCCCCACGCGGGCGATCAGCTTGCCGGCGAAGATGACGCTCGGTGTTGAGCTGGTCAGAGACGTCCACGAAGAACGCCTGTGCCCGCACCCTGGAGCAGAACGCGCCGTTGTTCATCTGCGCGAGCAGGAACGCCGTGATAATGCGCCGCACCTGGCGTTGCGCCTGAATTCGAGGCGTTGCTGCCACAACTCGCCGAGGTGCTGCCCGAAGAGGCACTGGCACCGACTCGCAAGCTGCGGCTCACCGCCCTGGCCCTGATGGGCGCACACCTGGAGTACGAAGTCGCGCGGGAGCCCAACGAACCCGTGCGGAAGCATATGGAGCGCATCATAGAGCTGCGCGGTCGCTTCGCGGAGGACATTCGCCCGATGGTAAACCGTGGCGCTATCGACGCGGAAGAGCTCGAGTGTCTCCGCAATACGACGGGCTATCAGGCCGCGCTGCACGACGTCGCGCTCTATTGCGAAGTCTTCCGTCGCCATTGGCCGGAAATCGAGGCGCGTTCGTACCTGAGCGCATCAGAGCTGAGCGAAGTAGCCGCGCTCGTGACGCGGGGCTTCGCGATGCTCGGCCGCCGTGAGCAATCACCCGTACGGGCGAGCGAGGCGTTCCTGAAGCGCGAGCGCGCCTTCACTCTCTTCACCAAGACTTATGCCGAGGTGCGGCGGTTGGTGCAGTTCCTCCGCAATGACATAACGCCTTCGCTCCACGCGGGGCGCAACCACGGGAGGCTTCGGGGCGCCCCCGATGACAGTGGGGCGGACGGGCCCAGTGTGGTCGCGGATCCCGGGCAGGCTCCCGCTCCTGGCACCGCCAGTCAGGCTGCGCAGACTTCGCCGCAGACGCTCGTTGCCTCGTTTGCAGGGGCGTCGGACACCATGCCCAGCGCGGGAAGTGCGGTCTCAGCGGCGAGTGCCGGGAGCGGGAACGCCGCGCCCAGCGTCGGAGGCGGGGCGCAGCCCGCCGTGGGTCCAGGGGCTGGGAGTCCCTTCGTTGCCTAGTGGTTCGAGGGCCCCCCAGCTCGCCGCAAGCAGCTCGCCGCGGCCCTGAACAATCTCCTCGCTGCGCCCACCTTCGCCTCATGGCGCACGGGAGCGTCAATGGACGTGGGTGAATGGCTCACGCCGCGCGCGGGGCGCACGCCAGCAGTGATCGTGAGCGTGGCTCATCTGGACGACGAGGAGCGAGCGCTGGTGCTCGGCGTCCTTCTCGAAGAGGTCCTCTCCTGGGCGCGTACGTTACCAGGCTCCCGTCAGCTCCGCGCGTTGATCCTCTTTGACGAAGTCTACGGTTTCCTGCCACCTCATCCCGCCAACCCGCCGACGAAGCGGCCCCTGGTCGCCCTGATGAAGCAAGCACGCGCCTTCGGCGTCGGCGTAGTCGTCGCCATTCAGAACCCCATGGATCTCGATTACCGCGCCCTCTCCAACGCTGGCATCTGGTGCATCGGCAGACTCCAAACCGACGCTGACCGTGAGCGCGTCGTCGACGGCCTGCGCCACGGCGTTGGCGGCGATGCGCTGCACAGTATCTCGAGCACGATTCCGAGGCTCGCGCCGCGCTGGTTCGTGTTGAGGGACACCCATGACTCGAGCGGACCGCGGCTACTGCAGCCGCGCTGGGCAATGAGCTTCCTCCGCGGGCCGATGACGGCGCACGAGCTCGAGACGGCGCGGCGCGCGCACGACGTATCCCCAGATCTTGCGGCTCCGCAGCTGATTGAATCGCGCCCTGCCGCTGGGTGAAAACCACGTGCGCCATATCATCGCCGAAATCCTCGGCGACTATTACGAAGTTGGTGCCGGACATCTACAACCATGGGGAGTCGCGCCAATTCATCAAGGCCGTGGGGACCCTTGGGATGCCCGGCTCGATGCGCGAGCTTATTGCGGGGACCATCATCGCGTGGCTCTTCGCGACCGGGCTGCGTGCGGTGAGGCCGGGACCGACAAGGGGACGACGGAAGTCTGGCTCGGATCCGGCTGCTGCATCCGCAAGGACGGCTTCCTCGATCCCTCCCCGGTGATCTACGTCCCGAGCGGAGCGTCGCTCGACAGCCGCCGGGGCGTCGTTCGTGTCCGTCACCCAGAACTTCTCGACGGCCGACGCGATGGGTCGGCTGACGATGAATTTGCTCGTTTCATTCGCCGAATTTGAGCGGGAAATGATCCGCGAGCGGACCCGGGACAAGGTCGCTGCGTCACGCCGGAGAGGCAATCGGCGACGAGACGTTTCAGCTGGCGCAGCGGATCCTCGAGGGGAAGCGCGGCTTCCACCGCCAGACGGGGCTCAACCCCGACTACGTCCTGCGGGGGCTCATCCGCTGCAAGCGCTGCGGCGGTGCCATGTGCCCGGGCTCCACCAAGCGTGGGAGGAAGACGCATCGTTACTACCGATGTAGCACCCCCGATCGCCACGGCATCCAGGCCTGCAAGACGAAGCCGCTCGCCGCCGACGCGATCGATCGCTTCGTGGTCGAGCGCATCGCCAAGCTCACCGCGGAGAAGGGCTTCGTGCACAACGCCGAAGAGCTCCTGCGAGCACGCACCGAGAGCCGCAGGGCCGCGGCAGAGAACATCCAGTGGGCGATCGACAGGGGCGAGGTGCCGGACGCGGCGACGGTGGCGCGGAGGCTCGGGCTGACGCGGGCGAGGGTGAGCCAGCTGCTTGGGTTGTGCTTTCTGGCTCCAAGCATCCAGGAGGAGGTTTTGGGGCTCGAAGCGGTGGATGGGGTCGAGCCGATGGCGGAGAGGGCGTTGCGGGAGGCGGGGCGAGCGGGGACGTGGGCCGAGCAGCAGGAGGCGTGGACTGCGCATCGTCCGCCCTGAACGACTGTGACCGATTTACGTCGGAACTTGTCTGCTCGCTGAGTTCTTGGCAGGTTCTGACAGCATGCGAGCCGTGGCCCCAATTCCAACCGCTGAACCCAGGGTTTCGGTGGACGCGGTCGCGACTCACATGGGCATCGCCAAGGACTCCGTCTACCCTCGGCGCTCTTTGTGAAACCGCGCCCCCCGGGTCCCCCGCCCCACCCCTCGTCGCATCCAGCGCGTTCCCCGCGCCCAAATCACCGAAGCCCCCGCCGACATCGTCGTGGGGACTTCCATCAAGCAACGGGTCGGTCCCGTTTGCGTCGCGCTACACTTGGCTCAAAATCTGTCTGCCTTATCCCAGATCCAGGACAGCACGTAAGGTGCTACATTCACTCATCTTTTGCTGTTCACCAATGGGTCGAAGGTTCGCGACCCACGAATGAGCGTCACGTGCTCCCCTCCACAAACACATGGCGGCTCGCCCACAACCGATCCAAACTGCAAACACTTAGTATCAAGTGTCTGCAAAACGCACCATAGGCGCTTCCCTCGTCGCGGCGCTCGCGAACGGCGTCCTACGCGCGCACGACATCGAGGCGCGGGGTATCCCCCGCGCCCAACTCAGTCGCTGGGTGGACGCGGGAGCGCTCGTTCGGGTCGGGCGGGGTCTCTACGCGCTGCCTGATCGGGAGCTCGGTGAGCACGAGTCCATCATCCACGCCGTCACGCGGGTGGCGAGCGGCATCGTGTGCCTGCTGTCTGCACTGCGCATCTACGAGCTCACAACGCAGAATCCGCCCGAGGTCTGGCTGGCGCTCCCGCGAACTGCGCGAACCCCTTGCCTCGATTGGCCCCCCCTACGCGTCACACGTTGGTCGGGACCAGCGCTGACCGAGGGCGTCATCGAGAGCAAGCTCGACGGAGTGCCGGTGCGCATCACGACGGCAGCCAGAACGGTCGCCGACTGTTTCAAGCACCGAAGCACCGTCGGTCTCGACGTTGCCATCGAGGCCCTTCGGGACTACCGTCGGCGACACGTGGGGACCGTCGACGAACTGATACGAGCCGCGAAGGTATGCCGCGTCCAGCGAGTGATGCAGCCCTACGTGGAGGCGGTTACGTGAAGCGAGGCAAGGGAGAACCACCCAAGAACCTGCCGGCGTCCGTCAAGGCGCGGCTGCTCACGATAGCGCGCTCTCGGAACGAGGATTTCAACGCCATCTTGACACGCTACGTCATCGAGCGGGTTCTCCACCGGCTAGCCTCGTCGAGCCATGCATCAGACTTCCTACTCAAAGGGGCCATGACGCGCCTCGAGCTCATCTTCCGGGAAGTCTGCCAAGTCCCTGTTTTCGAGGATGGGCTCGGCTTCGATCCAACCACCGTCCACGCCGCCCCCATACGGGAAGAAGCCGTTTACGACGGCGTTCGGGTCACTTTCCTCGCGACTTTGGGAACCGCACGCATTCCAGTGCAGGTCGACGTTGGTTTCGGTGACTCGACGGAGCCTCCCCCTGAGGTGGTCGAACTCCCCACGCTCCTCGATCACCCCCTATGGGCGCTCTACGGGCTCCTGCTTCCTGTGTTGCACTTCTTCCATGACTTCCGCTGCGTCGCGACAGGCAGGATTGCTCGCCATCAATTTCCGCGACCACGAGTCCTTCTCTACGCCTTCACAGCTCTGATGGTCGGGCTCGTGGCGAGCGTGGTCTTCCAGTTGGCCCACTGCGTCGAGGAGACGAGCTTTCCCCGTCCACCGTTGCCCGGTGAGCGTTTGCCCAGCGCCTGGCCCGTGCACCAGGTGGAGACCACTGTGGATTTCGCGCAAGGCAACCGCGCTCTTTCTTGGTACCTCGGCGGTCTGAATTTCCAGATCGAGCACCATCTGTTCCCCCGGATCTGCCACGTTCACTATCCGACCATCGCCCCGATGGTGCGGAAGGTCTGCGCGGACTTCGAGATTCGCTATGTCACTCACGAAACGTTTACAGGTGCCCTCAAGTCGCACTTTCGCTGGATTCGGCACCTGGGCCGTTCGTGGCGGTGGTCCGCGTCATGAGAGGGCGACTCCGCTCGTTCAAAGACCGTGTGCACAGCAGTTTTCTCTTTGTTCCGACGGTATTTGTGGTCGGCGCAATCTGCCTGGGGGAACTGATGCTCACGCTCGATGCCCGCATCGAACACCTGCCGTCTCACCTGACAGCCACCGTGGACAGCGCGCGCAACGTGCTCACGGTTGTAGCTGGAGCGACTCTTTCCTTCGCAGGTATCGCCTTCTCTGTCAGCCTTCTCCTCATCTCGCTGTCGTCGAGCCAGTATTCGCCCCGAGTCGTCCATGGCCTCTTCCGGGACCCGTTCAACAAGCGGGTCATGGGAATCGTGGTCGGAACCTTCACGTACAGCCTGGTGGTTCTCAGAGCCGTTCGCGGCCCCCTCGAGGGGGCTGGCCCACCGATCGTCCCGAGCGTTTCCATCCTGCTCGGCGTGGCCCTCGGCATCGTTTGCGTCCTGGCTATCGTGGCGTTCATCAATCACAGCGCCCACTCCATGGACGTGTCCAAGATCCTCCATAAGGTTACCGACAAAGCACTCGACCAGCTTCGCGGAGCGTCGTGCGAGGAGACAGGTCCCGCCGACCAGCATGATACCGCGGCCCCTGATGAGGATGGGTTTACGGTGACGGCCGACGATGAAGGATGGGTCCAAGATATCGATCTCGACGAGCTGCTCGCGATCGCCGAGCCGTCCGGCTGTATCCAGTTGGAGACGATCGCCGGCCGCTACGCCATTCGCGGAACGCCCTTGTGCACGATATGGCCCACGCCAAGCGACGACGATGGTTTTCGGCGGGCGGCTCGCAAGGCCGTTTCAATCGGTGAGAGTCGCACCATGCAACAAGACCTGACTTATGGTGTCCGGCAGCTCGCCGACGTTGCGCTCAAAGCCCTCTCTTCGGGTATCAACGACCCCACCACGGCGCAAGACGCGTTATTTCACCTCGGCTCGGTCATACGTGAGCTCCTCATTCGCCCGTCCCGAGCCCCAGTCATCGTCGGCCCAAAAAACCGTCGCCTTCTGCTTCCCGTGGAACCCGATCATGATGAGTTGGTCGGTTTGGCATTCGACCAAATCCGACTTGCTTCCGCGCAGCAACCGGATTTTCAGATCTACCTGCTGGAGCTTCTCCATCTGCTAGATGCCTCGTTAGACGAACACACACTCTCAACTGCCAAGAACGCACTCCGCAAACAAGCGGATCTCGTCATCGAAGTCAGCGACGGCGCCGAGCTCCCAGACCACGACCGTAAACGTGTCCGTGCGGCTCATCGCCATCGATTCTCCGCTGACACACATTTTCATCAACGCGCGAACGACTAAGCGAGCCAGTCGCCGAAGGGCTCAGGCGCCCGAGGGGCGGATGGCGCGGCCGACCGTGTCGGCCTTCTCTGCACCGCGCTCGCCCATGGGCCTCGACTCGCCAGCTGTCGTGTCCACGGTGGTCTGGTGCTCCACCTCCGCGTTGAGTTCCGCGCCAAGCAGGATCACCAAGGACGACAGGAACAGCCACAGCATCAGAACGATGACGCCGGCAAGCGCGCCGTAGGTCTCGTTGAAGCTGCCGAAGCTGGATACGTAGAGGGAGAAGAGGGCGGTCACCCCGAGCCACAACAGCGTGGACGCCACCGCGCCCCAGCCGACCCAGCGCCAGGAGGGGATGTGGCGACAGGGGCCGTAGCGGTAGAGGACGGCCACGGCGACCATGACCAGGAGCGCCATCACCGGCCAGCGGCCGTAGGTGACGATGGCCTGGCCGGTCTGGCCCACGCCCATGATCCCGAACAGCACCGGCAGGACCGCCACCAGGGCCAAGGTCACCAGCACCACCAGGATGGCCGCGAGGAGCAGGAGCGCGATGCCCCGCAGCTTGAGGAAGCCCCGCTCCTCCTTCTCGCCGTAGGCGATGTTGATGGCGGCCATGGCGGTCTTCATGGCCGCCGAGGCGCTCCACAGCGCGGCGGCCATCGAGACCAGGAGCCCCAGCCCCAGGGTGGTGGAAGAGCTGGTCACCAGGCTGTTCAGCCGCTCCGAGAGCAGCTCCTGCGCGCTCGCCGGAAGCATGCCGGACATGGAGTTGATCTGCTGTTGTACGTCGGCCGGGGCTGCTACCAGGCCGTACAGCGAGATGAGGGCGATGAGCCCGGGGAAGATGGCCAGCATGGCGTAGAAGGCCATGCCGGCAGCCAAGATGGCGAGGTTGTCTCGCTTGATCTCGTCCTTCACCCGAAGCATCACGTCCTTCCAGCCCTTGGGCGGGATCTTCAGCGGGCTCTCCGCGCGGCGGCCGCGCCGGTTTTCGTGGCTCGGGACAGTCTGGGTATCGGACATGTTGGTCTCCCTCCATGTGGCGGGCAGGCCGATGTGTGGCGATGCCCCACGATCGGCGCCTGGCTTTTCTGCCGTCCGTCGTCGTTTGCACGAAGGGATGCAGCGCACGTGCCGAGGACGGGGGGGCGGAATCACCGGGATGCCGCTAGGGCTGACGCCCGCCGCGCGAGCCTCGTTCTGCAGCTCCTGGCGCGCGTCGGGTCCCACTCGATGTCCTTCTCGACGTACGGCAGGGGAATGCAGCCGATTAAGTCGTACCAGCGCAGTACGCGGGTTTACGCAATGGACGTTCCCGCCGCGATGGAGCCCAAACGTTCGGGGCATCGCGCAGAAGGCGGTAGAGATCAGCCCCAGCGAGGCAGATCGCCCCGTGTGCTGCTCGCGTGCTCGCGGAGAGGTCCCCAGCGTCAATTACAGATGCGCCTTCGTTCTGGCTATGGTCAGAGCAAGGCGGCGTGTTCTCTCACCAGACAGCGCTCAATCTGCACGGTCTCTCCGACGTGCTGCCGTCGCGCATCCACCTCACCCTTCCCGACGAATGGCGCCGCCGCCGGTTCCGCGTCCCGGCCGACGTCACCCTCCACCATGCAAACGTCACCCCGAACGAGAGGACGTGGTGAGGCGCCGTCCCGCTCACCGCAGTCGCTCGCACTCTGAACGATTGCGCATCAGAAGGGCTCTCTCCCGAATTGCTGCGCCAGGCAGCACAACAAGCCATCGCCCGGGGCCTCGCCACGACGGCTGAACTCCGTGTTGTGGCCGAGGCACTCGAGCCCTTCGGAGGTTTCTCACGATGACGAATCCCGACCGGGTCCACGGCTCCTGACCTACTCGCATTCGCTGGCGTCACGCCCCCAACGCTGCTCGTCTGCCCGCTCGAGACCCACATCGCCGAGAAGCTCCATGCCTACACGATACCCCGAGCCCGCCCCAACTCTCGCGTGAAGGATCTGCCAGATCTGGCGCTACTGGCCACCGTTCGCCCAATCGACGCCGAGAGGCAGCGCCGTGCGCTTGAGCAAACCTTCTCATTTCGAGCCACGCATCCACTGCCTCGAGCCGTTCCAGAACCGGCGCCAGCTTGGGTACGCCCATACGCCGCAATGGCCCGTGAAGACCAGCTCATCTGGAGCGATCTGCACTCCGTCACCGACGCGGTGAGACGATTCCTGAACCCCGTTCTCAGCGGGACTTCTGGCGCGACTTGGGAGCCCGACGGCTGGACGTGGAAGCGGAGTTGATGTTGATGGAGGCCTAGCTCCGCACACGCTCCGCGGAGAACCTGCTCCTTCGCCAGCAGCTGATCGTGGCATCTCGCAAGGTCAAGCAAGCGAAGTTTCGGCCCTGGGAAAAGAGGCCTGTTCGTTCCTCTTGGCAGGCAGTTTTCGCCACTGGAGTACCTGCTGGCTAGGCATCGGACGGGACTCTCACCCGCTGGACAACTACTCTGAATTTCATTCACTACCGCATTGCGTTCTCCTTTCAGGCCAGCAGGACCTGGTCGCACGAATGGACTTCATCATCACTACCAAAGGGTGGCTTGACGCTCTGGATGCGTGAGAGAGCCAGCACAACCTGCTCGAGGAAGGCCGAGCGCAACCCGGCGAAGCGTCCAGACTTCACCGCGAGCTACAGCCTCAGCGGCGCGACCCAGGGAGGAACGCCACAGCTCAGCCGCATCGACTCGTTCCAACGCATATCGTTGGTGCTTTCGGGAGGCCGACGGAGCATCTCAATGATCTGCTCGGCCGTGTTCCGGTTCGAGACGGTGACGCCAACGCAGGCTTCACCACAGCAGTCGTGTTGAACGGGCGTCGCCGATGCGAATCGACGTACTGCGGCGCGCACCTTGCCCAGGATCTGAGCTCGGGTCATCAGGTCGGTTGCCGGATTGATCGTCGCTTCGAACGTGAACGGGTCGAGCTTGTAGAGCTCGACGAGGAACCCTTCGGGGCACGGTGCGTTCGCTCTGGCCTCTGCTCGCTGAAGACGCTCGTCCCAGAGGCGAATGACCTCGTCCGTATCGAGTTCAGAAACGCCTGGCCCGAGGGAAATCGGGCCAGTGTGGTTCAGGCTTCGGCCGCTGCCGTCGAGATTGAGCCAGATGTCGTGCGGGCCCCGAACCCACACCTCGTGCCGAGGGTAGTTGCCCTGAGCATGGCGTTTCATCTCCTCCGACAGGGGGATGGCCTTCCACGTCTCCCGCTCGCGATGCACCAGGTGCCCGTCGAAGATCAGCCACAGGTCGTTCGTGCCGGGGGCATCGACGAGAACTGCGTCCGCCGGAAGCTCTCCGATGAGTTCCGGCCTCGAACCATCGAGGCGCGCGAGCTGCCGGCGTCCTTCTCGCTTGGGGCCGACCCCGTAGAGGTGCCCCGCGTCACGAAACAGGCGCGCGTCGATCCAAGCGTCGTCCTCGACGAGCACGTGAGTCTTGCTCTGGTTGGGCGCGCTCCGGTTCCATGACTGGGTAACGACCGCAGGGTCCCCCGTTCCTTGATAGACGTTCCCGCAACGATGCCCAGCAACCCGAAGCGTGTCCTCGAACATCTCTGCCACGAGCGGCTGGCCCGTGGTGTCACCATCCGTACAGGCGTCCGATTTGAAGGGCGTGATCCCCATCCTGTCGATTCGCCACACTTCCTGGGTTTCAGGCACCGCGCCGTAGCCATCCCCGACAGCAAGCACGCTATCGCCCGATGCCGCGAGAGACGAAATGCCGGGCACTTCTTGTCCCACGGGCTCCCAGCTTCCCAGATTCCCAGGGGTCGCTCCCGACTGCCAGCGATAGATCGTGCCGCAGCTGGGTCCCGCGTCGGACCAGTAACTATTGGTCATCCACACGTGCTGGGGCCAGGTGCCCGCGAAACTCATGCGACTCGCGGCGTCGAGCTGTGTGTAGCGGAGCTCACTCAACGCCTCGTCGCGTCGAAGGTCGTTGCCCTCAAGCAGTAGCACCACGCTTGACACGACAACCAACGCGGCATCCCCTACCGGATGGAGCGTTATGGTCTCTGGAATCGTCACCGAATCGGTGAAGCGCAGGTCGGACACCACCACGGGCCCAGTGCTTTCCAGTTCACGAAGCCGCTCGATAGTGGCTTTCGCTGCGCCTTCGGGCTTGAAGCTACTCTCACTTCTCGCTACGGAGACCGGTCCTCGGGGAGTTACCTTGGCATCGTCCCGATTCGGCAGCGTCGACGATGCCGTCGCTCCGCGACTGCATCCGGTGATCAGGAGCACCAAGACCAACGAGAACGGCGGCTTCCGCATCGCCGCGACAATGCACCGAAGGGCTCCGCGAGTCTACTGCGCTCGTGCCCCCGGTCTGAGCGAGGCGGCGGATTCCGCCGTCCTTCGTCGCACGATGGAAGGCTCCTCGTCTAGTTGAGTCGACTGGGTTTCCCGCAGCACTGCCTCCACTTCTTCCGACTGCCGCACGGGCAACGCTCGTTGCGCCCGACACGCCGCACTGGAACGCCCATTGTGACCCCATCGTCGGTCTGCCGCCCCACCATGGCACTCGATGTCTCAAGCGCCTCGAGCCGCACTCGTGCCGTCACCGCCATCAGCTCAGTGATCAGGCGCTCACAGATCATGGAGGTCTCCAAGAGCAGCCTCCGGGCCTCATCCAGGGCCCCTTGTTCGACCGCGCTGGGACGCGCCAGGGTTGCAGCGTATGCCTCGAAAAACGCGCTCGCCTCCGCCAGCTTCTCCAAGGTCGCGCGCCCTTCTTCCCCCCTCGATCGGGTCGTCCCCCCCAGCATCGATGCCGCGAACGTACCAGCGAAGCTCGTCGGATCTGCGCCGCGCGAACTGGAGGAGGTCTTCCGAAGAGACCGGCTTCGCGGCACTCGGTGAGCCCGCCGCGAACCGCACTCGTCCCGCCTGGCACTCGGATGAAAGGGCATTCCAGTAGCCGCACAGCACCCCAAGGACTCGATTGGCCTCTTCCAGACTCCCGCCCAGCACCATCTCATCGCCGAGGATGAACGGCAGAAGCTGCCGCGGGCCAAGCCGGAGGGAAGTCGAGGTGAGCGCCCCCAGGTACAGCGCATGCACCTCGTGTACGCTGAGCTTCGCCCCGAGTTCGGCAAGCTGCTTCTCGAGCTCGTCGTGCCCGATCGATCGATCCTGCATTACTTCCTTCTTCCGTTGGTGGGTTGTTGTTCGAGCCGTGCGGCCGTCTCCTCGGCAAAACTCCTGGAGCGAATCCTCTCGAGCCTCTCCAGGGTGCGGCGATCTTGGTCCCGCTCCGCGGTCCACTCTCTTTCCAGCGCACGGACTTCCTGGCGGAGGTCCGTTACCACAGGGTGCTGCCAGAGTTGACGGGCAAGCCGCTTGGACCTGCCACTGCGGACGGAAAGATACCGGGTGAGCGAGGCGTGGAGTTCGACGCCCATGTTTTGGCTCTCCACGGCCCGGTACCCGTCCGGTTTCGACTTGTCTCGGTAGCCGAACAGCACCGCTACCGTCTCCGGCGCGCCAAGGATCGCTTCGACGAGCTTGGCACGCGCGACCGCCTCTTCGCCGAGCTCCACCGCGGCAAGGGAAGCCAGCAGTGCATCGACCGCGTCGTGCCCAGAACCTGCCGCATCGAGAGCAAGACGCCAGTCCCGCTGATTGAGGTGAACGAGGATGCGACAGTGCCTTACGCTTTCCGCTTCGCCGCACTCCGACTCCAGCCGTCGCCCCACGCCGAGGGCATCTTCGTACCTTCCGGCGCGAAGGAAGGCTGTGGCGAGGTTCATCAGCCCTCGCATGTACGGTCGCGTCCGATGGTCCCGCCAGCCTGCTGTCTGCACTGCGCGTCTACGAGCTCACGACACAGAATCCGCCCGAGGTCTGGCTGGCGCTCCCGCGAACGGCGCGAACCCCTTGCCTCGATCGGCCCCGCTACGCGCCATACGTTGGTCGGGACCAGCGCTGACCGAGGGCGTCATCGAGAGCAAGCTCGACGGAGTGCCGGTGCGCATCACGACGGCAGCCGGAACGGTCGCCGACTGTTTCAAGCACCGAAGCACCGTCGGTCTCGACGTTGCAATCGAGGCCCTTCGGGACTACCGTCGGCGACACGTGGGGACCGTCGACGAACTGATACGAGCCGCGAAGGTAAGCTGCGTCCAGCAAGTGATGCAGCCGTATGTGGTGGCGCTCGCAGCAGTTGGGTAGCCAAAGCTCCTGCTGGACGCCTCACCCCTCGAGCGCAGCCGCGATGGAGCCAATGGCCAGAAACACCGGCAGCGGCTCGCCGTGAAGCATCCCTTCGCGCACGCCTTCGAGGGCGACGAAGCCGAGCTTCTCGTAGAACCCGACAGCATCCGGCTTGGCGTCCACGATGAGCCCAACGCAGCCGAGCCGTTCACGCTGGTCGAGCGCCAGCCTCAAGACATGCCGAAGCAGGCCGGTTCCGATGCCGAGCCCTTGGGCCCGCACGTCGATCCCGAACCGAGCCAGGCGAAGCACCGGCAAGGGATACGCCGGGAGCTTCTTCCGCATGCGCTCGGTCGGCATGCTCGCTCGCTCCAGCGACGACGCAGCCACCGTCGCGAAACCGACGATCCTGCCTTCGACCACGGCAACGTAGGTGACGGCAAGGTGCAGCTTGAACTGATTCTGCCCCGCGTAGTGTTCGAAGAACCGATCAAGCTCGGGCTGCCCACACGAGAAATCCGTGCGGTCGTCATCGCGAGCCAGTGGTCGGATCTCAATCGTCTTTGCCACGCATCAGCTCCCGCAATGCTGAAGTAGGCTCCGGCGGGGCCACTATGCGCTTCGCCATGCCATCGAACGCGCTATCTTCCACCACGATGCGAGCGGGCACGAGAGCTTCATCGGGCAGCGCTCGTCGAGCCTCCATGAAGAAGAGCAACGCTTGCTCGACCACGAAGTTCTTCTTGAGCCCGTGGCTCGCGGTGAAGCGATCGAGCTGGTCTCTGGTGGCCTCCGAGATCGTTGCCGATATCTGTGACTGCTTGCCCATGGCGATGTTCTCCGATGCGCGCGACTATCTTAAGCATGGTCGACCATGGGAAAACATGCAACCAACGCTGCGCACCTTCGGCGCTTGGCAGAACTGACCCAGTTTCGCTCGGCAAAAATGACCCACCACCGCGAGCAGGTTTTTGCGCAGGTTGAGATGCAACCTGAACTCGACCTCGACGAGCACACTGAAGGGTGTTTCGTGGCTTTACCGCTGGGTACGTGGTGGCGTCATGTCCCGGGTAGCCTTCC
>JAEWRL010000006.1 GCA_023398955.1 Pseudomonadota bacterium
TTCGATGAGCTCGCTCGCGTTCTCTTCGGTCAGGTGGGGCGCCAGCGCCGTCAGCCCAGAGAGATGGAGCCGCCCCGTTGCGAGTCGGTCCAGCACGACAGGGAGTCGTCCTGCCAAACGTGCCACGGTGATCCGCTTGTACGCCGTCGGCTCGCTCATCCCGAGGCGCTGGGTCGCATAGCTGAACAGCGACGAACAGGCCTGCTCGAGATAGAGCTGTCGCGCATCGACCTCGGCCAGGTGCGCGACGAGTTCGGCTGTCACTTGCCTGTCGCAGCGCACGAGCTCCTGAACGCGAGCGAGCAAGGCGTGATCTGATAGATGGTGCGGAGCCTGACTTCATACCCGCGGGCGCAGGCGCGGTGCCGCGACGGCTCTGTCCGCCGAGCGTCTGCGCCAGGGCCGCGCCTTGACTCTCGAGCGTGCCCGTTCCTCTGGGGCGCCCGAACTCGGTCCCAGGTTGTGCGCTATCCCGAGGCGCCTCAGGGGTAGCCGGCTGTTGGCGCGCGCCAACGCGCCACTGGACTCCAAACGTCGAACCTCGACTGAACATTAAGCGCTCCATCTAGCGTAGCTCGTCAACGGTTGTCTGCCGAGAATGTGAGCTCTCGTCTATCGCGTGGTTCGCTTCTGCCAAGCACGCGCCAAGCCTGGGTCATTTCTCCCGAGCATACCCGGGTCATTTCTCCCGAGCGCTGAAGTAAATGGGCTCTCGCGATGACGTCTCGCCAGTTCTGCTATCCGTTCTCGTCTCGTTGAGACGACTTCTTGGCTCTCTGTCCTTGCCATCTTTCCCTCGAACGGTTCCTTGCACCGGCAGCACCTTCCCTCCACGGCCTCGCTCAGGGGCGGCTATGGCTCGCTTCATCGGTACTATTGGCTGCTAAGACTTCCCGACTGCCGTCCCGCGTTCCTCCGTTTTCGACCTTGTCCCGCAGTACCGTCTTCCGACGGAGCAGCCTGGATCTCCCAGGTTTCTGGTGAAGCCCTGTCGCCTATGCCGTGCTCTCAGATCCCGACCGGGCCTTGACGCCTCGCCGACCTTAGGAGCGGGGAATCGCTGTTGCTGGCTGCTTTTCGCTCTTGCCGGTGCCTCAATCCGCTCCATTGTCGCTGCTGCTGCAGCCAACGGCGTCTCGGTGCTGCCCCGTGCAGACGCACGACGAGGGCCCCGATATCATTCCGCATTTCGGGACTCCATCACACGGCCTCAGCGCTCGCTGTCTACGCTTCGCAGCTTCGGTCACCCTCGCCACGCAAGACTCGCTTCTCGGCTGGTTGGCTATTCTTCTACCGGGTGGCTATTCCAGCCACGGGCTCCAGTGGATTTCGCCTGTCTACATGACTTCCTCCTTGCCAGACTTCCTGGCGCAAGCGGCTTTGCGGTTCATCCCCTTCTATCGGTTCGCGCCGATCGTAGTTGCGGCATTGACCCGGAATGATCTTCAGTTTCCGGGTGCTCACTTTCGGGCCTACATGGGAGCGGTGACAGAATGGACACCTCGGTAGCCAACGAGCAATGGCTCTGGCGATGGCGAGGCGGCAGTTGATGAAGGAGTCGATGAAGTGCCGCTCAGGCCGCGACGGCGCTCTCGTCGACTTCAGTTTGCCATCTGCCCGAGGGGGAACGCCATGAGCTGTACCTCTGCGCGCTACGGGCACACATGGAAATACCTGAATGAGCTTCACGCGAGGATTTGCGAGACAAAGTGCGGAACACACGACATTCCCCGACCTGGGCTCATGCCGCGCGAACTACCGTTGTCGCGCCAACATCCCGCAGTAGTGCTAGCCGCCGATTCGGCTCGAGGGAGGTAGGCTGTCCCGCGTGGCATGCGATCGCGCATAGCGGCGCGCAAGGCGGGGGCGATACCGATGGGAGTACAAGTCCGAGAGCGTCATGAAGAGCATCGCGATCAAGGGGCCGTAGACCAAGCCCACGATGCCGAAGGTGGCGATGCCCCCTAGAATGCTCAGGAACACGAGCAAGTCGTGCATGCGCATCTGCGACCCGATCAGCCTCGTCTTGATCAGGTTTTCGATGACCAAACCCTGCAGTGTGCAGAAGGAGAAGAAGGTGACGGCCGCGACATAACGTTCCTGGACGGCAAGCACGATGCTGGCAGGGATGACGACGATGGAGATACCCACCAGCGGCAGGAAGGCGAAGACGGCCATGACGGCCCCCCAGAGAACCGGAGAAGAGATCCCCACGACTGACATGGCAAGCCCGCCAAGGAGCCCTTGAAGGGCGCTGCCCACTCCGTTGCCTATGACGACCCCCTTGGCCACCTTCTTGAATGTATCCACGATCAGTGCGTCCTCGTCGTCGGGGAGCGGAGAGAGCTCGAAGGCAAAGATCTTCAAGCGTTCTCCGTCCACCAGCAGATAGAAGACGAGCACGATGATAATGGTGAAATCGATGACCGCAGTGAGTGTGTTGCTGACGAGGGCGCTCCCCCAGGACATGGCAAGCGCCCGAATCCCCTGTGCCGCCTCGAGCATCAAGCTCTGCAGGTCTTTCTGACTGAACTGAACGCCGAGACGAGCGACGCCTTCGTCGAGCCAGACGCCGAGCCCCGCAGGGCCTCCCGTCGCCATCACCGCCTCGACCAGGGAGTCGTAGGCCTTCGCCGCGTCGTGCACGATGGTATACGCGAGCGCGCTGAGCGGAACCAGCAGCACGACGAGCATCAGCGTCGTGACGATACCGGAGGCGAGCCAACGCCGCCCACCGAGCCCCCCCTTCACGCGTTCGTAAATGCCGCCAAAGATCCCCACCAGGATGAAGGCGATGACGAGATCTGCAACGAAGTCCTTGATGACGTAGACGAGGGAGAGACCGCACCCAATGAAGAGGACCGCGAAGAAACCCGGCGCCAACCCCTCCCTGTCGAAGAGCATCAGCCTGCTCTCCGTCACGGGCGCGGAATCGCTCCGGCGCGGTTCGCGTCTGAGCTCCTCCGCCGCATCCGCGGTGGGAGTGGAGCGAGGCGCCGCCGGGGATTGGGACGTGCTCGGCGTCAGGGAGGCGCGTGAGCGAGGACCGAGAGGCGGAAGCGGCAACTCTGGCGCCGGGAGGGGCCGCTCCTCCTCCTGCTCATGCTGTGGACCCTCGCACTCGCTCTTCTCGTCCTGCTCTGTCATTGTCGCCTCCCAGACGTATCATCTCACCAGAGCCGTTGGGAGATACCGCCGTGCTCCGGACGCCACCCCGCGCAAAAAACGGTCGGCTCTTACCCCGGCCCCGCACGCTAGCTACTTGCTGGGCCACTCCACCGAGTGCACTCTCAGGAGAGCAGAACCCCGGCAGACAGCGAGGCTGTCGAGAGTTGGCACAGTGGCACATGCGGCACAATCATGACGGGTCCCGTCATCCGTCATGGGGCGTCCCGCAGACCGGCGGCAACAGCCCCCGCGAGGGCGTCCGTCGTATAGGGCTTGCCGAGCCAAATGACGCCCCTCTCGCCGGCACGCTCCAGCCGCTCGCGAGGTGCGTGGCCGCTCACGACGATGCCTCGCTGCGCCGGGAACATCCCACGAATCACCTCCAGCACCTCGAGGCCGTCTCGCTCTTCGTTCAGGATCATGTCCATCACGACCAAGTCGTAAGGGCTCACGCCGCTGGACACCGCGCTGCGAAACAGCTCCAGGGCCTTGGTCCCGCTGTCAACGACGTCGACCTCGTAGCCCAGGAGCTCGAGGATCCGCCTGGAGGTCCTCAGCTGCAGGGCCTCGTCGTCGACGACCAACACGCGCGCCGCCACCGGCGCCACGGGGAGCTCGGCCTCGGGACTCCGGGGGCGCTCGTCCGTGCGCGGCAGGTAAACGGTGAAGGTCGTCCCTTCACCCAGACGCGTCCGCGCATCGATGAAGCCACCGTGCTCTTTGACGATCACGTGAACGAGCGCCAAGCCAAGGCCCAGCCCGGCGTCCGCAGCAGCACGGTTGCCACCATAGTGTGGTTCGAAGATGGTTGCGAGCTGAAGCTCTTCGAAGCCACCCCCCTGATCGGTGACGCACACCGTAGCATAGCTGCCTGGCGCAATGACCTCGTGGCCGCGCAGAGTCTCCTTGAGGTCTGCCGCTGCGACGGCGATCGCGACGTGGGTCGAGTTCGGGCTCGAGCGACAGGCATGGAGCAGCAACGCCCCTACTGCTCGGGACAGCTGTGTCTCGGAGCCCCGCACGGCGATGAAATCCTGGGCGGCCTCGAACGAGATGCGGACGGGAGTACCGCCAGCAGAGCGCGCCGCGGCAGCGATTTCTTCACATTTGGCGCGGACCAGAGCGGCCATGTTCACGACCTGGTTGCTAGTATGAGCCTGGCGTCCCAGGGTCATCAGGTCCTTCACTGTCTGCGCAGCCCGCAGGCCCCCCTGTTTGATCGCCTCGGCGTCCGCACGCAACTCAGCCCCGCAGGAATCGGGAATAGGTAACCTGGCCACGTTGGCAATGATGACGTCGGGCAGCGCAACGAGGGGGCCGAGGACGTTGTTCAGATCATGAGCGACACTCCCCGCCAGAAGGCTGAGAGCCTGGAGCTGCCTCCCAGCTGTCAGTCGGGCCTGGATGCTCCTGTCGTGGAGCAGGGTACGCTCCACCACGTCCTGGTGAAGCAGGACGGCACGCAGAGCCCCCGCGATCTGATCACGAATCAGGCTGTGCCCCTGCACGGACCGAGAGTAGCCGAAGCCGACAATCCCGTGGCACTGGGCCTCGTGGGTCAGGGGGAACACGGCCAGGGTCCGACGCGCATTGGTGGCAAATTCCGCCGGCAAGAGCTCGCGTGCCGAGTGAGCGCGGCGCAAACCCTCCAACGAGACACCGTCCACCATCGCCATCACCGGCGCGAGCTCCGGCGCGTCCGAACCAGCCGTGAGGCGCGCCACGTAGGCAGTGTCGACACCAAGGCTGGGCAGTACCTCCAGCATGACCTTGCTCAAGGACTGCGGGTCCAGCGCGGCAGAAAGCCTCTCGTTGGAGGCGAGCAGTCGAGCATTGAAGAGCTGGTGCTCGAGGAGGGCATGCGCCAGCTTCGACGAGGTCGCGAGCGCTATCGTGTCGCGTGCCTGATGCCAAACGTCCTCCATGGCGCTCGTCGAATCACGGCAAACCTCCCGACGCAAGGTCGAGAACACTGATTGCAGCGCCATCGCGCACTGGGCGTCACAGGTCGGAAGCAGGAGCTCCAGTGCTCGCCCCAGAGCGCCCCGCTCTCCGTCGATCTCCTCGAAGATGACGCGGACGAGGAGGTCGGCGACACCCTCAGCGTCGACAGAGCTCCCGTCCAAAGAATGCAGCAGAACGATTCGCAATCGCGTCATGCTGTCGGCGCGCGACGGAGAGCGCGACGCGCAGGCGGGTCCGGCGCTGCTCCGCGAATGCTGCACCACAGGACTCTCGGCGGGGGCCAACCGAGCTGGCGCGTCTTGCGCAAAGGGGGTCTCTCTCGCGCACCCGCAAGACTCGCGAAACAACAGGCGCGGGCTCAGCACCACGGCAGCCGTCGCATGCTGCCCCTCCCATTGGGCCTGAATCGCCCGGATGGCGCGGCGGGCCATCTCGCGAGACGGTTGAGCTGCCGTCGTCAGGGGTGGGTGCTCCCAACGGGAGACAGCCAAGTCATCAAACCCCGTGATAGGCAGCCCACGGAACGTTGGACCCATCCGCTCGCGCAGTGCAGCACGGACCCCCAGCGCCATGCTGTCATTCGCCGCGACGACCGAATCGAAGGGGACACCGCGACGCATCAGCTCCTCGATGGCGGCCGCTCCCCCACTCTGTGTGAAGTGGCCACAGACGACGCGCGCCGGTTCGTAACACCCACGTGACTCGAGGACGTCCCGGTATGCAGCCAACCGCTCCTGAGCTTCAGCCACATTCGGTGGCCCCCCCACGAAGGCTGGGCGCGTGCACTCGTGAACCACCACCAGATGCTCGACCAGGCCGCGAATGGCGCTGCCTCCATCCACGAGCACGCTTGGCACCCCTGCGATGGCAAGTCCAAGACTACAACGAGGTATCCCCTCGTAGCGCTCCAGGAACCGCTCCATGCCCTCCTGACCCGCCACGGAGGAGAGCGGTCCAGCAAGAACGATGACGGCATCGGCGCTGCACTCCGTCACCAGTTCGAAAATGGCATTGTGAGCAGCGCTCTCCGCGGTAGCGCCAAAGACGGGTCGTCCGTACACGAGCAACAGGTCCAGGTCGCTCCTCACACACTCCTCGTCGATGGCAACCCGGACTTGCTCCTCGTACCCCTCGCTGTAGGCGTTCATGTAGTCGGCGAGGAACGCGATTCGACGCCGACACCGCGGCTGGCGCTGCATGGAGGCCCGCAGCGCCCCGCGGCCCGGAGCGGGCGGGCTGGCGTCTGGACGCTCCGCGCTCATCCCCGGACCCCAAGCACGACGCGATCGGTGCACCTTCGATGCAGTTCGGGGATGCCATCGGTCACGGTCATTTGGGCTCCGGGAGTTATAGCGACGTCGCAGCGCCGCTTGAGCGAGAATCTACGAAAGGAAACGCGGCAGTCGCCGACCGCCGGCCCAAACGCGATCCTCTCGACCTGACGCGAAAGATAGCTACCATTCGCCAGCCATGAAGGTGCGCGCCATCGCAGCCGCTTCACCGCGAAGCTCCGTGGTAGGCACCGTGGAGCTGGAATCCACCCCTGAGGGGCTGGTGGTGACCTATTTGACGGCTCGACCCGTCAGCGAAGGGTACGCCCCGGGCGCCCTATTGGGTAGTAGCTCGCGGCTGGTCCCCTGGGGAGATCTCGTTCACATCGAGGCCGACGAGGACGCCGTCTTCATCGAGACCCGTGAGGAGCCCCAGCTGAAGCCCCGCATGGTGCTTGTGAATTTTTCCAGTGGGCACAGCCTGAATCACCACGAGCTTTACCGTCGGCGGCTCATCGTGCGCGTCTTGGCTGCTTGCCTAGCGGTCGTCATGGCGGTGACGCTCTCGCTCGCCGGTCCGCGGCTCAGCGAGCGTGTCACGGCCCTGTCGGCGCTCGTTGCAGGAGGCCTGGGTGCCATAGCGATCCTTGGGATCGGCTTCCTCACGGATCGTTGGCTTGCCTTCGGCGGAGTGGATCACACGCGCGCACGCACCGCCTTCCTCGACGAGGTGGGCGCGTACTTCCCCCGCATGGTTCGCGGCGGAGCCGACGTGGCTCGACGCCGGTCGCGACGACGCCCCCTTCCCCCGCTGGACAGCCTGCTTCCTCGCACGACGGGCGCCTTGGTCGTCACATTATCTTCGCTCATCCTCGCGACGCTCATCGTGGGACGCTGGGTAACGTCCCACGATCACGCCGACACCTTGGCGAGCCGCGCCGCGCCCGAAGCCGAGCCCCCACCGCCCGAAGCGGAGGCGGCAAATTTGGAGCCCCAGATCCGCCAAACGCCAGCGCAACCCGCCGAGCCCGAGCCTGCGCCGCAGAGCGCCGACGAGCTCACCCTCGGGTCCGCCTGCACGTGCAGGCGTGCCGACTCGGTGCTCTGGCGCGATCCGATCCCGCGCCTTACGACGCTTCTCATCGACAGCCAGCGAAGCCGCGATGGCTCGCACAACGAACTGACACTGGAGCTCGCCGCCATCAACAACGGCGACGAGGCGATCTCCGAGCTGACGCTGCGAGTCGAGTTCTACGAGCAGGATCCCCCTCCGTCCTTGAAACTCTACCGTGTAGCCGATAGGACCCTCTACTATGCCGGCCCCCTGGCGCCAGCGAAAGCGATCAAATGGAGCCTCCAAGCACGCGGAACTCACTTCAAGGTCCTGCCACCGACCGAAGGATCCCGCCAGGTCATCACGGGGGATATCAGCCCTGGAGGCGACAACGCCGCTCCGACGAATCTCGTCGCCGAGCTCCTCGATGCAAACCACAGACCGGTCAGGTTGCACGGCGCCATGATGCTCGCCTACCTGGGCGACCCGCGCGCTCGCAAGGCCGCCACGGAACTGCGCCGCGCGCTCCGGGAGAACGAAGGCACGTATTTGGAGCGCCTGCTTCGCGCCACGGCCGACGCGCGCGTCTGCGAGTTCCTCTCGCTCCCGAGTGAGGTACGCGGCTGCGTCTACAATGCTTCAGGCACGAAACTCCAAGACTTGGGTATTCAGGTGCGGAAGTTGGCGTCCGAGGCGAGTCACCGGGATCCCGTAGGCCCCCCACCGCAGATCCTTCACGCTCAGTCGTGGTCGGTTCCCGGAGTCCTGGAACCTGGCCAGGGGCGCCGGTTCAGCATCCCCATCCCGACCCAGGACGACGCCGAGGCGGCGATGGTCGAGGTGATTGTCGACCGCCAGGATCTCCTCGACTGACGCTGACCCGAGTCTCAGTGTTCATCCGCGAATGTGCACGACCGTTCCGCGCTTCTTGTTGAGCACGGAGTGCCAGTGCTCCGGGACGACGGGATCGGTCCACTCGAAGAGCCACGCCGCATCCAACGGCGCGAGATTGACGCAGCCATGGCTTCGCACCTCGCCAAACTCGTCATGCCAGTAGGCACCATGTAGAGCATAGCCCCGGTGAAAGTACTGCACGAAGGGCACGTCGAGGAGGAAGAACGAATCGGTCTTGTCCTCCTCCCCATCCATCGTCGCGGAAACATGCTTGGAGTGGATCATGAACGTGCCGCGGACGGTGGCCTGCACCTCCTCTGGATCGCCCATTCCACCCCTCCCGCTGCTGACGAGGGTCACGTAGACGGGCCGGCGCCCGACATACGCGACGAGGGACTGCTCTCGAATCGAGATATCAATCCATTTGCGGCTGCCGGTGGCGAAGCTGGGGAACTCCACCCGCGGCTCGACGATGCGCGCCACGCTCCCGACGAGGTAGTAGCCATCCTGGGTTCGGTGGAAACCGCCGGCTCGCGTCTCGCCCGTCAGCTTGACGACCTCCCGAGAACCATAGTTCCCCACTGGCACGAGCTGGCCATCGTCACGGAGGCGCAGCTTCGGAGCATAGTCTCGGTCGATGAAGGCAACCGGCAGGGACTCACCCTCGCTGAGCTCGGCACCGTGGAACCGACTGGGCCGCACGACGTCAATGCTGTCGAGCGCGACAATGTCGAGCTCCGTCGTCAGACCATAGACACGCGCATCCCGCTCGAAGACACGCGCAATCGCGAAACCGCTGTTCGGATTCGCCTTGCCCGTATGCAGCTGGTAGGCAAGGCGGCGGGACACACCGTACGGCTTCAGGTCCAGAGTCCCGACCTCCAAGAAGCTCGGCTGCTCCCCGATCTCGCCGATGATCGTCGCGAGACCACTCTGTTCGACGCGATAGCGCCAGGCCTCCGCCTTCGCGAAGACGCTCGCGCCCTCGAGCTCGCGCGCCTGAGGCGGGGAGGGCACCTTGTGATAGAGGTAGGGCGTCTTATCGCCGACCTTTCCATAGAGGTACGGCAGCCCCTCGCCGCGCCCTGCCCGCACCGCAGAGGCAGTCACAGTCGGGTGCTCCAAATCGAGCGTTGCACCACGGCCGACGCACACGAAGCCACGCGGATTGATGCGGTACCAGCCGCCCGCGCAGCCCTCGTTCGTGATAGCAGGTCCGCGCGCGTCGACGATGGCTCCTGCCCGCAGGTACCCGTACCGGGTCCGCTGCGGACCGACGTCGGTGTATACCCAAGTCCTCCACGCAATGCTGCCGATTCGCGTTCCCTCGGGCTCGAAGGGCAGCGCATCCTCCAAGGTGCCCGGCGCTGCGTCGGAACCCGTGGGACGGATGGCCCCGCTCTCCACCAGCTCGAGCTCCCATTCCTTGGATCCCACGAACGATTCGGCGGACGCTGCGGCGTTGGGCCTCGCAGCGCCAGGCGGGTCACCGCGCTCGATGCAGGCCACCACCAAGACCCACGACAAGCCCGCGAGAAGGCGTCCCCGCGAGAGGCCTCTGGATGGCGCGCCTCCACGACGGGGCACCCAGCTGTTGCAATTCGAAACGTGACGCACCGCAATCTCCGCCCGGCTCGAGAGCTGCCCCACTAGCACGGCTCTGACTCGGCGGCAGGCCTCCGCAGGAGACCGACGGAAAAGTGGTCGAATCCCAGCGGGGGCATCATGCTGCGGCCCATGAGCATACCCCGCGGAGCCTGGAAGCTCGTCAAGGAGATCCTGCGGCATCTCCTGCGCAGGCCGGTGGTGGGTGTCGCGGCCGCTGCGCGCGATCACCGCGGCCGGTGGCTGCTCATTCGTCGCACCGACACGGGCGAGTGGGCGCTGCCCGGGGGGACTCTCGAGTGGGGCGAGACCTTGCGCACAGCAATCGTTCGAGAGCTCGAGGAAGAGGCCGGCGTCCTGGAAGTGGAGCTGGGGGAGGTCCTGGGCGTCTACTCCGATCCGCAGCGCGATGCTCGCTTCCACGCCGTAACGGTCGTCGTCGCAGCGCGGGTCGGAGAGCCCGCTCGCCAACCGGACAACCCGTTGGAGGTTGCGGAGGTCGCGTTCTTCGAGGGTAACGCAGTGCCGGAGCCCCTTGCTCACGGCATGAGCGAAATGCTCGCCCGAGCTCGTGACGGCCAGACGCACTGGGAGTAGCGGAGCGCCGACAGAGGGGCGAATGGAGTGCACCACTGCGCCGACAAGCGCTACGCTCGACCTCGAATGGCGGACATGAGGCCGTGACAGCAGTCAGGCTGGAAGAGAGCGAACAGGTTGCTGGGCGTGGCTCACGACGGACGACCTGGTGGGTTCAGCAGGAGCAGCAATGGATCCCCGCCGTAAAGGTCGCGGGGTGCACGGTGGAGAAGCTCGCGACAGGCCCCGGGGTGGTGTGGAGTCGCGCGCTTTGGCTCGACCTGTCGGTAGGTACCCTGGTCACCCGAGTCATCGCCGAGCCCATGGTGCAACGTCCCCGCAGCACGCTCGATCACCTCCTTCTCACATCGGGCCCAGCCTCGACCCGGCGAACTCGCTCGACCTACCGAGTCGACGCACGGGGGCGGCTCGTGACGCTGCCGCGACCGAGCGAATCTTGAGGACGCACCCCTCGTGGGCGAGCCGTGTGCCCGAATAGGTAGCGCACGCTCGCTTCGACGCTCGAGGCGTCGCGTCTGCCGGTCAACCATTCGAGCACGATCGGAATCTCACGCGGATTGCTCACGGCGACATAGCCACCGGCATCCATGAAGAGTTGCCTCTGCTGCTCGTCCAGAGCGATGCCAATCGCGGCGACCGGGGCGGTCAAGGGGTGGCCGGTGAGCCCCTCGACCACCGGCGCCCAAGCGGCCGGGTCGAGATCACCAAGATCGACGACGAGTGCCTCGTAACACCCGTCGGCCGCGTCGAGCAGCACGTGGAGAGCCGCTTGGGCTGCCTTCCCTGCCACAGCACCTTGGTGGTCGGCCCCGAGAATGTGGGTGAGCTGGATTCGGCCGACCGCTTTACGCATACCGACCAGCTGCTCGGGAATTGGTCGCTGGAGCTGTCGCAAGCAACGAACGACCTCCACACGGAAGAAGCGCCGGTGTCGGCCATCCGTTAGACGTCCCATCAGCGCTCCCCGCCGCACCCAGTTGTGCACGGTCTTCAAATCCACGGCCAGCCAGCGCGCCAGGTCGCCCGCGGTGATCATGCAAGCTCGGCGCATCGGCTTCCGTGCCCTTGCCATCGCGGCAGCATCCTGCCGTATCGGGAGTCATCGCACATCACCCCTAGGGGTGAGCACGCATAGAAAGCTTCGGTTCGGGTGGGCCGCCTCGAGCCGTAGCATCCACATGAAAATTCGGTCCGGACCTGCTACTGGGCGCGGCCCTCTTCACCGCGGGGACGAGTGACCGTTACCAGGTGCATGGCGGGTCCAGCTGCACCCGGAACCACGGGGGCCATCCCAATCGAGGATGTCGATGGCGACGTGGTCTCGGGTGTGTGCGCCGTCGGAGCACATTTCATGACGACCCCGCCAACACCCTCGATCCACCGACCGAAGGCGCGGATTCTCGTCGTGGACGATGATCCGCTGGTTCGGCGGAGTGTGGCGCGCGTTCTCATCGCCAGTGGCTATGAGGTGGTGACGTCCCACGACGGCCGAGATGCCGTAGCGCGCGCCCATGCGTCGCAGTTCGACGCGATACTCAGTGACATTGCCATGCCCAGCATGGATGGGATCGAGCTGCTCCGTCAGATCCGACAACGCGATCTGCTCGTGCCCGTCATACTGATCACCGGAGAGCCCGCGGTCACCACCGCCGTCCTGGCCATCGAGTTCGGGGTGCTGAACTACCTGACGAAGCCTGTGTCCAACGAGGACATTCTGAAGGTGGTGGAGAAGGCGGTACAGCTCCACCGTGTCGCGCGCGTCAAACAGCAAGCCGCAGAACTGATGGGGCGAAGCCGAGGCCTCCCAGTAGACCGCGCTGGGCTCGAAGCCAGCTTTCAGCGCTTCCTGGACACATTCTGGATGGCTTTTCATCCCATCGTGGACCCACGAACGAGGACGGTCTTCGGCTTCGAAGCGCTCTTGCGCAGCAACGAGCCGACCCTGCCGACCCCAGAGTCTGTCTTGGATGCGGCCGAGCGGCTCGGAGTCCTCACTCCCTTGGCGCGACAGATTCGGGCTCGCACGGCGGAGCGTATGCTCGCGGCCCCGCCAGGCTGCGTCGTATTCGTCAACCTGCACGTCACGGATTTGCTCGACCCCACCTTGTCGGCACTCGAGTCACCTTTGTCGCGCCATGCCCATCGCGTCGTCCTCGAAATCACCGAGCGGGCCAGCTTGGATGAGGTCAGTGACGCCAAAAGTCGGATTTTGCGCCTGCGGCAGATGGGCTTCAAGATCGCCGTAGACGACATGGGCGCCGGCTACGCGGGCCTGACGAGCTTCGCGTTGCTCGAGCCCGAGTTCGTCAAGCTCGATATGAGCCTCGTCCGCTCGGTGGACACGAGCCTGACGAAGCAGAAGGTCATTCGTTCCATGACGTCGCTCTCGAAGGACATGGGGATGCGCATCGTGGCCGAAGGAGTGGAAACGGTAGCCGAATGCCACATGCTGACCGAGCTCGGTTGTGACTACCTGCAAGGGTTCCTCTTCGCCAGGCCCGCGTGGCCTTTCCCTAAACCTCAATGGCCCTGAGCACGCAAATGTCTTCGAGTGCCGAGACCCCGTCCAACGCTCAGCGATCCACCACTGTGGACCGCGACGCGGTGCTACCGGATGAGCCAGCCCAGGCGCCGTCGGATTCGTCGGGGTGCCGTGAGCAGGTCGTGGCACAGCACGCGGAGAAGTCGCGCTGGGACCCGCTCGCCAACGCCCCCACGGAGCTCCGTGTGCACGACAGCGTAGTAGGCAGGCTCTCCTTTCAGGGCCACCGAGAGCGGCTACCGAGCAGGCCCTCGGAGGGGGGCCACTGGTACAGTGGACACTTCCCGGAGGACGAGCAGGAGACCGATCTCGCTCGGATGACCGACTTCGGTGAGCCACCTCCTGAGCCCATGCTCGCGGATCGCGCCGTGCTCTTGCGCATGGAGGGGGTTGAGGCCGGGCGCGTCTACTCCCTTGGCCTGGAGCTCGCGAAACTGGGTCGGCATCCCGACAACCAGCTCGTCATCGACGACGCGGGCATCAGCCGGTTCCACGCGGAAGTCCTTTGGGAGCACGGAACCCACGTGGTCCGCGACTGCGGCAGTCGGAACGGCACGTTCGTCAGCGGCCAGCGCATCGAGGTGAGCGAACTGCACAATGGTGACCTGCTCCAGCTCGGGCCCAAGGTGGGGCTTCGCTACTCCGTGGTGGACGACCGTCAAGAGACGCTGCTGCGGCGCATGTACGACTCGAGCAATCGCGATGCTCTGACCGGAGCGTACAACCGCAAGCACTACGTCGATCGCCTGGCGAGCGAGATTGCCTATGCCGAACGCCACCGGGCGGACGTGTCCATCATCATGCTGGACATCGACCACTTCAAGCAAGTCAACGACAGCTACGGCCACGCCGCGGGCGACACGATCCTCAAGCAGGTAGCCGGGACCGTGCTGCGCCAGTTGCGCACGGAGGACGTCTTCGCCCGCGTGGGCGGCGAGGAGTTCGTCGTCATTCTGCGCGGAATCCCGTTGCTGGGCGCAGCGAGGCTCGCCGAGCGCCTGCGCGCGACAGTGGCTGCCTTGCCAACGACCTATGGACGCCGCGTCATCCCCATTACCGTCAGCCTCGGCTGTGCCTCTCTCAGCGAACTGAAGCAAGCAGATGGCCAGGAGCTGGCCGTCCTGGCGGATATGCGCCTCTATGCTGCCAAGCAGGGAGGTAGGAACCGCGTGGTCGCCAAGGGTCGCGGCTAAAGGACCAAGATATTCCCAGGGGCCGGCCCACGCCAACACCCAGCGCGGAGACAGTCCAGCCCGGTCGCGACGCGCCGCCAAGACAATCCAAAGCACTTCTGCTAGAAGCGAACGTTCTGGAGGACGGCGTGGCCATCGATCTCGAGATACTGAAGACTGAACGGGACAGACTGAAGCAGAACCTGAGAGACCTCGAGGCGGAGCAGCGCAAGCTGGAATCCCAGGTGAAGGGCCTGCGCCAGCGCGAGATCCACATCAAGCGCGAGATCGAAGCTCTCACCACCTTGATAGACGTGGGAGAGGCCGAGCAGAGCCCGACCTCGGAGTAGTCGCCCGGGCTAGGAGGCAGGTGGCACCTGACCCGCGAAGTACCCGTGGGTCAGCTTTGGACCCTCGGGACGCGAGCGCGCTCCGCCGGGCGCGAATGCCCGTATCGTCTCCACGAGCCGAGGCTCCGGCGGGGGCATCGGCACGGAGCGTGGCGCGCCGGGCGCGGCGACGGAATCGAGGTGCAGGGTTTGCGTCGGGAAGGCGAACTGGACGTCGAGGGCTTCGGCAAGCCTCAAGATCTCCAGGAGTACGTTGTGCCGCTCGCGCAGCTCATCGCTCCAGGACGGGACCTCGAAGAAGAAGTACACCATGACGTCCAGGGAATGCGCCCGAACCCGCTCATGTGAACCTCATAGTAGTCCTTACGGGTAAAGGGATTGGCAGCGATGATGCCACGTATTCCCTCGACGAACGCCTGCATCTGCTCCGGACCCGTGTCGTAGGTCAGATTGAGAACGAAAAAGCTCCGGCGATAGCGCCGTGCGCCGTAGTTGTCGATGTGCGTCTCGGTGAACTTCGCGTTCGGAACGGTCACCAGGGAGTTATAGAAGGTGCGGATACGCGTCGAGCGGAAGCCCACCTCCTCGATGATACCCTCCGTGCCGTCCACCACCACCCAGTCTCCGATTTGGAAGGGCCGATCCACGAAGATCATGACGCTACCGAAGAAGTTCGCCACGGTGTCTTTGGCAGCCAGAGCGACGGCCACACCACCGATACCAAGCCCAGCCAGCAGGGAGCCCACGTTGATGTTGAGGTTCTGCAGGATGAACAACGCTCCAGCAAGCACCGTAAAGATCTTCAACGACTTGCGCACGAGCGGCACGAGCTGATCATCCAGCTTGGAGTCCGTCGCGGCGGCCTTGAGGGCCATTCTCTCGGCCAGGACGTCCACCAGGCGATACATTGCCCAAACGATGGACACGACAACCATGACGCGCACCGCGCCGCCAACGAGCATGGCCGCCGTCAACGGAAGACGCAGCCTGGGATAGGTGAACCAGAGTATTGCCGCCATGACCAGGGTCGCACCGGGGGATGCAAAGACATCCACGACCCGCGAAGCCCACGCCTGCCCCCGCGTCTCCGTGAACCTCCGAACGCGACTGGTAACGATGAACTGGATCATCTTCCTGACAACAATGCCAAACAGCAGGATCACGAAGAGCGCGAGGTACTGCCACAAAGCAACGTCGAAGATGGTTTCCTTCAGCGACGCGGGCATCCGACGGATGAACCCCGCATCGAGGGCATCGAAGGTAGCTGCGTGCAGCCTCTGGGCAGCCCGTAGGCTATCGGCAGTCCAAAGCCAACGTCCGTCTGCGCTTCGCGCGACCCGGATGGACCCGAGCTCGGTATGAACGACGACCTCGGGGCGCCGCGTGGTCGCATCCACGAAGTCTGCCTCTGCGGGTATCGCGCCTAGATCGATGAACAACCCTCGTGCATCGAAGAGCTCCTTGAGCTGTCTGGCGAGCTCTAGGCGATGAGCCGCGTTTCCCCCCTCCATCTCGAAGCAGAGAGTCGCCTGTTGGGCCTCCTCTTCCGTGGCACCGGGCTCTAGGCCCTCGAAGAGGACGCTGACAGCCGTCCGCGGGGTACGACAGGGCTCGGTCCGTGAGAGCGCACTGCCGGCGCTGAGAAGGATGGTGAGGGCGAGGCAGATCCGAAGAAGCACGGGCGCTTTCCTCCTGGTTGCGGGCACCTGACGAACGAGCTGACGAAAGGGCCCAGGAGCCACGGACATACACGAAAAGGGCTGCCCCCTGAACCCCGCGGTGACGGCCCGCCGTGCGCACGGGCCGGCCCTCCTGGACGTCACCCTGGGCCGGCAGAAGGGAGTCGCAGCTCCATTCGCAGCACGCGCCCCGAGTTCCGCTTGAAATAGGCGGTGCCCGGCAGAGCCCCGCGCGGCGGCTCCCAGCCTTGGGCATGGAGGTCGTCTGGCTCAGCGAGATCGTCGCCATGAGCGCTACCCTGCTCGGCACGAACCGAGATCTCGATGCGCAGCGCTCCCGAACCGAAGCCCGTGGGGAGCATGTACTGTCCCCGACCGAGCAGCGCCACGGCGCGGCGCGCCAGCTCGCGCATGCGCTTCGGGTGGTCGCCGGGTGCGGCGCGTGGCTCGAGCTCCCAACCGCGCACGCGTCCCTCGGGGTCCAGCATAACGACGACGTTTGCCACCTCTTCGACCTCGAGCGCCAGCTCGTCCCAACCTGGTTCACGCTGCACTGCGAGTGGCAGATTGCGCGTGAGGGCGGCCGCAAGATCGCGGACTCCGCGCGGCGGACCTGCACCGCCAAACGCCGGAGCACCACCTGGAGCCGCGGCGCGTTCCTGACCCCCTTCCAGCTCGTCCCTCGCCTCTAGCGCACCGCGCTGTCCGTGGTGCGTCGCCGATGCGGTCGCGGCGTTCTTGGCGTCGCCTTCCCCGTCATCCTGTTCGAGGCGCGTCGCCGACGTCTCTGTTCGCGGTGACGCCCGAGTCCGCGATGCGGCTCGCTCGCTCACGGCCCGCTCGTCGCGCGCGACCTGCTCATGCCGTCGTGAACTTGTTTTCGGCTGCGCTACGTGGGAACGCTCCCGCGGTGCGGGCTCCTCCACTCCCTTCGTCTGGGCCGGCGGCGCTGGTGCCGTCGCTCCGGCTGGACTCAGCGCGGCGCGCAGGGACGCAGGTGCCGCTGGGTCGATGAACGTCTGGACCTCGACTGTATCGCCCGTCCAGGTCGCCACGCTCCGCGACGGCGTCGATGGCCGCACCGCCGCGACACCGAGTTGGACCACGACGATGTGGATTGCTGCCGAGGCTCCTAGGAACCACGCCCATCGAGCGCTCGCAGAAGACGGCATCGGGCCATGGACAACCAGTGGGGACTATAAGTTTCCAGAGTTTCCAGCGTCACTGAGCCGGGTCGAGTGCCGGCCGACCCCGCATACGACGGGGACAAGCACGCGCTCCGGCTCACAAAGCGCCAAGCCAGACCGAAACGCCGTTCACCGACTGCGGGACAGCCGCCCGCACCTCAGGGGTGATTCGCGCCACGTGAACGCGCACGAAATGCGAGGCCTGACGCGTCACACCAATATCCACCAGCTGATGAAGCCAGGAGCTACCAGAGAGTTGCTCGCGAAGCTCGGTCGCTGCTCTTGCCGCCTTTTCCGGAGAGGTCATCGAAGCTCTATTCCTTCTCGTCGAGTTGATTTTTCCGCTCCAATGCCGGGTACAAGGTCGGCAGGGGAGCTCTTTCGTGCATTGCAGTCGCAAAACCCGTGCCTTGAACGGCACGCGCGCGAACCCGATAAGCGCCCTCGCGCGTCCCCATCAGGGGGAGGCACGGCGCTTTCGGCCTGCAAAGCAGCGGCCCACGGCGGTTTTGCCCCACGCCGTGGCAAGTCTCTTCGATTACATGTCGATTACAGGCTCGCGCGGAGAGCGCTATCGACGTCGGGGAACTCCCAGGAGAACCCCAGAGCATGGAGCACCCCGGGCCAAACGCACTGTCCCTCCAGCAATGGCGCGGCGCCGCTCCCCAACGCCCCACGCAACACGATCTCTGGGACACGAAACCACGTCGGTCGCTCGAGAACCCGTCCGATCGCGTGCGTAAGCGCACCGTTCGTGACGGGTCCAGGAGCCGTTGCGTTGACAGGCCCCGATGAGCGCTCGTCATCGAGGCAGAGCAGGAGGACACGCACGACATCGTTCAAGTGAATCCATGAGACCACCTGCTCGCCGGAGCCAAGAGTCCCGCCAACCCCCCAGCGAAACGGCTGCCGCATGGCATGGAGGGCTCCTCCCCCTGGGCCCAGGACGATCCCGAGACGTGGCGTGACGACGCGGAGCCCCAACTCCCGGGCCTGCTGAGCAGCGGCTTCCCATGCGACGCAGACCTCCGCCATGAACCCCTCGCCGGGCGAAGCAGTTTCGTCGAGCCGCTCGTCGGGCGAGCGATTGCCGTAGTATCCCACTGCGGACGCACTCACGAGCACCTTGGGGCGACGCTCTGGAGCGAGAGCAGCAATGGAACGAACCAGCTGTCGCGTGCCCGCGACGCGGCTTTCGTAGATCTGGCGCTTCACCCGCTCCGTGTGACGCACCCCGACGGCAGGGCGCCCCGCCAAGTGGATGATCGCATCAGCTTCTGCAAGCTCCGCCACCGCCGCGACCTGGGCTTGTGGATTCCACTCGATGCTGCGCACTGCTTGCCCGAACAGCTGCTCCGTCGTGGCGGGCCGGCGCGTGAGCGCCGCTACGGAGTCGCCTCGCGCGCAAAGCGCCCGCACGACGGCGCCGCCAATGAATCCGGTGGCCCCCGATACGAGCACTCGTTTCATGGGGCAGGCCTGCGAGCACGGGGGCGCTTCATGGCAGGAAACGCTTAGCATCCACCTGCCCAATCACAAGCGCCTCGACCACGGCCGCCAGCACCCTCGACACTGTAGGTACCCGAATCTACTTCGCTTAGTCGACACGCTGCCGATTCCCCACCTGTCGACGCTTTACGCTGACGCCAAATCTGTCTAATCCAAGACGGTATGAGATACGAGCACGGCGGTTTCACCCTGTTGGCCTTGGTGACTCTCTCAGCTGTCGGCTGCGCGAGTTCGCCGGCAGCTCCCTTCAACCAAATGGAGACGTCCAACGTCACTGCCTTCCGACTGCAGAACTACGAGCCTCCTTCCGCACTCTCAACAGGCACGAGTGGCGCGGCAGGAGTGATTCCGGCGCCTATTCAGCAGTGGTTGCAGCAAGGCGCCCAGGGACTTCAGCAGCTCATCCCTCCGGGGCTCCTGCCTCCTGGGCTGTTGCCGCAGCAGGGGGCGGGTGCTGGCCAGCAGCAAGCTCCCCTGCCAACGGCCGACAATACGCCGCGTTTTCATGGTTTTAGGATACTGAGCCAAACGCAGGTCATCGATCCCAAGTTGAAGGAGGAGCTTGCTGAGATACTTGGGGACGAAGACAACTTCGGTCCTGACCACAATCAATGCCTCTACGCAGAGATGGGCCTGGCCTTCTCGGGCCAGCCAGGTGGTCTGTCCAATGACGTACTGATTTCTTTTAGTTGCAATCAGGTCTCGTCTCCCTCCTTCCCATGGCCACACCCGTATTCGGGGCTCAAGGGGGAGACCGTGAAGTCCCTCGCCGAGGTGGTCCAGCAGATTTGGCCACCTGGCATGTAGCGCTGGGCGCTCTGCAAATACGCCCATGAGCGGCAGGGGCGGCGGTGGCTAGCTTGCGCCATGGCGGAGGGTGTAACTATGATCCGAGGTCAGCCCTCTCCCCATGATTACTAGGGTCATCTACCCCCAGGGCCTGCCGGACGCCCACGCTTCCAGGCAGGCCTGCCGACAACTGTTGCAGCAGGTTGGTGAGGTGAGCGAAGTGCTCATCCCCGAAGCCGGCGAGCCGTGGCCCGAGCTCGTCGAGAGAACTCGAGCCTTGGCGAAAAGCGCCGCGGGAGGGGTACTCGTGATGTTGACGGCGCCGCTCCCGATTACCGAGGTAGTCGCGTTGCGGAAGGAGCTGGAGCTCGCAGTTCCGCAGCTCCTATCGGCCAAGTGGCTCGTCGTCTTGCCGGGCGACACAGTGGACCGCTTCACGAACGAGGCGCCTGACCTCGGATGCATCGAAGGAACCCCCGATGACGCGGCACTTTGGCTGACCCGAGCGGGAGACTTCGTGTTGGTGCCCGATCGTCTCGTCCGTTCCGCCTCACTTTTGGCCCGCCTTCAGTCTCTGGAGAGCAGCAGCCCAAGCTCTCGCCGTATTCCGGCCATCGGGACGGGCTACAGCGAACGCCCCCACAGCAGCTACGCAACGGACGCTGCCCCCTCCTCGGAGCCCCCAGTCGAGTCACAGTGGCGGGTCTCACAGCACTACATGGAGACCGCAGACCCCCATGCCGAGCTCGCGGCGGCGTACGCCCGTCTCGCGGAACCGCGAGCTTCCAAGCACTCTCTACCAAAGCACGTCGCCAGTGATCCCGATCTCGGACCCCTGCCGGAGCCAACAGGACATTTGGCCTCCGCAAGCGACGCACAAACGCTCGGGCGGGTCCAGCTCATCGCCAAACGCTCGGACCCAGCCCTGCCCTGCCGTAAACGGGGCGGCTAGCCGCCGAAAGAGCGTTCCGCGCCCTTCCCCTCGAGCCAGGCGCGCTCCCATCGAAATCCCTCTGACCCGACGCAGCGCTTGCCATGACGCGGGGCTGCGTTAATCTACGGGCGTTCCTCGGAGGGACCTCCCCCCCCTCCTCCCCTTTTCGGGGGCGATCGGTTTCGACGTGGGGACTGAAAGCCAATCTGCGTGCGGTGGCGCCTGCACCACCTACTAAGCGGGCCGTACAATAATTGCGAACGATAACGCAATCGCTCTCGCGGCGTAAAGAACCGTAGAGCCGTCCAACCGTGAGATTGCCTTGGTAACGGAAGGGCGTCAGCACTAAGGCTAGGGCGAGTATCGGGCTGCCGGGTGCTCTCCTGAAACTCACAGGTAGCTAGGTCGTGGCCGAATCCGCGAAGCCCCGTCACCGGGTCAATGGTGGCTACGCACGTGAACGAGGGTTGACTGGATGCCTTGCGGACCCGGGTTCGATTCCCGGCGCCTCCACTGAACTTCCCTGAGAAAACGGCAGATTTCGAAGCTCTCGATCGAACCTCTGCCATGTAGGTGACGCCGGTCGAGCGGGCGTCGTGGAACGTGACGGCGCGACCGACGGGCCTCGCTCGAGGAGGGGCCCGGTTCCGGCTAGGACCTTTGCCAGCCACTTTCGGAAGTCCCTCGAGATGTGGCGCCCCCGGTCGCTCCTTGGCTCGCGCCAGCCCGGGGCCGTTCGCCTCGGGTGTGACCGTACAGCGTCTTCTCCGGGGACGTGGGCCCGCGTCGACGCTCGACCCCAGCGGGGCCGCAAGGGGCCGTGCGCTGGGCCCGCCCAGGGGGAAGGTTGGCACGTTGAGTGCTTCGACCGCACAGGACGAGCGTCTGCGCGCGGAGCAACGAGGTGACGGATTGAGACCGATAAGAACCGAGCATGCGGGTTCGGCCGCTACCATGAGAATCATAGGAACAGCGTGCAGCCGCCCTTAGTGGTGCAGCCGAGAGAGCAGCGCTCGGCCCACCACCTGCGTCGTTGGATGGACGTGGACGGAGCGAGTGTCTTCTTCGACGTCGAGGGCGATGTGCTGCCGCCGCCGCTCGACCTTCACGACTATGCGGCCGTCGGGAGCATCTTTTTCGCGATGAGGCAGCGTCGTCCGCTGCACGTCGAGGGGCGGGTCAGCCAAGCGATGCTCCGCAACCTGGAGGAGCTGCAGGAAGCTTGGGCGGTGTGGCGACCCGCCTGGTATTCGGCTGTCCCGGTCACGGCTTCCGAAGAAGTCCCTGACCCCGTGGCAAGCAGCGAGCGCACTGGCGTGTTCGCCTTCTCTGGCGGCGTCGACGCCACCGCGGCGCTGCTCCTACACCTGGGACGCAGGCTCCGCCACCGCCGGGTCCAGCCAGTCACCGCGATGTTCATTCACGGCATGGACATCCCTTTGGAGGCGACGAGCGCTCTTCAGACGGCGCGGGCAGCCGCCAAGAGCATCCTGGATACGGTCCAGGTGCCGCTCTCGACGGTACGGACGAACTGGAGGGAGACGCTCTGCTGGAACTACCCCTTCGAGTTCGGCGCGGGCCTGGCCGCTTGCCTGCACCAGTTCACAGGGACCGCAAACGTGGGAGTCATCGGCAGTGATGAAGACTACGCGCACCTGCAGGTTCCTTGGGGCTCCAACCCCGTGACGAACCCTTTTCTCTCTGGCGGCGCCTTCGAGCTCCAGACGGAATGCGGATCGATGACCCGGACCGCTCGCGTTGCGATGATCTCCGAGTATCCCGAGATCGTCCCCAAGCTCCGTGTCTGCTGGGAAGGGCCGACGACGGGGAAGAACTGCGGCAAGTGTGAGAAATGCATCCGCACACAGCTCAACTTCCTGGCGGCAGGCGTCGAACCCCTCTGCTTCGACAGCCGCCCGACGGCAGCCCAGGTTCGAAGCATCAAGACACGGAACAACCTCCAGCTGGACCACCTGAAGGACATCTACAAGGCCGCACGGGAGCGAGGCATCAATGAGCCGTGGGTCTCTGCGCTGCGGCTCGCCATCACGCGAAACCGCGTCATGTCCCGCTTGCAGCGCGCGACGCGCATTGCGACGGCGCCGCTGCGAAGGTTCCGCCCATAGTCGAGAGTGCCCGGATCGCGTGGACCGGAGACTCCCGGGCGCATTGGCGCGATCCTCCCGCGCGGCAGCGGGCATTGAGACCCAGTGGCGGGCCGTCTGCCTGAGCAGCCCCGCAGAACGCTTACAAGCTCAATGGAATTCAGCCCCTTATCGCGGCCTACGCCGGATTTGATCGTCTCATGGTGCTAACCGTCCTAGGCGTGACAGGCGGATCCCCGTTTCGAGCGCCCGCGGCGGGCGTCGCCTCTTTCCGAGGCTCGGTCACGCACTCGGAGCATCCGTTAGAATAGCGCGAGGGCTCGCGGGTCGAGCCCGTTGGAGGTCTCTTGCGTACACATCTCACGACAGTCCCGGTTCTCGTGATGTTCGGCTTGGCGAGTTGCAGCAGCGACTCCGGCGACGACTCGGGGGCTCAGAGTGGCGGAACGAGCGCGGCGGCTGCGAGCGGTGGCGCGGCAATCGGCGTGGGGGGGGCCAGTGGAGGCAGCTCTCCCGGATCCGGGGGCACCTTCAGCGGTGGCACCACAAGCAGCGGCGGGGCCTCCAGCGGCGGAACGACGAGTGGCGGAACGACGAGTGGCGGAGGCACGCCCAGCGGCGGGGCCCCCTCTGGCGGAGCCGGGTTCGGCGGGTCGGCGGCGGGTAGCGCTCTCGGCGGCGGGCCCTCCGCGGGTGGCTCCTCCGCAGGGGGTGCGCCCTCCGGTGGCGCTGCGGCAGGCGGCTCCTCTTCCGGCGGTGCTGCCAGCGGGGGGACCTCGGGAGGCGGTTCGGCAGCGGGCGGCTCCGCCAATGGGGGAAACACCGCCGGCGGAACAGACGCTGTCGGTGGCGCGGGGGGTTCCGTGAATCCACCCGAGCCAGAGCCCGAGCTGGTCCTTTCCGGCCCGAACGGCTACTGGGTAGAGACGGAGCTCAGCGACGCGCCGGACGGCAGTGCCACGGTCACCGTGAACGAGAGCAGCGTCGAGCAGGAGTGGCTCGGGTTCTGCGGGTCCTTCAACGAAGCGGGCTGGGATGCGCTCGGGGACGTGAGTGCCGAGGATCGGCAGCGCGCGATCGAGTTGCTCTTCCATCCGGCAAACGGCGCTGGTTTCGATTGGGGCCGGATCCCCATCGGAGCGAGCGACTACGCGATGGACCGCTACACACTGAACGACACGGCCGGTGACTACGCCATGACGAGCTTCTCGATCGCCCGGGATCGAGAACGCTTGATCCCATTCGTCCAAGCCGCGCTCGCCGTTAACCGCAGCATTCGCCTCTGGGCAAGTCCCTGGACGCCACCTGCTTGGATGAAGGAACCCGCCGAGATCGACGGCACGAACAAGCCGCCGTCAGGGAGCGTCAGCAACGAATGGGAAGCCTGGATGCGCGACGACGCGCAGACCCTCGATGCCTTCGCGCTCTACCTGGCCAGGTTCGTGGAAGAGTACGCGGCCGAAGGCATCCCCATCGACCACGTGCAGCCGCAGAACGAGCCCGGGTACTCCACGCGCTACCCCTCCTGTCGATGGGAGCCCCAGACCCTGGCCTCCTTCGTCGGTGACCACCTGGGGCCCCTGCTCACGGAGCGCGGACTCGATACCGGGATCTGGTTCGGGACCTTGTCCAACAGCGATACAGTGTCGGCGCATCTCAATGCGGTACAAGGCCACGCGAGCGCGCGGGGTTATCTCGACGGGTACGGGTTCCAATGGAACACGATGAGCAACGCACAGAGCCTTTCTGCCTCAGGGAACCTGGTGATGCAGACCGAGCACAAGTGCGGTAACTATCCGTGGAATCCAGCAGGCTTCCCCGCCTTCAACCCGGACCAGCCCCCGAACGACCACGCCTACGCCGTGGAGAGCTGGGGCCTGATTCGAGACTGGCTCAAGGCCGGAGTCCACATCTACAGCGCGTGGAACATGGTGCTGGATACGGCAGGCAAGAACCTCGACACACAGCGCCCCTGGCCACAGAACGCCCTACTCGTCGTGGATCGGAATGCGAGGACAGTCACCCCCACGCCCGCCTACTACGTCTTCCGGCACGTCTCACAGTTCGTCGACCCCGGGGCTCGGAGGCTCGGCACCACCGGCAGCAACGACGCCCTTGCTTTCAAGAACCCCGACGAGAGCATCGTGGTCATCGTCCACAATCCCGGCGACAGCCCCAACCAGATGAGCGTGGCGGTCGGAGCGTCACGCTATCAGTTCACTGTCCCGAACAAGGGCTGGGCCACCGTCAATCTGCAGCCATGATGCACGCCACCCTGTGACGCCCCTGCTGCCGCAGGAGCGTCACAGAGCCAGCCGAAGGGACTCGTGCTAGAGAGGCCACATGGTGGTCGCCGGCAGAATGAGAGTTGGTCCCGCCCGTCGCACGACCTGCTGGAGCGTCCTTGCTTTGCTCACAGCTGGTCTCGAGTTGGGTTGCGGGGATGGGGGAGGTCCCGCTAAGCCAGACGCGACTGCGGGCTCCGACGGCGCCGGGCATGCGGGAGCCGCGGGTTCGGGGGGTGGAGCTGCAGGCGGCAGCGGAATCATCGAGCTTCAGGGCCTGCGCAAGGCCGCCGCTGAAGCCGGCAAGTTCATCGGTGCAGCGGTCAAAACCGAGCCATTGCGAGACGACTCCGTTTATCGCGAGGTGCTGTCGCGCGAGTTCGATTACGTGACGCCAGAAGACGCCACGAAGTGGGGTCCCCTCGCGCCCACGGCGAGTAGCTACATCTGGAAAGACGCCGACGC
This sequence comes from Pseudomonadota bacterium, assembly GCA_023398955.1. GTDB lineage: Bacteria > Myxococcota_A > Polyangia > Polyangiales > Polyangiaceae > JAEWRL01. The sequence continues at coordinate 25,572 of JAEWRL010000006.1, forward strand.
CATCGTCGAGTTCGCCGAAGCGCACTCCCAAGCCGTGAAGGGGCACACGCTCATCTGGCACCGCCAGACGCCGTCGTGGGTGAATGATAGCATGACAGCGGGTGCGCTTCGGGACGCCATGAAGCACCACATCGAGGCGACCTTGACACGCTACAAGGGCCGCATGCGGGCCTGGGACGTCGTCAATGAGGCGGTCGACATGGCGACCGATTCCGGCTTCACCGAAAGCGTGTTCTACGAGAAGCTCGGTCCAAGCTACATCGCGGATGCCTTCCGTTGGGCACGCGAAGCCGACCCAGACGTGCTGCTCTTCTACAACGAGTTCGGTATCGAGCGAACTGGGGCGAAGTCCGAGTTCACTTACGAGCTCATGCGCGCTCTGCTCGCGGACGGCGTGCCGATCGATGGTATCGGGTTCCAATCGCACCTCTCGACGCACCGCTACCCCGCAGAAAGCGACCTTCGCGAGAACATGCGACGGTTCGGGGAGCTTGGTCTCCGTGTGAACATCAGCGAACTCGACGTCCGTACCCGGCTGATGCCGGGAGAGCGGGCGGCGCGCTGGGACGCCCAACGCCTGGCGTTCCAACAGGTCGTCGGGGCCTGCGTCCTCGAGCCCGCTTGCGAAGGGGTGACGCTATGGGGACTCACTGACCGCTACTCGTGGATCAATACTGGTGCGGAACCCGACGAGCCACTTATCTACGACACCGACTACCGGGCCAAACCCGCGTATGGCGGTGTCCTCGCCGGGCTATCGGGCAGTGTGCCGGTCCATGCAGAGAACGTGATCGAAGATGGTCGTTTCGCCGCGGGGGGCGAGGCATGGTCCACCGATGGCGAGCTGCGCATCGGAGACGCAGAGGACCGCGAGGGGCAGGCAGCCTGCGTCAGGGGGCGAGCAGACGAGAGCAGTGGGCTCAGCCAGCAGCTCCTGGGGCCGCTCTCCGACGGAGGCGCCTTCGCCTTCTCCGCCTGGGCGCGCGTTCATGGAACGGACACGGCGCCCGTCTTGGCCGGCTTGTTCGTGGAGGAAGGGGAGAACCCGCCGTGGGAGCTCTCCGCGGCATTCGTGTCAGCCGCGGATACTGGCTGGACCGAACTAGCCGGGTACCTGAGCCTCGGGTTCGTTGGCGCGCCCACGAACATCGAGCTCCGGGTGTACGGACCGCCGGCTGACGTTGAGGTCTGCATTGCTGATGTAGAGCTGACCCCCGTATTCGCCGAAGCAATATAGTCGCTCAAGGTGCGCATTGACGTACATTATGCACGCATTATGCGTACTCATCGTCCGCGCGGTCCATGCCAGCGTTCGGCGCCGCAGGATTGGCTCTGCCCGTACTGCGTTATCTGGCTGGCCTACCCGACAAGAGGCTCACTGGTGCCGAGTCCTCCGTCGACCGCTCCCGAGGCAGCTCTACCTCGAAGTGAATCAACTCCTCCGAGGTCTTCACGTGAATCTCTCCCCCATGGGCCCTCACGATTTCCCGGGCGATGAAGAGGCCCAGGCCCAGGCCTCCTTTGCTTTCAGTGTCAGCCCGCCTGAACGCATCGAAGAGGTTCGGGAGCGCGGCGGCCGGAAGGTCCCCGTAGTTGATGATACGCACCCAGACCACGGTCTCCTGCTCACCATCCAGTATCACGGTAACAGGCTTACCCTCTTCGCCATGCTGGACTGCATTGGCGACAAGGTTCGAGAATACCTGACCAAGGCGATCTGCGTCCCACTTGCCCTCGAGATCCCCTGACTCAGTGAGCCGAATGCTCACCATTGGGTTGCCGTCCTCGACCTCCTGCAGCACCGCCCGACAAACATCTCGGATATTGGTACGCCCAACATCCAGAGCCATACCTCCCCCCTGCCGCGCCCGGGCGAAGTCCAAGAGCTGCTGGATCATGCGCGACATCCGGAGTGAGGATGCCAGGATACGCCCCGCGGGACCGAGGGCGCGTTCATCCCGTGCACACTGGACGATGCACTCCGCAGAGAGGGTGATCGCGTTGAGCGGCATCCTGAGATCGTGCCCCAGAATGGCCATGAACAGATCTCCGAGCTGGACGGCATGCGCGAGCTCGCGGTGCAGGTCCCTCATTTCGTACTGCCGCTGGCGAGCGCGCAAGGCGGAGCGAACGGCGCTCAGCAGGTACTGACTCCATAGGGGCCTCTGAAGGAACATGACATTCGCACGTTCGAGGAGGGCGAGTGGCGCATCGGCGAGCGCCGCCCTCCCAGTGCCCCGGAGCGTGAGCAGAAGGATGGGGATGTCGGACCACGGTTCCTGAGTATCCAACGCCGCCACCAAGGCTTCGAGGTCGGCATGAGAGAGCGCCTCCTGGGCGATGACGGCCGCACCCGCATCCGGCAAGGCAGCGAGCAGGCTCTCCGCATGTGGGCAGATGACGCATCGGAGTCCTGCCGCGTCCAGCATCTGGCACACCATGGTCCCATCGCGACCCGCCGGAGTCAGAATGAGGACGCGACTGTTGGCCTCACTCGTCGCTCTCACGGGGACCTCCGCCGAACTCGGGACCGAGGTACCGTGGAACCCCCGAGAGAACCCCCTGGAAGCACCGAATGGACTCCCCCAACCTCAGCCCTTCGCGGGTGAACTGAAGCTCACTGATCGTCCGCTCATGCCTTCCCGTCCGCTTCTTGAGCACAGAGAGCGCCTGCTTCACTTCTCCCATTGCTTCGAAGTAGCGCAATAGAAGGATAGTGTCGGCGATGTAGCTGACGTTGACGGGCAACGAATCCATGCTGAAGAAGCCGTGCTGCGTGAGCAGAGTCGCCACGCCCTTCTCAGCGAGATAGGCGAGAAGCTCATGGACGTGCGCTGCCAAGGACCGCTCCTCCGGCATAGCGCTGACGTACCCGTTCAGACTATCGATGACCAGGACGCGAACGCCGTCCTCGACGCACCCACGAATCCGGTGGGCAAGCTCTCCGGGACTGAACTCTGCAGGCTCGACGGTGATGACGCGGATGAGCCCCGAGTCGACGTGCTCCTGCAGCGGTATCCCCAAGCCTGTCGCTCTGATGAGCATGTTCGTGGGACTCTCGTCGAAGCAGAGGACCACGCCACTCTCGCCCTGGGCAGCTGCGTGGACGAGGAACTGAAGCGCGAGCGTCGACTTTCCTACGCCCGCAGGGCCGATGAGCACCGTGCTCGTGCCTCGGTCGAGCCCTCCGCCGAGGAGCGCGTCGAGTCGCTCGATGCCGCTGCGAAGGGCGCCAGTCGAATGGCGCACCTGACGACTGACAGCGTTCAGCCGCGGATAGACGGACACCCCATTCCCGCCAATCGCCATGTCGTGGTAGCCCCCCAAGCTCGGCGAGGCCCGCAGCTTGCGTACGCGCAGGCGCCGACGGTCTCCGCCGTACTCAGGGGAGAGCTGCTCGACAACGACGACGCCGCTGACGAGGGTCTCGGCCACCATCCCCTGGTCGCCGTCCACATCGACGTCGATGAGCAAGCCCGTACAGCCGCGCCCAGCGATCTGATCGACGAGCACGAGCAACTCACGCCGGTAGCGGAACGGCTCGTCAGCGAGCAGGCGGATCTCGGAGAGGGAGTCGAGGACGAGTCGCGCCGGCTTGACGCGGTCGACCTGTTCCAAGACCTCGCGAGCAATCTCTTCGAGCTCGACCTCCGAGGGAGTGAACACTGTATACGCACCTGGCCTACGGCCTTCCGCCTCGCGACGGCGCATATCGTGGATGTCGATGCCATCCAGCTTCCAGCCAAAGGATTTGGCCAGAGCATCGAGCTGCCCCCGCGTCTCCGACAGACCGAGGTAGAGGCACCTCTCCCCGCGCCGCGCTCCCTCCAACAAAAACTGGAGCCCGATCGTCGTCTTGCCGGTGCCGGGAACACCCTTGATCAAGTACAGCGACTGACCTATCAAGCCGCAGCCGCCGACGATCGAATCGAGACCCGGCACCCCGGTTGGAATGCGTTCGTTGCCCATGAGAAATTACTCTCTGGCTCAGAACCTACCCTGACGTCAGCAGGCCGCGCAAGGGCTACGCTCTGGTGTCAGATTAGTTACCGCAGCAGGACGGATCGGAGCCGCGACTAGCACAGACCAGTGGCTTGCAACTTGCTTTTAGAGCCGCGCCAGCGTCAGGACTTGAACTTGGTACGCCTGCAGCCCCACATGGATGCCGTCGTTAAGGAGGGTGCTCCCCGTGAGGGGCCTACGCCAGAGCGGACGCTTGGGATCGGTGCCAAGGAGGTCGTACACCTGCAAGAACCGTTCGGGCGCCTCGGCGACCCATGCCTCCGCGGCTGGCCCCAAGGCGTACGAGCCGCTCTGCCATGCTCCGTCCAGATTGCTCACCACCACGACGAACTGGTCGGCACCACCGCGCTCGGCGGCGAGTATGGGCGGCGCGTCCCCGCCACCGCGGAGCTCGAGGCGCCAGCGAGCTGCGCCGCTCAAGGCGGGAACAGTCTTCCTCAGTAGGCCTCCGCGAGCAATCCAGTACGCGAGCGTGCGGTTCGCCGCGGGCAGGGTGCCCATACGAGCCTGCCAAAGGGTCGGCACGCCTCCCTTCGCCTTGAACCGCAGCTGTTGCCCTTCGCCGTACTCGTCACCCGCCAGCATGGTCATAGGCCCTCCCATGAGCTGCAGGGTGATGACAGCATTGCCATAGGCGTACAGGTTTGGAAAGAAACGGGAGCCGCGCACCTCGTCGTGATTGCCGGTCCCGACGAACTCGAAGTAATGCGGGTCGTTGTACAGGTCCCACACGCCGTCCACATGGCGATGGGTGAGCGCGTGGAGCAGTTCCTCGTAGCGCTTCGACTGAAGGACATCGCTCACGCGCCGAGAATAGAGCTTGCGGTCGTGATCCTCGGGAATGATGAGCAAGTCGAAATCCGCCCCACGCACCTTGCGCGCCTCGCTCTCTATCCAGGGCAGCGTCTGCTGGAAGAAGTGATAGGGCATACCCAGGGCGTGGTCGATGCGGAATCCATCGACCCCAAGCACGGTCACCGCCCACAGCATGGCGCGGCCAATGTAGTCCAGCACGTGGATGTTCTGCAGAGTCGTCGGGATCCAGACGCGCTGCCCGGCGTGCCCACCGTGGTTCAAGTGCTTCGTGTCCGCCCACACGCCGTACCAATCCGGCGAATACGTAGCGTGGACGCTGCTTGCGCCGAAGGGATTGTAGCTGCCGTCAGGATGACGGGCGGCGTACATCTGGGGGAGCATCCACTCGGCGTAGTTCTTGATTTCCTCGGGCAGCTCGCTCGACCGAAGGCGCGCGTCGACCTCTGCCAGCTGATGCGCTCCGACGACGACCCGGCGGTAGTCGCGCCGCGAAACGGCGTCCTCACCGGTTTCGCCCAGCTCGTCTCGGAAGATGTAGTTGTGCCCGACGTGATTGGGAGCAATCCCGAAGATGACTCGCATCCCGCGCTGGTGCGCCTCGCGAACGAAACGTTTCATAACACCGTTGGCCAACAGGCGCTGGCGATCGAGATCCCAGGCAGGCACTTCCCGCGCCTCGAGCGACAGCTCCGGATCGATCGCGAACCAATCGGTGCTGGCGTAATCGCTGCCCGCCGTGTCGAGCTCGTGCTGACCACTCCAGAAATCGACCCGGTAGGGGGTCTGTACCCAGACGCAGTTCACGCCCTCCCGCTCCAGGGCGGCGAGGCTGTTGCGCCCTGGTAGGTCGTCGAGCATGTCATCGATTGTCGAGATGTCCGTGCTGTCGGCGCGGGCGTTGGCCTTGTCCAGCGGAACCTGTCGCACGTAGAGGTTTGCGATACCGGGCGGAGACACTCGGAAGGCGAGATCGGGCACTCCGTGCTCCGTCGCCCAATACCGCGTCGCTCCGACCTCGAGATAGCCAGTGGCGACATAGGTCCCTACAGTGGCGGGGCCCAAGGTGACTTGGAAGGCGACGTCGTGGTCGTCCGCCGGAGTGGCGCGCGCCATTTCTATCGTGCGATAGGCGCCAGGGTCAGCGGAGCCGTAGTTCGTGAAAGCGAAGGCTCGCGAGCGGGCGAGGGCCGCCGCGTCCTGGCTGCTCACCCCCATACCGAGCACGAGACGCTCCCCGGGAGCGAGCTGCACGAGTGATGTCCCTGGGCGAACCTGTGCCGTTCCAAAGCCGAATCGCGATATCATTCGTCCCTCCTAGGCATTTCCGAGTCCATAGAGCTTCTGCGCGCCTGGCTCCATCCGCAAGGAAAACCCGTACGCGGGGCGTCGGTGGCCTGCGGCGGCTCAGCGAAGGCGCGGCCGCCCGCGTCTTCAAACACATTCCTCCCGGTCACTGATTGAACAGACGTTGCACCGTGCTTCGTTCTGGCTGACGGAGTCGAGCCGGTCGCCAGAGAGCCTCAGTGTATCCAGGCCGATATCCCGAGGCCGAGCGCGAACCCCACGCGCGTCCCGCTGACATCCCCTTCGAGTGCTCCCGCCTCGACCTCGCCGGAACCCGTCCGCCACGACACAGTGAGTGTCGGATCGATGCTGGCACTGGGTACTACGAAGAAGCGAAGTCCAGCTCGCCCGAACACCCCCAGGGCCGTCGTGGAAACCTCGTAGTCGTCTCGCTCTTCGGTCTCCAGATGAAGCCCCAGACCACCACCCACGAAGGGACGGGCCCGGCTCCCCTCCAGGAACATGTATTCGACCTTAGGGGAGAGGCCGAGCTCGAAGAGGCGCGCTTCTTGCTCCGTTCCACCCTCCGTCTCGCGCTCCCAGGTCCGCCCTCCGAGCGAGATGAGCCCACCGAAGACGAGCGACCCGGAGAGCCCGTAACCCAGCTCGAGCCAAGTCGATGACTGGCGCTGGAATCCCCACCACGTTTCCGAGGTGTCCACGTCGTCGTTCCCCAGCGGGGCGGGAAGCTCCACCTCCGAGTTCACCGAGGTGTGCGCGACGAAGTCCGCGCCGATCCCCAGCTGGACTGCGCTGTCGACCTCCTGCGCCCACGCGCGGAATGGGAGGAGGATCACGCCGATGCTCAAAAAGACGGAGGCCGGGAGAACTTGCTTCATGCCTTGCTCCTTCGCCACGAAGGGTAACAGCAATCGAGCACATTGGAACCCGTGGGCTCGCGCACTGTGAGTCTGCGACAGGGGCCGAGCCATCAAGAATCCCCGGCGCGTCCCTTGGCAATCTGGAGCACGCCGATGGCCACGGGGTAGGCCATCGAGATCCCCACCAGAACCCGCAGCGCGGCGGAACTCGCGCGCCATCCCCAGCGCTCCGTGGCCACGTCGACGAGCATGGCGGCGCAGGCGAGGCCGAGCCACACGTGGAGTGAACGAACACTCAAGGGAGGCCGAGCTACGAGGGCGCCGAGGGCCAGCCCCAGATAGATACCAGTACACCGGGCGCAGACGGCCCAATCGAGCCACGGCGACCGCAGCCGGCGCGCCGGCGCGAGATGGCATTGGAGCGTGAACCAAGAGTCACTGAGCGTCACGATCCACTTCAAGGACTCCACATCGCGCACCAGCGTAACCCAAAGGGGGGCAAGCCCAATGACGACCAATGCGCCCCGCACGCCAGCGCCAAGAGCCCGACGCTTCCACACGGGAATGGGACCGACAGCGTGCTTCTGCCCCGCCGCGGAAGGTCCACGACGGTGCAATGCCGTCACTTCCGCAGAGGCAGAGGTCGCCCCAGCTGCCGCAGCACCGCTTGCAGGTCTTCCCAGACATCCTTCTTCGCGGCGGGGTTCCGCAGCAAATAGGCGGGGTGGAACGTCGGCATCACCGCGATGCGGCCGTTGTACAGTTTCCAGTTGCCGCGGAGTCGGGTGATCCCGCCCGCGAATCCGAGCAGGCCCTCGACCGCCGTGGCGCCCAATGCAACGATGACCGTCGGGTCCAGGACCTCGAGCTGCCTTCTCAGATAGGGCGCGCATGCCGCCATCTCCGCAGGCTGGGGCTTGCGGTTATCCGGCGGGCGGCACTTGACGATGTTGCAGACGTAGACCTCGTCCTTGTCGAGACCCATGGCCGCGATCATGCGATCGAGAAGCTGCCCCGCTTTGCCCACGAAGGGCACGCCCCGCGCGTCCTCGTCTGCTCCAGGACCCTCCCCAACGAAACAAAGCCCGGAGCTCCCCGATCCACGAGCGAACACTGTCTGCGTGCGGGTCTGGTGCAAGGCACAGAGCGCGCACGTTCGCACCTCTGCCTCGATGGGAGCCAGCTTCTCACGCACCGAGAGCGCGTTCTCCACCCTTTCGCGAGAGACAAGCTGCTCCGTCGCCACGGGAGGGGCGCTGACCGGACGAGGAACGCGCGCTGGCGCCGCGCCCACCGGAGCTCCCGCTGCCGCGGCTCGCGCACGCGGCGCCACCGACGGTGTGGGGTCGGCGAAGCGCGGCGCAGGCTCCCAGGGCGCCGCTGCGTCGGCGGGGATGCCCACGGAACCGGTGATGGTGCACCATTCGAGGTATGCCCTGAGCGCGGACCCCAGCTCTGCCACCTCGGCGCCCAGCTCCTCGGGACTCTCCTCTGCTTTCGAGGTAGCCGTCATCGGATCAGTCTTCGTTGGCGGCGAGCCAGCGCTCGGCGTCGAGGGCCGCCATGCAGCCCGTCCCCGCTGCTGTCACTGCCTGCCGGTAGACCCAGTCGGCGCAGTCGCCAGCCGCGAAGACACCCGGGATGTTGGTACGGGTCGAACCCGGCGCCACCTTGAGATACCCGTTCGGATGGCGCTCGAGTTGGCCCTCGAAGAGCTCCGTCATTGGCGTGTGCCCGATGGCCACGAACAGGGCGCCAACAGCCAGTTCGGTGAAGTCCCCCGTTTTCATGCACTTGAGACGAACACCGGTGACCCTGTCGCTGTCGACCCCGAGGACCTCATCGACAACGTGGCTGAAGTAGACGCGGATCTTCGGGTTCTCGAGCACGCGCTGCTGCATCGTCTTGCTCGCACGGAACTCGTCGCGGCGGTGCACGAGGGCCACGGACCTGCAGAGACCAGCGAGGTACGTGGCCTCTTCCATGGCCGTGTCTCCGCCGCCAACGACCACGACGTCCTCGTTGCGGAACAGCGCGCCGTCACAAACAGCGCAGGCGCTGACCCCCTTGTTCTTGAGCTTCTCTTCGCTCTCGAGTCCCAGGTAGTTGGCGCGCGCGCCCGTGGCCACGATGACCGTCTTCGCGAGATAGAGCTCGTTCTCGTCTTCGCCCACCCAAACCTTGAAGGGCCTCGAGCTCAGATCCACCTTCTGGACGTCGGCCGTCACGAGCTTCGTGCCTTGGCGCTCGGCCTGCTCTCGGAAGAGCGCCATCATTTCCTGTCCGGTGACGCCGGTAGGAAAACCGGGGTAGTTCTCCACCTCCGTCGTGAACATGAGCTGCCCGCCGGGGATCAGACCGCCTGCATTGAAGCCCTCCACGCAAACAGGAGAGAGGTTGGCCCGCGCAGCGTAGATTGCTGCCGTGAGTCCCGCCGGGCCGGAGCCGATGATGAGCACCTTGTGAAGCGTCGGTTCTGTCATTTTCCCTTCCTGCATGGCCCAGCTGCCAAGCAAAATCCAGAGACTCTACCTCTTTGGGCATGCGACCTCTTCGGGCATGCGGGCGCGAGAACGACGGCCAAAGCCGAAACTCTCTATTCTCGAATGGGGCTGGCCTTCAGCGCAGCCTTCCCGTCTTTCTCGTAAACGGTGAACTTGACCCGGGTAGCGCCGTGCCGAGACACCAGAGCCTGTTTGTTTTTCTGCAGCGTTTGTTCGAACTTCTCGTAGGAGAAGCCTTCCAAGCTTTCTCCGCAGTGTTCCTTCATCCGTACGAAGTCCTGGTAGACCTGCTGCCAAGCAGATGCCTCGTCATCCCCACCCTGCTCGTCGCTCGAGCCGCCCACGGAGGCCGTCGATGGCGGCGCCGGTCGTCCCGGCGGACCAGGACGGCGCGGGACGCTGCCCTTCGCCTGGGGTAAAGGCCGGCTCTTGCCCGGCGACGTCGGCAGGGGCCTGCTCTGGGGCTGCCCGATGGACGAGGGCGGACCTCCGGGCGAGCCGCCGGAAGATTTGGCAGCAGCATCACCACCACCGGGAAAGGCAAATGCGCTCATCTGCGGCTGGTCTGGCAGATCCCCGAGCACCTTGTTCAAGTCGGCGGCCTTGCGCGGAACGCCACCCTTCGCCGCAACCTTGTCGAGACCCTCGTTGATATCGGCGGCAATCTTGCGGAAGGTGCCGCGGAATTTGCTGGGCGCCAGCTGATCCTCCTTGCCGGAGGCCAGAATAGCGGCCTCCCGCCGGAAGGTGCGCAGAGGTAGCGTGTGCTCGAGGACGGTGAAGAGCAGTCCGATCAGGGCGACGCCGAGCGCCGCACCGATGGCGATCCAAACGTTTGCCGACTGCTTGTCCTTGTCGTCGCTCTTCGTGAAGAAGCCGAAGGGGCTCTCCACGTGGGTCGGCAAGCGTGCAACGGCGTAGCCCGCGCCAAGCTGCCAGGCCTCGCCCGGCAGGCGCGTGTACTGCACCCCCAGCATGCCCGCGAGCATCCGCACGCTGCTGCGTCCCTTCTTCTTGAACTCGGGGTCCTCCTGGAGCTCCTCCAGATCGGAGACGAGCTGATCGAGCTGCCCCACGACGAAGCCCTCGGGCGCCCCGGAGGCGACCCGCTGTCCCTCGGTAAAGAAGGCAATCGCCGCACCCGTGCGGCGCGAGAGCTCCTGGGCGAATCGGTCGTCGACGATGCGTGCCCCGACAATGGCGCCCGCCGGGAGCTGCCCGAGCTCGTATTCCACGGGCCGTGCCACCACGCGGTAGATGCGATCCAGGACCAGAGTATCGTCGCGAACGTAGCCATGCAAAGCATCCGCCACGACGGGATACCCGCCTAGCTCGAAGTCCTCCATCCCCCTGGCCTGCTCGTAGCCGAGGTGAGCCAACACACGACCATGCTGGTCGACCGCGAACACGGCATCGAACGCCGCGTCCTTGGGGATGCCCTCGTTGATCTTGCGCAAGGAAGCCGTCGCGGCGTCGCGGCTCTTCTCGGGCACCTTATTCTCGGACCGGCTCGATTCGTGGAGGGCTCTGGCAAGCTTCTCGTCCACTGCGAAGTTGATGAGCTGCGCTGCACGCTGCCTGGCATCACCGCGCAGGTACCAGGCCACGACCTGGCTGTCAGAGTTGAGCCCCTCGCCCATGGCCCGCGCTCCCGCACGGTTATACATGCTCATGGCCAGGTACAGCACGAAAATGGCTGCCCCGATCACCAGAGCCAGAAGGACGTTCCAGAACCTCGAGAGTAGCATCAGCCCTCGTCCTTTTTCTTGTCCGCGAGCTTGATGGGCGCCCGCCGCAGATCGACGTCCTTGCCTTTGAACTCCACCTCGACCGGGGTGCCCACGGGCTCACCCGCGAAGTAGGGTTGCACCTGATACGTGCCAGGCTCCGGGACGGAGAGGGCAAATTCGCCCGCCATGGATGGATACGCGATGGAAGCGACCTTCGGGTGGCCTACCACCCAGAACCGCAGGCTGGGGGCAAGCTTGTCGCGGATCTCGAAGACCCCCTCCCCCGGCACGGTCCACTCGCGCTGGTCGCCAGGTTTGGTGCGGCTGGGCGAAAAGCTCGGGAGCCCGACCGCATAGAGACTGTGGTCGAACGGATCAGTATTCTGGAAAGCGATTCGCGTACCGGGTGCCAGCACGATGGTGACCGGCGTCGTGCGCCCGCCGCCGACTCGAACCAGTACTGGTTTCTGCGGCTTGGTCGGGACGCCAGCAATCAGCGCAATGCACACCTCCTTCGGGATGTGAGGGAAGAGCTGGCGGTAGTCTGCCCTCACTGTGGGCACGGGCTCCCGGAACGAATAGCCGTGCTCGTTCGGGTTCTTCGCCTCCTGCCAAACAGGGTTCCGCAGGTACATGAACCCCGACACCTTGCCTACGATTCGCGCGGCTTCAGCAACGAGTGTCATGGAAAGAACAGCCATGAGGAGGCTCAAAGGAAGCCCCCAATGCGGCCATCGCGCCCCATTCCACACGAGCCCGAGCCGCCGCTCGTTCCCCGAAACAATGGGGCGATGCCGCAAGAGCCGCATTCCCCAGCCCTCCGACTCCTGCGGCGGTGTCGTCTTCTTTGAACCGTGGATCATGTCGACCAGGGACGGTAGCCGAGTCTCGCTCCTGAAGGAAGGGCCTAGCGATCCGCTGGCCTACTGCCAACCACTCGAAACTACAAGGATTTACGACGCGTTACAGCAGCCCTCCACTCTTTGCCACTGCTGGGCCTGGCCAGCCCCTCATCCTGTCCGACGACGTCGGTACGTCCAACCGGACCATTCCTGAGCGCTAGAGCGCGAGAAAGCAACGAGCGGGCCCACGGAGAACCATGGACCCGCTCGCGAGTTCCTTACCGTACAGGCCGTGGGACTGATGCGTAGCTCCGAACCCCTAGCAAATGCTAGGTGGGCACCTCGAGACAGCTTCTGGCTTCCCGGTGAGATCGCTCCGGGCCTAGCGCTCCGCTGGCTCTCTGGCTCCCGGGCTCATCGCTTGTAAGGGATTCGTTAACTAGCTCCGCACGAACCCGATAGAGGGAACTTCATTCAACGTAAGGGGAACGCGTTAACCAGTCAATCCGGGACCCCGCCGGCCTGCTCCAGACTTGCGCGCTTCCCGAGCGACAGCGGAAAACTGGTCCAAATTCGGGATCATGGGCGAGCGTTGGCCCATGACCCCGAATGGCCGAGAAGACGCGCACGTTGCCCCACCGGAGTGCGGGGTCGAGGTCATCTCTCCCGACGAGGCCAGCTTGCGGCATGCCGCCCTGACCGGTGAGCCCTGGCTGCTCGTGGAGCTTCCAATACCCGGTCCCGTCGCCCGTCACCGGCTCGCCTCGCTCATTGATGAAGCCATCGAGTCGGCCTTGGCTCAACGGGGCGCGGCAGCCCTCGGCGTCGCGGCGACGCAGGACCTGGATGCAGCCCTCGACGATCAGCTCTTTCGAGCGCGTGCCATCGGCCTTCAGGGTCTTTGTTTGATGATTCCGCCCTTACATGGAATGACAGGGAACACGGGAGTGCTCGAGGCCGACGACAGCGCCGCCCTGCGCTGGTGGGTCGAGGCTGCCACAGGACGGCCCCTCCGTTTGTGGATTGACGACGCCAACCGCTACCTCGGGATTTACGGCCCGCCCCAACCCCTCTACAAGGTGATTGCGCTTGCCGGCGGCGGCGACCACTCCTCTGCCACGCTGGCCACGACAGCCCGAAGTCATGCAGGCGACCCGCAGACGGAACCCCGCGCGGCGCGGGAGCCTCTCGCTCGCGGGATAGCCAAGGATCGAGCTGCCTCGAACGCTCGAGCCGAAGCGGCACCGGGACCCGGCGAGGAGAGGGAGCTGACCCTCCCTCTGGAGGGGGCTAGCCAGCGCCGCTCAGCACAACGCGAACCGGAGCCGCTTCACCCTCACCTCGCAGAGCATTGGCCCGAATGGGCCAAAGAGCTGGAAAGCGCGCGCGGCCCGAGGCCTCTCAGCGCCGTGGAGCGGCTCTTCGTCAGCGCGTATTGCCCCCTCACCGAAGCCATCCACCATGGCATCGCTCCCGCGTCGGCTCGCGCCATCGCGGAGCAGTGGGCGCGAAGCTTCGAACACAGCTACTCGGAGGCCTTTGAGGCCCTACGGTTGCGGGGCCGCCGGCCGTCGATGGTCCTCGACGTACCGGACCTCGCTCTGCGGATTGCTAGGCTGCACGGAGCTCGAGCCGTTCAGCTGATCGTCGTCGATGGAATGCGCTTCGACCTGGGGCAGCGGGTCCAACGAGCCCTCGAGCGAACCATCGGCGACGCGGCGACGCTCACGGAGCGGCTATTGACCTGGGCGGCGCTGCCCTCGACAACCTCCGTCCAGTTGGAACTGCTCGGGCGCGGCGCCGACGGATTGCGCGACCGCACGGCGGGGCTCGACTCCGACCTCGCCCTGGCAAGGGGTCGCGGCGCGCGCACCCTGCGCCGCGTCAAAGCCGGAAGCCGCGAGGTGCTGAAGCTCGATCTGGTGGAGTCGGATCTCTGCGACCGTGGGCCGCGCCTGCTCGAACGTCTGGATCGTCTCGCTGAGGAGGCCGCGGACCCGTTGGCCAACTGTATCCTTCAGTTGCCGCCGCGTACCCTCGCCGTGATCTTCGGCGATCACGGCTTCATCTGTGATGCCGACGAACGCGGCACGAGCGCCGGTCGGCACGGCGGCGCCAGTCCGGAGGAAGTGCTCGTGCCGGCCTACGCTTGGCTCACGGGTGCCGTTCACTGAAGAGCAGCGCTGGAGCAGTGGATGGACCCGCCTCTGACCGGGCTCGCGGGCTCGCTGGGGGGCGGGAGAGCAGGACGGGCCCCCTCGACCCAATTCGGCGCTCTGCGTACCGCCGCTAGGGCCTGTCCCTGAATGCGTGCCCGTGCCCGTGCCCGGCGCTGTACGCCGAAAACTTTTCCATGGTGCTTGGGGCATGCTCCAGGGAGCGCAGCATGCTTCGACTGCAACTGAACGACGGTCAGTGGTCAAAGTTGGCTCTTGTGCTGGAAGGCCAGCGCGGAGCGGGGCGCCGGGCGAAGGATGATAGAAACTTCATCGAAGCGGTTCTGTGGTGGCGCCGCACGGGGGTACCA
>JAEWRL010000042.1 GCA_023398955.1 Pseudomonadota bacterium
ATGGACAGGTCTTGCCTCGCTCCCCACAAATGGGTGATTGTACGCTCCGACGTGACCAATCTGCTCGCAGTCGCCCAACTATCGGCGCCGGCATTCCTCCGAATGCCCGCTTGGTCGATGCCCAAGGTGCTCTGCCCACCAGAGAGCAGCCAAGGACCGCTGATCGTTTTCCCCACAGAATAGCGTCTGGGGCTGCGCTCGCCGCTCCGGGCTTCGTTCCGCGCGATTCGCCGCTGGCCATGGGTGAGAGGCTTGCAATTGACGAAGCCGCAAACGTGGAGCTTCTTGCCTCGGCGTGAGGATTTGCGCTTGTGCTCGCCACCTAGGGAGTGGTATTCTCCCAGCAGTTCGCATTTTGTGACACTGCGGGGAGGGGCGCCGGGCACCCCCCATCATCGGGATGCCTGATTCCAGGTATCATGGGTAAGCCGTCAGTCGCGGGCAGCGGAGGCTATCATGATGAGATCACAAGGGGTTCTGCGGGTCCTGTTCACGCTTCTGTCTCTGCTTCTGGGTGCCTTTGGCTGCTCGGGCCCGGACGCCGGTAGCCAGCCTTCGACGGCCAAAGTCACCCAGGCGGTGCTCAGCGCGGCGGACAAAGCGGTGCTGGGTTTCGAATCCCTGGATGATGGGGAGTGGACACCCTCGGCTTCGTCCACCTCCCTCTCGTTGGCATCTCGGTCTACCGAGGGGCGGCGGGCGTTGCGGGTCGCCTCATCCAGTTGGGTGAGGATAACAAGTGTCCCGGTGACCACCCCGTGGCCCGATCTGCTCGGCACCATGAGTCTCGATCTCATGGCCGAAAACAACACGGGCACGACGTGGGGAACCGTGCAGATCTACGTCGATGTCCAGAGCCCCAATGGGAACATTTATCACCGAAATGTCGGGCAGATAGGTGTTTTCACGCTGCCTGAGGGGACGTACAAGCGCCTGCGCCTCAACCCAGGCGGGGCCGACTTCGCGCACGCGCTGGCTCACGCCAATGCTCGGCTTACCTTCAAGCTGGACGTCAACCTCCCGCCGGGCGTCGTCGTCTACCTCGACCGCCTCTCGCTGACGGGGAACTTCGAGCCCCTGAATGAGCGACAGAGCTACGGATTCACCCTCACGACACCAGGCAACCCAGCGGACAGCGCCTTCGGCTGGCACGAGGTGGGTGCCCTCGCCATGGGTGAGATGCGTATCAATGACGGCGTCGAGCTCCGGCTCGGGACGGGCGTGGTGGGGACTGCTCGGGTTGCGAACGTCGGGCGTATCGGGGGGCGGCTGGGAGTGGAGGCGGAGGTAGGGGACCTCTGGTCGGTCGGCAGCGTGGACGTTGCTTCCCGCGCCATCATCCACGGCGACACCTTCCTGGAGGGGCAGCTACGGCTGCAGGACGGCACCTCACGGGTGGAGGGGACCCTTCACGAGGGAACCAGCGTCCGACCCTTCACAAGCGAGCGGCTGCGGGTGAGCTTCCCCGGTGAGCTCGAGGGCGACAAGAGCATCTTCTACGAGACGCCTGTGGGAGAGCGGACCCTTGTCCCCGATCGCACCTACGGCAGTGTCCACGTGTACACCAACGGCACGGTGATCCTGGAGCCGGGGAACTACTACGTTCGCGATCTGATCTTCGAAAGCTACAGCTTCGCTCAGCTTCGGAATGAGGATGGCCCCATCGTCATCCACGTCTCCGACAACCTTATCTTTCGCGGGACGGCTCAGCAGCAGGACTATGGCGCGGATAACGTCGCCGTCATCTACTTGGGCCCCGCGGACGTCGGGATAGAGGGCAGGCTCGACGCCACGATCATGGCTCCCAATGCCAAGCTGTGGACGACGGGTGGCATCCTCATACGCGGCGCGTTCATCGCTCGGGATCTCGAGTTCCACCAGAACGGTTGGCTCTATCAGGCCCCCTTCGACCCGGGTGACTGCAGTGATCACCTGGCCGCCTGTCGCCGGGTTCCCGGCTGCCAGCTCCTCGACAGTGACGGTGATACCCTTGCGGACTGCGAGGAGCTCGCGGACCGCGACGCCTGGACGGATCCGCAGGTCTTCAATGGGGCCGAGACCTCGCTCACGGAGGGCTGCGCCGCCATCAGCGATTGCACTGCCTTTGCGCACCGCTCAACGGTGGATACCTGCACCGAGGCGGGTGTCCTCGAGCTCCACGACAGCTACTCGGGGTGGAGCTTCCGGGACCTGCGTGGCACCGAGGCGCCGCCGAACGGCTTCTCGCCCTGCGATCCGGAGTACGACTTCGGTCCTCCCTGGGCGGGTTGTGAGCCCGGCCTGTGGGGCGTTCGCTCCAGGGCCCAGATGAAGATCGAGCGGAGCGGGCTTCACTGCTTCGAGCTCACCGGGGCCGAGAACGGCGGCTGTGGCAGCTTCTTCTTCGACGGCGAGGACAGCGGCCTGCTGAGTGGCGAGGGACCACGCTGCTTCGATGTCCCCGCCGGGGTCTATCCCGTCGAGTGGTTCTACCGCTCCACGAGCGGCCCGAGGCGGGCTCTAGAGCTCCTCTACTGCGCAGGTGGCGGCGAGGAGTGCACGCCGCGGGTTCCCCTGCAGCAGGAGCTCCTGCGTACGGAGTTCTTTGGCGACGAAGATCTCTGCGATCCCGGGCACCCCTGCAGCGATCTCTGCCCCTGCGCCTCTTGCTCGCCGTGCGATTCCGGTGACGATTGCGACGAGGGAGAGGTCTGCGATGCGGAAGCCGCCGCGGCTTGCGGCAATGCAGGCAAGGCCTGCTGGTCCGCGATCTGCCGCGATGATCCGGTGGAGGCGGGCTGCGGCGCCGAGAACTCGATATGCGGCCCTGTGTGTCCGATAGACGTTTGTGCTAGCGCGCTGGGGGAGTGCCCGGCGGGGCTCGTCGCCCATCGGGAGCTGTCGCGCTTCTCTGATTGTGACCTGCTCTGTATCCCAGCAGACTGTCTCAACCCCGCGTTCCAGGCTGCGAACTGTGGCGGGCAGGGCAAGATATGCAAAGAGTGCCTGTGCACCCCGGACTGCTCCACGGCGACCTGCGCCAACCCGGACGACAACTGTGGGGGACAGTGCGGTGGGGTCTGCGCCAACGGGGAGTCCGGTTGCAGCGCCGATGTCCACTGCGGGGAAGGGCTCGCGTGCATCCGGGGTACTTGTCGCCCTGTCGAGTGCACGGTGCCAGACCTGCTTGCTGCCCTCTGCGAGGCCCCGAGCTCGCCCTGCGGAGATGCCTGCCCGGTTTGCACCCCAGAATGCGGCGGGCGCGAGTGCGGCAGCGACCCCGCTTGCGGCCAGATCTGCGGCGCAGGCTGCGATGCAGGGGAATTCTGCGACTTCAATGGCCAGTGCCTGAGTCCTGCCGAGAGTGAGCCCCCGCTGGTGCCCGATGGAAGCGGCGGGTCGCTACCCCTCGCGCCCCTGGACGAGCCCGTCGTGAGCACGGTGGGTGCGGTTCCCGGCACTTTCGGCGTCACGGAGGACGGGCTCGCGACGTACAACATCCCCATCGAGGTGCCACCCGGGCGCGCTGGCATGGAGCCAGCCCTGAGCCTGCAGTACGGTGGCAAGAGCGATGGCATCCTCGGCGTTGGCTGGCGTATCGAAGGGCTCTCTGCGATCACGCGCTGCCCGCGCATCTACGCCCTGGATGGTTACACGCGGCCCGTGAACGGCACTGTCGGTGAGGATGGGGACAGGTTCTGCATGGACGGCAAGACCCTGGAGGCCGTTGGCGGCCCCTACGGCCATCCGGGCACCGAGTACCGGACCCTCATCGACTCCTTCACGCGCATCGAGCCCGTCTATCTGGCGGATTCCACCGACTGGACCATGGGTCCCGACTCCTTCAAGGTGTGGACCAAGGATGGGAAGATCCACTGGTACGGGGCGGAGGTTGCCCGCTCCACCCTGCGAGACGTGCGCACAGCGTGGCTGCTGAACCGCGTGGAAGACCGCTCGGGCAATACAATCGAGTACGAGTACGAGCGCACGGGGTCCTCCGAGGGCGTCATGGACGGGCACATCTACGGCGACCAGGCGATCCGCATCGAGCGCGTCGCCTACACGGGCCATGGTGATGCGGCAGGGACGCGCGAGGTGCGCTTCGAATACGAGATCCGCGCCGACTCGAACACGCTCTTTGCTCCCTTCAGCAAGGCAGCAAGCCTCCTCAAGCGGATGAAGACGATCACCACGTATGTGGACGGCGCTCCCGTGAAAAGCTACGTCCTAGGGTACCGCGCCGAGACCGATTCGCTCATCGATACCATCTGGGAATGCGTGGGGGTGGAGGCGGGGCAGACGCCTACCGAGTGCAAGCCGCCGACTCGCTTCGAGTTCGGCGAAGCGATCGGGTTCGAGTTCTCAAGCAGCGACTCGACCTGTTTCCCGGCGCCCGGCGCTCGGCTCGACATCAATGGCGACGGTATCCAGGACGTGCTCCACACCGAGGCCGAGAAGACGGTCCGGAAGAACCGCCACACGGGCTGGAAGCGGTTCTATGACATCACCGGGATCGTAGCCAGCGCTGGCCTTGGGTACTTAACGAACGGTGGTGTTTCAGCCGGGTTCAGCTTCGTGTGGAACAGCGTGGGTGAGGCCATCATCTTCCCGCCGGAGGTGAGTGTCAAGTTCGAACGCACGGCAGGGATCTCCACGGGACAGCGCAGCCAGACGCACGAGTGTGTCGAAATCTCGGACAATGGGTTGTCGGGAGTGGGAAAGTATCCGGCGCTCCTCGTGGATTGGGATCGCGATGGCCTTGACGACGTGATTGTCGCGCGGCCGCGATTCTCGCGTCGTCGGAGCGGTCAGTTCGTCGAAGGATACAGGCTTCGGTGGCACCGTTCTTGGGGGTATGGGACTTTCGATGACCTTGGCGAATTGCCCATAGCGCTCCCCACAGGGGAGGTGACATCACCACCGCTCATCTACGACGTGGATGGGGATGGGCTTGAGGAGGTGTTGGTGTGCGACCGAGACGGCGCGGCCGCCTCGCTCTATCTGCGGATCTATCACCGCAACACGCCCCGCCAGAAGCTCGATGAAGCGGAGGAGTGGGTCGTGCGAGGACAGGGATACTGCTCGGATGCCGACAAGGGCCGGAAGCATGCCATCCTCGACATTGATGGTGACGGGGTACAGAATCTCATCGCTTACGTTGGTGATGGTAACTGGGTCTCTCTCGAGAAGACGAGCACTGGTCTTCCCTATTGGCGCCAGAACGTCATGCTCGAGACTGAGGGGGCTAGCGGATTCAAGGACCTTCACGTTGGGGATTTCAATCGCGACGGGCTACCGGAGATCTTCTCGACGACGGAGGAGAAGACCGTACTCTGGCGCAACCGAGGCGGTTGGCTCGTGCCCCGAGTCTGGGCGCGTGAGCCGCACCGCGTCAAGCTCGGCGATGTGGCCCTGATGGACTACGACGGCGACGGGCGGACGGACGTATTGGAGGACTGGAAGTTCGAGGTCGACGAGGATGAGGACTGGGAAAGCGGGAGCGACACGCAGGTGGCCCGCCAACTGGCGGACATCTCTCCCTTCAGGCTGTCACCGGCGAGCGGGCTCATCGAGTACGACGAGAATGGGACCCCATTCCACTTCGACTGGGACGAAGCAGTGGACTTGGACGGCGATAATCAGCTCGATCTCGTGAGGGACCGGCGGCAGGACTCGAGGCCCCGCTTCGGCACTGGAAATCGGGGGTACCGGCTGAAGCGCGTCGTGGACGGTATGATGAAGGCCGTCGAGTTCCGCTACGACGATGCCGGCACCTACAGCGTCGATGACGAATGCAAGGCAGAGTGGCCGGAGACGTGCATGCGGCACCTCACTGGACTAGTCAGCTCGCACACCGTCCGCTACGCCGACGCTCCGCTCGAGAACCCGTCGCATCGGGTGGAGTACACCTATAGGAACGGGCGCTTCAACCTGGCTGGGCATGGCTGGCTCGGCTTCGACGAGCGGGGGGAACGGCTGACGATCGCCTCCGCGCCTCCGAGGTCGACGACCATCGATTACGGCGCGGCGCGGCGCTACCGCCCTGACGGCGCCCTCGCCAACGACGCGGAGCCCCCGTACCTCTATCCGACCGTTGGACTGGTTCGAACGGTGACGACGCGCCACGCCCACAGCGACTCGCAACTCGCTCTCGAACTCAGCGGGGAGCGCGCCGAGTATTCCACCCGACTGACGCGCGCGACGAACTCGTGGGGCGTAGGGATATCAGCGGATGGTAGGCCCTTCCCGTGGGTTGTCACGCGGCATCACACGATATCCGAGGAGCGTGGGGACGGGCAGGCGAGAACGATCGATAGTTTTCAGGAGTCGTTCAGCGTCGATTCCTATGGGAATATGACGAGCCACAGCCTCACAACGGCCATTGGTACGCAGATGACGACCACAGTCTTTGTGCCGGACCGCACCGACTGGCTCGTCGCCAACCCGGAGCGCGTGACCATCACGGCGCGGCGTGTGGGGTCGGCGACGCAGAGTCGCCAGTACTCGATGACTTACGCGGACAACGGGCTCTTGGAGACGGTGACGCGCGACCTTCCGGACAGCGAACCCATCAGCCCCGCAGGCTCGCCCTTCCAGCGGACGACGTATTACCGTGACGGCTTCGGTAACGTCACAAGGGTCGCCACGGATGCCGCCGCTTCCCCCGGCCGCACGACGAACATCCAGTACGACTCGCAGGGGCTCTTCCCAGTGACCCTCACCAACGCCCTTGGCCAGGTGACGCAGGTGCGGTTCGACGAACGTTGGGGTGCGGTGACTGCCCTCGTTGATCCCAACGGGGTGGCCCAACAGTCGAGCTTCGACGCCTTCGGTCGGCGCTACGAGACGCGCGGTCCGAGCGGCACCACGATAACCACGCTGGCGGAAGCGACAGAGTCCACCGTCGCGGATCCATGGGTGTGGGAACATCCCGTGATTGCTATCACGACAGAAACAGCCGACCGCGCGGGCCAACCAGGGCCAGGGCAGACGGTGG
Organism: Pseudomonadota bacterium; assembly: GCA_023398955.1. Taxonomy (GTDB): domain Bacteria; phylum Myxococcota_A; class Polyangia; order Polyangiales; family Polyangiaceae; genus JAEWRL01. The sequence continues at coordinate 6,977 of JAEWRL010000042.1, forward strand.
AGATCAATCACCTTGGCCTTCCCGTACGCAAGACCACCGTCGGGTTCGACGGGGCCGCCGTCATCGAGACGATGGACTACGATGGCGAGGGCCGCCTTATCACCCACAACCTACCGAGGACCAGCAGCGAAGCTGCCGGCACCGAGACTTACGTCTATGATGGCGCGGGCCGCGTCACCTCCGTCGCTCGTGCGGATGGCAGCGTCTGGCGTCGGGAATACCTGTCATCGGCGCGCCTCAGCGATAGTCGCAGGTGGTGGGCGGACCTCCCCAGCGACGCGGGCGAGGTCGTCTACACCCAGGATGCGAGCGGCAAGGTAAATGTAACCGTCCACGGTCAGTTCGGCGAGGTTCGTCGGTCTATAGACGGCGACAACCTCGCCGCGGGCGGGCAGGTCTCCGACTATGAGTACACAGCGTTCGGCGTCCTGCGCTCGCTCACGTCCGTGGACGGCACGACGCGCATCCAGGAGAGCGACGCCTACGGCCGCGTCTACCACACGAGCGACCCGAACAGCGGGGAGCGCGACTACGTCTACAACGGCTTCGACGAGCCCTTGACGACCGAGACCGCCGAGGGCACGAGCAGCGTCTACTACGACCAGCTCGGCCGCGTCATCATCCTGATCGATCCGGATGGCACCTCCAGGTGGGAGTACGACAGCGGGGTCAATGCCCTCGGCAAGCTGGTACGTGCCATCGCGCCACCAACCGACGAGAACCCAGCGGGCGTCGTCGTCGAGTACGAGTACGAGCCCGTCACGACCAACAACCGGGGCCTCCTGAGTGCCGCGACGCTTACCGTAGGTGGCAAGAGCCTGCGCACCGAGATGACCTTCGACGGGTTCTCGCGCGCCGCGACGGTTCGCTACCCGAGCCTCGGCAGTGGCGCACCTGTCATTGCCCAGTACGGCTACGACCCCCTCAGCGGCGCCCTCAGTAGCCTCGACGAGGTTGGAAGCGGCACCCCGCGGCAGATCTGGCAGCTCGACGCCGCCTACCAAGGCACCGCTATCGCCCAGGAGACATTTGGGAACGGCGCCCAAACCAGCTACACGTATTTTCCGGACTCGCGCATGGTCGAGAGCATCGGCACAACGGTTGGCGGCGCCGTGGTCCAAGCGTTGGCGTACGACTACTTCCCGAACGACAAGGTCCGCAACAAGAGCGACAGCACCCGTGGGTACGAGAGCCACTACTATGACGCATTGGGCAGACTGGAGGGCCTGGTTCGCTTCGACGCCAACGGCCAGCACATGAGCGACGTGAGCTACGACTACCAGCCCAATGGCAACCTGACGCACGCCGTTGGCAGCCGCGGTGGCGGCATCACTTACGACCCCGCTCGGCCGCAACTGGTCCAGCAGGTGGGCCCCAACACCTACGGCCATGACTCTCTTGGGCGCGTCACGTCGCGCGTTGGCCCCGACATCACGGGCGGAGCTCAGGAAATAGAGTACACCTTCTTCGACCTGCCGCGCCGCGTCGTGACGGGATTGGGGACCGATCTTACGACGACCGAGTACGTGTACACGGCCGGCGGCCAACGGGTCCTCGAACGCAACGGCACCGAAGCTCGATACTCGACGGGTCAGGGCTACGAAGCCGTATTCAGCGAAGTCACCGGCGCTCTCATCTCCGAACACTTTCGGCTGCACGCTTCAGGGCGGCCCGTAGCCGAGATCGTCCGCGACGCAGGTGGCAGCGAGACCGTGGAATACATCCACACCGACGCCCTGGGCTCCATTGACGCTTTGAGCAGCGAAGACGGAACCTTCGTGCGCCAGGCCTGGGAACCCTTTGGCGCTGTCAATGACGCCTGGACCGATCCCCCTGCCGGCCTCGAGACGCGCCTCGGCTTCACGGGCCACCTGGACGACGCTGGAACGGGGCTCATCAACATGCAGGGCCGCATCTACGACCCCCTGGTGGGCAGATTCCTCACGCCGGACCCCGTCGTGCAAGCGCCGTACTGGAGCCAGGGGCACAATCAGTACTCGTACGTGTACAACGACCCAGTGAACCTAGTGGACCCCAGTGGATTTTCGGCAAGACGAGACACGACGCTGGGGATGATGGCATGGAGCATCGGAGTGACGACAGCAGCGCCGATGTTCGGAAGCGCACCGGCGTGGGGTGCGGGACTCAGCAGTGCGTCGGCTATGGGACCAGCGGCTACGGTGGGAGCGTCGCTGGCAGTCAGCATGGCGGGGACGGTGGCGGGCACGATAGCGGGTCGCATGGTCGGAGGGCTGATGGCGCCGAGTTACGGGACGTTCTCGGTGCCCACGATCACGCCAAGCGCGATGCCCAAGGCTGCGGGAGCGGCTCCCAGTGGGCCGGCGAAGGCGCAGAATGGGCCGATACCCTCTCTTTGCGATTTGGGGTGCGGTGCCGGAGATGCTGCGGTATCGAAGGCAGAGCTCTGGAAGCGAGCACTTGACCGACTACGCTGGGAAAACACGCCGCAGTTGGCAGCACATGTCTTCTTGGACAAGTGGAACCCGTATTCCGTCAAGTACGATATCGAGTTCTATACGGTGATCGTGGAGCGGAACGGAGAGTACGCAGCCATGCCAGCCCAGGTGGGGGAACGGAATTCTGGAGGGGGATTCTGGCAAATGTACCACGACCTCAAGAATGACTTGCCGGGTGACACGCGGCTAGTTGCGTGGGCACATACTCATGGCAAGTGGGATTCGTGGGCGAGTGAGTCGTTCAGTCAGAATGATCGCGATATTACCCAGAGAACAGGGCTAATGGGATATCTCGCGACACCGCGCGAGAACCGATTCAAGAGTCTCAACGCAGTGACTGGCGTGGAAACCGATCTCGGCCAGCTGCCACGGCGGTTCAGATACCAGACGCAAACAATCCCCGGAGCACAGTGATGAGAATGTTAGGAAGGAGCACTGACACAATATCGGTCGTCTCTTGCTCAGTTGTTGCGATTGCGCTGATGGGGTTGGCGTGCGAGTCAGATGACAGTGCGAGCGGCAATGCTATTGGAGTCGGACATAGCAGTGTTCGCGCTCAAGCTGCCAGCGATGACGTGCAGGACGGGGAGCGCGAGCGCCGGCCGAATGGCACTGCGGCCAAGTCACTCCTACAGCTGATCGCGAATCCAGACGTATTCCATGGAGCAAGTGTATCAGTGTCTGGGTACTTTGTTCTGGAGAGCGATTGGGGTTTGGATGGGCTCCTGTACCTGGATGAGAGCCATGCCGAGTGGGGACTTGAGAGCCGGGTCGGAGTCCGTTTGGGCCTCTGTGGAGGACCAGGTGAACCAGATGACGAAGAACGCGCCGGAGGCATTGAACAATACGAGAAGACCTACGTTCTGGTCGAGGGAACGTTCAGAGCGACTCCGCGCTCGGTACAACCCGGAGTGATTTGCGCGGTGAGACGTATCGTTGAGAAGTGGCGTAGCTCACACTTTGGGAAATCTGACGCTCAGCCTGTCGGAGAGCGGGCAACTCCGTGACTGGGTCTAGCGGTGGGGGCATCCCCACGGAAGCGCACCGGCGTGGGGTGCGGGACTCAGTAGCGCGTCGGCCATGGGACCAGCGGCTACGGTGGGAAAACACGCCGCAGTTGGCAGCACATGTCTTCTTGGACAAGTGGAACCCGTATTCCGTCAAGTATGATATCGAGCTCTATACGGTGATCGTGGAGCGGAACGGAGAGTACGCAGCCATGCCAGCGATGGCAGATGGGCAGAACTCCGCGGACGGGTTCATGCGTAGGCACGTTGATGCCGCCGCCTCGGTACCAGCCCGGAGGTTACGCGCAATGATAGTAAGTAATACATGGAGCGCAAAGCTGGCCAGGATACTGAGGGGCGCGGGGGTTCCAATCGGTTGTATCGCCGCCATCAGCGCCGCCGCTTGCGACGAGCTCCCATCGAACTCTCTTTCGGAACGCGTTGACTCAGGCGCGCCAGCCTCGCCAGGTAGTTCTGTGAGGAAGAGGGCGCTCCGCCAGGTCCCGTCGTTGGTGAGGCTGATGCACTGGGATGACGCGCGCTGGCTTCTGATGAATGGGGTTGGTGTGTTCTTTGGGGCGTGTGAGGGTTCGGGTGGGGTTGGTCCCAGCATTGTGGAGCCCGATGATGCTCTCGAGTACAATAACTCTTACGTGACTGTGACGGGCACTTTTCAGGCAGATCTCGTCTACGGACTTGGTGATCGGCTGTGCTCCGTGACCACGATTCAGGCATCATTCGATGCCGCTCCCTCTGGTCGGTGATGCCCCATCATCTGGACGAGATCGAGGGCGAGTAGACGCAGGAAAGTGAGTGCCGGGTGTAGGTGCTGGTGACCGAATTGAGGTCGTATGCCCCATTGAGATTGACAACGCGTGAATCGCGGAGCGTCCACCCAGTTGAGGCGGCCGCCCGAGTCGCCGCGGCTGCCGTCCGCCGTGCACAACGCTGGCGACGCGTCCCAGCGCGGGTCCAGACCCGCCCTTGGCCCCCATGCGAGTCGGCCCCCCGCGGGAGCGCAGGAAGGCGCGGCGCGTCAGCGCCGTGCCTTCCGAGGCAGGCCCACGAGTGACGATAGTGCCGAGCAGGAGCGACTTTCGAGCACCCGTTAGGCAGGGGCCTGCCCGCGCGCAGCGCTAGCGAGCACGGGCAACCGTACCTGCCGGTCTAGCGGTGGGGGCATCCCCACGGAAGCGCACCGGCGTGGGGCGTGGGACTCAGCAGTGCGTCGGCCATGGGACCAGCGGCTACGGTGGGAGCGTCGCTGGCAGTCAGCATGGCGGGG
>JAEWRL010000117.1 GCA_023398955.1 Pseudomonadota bacterium
GATTCAGCACCACCGATGTTGATGCCCGCGCGAGCTGGTCGGCCAGATGCCCCCTCCCTCGCGGAAGACCCTCGACGACGTCATTGGCCAGAACGACGAAATCGAGAGAAAGTTGGTAAACGTCGAGCTTTTTTCAAGAGCCAGTTCCATGCTCAGCTATCGGCCAGCGCTGGCCCCGCGTTGCTAACTTTTTCGGGTAGGGCACGGGCACGTTTACGGAAGAGCCAACCGCATTCAGGGACAGGCCCTAGAGTCACGGGGAAGGTGGCGTGCTCGGTCGCTTGGCCTTCGGCGGCGGCTGCTTCGCAGGAACTTGCATCTTCACGTCCAATAGGACCGTTTCACCAGCCACCATGACGATGGTGCGCTGCTCGGCGGGCGCCCGCGGATGCTCGAGGCGTACGTAGTGAGTCCCGGCACGTAGCGGGATGGGCTCGGCGAACGGCGTCGTCGCAACCTGCTGCCCATCCACGGCGACGTGTGCCCAGGGGTCTGCCACGACGCGAAGATATGCCTTGTTCGTCGGGACGAGCTCGAGGTGGCTCCCGCCCTGAGGTGCAGCCGCCGACTCTCCGGAACGTTCGGCCATGGCAAGGATTATCCCTCCCCCAGCCACCAGCAGCAAAGTGCCGACGGCAATACCCAGCAGGGCCGAGTGGCTCGGGGCGGTGGGGCGCACCGGGTGGGTCATCGAGGGCGGCGACGGTTCGTCCGCGGCGAGCGCCGATTGGGAGCCGGAAAGCTGCGTGGCAATGACACGCCGCGGACTCGGAGCCCCCGCCTCTTGCAGGACCGACCGCAGCGCGAGCGAGAGCTCTTCGGCGGAGGAGAAGCGGTCATTGGGGAGCTTCTGGAGGCACCTGTGCGTGGCTCGTTCGAGCCCGGCTGGCAGGTGAGGGACCAGCCTGCCGAGGGCTGGCACGGGTTCGTGACGAAGCCGCTGCATGAGGCTCCGCGGGTCCTCGTCCTCGAAGGGCAAGCGACCCGACAACATGCGGTACAGAACCATGCCGAGAGAGAAGAGATCGCTCGTGGGATTCGGTGGTTCGCCCAGGATCTGCTCGGGTGACGCGTAGCTGACGTCCGCTCCGATTCGTCCGTCCAGCAGCTCCGGGATCGTGGGCAGCCGCTCGTCCACGGCGACGCTGAAGTTCGTCAACTTGACCGCGCCGGAGCGTGCAATCCAGATGCTCTTCGGCTTGATCTCTCGGTGGACGATGCCGCGCCCATGGGCATGCTCCAGTGTCCGGCTCACCTCGAGCGCGATGGCGGCTGCCGTTAGCGGCTCGAAGCACTGAATGCGCCCGAAGAGTTGGTCGAGCGTCCATCCGTCGACGAACTCGAGCACCAACCACATGCGTTCCGGGCTCTGCACGAAATCGTGGATGGTCAACACGTTGGGATGGTCGAGTTCGGCCAACAAGCGTGCCTCGCGCTCCAACGTTGCGGCGAATGGGGACGACGGCAAAATGCTGGGGCTGAGCGCCTTGATCAGCACGCGACGCCCTAGCGGCTGCTGAACGGCCTGGTAGAGGTCGGCGATCGGACCTGCTTCGAGCGTCTCGATCACCTCGTAGCCTTCGAAGCTAGCAGCGGGTTTCGTCATACTCCACCGGGGCGCTGGCGCCGTGCTCAGTCTGCTGCCTACACCCTTGACGGGGGAGCACGGATAGGAGCTCGTTTTCCTGGAATTGACACGTGGGATGCATCGAGAACGGCATTATACAGATTTGCCGCGCCAGGTCGTGGGGGCCGTTCAGCCGAGCAGCCTCGGCATCTCCCGCCCCGCCTTGGGAGAGCCGTGAGAAAGATTGTATAGTCCTTCGCCCTGTGCAGCCCCCGCCGCCGCCCCGTGCACCCAATAGTCCCGTGTCGCCGCCTTCGGAGCCCATCGCGCTCGGAGCGCGTCAGCGTAGCTCGAGCGAGCGAGCGCCTGTCCCGAGGGCACGGATGTGGTTGGAGCAGGTGCGCGGCTGGGCCAGGGGTGGCCTCTTCGAGAGCGCTCCGACCTTCTCCCGAGCAATCTGGCCGGCCCTGGCCGTCAGTGTCGTGCTGTTCGTCCGCATTCCCTCCAGCAACTATATCTTCGACGAGCAAGAGGCATTGCTGGGGAATCCCTACCTCAACACCCCGGGCATCTCGTTTTGGTCAGCGTTCGAGAGGGATTTCTGGGGCCTACCACCGAGTGGCACGATTGGTTCCTATCGTCCGTTGCCCAACCTGGCTTGGCGGCTTCTGTGGTCCATCGCAGAGCAGCCGTGGCTGCTCCATTGGTTGAATGTGATCCTGCACGCCGTCAACGGCGCGCTGCTGACGAGCTACGTCGGTGCCGTGACGCGAAGCCGGCCGCTGCCCTGGCTCGTGGGGGCTTCCTTCTTGACCTGTGCGATGCTGACGGAGGCCGTAACAGGCGTGGTGGGGTTGGCCGACGTTCTTGCGGGCACGGGAGTACTGCTCGCGCTCCACGCCACCCGTCTGCCGTGGTACCTCGCGTTCCCGTCGGTGTTCCTTGCCACGGCAGTCGGCCTGGGCGCGAAGGAGAGTGCCATGGTGCTCGTGCCGCTCATCTTCTGGGCAACGCTCGTGCTGGCGCCGCGGCTGTTCCCGGCCCGCCCCCGCCGCTGGGCGCGGGCCCTGCTCCTGGGCGCCAGCTCGGCGGCTGCCTTCATTGGCTACACGTATTTCCGACGTGCCGTGTTCCCCAGTGAAGTGCCAGCCGCGCTGCGCCTGCCGCTGGCGCCGGATGCATCCGTTCTGGAGCGTATCCTGCGGGCCTTTCTGCTCTGGTTTCGTCAGCCGCAGCTGCCGCACGATCCTCTGAACAATCCACTCCTGGAAGCGGATTTCGCGCATCGGCTATCGGGCGCCCTCTCGGTCTATGGTCGCAGTCTCACACAGCTCCTCTTTCCATGGCGGCTCAGTGGCGACTACTCGTTCGCCGAGGAGCGCATCCCCGAGACGGTCATCTCGCTGGAAGCCGCTTTCGGTGCCCTTCTGATGGTCGGGCCTCCGCTCGTCGCCATCGCGCTCTGGACACAGGACTTGATGCGCGAGCGACGGCAGCGCTGCCTAGTGCCCTCTCGCAACGGCGATGGAGGCCGTGACCGCCTCCTCCTGGCGCTCGCCCTTGCCTGGTTTCCCATCGCGTACTTCCCGCACTCGAACATCCCCGTGCTGCTCCCCACCGTCAGGGCAGAGCGTCTCTGGTATCTGCCGGCGATGGGCACGGCCATGCTGCTCGGCTACCTGTTGTGTCGACTCCTCCGCCATCATGGGCGCGTTGGCCGCGTGTGGCCGCTCGCCGTGCTCCTTGGCTTTCTGGGCTTCCAGGCCCTCCAGGCGCGGGTGCACGCCCTGGCATACACAAGCGATCTGGCGTTTTGGCGCGCGACCGTCGTCGCGTCGCCGAGGAGTGCCAAGGCCCAGCTGAACTACGCCGTCATGGTAGGGGCGCGCGGGCGCATGCAGGAGCGACTCGTCTTCACGCATCGAGCTTTGCGGCTAGCGCCGGAGTGGCCGATGGCGAGCGTCTACTTCGCCGATGCGCTGTGCCGGAGTGGGCGACCTGCAGCGGCGTGGCGCCACTATTTGCGAGGCTTTGAACTCGGACCGAACCAGAAGTCGCTCATTGCTCTGGGATTGCAGTGCTTATGGGACACCGGAATGATCCCGAAGCGCGACGAAGCGCTCCGGGAGCTCGCCGCGAAGCATCCCGGGTCTTGGCTATCGTACCTCGTTTTGGAGGTACTCGAGAGGGGGGCTCAGCACGGCGGAGTTCCTCCAGAGCATCGTCCGCGTGGCTACGACCAGAAGCGCAGCGACTCCAGCTCCAGCATCGACGGAAGGGCAGACGAGACCAGAACCTAGGCCCGGGGCAATGCTGGAGGTGGAACTGAGTCGGTGGTTCGCCACACCACCCCTTCGAACGGATGGTGCTCGTCAGTCGCTTGCTAGCAGCCAGCGTAGTCCAAAGAGGCTGGAGGCGATGACCGCGAGAGCGATGAGCACGACCAGGTAGTCCGTCAGGTTGAAGCTGCGTTCTTGGGTGGAGGCGGCGGCTCGCGCGGCCGTGCGCCGTGACGGCAACGAGGAGGGGACGGGTGGCTCCTCGGTCTTGGTGTTGGGAGGCACGGTCTCCACTGGCCTCGCTCGACCGGCATTCTCGGACGGTGGGGGGAGCGCTTCTCCGTCCTGGAGGCGTTCGTCGGCAGCGCGCTCCAGTTGCTCCAGTGCCTCGGAGACCGGGTCTTCGCAGAGTATCTCCGTGGCACCGACGACGACGCGTTCCTCTTGTTGGACCCGCGCAGAGTCCCCGCTCGTGAGTCGCTTGTCTCCGCACCAGGTTCCGTTCTTCGCACCGAGATCGCGGACCATGATCCCTGCAGCGGTCCACGTGAATTCGACATGTCGGCGCGACGCATCCGGGTCATCGAGCACGAGATCACAGGTCTTGCCGCGCCCCAGGACGTAGGCCCGTTCGCGCTCCTTCAGAACGAGCACTTTGCCGACGTCCGGCCCTCCAACTACCCGGGCTCTGGCGACGGCAGCTTCGCCATCTGCCTCCAGAGCATGCGCGACCAAGGCCATTGCAAGCTCTTTGGTGGCGGCATGCCCCGTACTGGCGGTCGGTGACGCGTCGATACGCACCTCGATCCATACCCGTCCCACGCGCACCTGGTCGCCGGAGCGCAGGACGCGGGGCGCCTGAGCCGAAAGCCGCACCGGGCCCACGAAGGTCCCGTTCGTACTCCCCTCGTCCACGATAATGTAATCGCCGCCCCGCTGCCGGATGGAAGCGTGGCGATGACTGACGGTCGGATCAGGGAGGCGTACTTCGCAGCCACCTCCGCGGCCGATGATCGCGCGTGGTGTGTCGAGACTGATGCTTGGGGGAGATTCCCCTGCGCCCGAACGCACGACGACGGTGAGCGCCATGGGAGCGCATCATGATCGGCCGTCCGAGGCTTGTCCAGCATGCCCTACCCGGCGGCTGAGATTCACGTGCCAAGGGGCCGGCCGCTTCAGGGGTGTTGCTGGGTGCCCAACCTCAAACTTGGCCCAAAGCCTACGCACGCCCTACTGGCCAATGAGCAGAGGCCTCGTCTCCCGGAAGGCACGGTGGGGTCTCGGAGGCACCCATGCAAGACAAGGAACGCCGGGCAACAGAGATCCGCCGAGCACCGCTCGAAACGATCGTCGAGATCTGCGGCAACGGCGCTGACATCGAGCCGTTCGAGGCTGAAGCCGTCGATGTCAGCGGGCGTGGCATGCAGCTCCGGACGGCATATCTGCCTCCGCTGGAGGCGCCGCTTGTGTGCCGATTCTATCACCAGGGCCGCGAAGTCCTCGTCGAGGGGGTGGTTGCCTGGCGTGCCGAGCAGGCGCGCGGCGGCGACTTTGGCTTGAAGTTTACCGCCATCGACAAGGAGGGTGTCCAGATCCTGCAGGATCTTTGTTCGATGCCCGTTCGGAATGAGAGCTCGGACCCTCTCTGCGACGAGGACTTCCCGCGGGGTCAGCGCGTGCGTCTGCACATCGATGGTCTGAACGCACCGTTGAAAGCTGCAGTTCGCGACAGCTCTCAGCGAAAACTCCTCGTCGGCTCGAACCTCGAGTTTCTACGGATCGGACGGAGGCTCGACCTCGAGGATCAGGCTGCCGGACGGCGTCGGGGTGCGGCCATTCAAGGCGTCGATGTCACCATCGACCCTCGCAGCGGTGTTCCACAGCTGTTGGTCTCGTTGCGCTTCGAGCACGCGGAATGCACACCCGAGCCGAGCGTAGTGGACCTTGGCCGTCAGGACATGCGGCAGTCTGCAGAGGGCTCCGAGGCTCAGCACAAAGCGCCTCCGGACGAGGCTGCCTTGGAACGTGAGCTGGAGGCTGAGGGCGAGCGGCTTCGGGGGCGCCTTGGTGCGCAGGCGGCGGAACTCGCAGCTCGTGGCGCGAACCTACTGCAGCTGGGGAGCGGGCGGACGCGCGCGCTGCGCCAACGAGCTGCCGGAGGGCTGGGACGTTGGACGAAGGTCGCATTGACGACCCTGCAGAGGGGTCGACGCGAGCCAGCGAAGGCAGTGCGGAGGACTACGGCTCCCCCCCCCGGCGGTGGCTTCACCCAGCAGCGGAGTCGCGCGACGGAGGGGCTACGCGCGCAGCGTCAGGGCGCAGGGCGTCCCCAGGGACCAGCGACCTCCTCGCGTCCGGGTGGGGCCTCTCCGCGGCCCAACGCCAACGCGACCTCCGCGAACGCCGCCGGCAATGGCCGAACACCTCCAGCGCCGCGGAGCGGCATCCGGCTCCCGCGCAGCCGCCGCGCAGCGGCGTTGGCCGGGCTAGCCGGCGTTCTGCTGCTAGCGGTCTTTGTCGTTCTCCGTCCCGCGCCAGGTAGTGGGACAGCGGAGAGCCCGCCTTCGGCAGCTGGGCGAGCCATGCCGGAGGCCGAGGGATCCGTCTCCCCAAGCGCGCCCTCTGCGCCCCCCTCAGTGAAGCCTGGGGCCAAGCTCGCGGCTGCACCGAGCGCTCCGGCGCGAACGCGGGACGGCATTGTGGCTCGCGTTCCCCTCTTCGGCGACGTGGCGATGGCTCCGACCGAGCCGGTGCCGCTCTCCGCGGCCAAGCAAGAGCCCTCGTCGTCTCGTGGCGCGGGCGGCGAGGCGATCGAGGCTCCGGACGAGACCTGGGACGCCAAGCCGTCGGGGCCTCCGGATCCCGAGTCGGTCGCTGCCTGGGGTCGGGGACGTTTGCACCTTCCCACTGTCTACGAGCTCCCGCTGGACGGTCCTGGTGGTGGACTCGAGGGCAAGGTCGAGGCGACCGGATTCAGTGTCTTCGTTCCCGATCGCAAGGTCTCCGGCGACACCACGGCGATCGCGCGACGTGATGGCCGGATCGTGAGGGTCCGGACCGAGAATACCCCGGACGGAGCGCGCGTCACCTTCCAGTTCCGTGCCGCGGTGCCGCCCTACAAGGCTCGCCTCAAGGGGAGCGCCATCCAGTTCCTCATCAGCGCCGATCCTTGATCCTAGATTTCGCGCGTCCCCCGGCACATGGACGCAGAATCCTGCGGAATTCTCGGCTGTTCATCCCGCGGTCTGGCGCGCGTGGCTTCATCCATGAGGTGAAGTAGCGGCTACCCGTGCTCGCGAGAAATGGCCCAGGCTTGGCGCGTGCCAACAGCCGGCTACCCGGTGACGCGGCTGTGGATAGCGCACAACCTGGGACCGAGTTCGGGCGCCCCAGAGGAACGGGCACGCTCGAGAGTCAAAGCGCGGCCCTGGCGCAGACGCTCGGCGGACAGAGCC
>JAEWRL010000149.1 GCA_023398955.1 Pseudomonadota bacterium
GCGGAAAACGAGCGGCGGAGTTCGCAGCGGAGCGTGGGCTCCGAGCGCACTCGCTGATGTGGTGGCGCTGGCGCCTGAAGCGACAAGAGCCGGCGGGGGCATCGAAGCCACGGGACGCTGGCATTCAACTGGTGCCCGTGAAGCTGGAGGCGGACTTCGGTATGGTCATCGGAGAGGAGCAGCGGCAGCGCGTGCCAGTCGGGGAGCTGGAAGCCCCGACCGGGCACGTGCTTCGCGTTTATGGCCCCGCCGATGCCCGTGCGTTGCGGGAAGCCCTTGCAGCGCTTTCGCGCAGTAGGTGACCCATGGCCCTGAAGGACGAGGGCACTACGCGCACTACGGAGTACCAACCAGTTACTATGCACTCGACGCCTTCCGTAGCTCAGTGGCCGGCTCTGGCACCGCTCGCTGTTGCAACGAAGTCAGAAGTTATCGCTCGCTGGCTACCGTCTGCAACCATCGTTCATCCGTGGCCGGGCCAACGCTTCCGCGTCAGCACCCAAGGCAAGAGCCCAGTGCGGCAATCCCGCCCGCTGGGATCTGTGCGGGGGGCGGCTCGAGCCCAAAGGCGAGGGCCGTCCCTACCGCGACGTTGCTACGGACTGGTTCTGTGATCTAGCGGCGAAAGAGCTTGCTGTGGCGTGGACTGGCGCGGCGGCATTTTGCGAATCTGCGAAGCTCTGCGCGTTAGTTCGGCTGCCCCGGCCGCGTGCTAAAGATTCATCGGGTTTCCGCAACCATGTAGCGCCGCTTCGGGGGACAGCGAGCCACCGGTGCGGTTACCGATACGCGATTATCCTACGGGGAGGTCACAACTCTTGGGCGCGAGCACGGTTTCCTGCTGTGACGTCTTCGGTGCTTTGTCGAGCTCCAACCCCCATGGGCCAAGAAGACCCTGCCCAGCGCGGGTGCGGCAATTACTCAGAACGGTGGAGTGCGCCAAAAGACCACCACCACCACCGCTGGCCATCACCGATCGGGCTTCGCCGTTGTGCAGAGCTGGGCGCGAAGCCCCCTCGCCGGGCCGTCGCGCGCACCACCAACACTCGCGTGCCCTGCCCGGCTACCGACACCTCAGTGTCGACGAGAGGGATCGATACGGACCGTCAGAGCGCTATGGCCGCAGCTTCCGTTGCCGATCGCGCCAGCGAGCGCCACCTCGACCTGCTCGGATCCCGCTTGCGCCACGGACTGAACTCCGGACGAACAGGTCAGGCCGTCTGCACTCTGTGCCCCGCGGCCTCAGAGCCGCGGCGATGGCCTCCGCTCCGTAGTGCTGGCACTGCCGCAGTGCCGACCTCACTCCCATGACGTCCCAAAAGTCTCGGCAGATACCGCCGGACCCACTGGACAGCAGCCTTGGGAGCCCTTCCGGGACGTGCCGGACACCAAGTTCCCTCCAACTCTCGGGACGTCGAGCCGGCTCCCTGCCGATGCTACGCTCCGCGCGGTCGCTTCTAACCCCTACGGCTCGACGTACCCCAGGAAGCCGCCAGCCACTGAGATGCCGAGGCTAGGGCGATCCCCCGACTCACCTCACAAGGCCAGGACGACATCCCGTCTCGGGAGAACAGCTACCACGCGTGCCAACACTGGTGAGCGCGAGTTGATTTGCCCGACCGCGTCGCAAGGTCCCGGAGCCGTCCTGGAGGCCTGTCAACGCATACGCGGGAGTTTCGGCCCGCGTCCGACGGCAACACGTCTCCTCACTGCTGGCTGCGGAATGGATTTGACAAGCAACTGGCATGGCAATGCGGCGTGCTCTAAAGTTCTCTCTGACCGTAGCGTCTCGCCACGTCTTTAGGAAATCTGGAGCTATTGAATGCATCTCGGTTGGAAGACCCACGTCGGTGGAGCGGCCATTGCCGCAGTTGCGGTAGCGAGCTGCGGAGGCAAGGATTTTGATACTGCTGTCGCCGATGCAGGAAGAGCGGGGGCCGCGGCAGAGATGAAAGAGTCGGGGAGGGGGGGCGCTGAGGGGGGCACCGCAGCACCTGGCGCTAGCGGCGCCAGTGCGGGAACTCCCGGGCAGCAGACGGGGCAGGGCGGCGGCTCGCCATCCGGGGAAGGGGGTGACGTCGATCACGACGGTGGGGCCCAGCATGGGAGCCAACCGGATGCAAGCGGCGGCGCGGGTGATGGCGGTACCAGCGGCGAAACTGAAGGTGGTGCTGGCCTAGATGGGGGGGCCGGAAACGGTGGCGCAAGTGGTGGCACATCAGGAACCGCTACAGCGGGAAGCACCGAGCTTGGAGACCCTGGAGGGCAGGGAGGAATCTCCGGCTTTCTCTGCATCGAGGATTCCGAGTGTACCGCCGATGCTCCCCACTGTGTGGAGGGGACGTGCGCTGAGTGCCAACCGGGGCGCGAGGCTTGTGCAAGCGCGGATATCCTTCTCATTTGCACTGAGTTCGGCGAGTGGGAGGACTCTGGAGAGGGATTCAATTTCAACCCAGAGCACTGCGGCGAGTGCGGGCACGGGTGTCTCGGTGGCGATTGTTCTGCTGGACAGTGTCAACCGTTCGAGCTTGCCGTCGGCGAGAGCAGTCCGACGGGGCTGGCATTGGCTGGGGACTATGTCTACTATGCTGCTGGGCGCGCCGGATTGATTCGGCGGGTCCACAAGTCAGGCGAGGAGGTACCCGAAACCATTGCGAGCAATCGTGACGGTTGGCCACGAGATGTCGTGATAGCGAATGGCTTCCTCTTCTTCACCGAAGGCGATCGGGTCTACCAGGTTCCATCTGATGGCAGTGAGCAGCCTGAGGTCTGGTACAACGCTGTTCGGGGGGACGACACAGCATGGGAGTTGGCAACCGACTTTGGCCAAGAGGGGATCGCGGCCAGCGCGGCCACCGTTATGTGGTGGGATGCTACGCACGTGCTTCGAGGGTTGGCTGCAGCCTCGACCGTGGACGGAGAGTTCGTTGAGCTTGGCGGTCCCGGTGATCCGGGAGGGGTTGCCATCAGTAGGGACTTCTTCTTCTGGAGTCGACGAGGCAGCGGTTTGGACAATGGCTATGTTCAAGCTCGAACGCGCAGCTCGTCTCCTGAGAACGCGTTCATTGCTACGGTGGCGCATCCTGTGGCACTCGCATTCGACGGTGAGTCTCTCTATTACGCAAGTGCCGGGCAGGACGACAGGGCGACGGAGAGCGCAACCGATGTGGTCCCCAATACGGGTGCGGTCTATCGCTCGGTTTTCAACAGCGGAACGAACACCTGGGAGAACCCTGAGCTGCTCGTTGGGAACGTCGCGAGTCCTTGGGATATGGTCGTGGATGACCGATGGGTGTACTGGACTAGCTACGATGCAGGAACGGTGAGCAGAGTGGCCAAGACGGGCGGGGAGGAAGACGTGCTCGCGAAGGATCGGAACATGCCCTTCAACATCGAGCAGGATGCCGAGTCCCTCTATTGGACTGAGTCCGTACACCCGACTGGGTCTGTGACACGATTGGCCAAGTAGCCCCGCTCCCGAACCCACCTTGCCGGAGTCTCGGCAATGCAAACCCGTTTCGCGGCAACGTGGCTGGCCCGCTGCTTGTTCGGAGTCTCGGAGCCTTGCTGCGAAACACGACGTCGGTGCTGCAAATTAGGACCGCATGGGCCGAGTGTAGATGCAGTCGGTGCAGGCTTCTCCAAGGTCCCGCGCAGGACCCGCCCCCAGCGCAATGCTTATCGGAACAGCACGGCCACGGCGTACCCCCTTGCCACTCCGCCAAGGAAATGAGGAAATCCCTCCGTCCCCTCCCGTCAGTGTGCGACCACGGGGACAGAGCACCTTGGCAACCAGGTAGACATCGATTTCCAATCCATCGATGTCTCAGACAACGAGCTCACGGAGCCCGTCGCAGGGCTCCGTGACAACCAATTCCGCGCCCGCGGACGCTACCTCCGAACGTCCGCGACGGCCTCGAGAATACGAGCGAGGGCTTCGGGCATATCGCGCTCGACGAGCTCACCGCAGAGCCAGAGGACGCGGTAGCCGAGCTTTGCGAGGGCGCGATCTCGGTAAGCATCCGTGGCGACGTATCCATCCGGTGGTACCCACCATAGATCGGCCGACTCGTAGAATCGCGCGGTCGCAGCGGGAAACCACGGGGAGCGCACGGAGTTGCTCGCCAACCAGCGGATGCGGGCCAGCACCGGCATACCCTCCGAGATACACGAGGACAGGATGTTCCTATTTTCGAAGTGTTGCTTCGGGGGATTCTGCGTCAGCGCGAGATTGAGTCTTCTTCCACTGCGCGGGCAG
>JAEWRL010000210.1 GCA_023398955.1 Pseudomonadota bacterium
AGGCGGTCGGTACCGGTTGTCCGAGCCCGCGCGCCGCGATCGTGCCGCGATATGTTGTGAATCGAGCGATGGCGGGCGCCGCTGCGACGGCCTTGTCGACCGTCAACGAGCTAGGCTCCGCCGCGCCCGTCTTCCCCTGCCGCGCGCAGCGCCCGCTGCACGGACCTGCTCGTCGTCATGGCCGCCCGTGCGGGAAAGCACCCCTCGTGGCCGTGCTGCTCGCGGTGCTGAGCGGGTGCTCGAAGGAGCCGCCAGAGTTCTTTCTGGTGCCTGACCGCACGCGGAAGGTTTGCCACCCGCCGCCCGTCGTTGGGAGGCCGGCGTGCACCAAGTCCGAAACGTTCATCATCGCCAATTGCCCGTCGTACCCAGCAAAGCTCATCGCGGCCGTCCATGCATTCGATGATCGGACGCTGGCGAACAGCGAGCTTGCCCGTTGGGGGCGCTACCGGCGCTACTTCTACCGCGAGACCTGGAGCACTCCCCGCGACTTCAAGAGCGATGACCAGGACTGGGGTGGCGACTCCCTCGAAGACCATTGGCAGGACATCGTCCTGACCACGGATTACTAGAGAAGCCTCGCTTCTCGTCAAACGAGCTACTGGAGGGACGGCGTCGCTGAGGACCCGCCCTGACGCCAGCGGCGCGTCCGAACCGCTCAGGCTCCGCCACCGTTTTCACCACCGGCCACTCAGGCGGCGAGCCCTGAGCCAGCTCTGCGCGCGCCGCGCAGCCGTGAGGCCATCCTCTTTTCCGCAATGACGCCGATCGCGTGCGACGGAGCGACGGCAGGCTTCGTTCCTATACAGCGGGTGATTGACCACCGGCGTTCCCTTTTGGGGAGAAAAGGAGCCAAGTCAACGATGATTCTTCGAATATTGGAGCCGATCCGGGCTCGCCACTGGGGCAGGGCCCCCAGCCAACGCGCCCTCATCGCTCCGCTGGTAGCCGCCGCAATCGCGGCCGCCGGGTGCGGTTCGGGATGGACGAGCAAAGACTATAAGCCGGGCGCCTCGGACCCGCCTCCCCAAGACGGTGAGGTGAAGGGACTGACGGTACTCGTCAGCTTTCCGGGCGAGTCCATCAGCGACGCTCAGGCGATGAAGCTGTATCGAACCATGAACGAGCCGGGCTACTCCGAGGACGGCAACTCGGGCTCCGTCCGCGACTACTTCTTCGACATGTCCGGCGGCGCTTTGACGCTAGAGTCCCGCGTCGTCCGCGTCCTACTCGACGAGCCGAAGACGACATTCGACACGGACACGAAGGACGAACCGCACGCCCCGCCGGGCCTTACGTCCTTGGAGGGAGTTACCATCAAGGGACCATCGACAGAGCTCCTCGCGGCGGTGCTCTGTAGGCTCCGCACATGCGACGGCGTGGCCCCCGAGTATCAAGAGGTGACGGCTAGCAGCATCTCACCCCCTGTACGGAGCGACCTGGATTTCAGCGACCTGTCGACGCGCCGGCTCGGGTTCTGGCCCGACAACTACGTGCGCGATGTCGTGAACAACAGCTACCTCAACAATCCCTCGTCCTGGGATCTGATCGACATCCCCGACCTCACGATCTATAGCCATATCAACCTGCTGTACGCCGGGGATACGAGCCAGGGGCCCGGACGTGGCTTGTGGCCGCGCTCGATCCCGTCGATAGGGACCAAAGTACCGGGGAGCACGAGCCCCGTGCGCATCGGACGCTTTCAGCTCCAGGGCACGCGCTCTGCTCCGGGCAGCGACACGACCTTCACGGGGACGCTCATCCATGAGACGGCACACATGCTCTTCGACCTACCGGATCTCTATGACGCCGGGAGCGAGCTGTGGCTGGAGGAGGGCTCCGCGCTGGTGGAGTCGCAGGGGATTGGCACCCATGGTCTACTGGGCGGGACCCCCAACGAGAACCAAGCGCCGATGATGAGCGCCCCGTTGAGGGACCGCTTGGGCTGGGCAAATGTGGTGGACATCAGCGATGCCGCGGAGGGCGCCACGATAGAGCTGAGGGCCAACGGCGCGGACGTGGCGCGCTACTGCCGCCCAGAGTCTGCCTTCGACGAGTGCTTCTACTTGGAGGTGCGCCGCGCAGGGCGTCCGCGGGGCCCCTCGGGATTCGAGCCCTTCACCCCCGACGAAGGCCTGGCAATCTGGCATGCCGAGAACAGCCGGAGCGTCATGGATTTCGTGGTCAACAACCACGAAGAGGGCACAGCCAATCTGCACTATGAGGTGGCGCTGGTGCAGGCGGACGGCGACTTCGAGCTGGAAGGACCGAAGGGCACCGGCTCGCTTGACGATGACTACTTCCACGCTGGGCACGCGGACCGCTTCGACAAGTTCACGGTTCCAAGCTCCAGCTGGTGGGACGGAACCCCGAGCGGCCTCGCCATCCACAGCATTTCGGCAGTTGGCGACACGATGACCTTCGAAATGGGCAGGCGCCCCAGCTCCTACTTGCACGTCGACGCGGACGCCAATGTGCAAGTCGACGCGGGTTCGACGCGTCTCACCGTAGGGGAGCAGCGGCTGGTCACAGTGACTCCCAGCGCGGGTTACCAATTCGACATCGAGATCCTCGGTCGAGAGCGCTTCGAAGCCACGGGCCTGAGCGGCCCCCAAACCTTCACGGTGACAGGCTCCCTGCTGGACAACCACGTCAAGGTGGTCTCCTTCCCGAGCGGGCAGGGCATGCCGGTGTTCTCCACGGATCGTCAGGTGAAGTTCACGATGACCAACGGGGTAGCGCTGACCGCCCACGCGGAGGATGCCCGGAGCTACTCGCCGCGCTCACGCGTCTTCGATAGTTTTGACGGGTTCGCCACATTCCGGCCCGGCCAAGATGCTTCGCCCAACGCGATGTGGAGCGGTCGCACCTATGACATGCTCTTCCGCACCTACGCCGGTCAACCGTCGGTACGTCTCTTCGCGAAAGCGGAGCCGGGCTACCTGCTCAAATCGATTGACGTCTACGGACGGAACCATGACTCGGTGCAGGCTCACGACGTCTCCTTCAGGACGGCCGCCAGCGCGACCATCACGGTTCCTGCGGGCGCGGAGGCCGACGGCTCCTTCGTCAGGGAGTACCTGGGGCTGGTCAACGCGGAGCCAATCCCCGGCTTCTTCTGCCGCGACGGCTTCGTCGAGCAGTGGGACGCTACGAAGATCTATCACGACGTCGGTGACAAGGTCCGCTACGGCAGCTTCATCTACTCCAGCAACGTCCCTCGCAACTTCCTGCGCGGAAACGCCTCGGACGACGCTCTCGTCAGTTCGCCGCAGCACGACCCGGAGGACACCCCCACGCACTGGACGCGGTTCGCCAGCTGTTCCGCCTACGTTGAGGATTGTTCCTCGGCACCTGAATGGTCACTGGGAGGGAGCGCCATCCCGAGCAACCCATCGACCTCGAGCTGGCAGAACGCGAGCTTCACGAGCGGTACACAGGTCGTGTTCAACGGAAGACTCTACGAGCTCGTGGGCAACAACTACGACGAGGTCCCGGGCGCCTTCGAGAGCCGCCAGTTGCTGCAGGGCGCGGAGGTCTTCGCCAGCGTCGCCAAGGACATCCCCATCTACTCTAATCGCGCGTTCGTCCATCGCGGGCCGGCATCCTGGAAGCTCATCGGAAACTGCAATGACCCGCAGTACTCGCGGCGAGCGACAGTCGCCCCCTCTGAAGGGGTGAAGAGCATCAGCCCGCGCGGCGTCAGCTCTGTCAACCATCACGCAGACGAGCCGACCGTCATCACGGGCCTGACGGGGGCGTGGACCTTCGACTTCGAGCTGGACAGCGGATACGAGCTCGTGGACGTCGTCGTGGATGGTCAACCGCTCGGGCTCTCGTCGACGGCGCGGGCGGCGACCGTCCCCTTCGTGATGGGGAGGCCTGCCTACGTGGAGGTGCTGGCTGCCTGCAACCAGGGCGGCTGCGGCACCAGCGCCCCAGCGCAGGTCAGTTGCGACCTGGGAGCGCCGCAAACCTGGGGAGTTGGCTTCGTCTACTCCAACGTGCGCGTCACGAACGTCAGCGGGCAGCCGCTCACCGACTGGAGTGTGCGCCTAGACTTCGACGCGCCCCCAGATCTCTGGGATTCATCCGGAGTGACCTTCGCGCCGAGCGGCAACTCAGTGCTTGTCTCCAACGCCTACTCCTGGAGCGGCAACTTGGCGCCCGATGGCAGCTACCAGTTCTCTATCGGCGGTAACCTATCCGGGCCATTCGTCCCCCCCACCTGCACCGGGCTCTGAGCGACAGCGCTCGTCCCAAGCTCCGACGGCCCTGACGGGCACCCTCCACGGCGGGTGCTCCTCGGGGCCCGAGGGCTTCCCACTGCTGACCAGCATCTCGGATCGGGGTTGGGATCGCCCCCTGGGACGGGGCGCGACCGGAGTCGTGCAGGGCCCGGTAGCGCAGGCGCTGTACGCGTCTGCCCGCCCCTGCACCGCGCCGCTCCGTCTCTTTGAGCGCCGTAACACCGCCGCGCTCTCCGCGGGCCGGATCTGAGTTTCCCAGGATCTACCTCAGCCTGGCGGTGTCTCCGACCTGCTCGCTCGCGCAATGGCCAGCTCGGACCAAGGCGAAGGGGGGTTCGTGGACTCGGTCGTTAGCTCCAACGAATGTGTCTATACGAATTCGTTGCGCGCTCGGCCCGGACAGGTACTCTTGGCCTTGTGATCTCAGGTATCGCTAGGCGCCTCGACCGGTGGGTTGTCCGCCAGGCAATGGATGCTGTCGCCGAAGGGCTCGCGGCTCCACGTCCGTGCAAGATCCGCCTGCTTGGACAGATGGCGCTTCTGGAGACGGCCCGGGACCTCGATCTAGCGCTGACAAACGATGTCGACGTGCGGGCGGACTATGACCACGCCGTCGGCAAGGAATTCGAACGACTGCTGCGCCGCAAGGGACTCATACTCGATCCTGTCGGGCATGAAGCGTGGATGCCGCGGGAAACGAGGTACACCCCCCTCTTCGAAGGGAGCTACGTGACTCTTCTGGTGGCAGACCTCGACGCCGTGTTGGTATCCAAAGCACGAATGGCGCCCGTGAAGAATGCCGCTATTATCCGACAGTACATCGCGCGAGGTGCCAGCGAGCGCTTCTTCGATATGGCTCGGCGCTACGACGTAAGACTGGAGCAGTTCGTGTGAATCGTGAAGAGCTGGTATCCGCGGCGAAAAAGAAGGCCAGCAGGGATGCTCGGCACCGCCGAGATCCGCGCTACTGTCGCGCCCTGGGTGTATTCTCGAAGGCCGGACTCCTGCGCAATAACAGTGATATTCCTCCCTTGGAAGGGCCCGTCGCCTTGGAAGACGTGCTGTGGGCTGGCAAAGTCGAACCCCGCCTCTTGGAGCTGCTTCCCGCTGTCATCATCAAGCGGCCTGCGCTCATTGAGTCTGGCCACCTTCCCAAAGACCTCGATAGTGTCGTACGAGCACTGCGCCAGAACGAGATCCCCGAAGCGTTTCGCGGCGTTTCTGGTGTGAGCATCGCCAAGTGGCTGCCCCACATCGGTCATCGCAGCAAGCTGCCTACGACGCTGAAGACGTTTCGTTTTCGCAAAGAGGACGTCGCGCTCTTGCGCCTGCTCGCCGAGCGCGAATCGCTGAGCGAGACGGACGTGGTACGAGCGGGCCTGCGCGCCCTCCTTCGTCGCCCGCCCGACGGCAAACCGGAATCCAAGTAGGGGTTCGCCGACGGCCCGAGCGTCGGGTTCTTACGAGGAGTCCCTGGACTCACTCACAGCACTCACGGGGCGGCGGAGCGCCGTAGTCACAATCGCAGCAGACGTTCGTGCAGTCGACGCCAGACTGACCCGCGGCGCCCGAGGCTCCCCCTTCCGGTGGGGTGACACCGTAATCGGGATAGACCATGGGCTCGCCACCGCTGCCCCCTTCGGGCGGCATGACGCCATATTCCGGATACGCGATCGGCTCGCCCCCCGCGCCGCCTGTCGCCGTCACCTGGCCTCCCGCGCCTCCCTCGGGGGGCGTCACTCCATAGTCGGGGTACACAATGGGCTCGCCACCGCTGCCTCCCGTCGACGGAGCCTCACCACCGCTGCCGCCCGCCGAAACAACTTGGCCAGCGCTACCCCCGGCCGAAACAGCTTGGCCGCCGCTGCCCCCGGCCGAAACAGCTTGGCCACCTGTGCCGCCCTCGGGCACGCCCACGCCGTAATCCGGCTGCGCCAGCGGCTCACCCCCCGAGCCTCCCACCGACACGGGTAGGCCGCCGCTGCCCCCTTCGGGCTCCCAGATGCCATAGTCGAGTGTCGCGGTCGGAACACCACCCGTCTGCGCGAACGCGCTCCCCGCACCACCGCCCAGGGATGCAGAGCTGCCGCCCACGCTGCTCGGATCGCTGGAGCCTTCCGTTTCCGCGCTGCAGCCACCGATCGACAGCATGAGTGCGGCCGCGGCCGCCTGCGCCGACGCAGGCCACACGCGCTGGCGCGTGGCTTCGGAAAGGCCGGCGACCTGGTAGTAGCACATGGGATCGCAACCGAGCTCGCCCGTGAAGGCGTAGGCGACACAGGTAGCACCACCCCTGCAGAGGGTCGCGTGCGTGCACTTGGCGCATGCTCCCTTGAGCTTTCCGAGCTCAAACTCGCGATTATAGGCGAATGCCCCGGGCCTGAACCATATCGCCTCGAGCGACTCCTCTCTGAGGTTCCCTTCGACGAATCGGTCCGCTTCGCCTGTCCGTGGCTGAAGGGACAGGCAGCCCTTGACGCCCCCATCCGCCTGAATCCCGATGGCGCGCACGCCCGCGTAGCACCCCGTCCAGTGGCGGGGGCCCGTCTCTCGACCGCGCAAAACCCTCTCCTCGGGGCTGTAGAAGCCGACTGAATCCCCGATTCGCACTGCTGGCCCGCGGCGTCCCGCCAGGTTCCCCAAGAGCGGCAGCAGCGTCAGGAGATCCTCGGGGCGAAGCGTGAGATCGTCGCGGTGCGTCTGATTGCCCATGGGCTTACCGAGCTGCACCCGAAAGCGCTTCGCGCCGAGCCGCTTGGTGAGCTCCCACGTATCGATGATCTCGGTGATGTTCTTGCGGTTGACCGTCAGCATCACATCGATCCAGATCCCAGCAGCGACCAGAGCTCGGATCGTCTCCACGCTCCGAGCGTAAGCCCCCTGCCCTCTCAGGGCGTCGTGGGTCGGCTCGAGACCATCAAGGCTCACCGCGATGTTCGCAAGCCCCGCATCCTTGGCCTGCCTAGCGAGCTCCTGACCGTCGCCCTGGCCATTTGTCACCATGTTCACCGTTACCCCCGCTGCGACGAGTGCCCGGGCAATGTCGACCCAGTCCTTACGCAACGTCGGCTCACCGCCGGAAAGGGTCGTCAATCGGTTCCCAAGGCGCGCGAGCTGGTGAGCGACGTCGATCGCCTCGGCATGACTGAGCTCGTTGGGCCGCGGCCGTCCCGCCGCAGTGCCGCAATGGCCGCACCTCAGGTTACAAGCTCGTGTGAGCTCCCACACGCAGGACTCGGGAACATAGCCATAGTGATCGATCAACGCTTTCATGGACTCTCTCTTTCGCGCGGGGTGGCGAAAAGCAAGAGAGGTGCCAGCCAGAAGTGCCTTGTTACCTGCATGTTGCGCATCCGGCTGTGCCAGATTGTGCCGGGGAAGGACTCATCGCCCTTCGGCGCTTGGCAGTCCTGACCCAGTTTCGCTCGGCAAGAGTGACCCACCAGCGCGAGCAGGTTTTTGCGCAGGTTGAGATGCAACCTGAACTCGATCTCGACGAGCACACTGAAGGGTGTTTCGTGGCTTCACCGCTGGGTACGTGGTGGCGTCATGTCCCGGGTAGCCTTCCCGGACTTCGTGGGCGTGCTTCACGAGCCCTCGCGGCTGGCCCGAGGCGAC
>JAEWRL010000238.1 GCA_023398955.1 Pseudomonadota bacterium
AAGCACCGGGGAGGGCCGTCGCATTGCAATCCACAGTACCGAGGATCGAGACGCACTCCTCGAAACGGTACGTCCACCCGATGGCCGTCGTGCAGTCGATGCCCGTGCCTCCCGCCACCAAACACGCTTTCACGGTCCCGAACTGCCCACAGCGCACCGCAGCCTCGAAGAAGGCCTGCGACACCTCCTCGCAGTGAGCAGGCGTCCTGCCACTCCTCACAGCTCGCGCTCGCCGTCGTCGGGACTGGCTCCGGCTCGGAATCCTCCGCGCTGCAGGCAGACGCCGAGAGGGCAGTGAAGGAACCACAGAGGAGCGCGCGCTTCGTCATAGGGGCTAGGTCGGCTCGAGACGCTCGCTGATCTGACGTGCGCCAGGGCGGGACGTGTGTAGCGTACAGCTCAGTTGGGCGAATATTTTCCCAGCTAGAGACGACCCCGCTACTTTCTCCGCACGACCTCAACCCCCACGTCTCCCAAACCTCCTAGAGCCCTTGCCCCAAACCGCGAGGCACGGCATATTGCCAGACGTCGCGTGGGCTCTTGCAAGTCGGACGCAGCATCGCTCAGGGGAGGCTGATACGAGGAGGTCAATCACGCTTAGCCCACCGGGTCGTCTTTCACCGAATACTCTTGCGGCAGCACTCTCCTCGGTCCGCGCCGATTCCCGCTTGGAACATACGAATAGAATTGCAACAACAAGAACAGTGGAGTGGGTAAACTATGACTTTCACCGCAGCCCGTCCCTCGTATCGGCACCCCTTGGCGGGGCACACGAGAGCCCGATACAGCTACGCGGTCGCCCTGCTGACAACCATTGTCGTGGGATGCGGAACCGCTGATCCCGAGAAACCAGTCAGAGCCGTCCAAGCGCTGACTGGAGCAGAGTCCCGAATCCTGGGATTCGAAACTCCCACCGCAGACTGGTCTGCGACGAACGGAGCGTCGATCTCCGTATCTTCGACCGTTACTCAGGGAAGCGCTGCGGCCGCCGTAACGCCAAATGGGTATTCGGAGGTTCTCTCGGCACCCATGGGTCCGCTCACCGGCGCCGCTAGTCAGGTGGCCTTTGACGTCCTGGCGCCTTCGTCCCTGAGCTGGGGAGAGGTACGCCTGATCGTTCAGGCACCCTCGGTCGGCTTGTACTGGCAGGATCTCGGTGGACAGTCCCTGGCGGGGCAGTCGGAATCCGGCTATCGGACCTTGCGTTTCTCGGTTCCGGAGAATGTGCGGACTGCGCTCGCGTCCGCGACGGGTGACCTCAGGTATCGCATCGTACTCAATGTCCCCAGCGGTTCTGGTGACTACCTGCTGGACAATATGGTCGTGGCCCAAGACCCGTCGAACCCGCCACCTCAACCAGGAACGAGTGCCGACGTGGAGTTGCACTACTCAATCGCGCTTCCTTTCGGGCTCAATGCCGAAAACCTGGCTGTGCTCGGACTCGAATCCGTCGCCCTAGAGAATGGAGTGCAAGTCGTGGAGGCTGATGGCGGCTTTGCGCCCGTCGCAAACAGTGGGTCGGGACAGCTGTCGGTCGGTGTCGGGACGAGCACCGGAACAGTAACGAGCGTTGGCGACGTATTCCTGGCGGAAGGAGCCAGCGTACATGGGTCGCTAACGACGGCTGGAGCGTTCATTCACCAGAGCGCTTACGAGATCGAGGGAGAGGTGGACACGGGGGCGCCCGTCGAAACCGAGCTCTTGTCGCGGGCAGCGCGACTCAAGTATGCGAGTATCCGAGACGTTTCCTTGGAGCCCGGCCAATCGTGGCCAGAGCCCCTCGAACCGGGCCACTACGAGACTCTAACGGTCAAGGAGAACGCAAGCGTCACCCTGACGGCCGGGGACTACTATTTCAGGGGCATCTGGATCGAAGCTGGAGCATCCCTTCGTGTCGACGATAGCGCCGGAACGGTCTTTCTCTATGCGGGAGAGACCTTCCAGTTCAAGGGCGCCCTGGACACGGAGTCAGACTACCCGGACTTCTTAGTATCATACCTGGGCTACGACCAAGCGTTCGTTTCCGGCCCGTTCAGGGGAAGCATCTTCGCCCCCTCTGGCACCGTGAATCTAGAGGCGGCGCCAGGTTTGAGGCACGAGGGGACCTTCGTCGGCAAGCGCGTGCGCGTTGCGCCCGGTGTGACCATCGTTCATCGTCCATTCCCCTGGTTGATCCGAACAATAGATGTGAGCCGATCGAGCATCTGTTCGGGAGAGACGGTGCAGATCAGCGTTGACGCCGAGAACCCCAATGATCTCGAGCAGGCGCCCGTGGTCTCGATAAACGGTGGGGCGACCAATTCACTAACAGAGCAGTGGTTGGGTGCACCAGGTCCACGCCTCTTCGCTGTAACAGCCACGGGAAGCGACGGGATGATTGAATCAAGGACGATTGAGGTCAAAGTCTTGGACTGCGGGGACAGACCCCCGCTTCCAGTTCTGGTCGCGGACGACGACATCTACGACGTTGACACGGCAAACTTCACCGTGGTGAATGCTGCGGAGTTCGAAGACGGTACTGAACAATATGTCTGGGATTTTGGCGACGGACATTCCCTGACGACACCACTAGCTAGCGTCAGCCACGATTATTCTAGTGCGCTACCCAGGGATGAACTAAGCCAGAGCTTCGACGTGAGCGTGACGGTGCAACGGCCAGGTGTCCCGGATGCTTCGACGACACGCACGTTCATCATTTGGAACAGCTACGCGATCAGCAAGAGCCGTGGCTCGATCGAACCGCGGATCGAGCCCGTATCTCCCGTTCTCGTTCGAGACGGGGCACTCCTTCGAGGCGAGCTCAGGCACTACAATCGTGAGGACGATGCACTGCAGTATCAGACCATGCGAATCGACTACGTACCCTGTGACGGGGATGGGGTCGCCGAGTACGGTCCATTCGAACCCATTGACCTGATGGTTCCGGCTGGCGGAGTCGCAACGCACCGAATCGAGGTGAATGCGAGCGACCTTCCTGCAGATATCTGTGGCATATCCATCCAGTACTGGGGAGCCTTGGAAACCGGCGAGCCTGCACAAGGTGGCGTGCTCTTGACAGTTCCAGGCGAGCTCGACCAGCAGGTGTCCGTGGATGAGCCAACCCGCGCGGTGCTCAACTACGTCGCGGACGAGCTCCTCGGTTCAGCGACAGATTCGATCAGTGAGGAGCAGGTGGTCCGTCTGTATCGGGAACGGAAGATCCCCTCCTCCGTAGTGGAGAGCGCGTTCTTCCAGGCGGCTTCCCCCACGCAACCGAATGATCGATGTGATCCGGACAACCCGGAAGCCCCCCCACACGGCGGGTACAGCTGTCAGCCGACAACCGAATGGGCCATGGACACCCCGGGCTGGCCAGCAGAATCCTACATAGCCAATGCCCAGAAGGGCGATGCTGTGCTCGTTCGCGCCTGCAATGGTCCTATCGGAACACTCCTCGCCGCTCTGGCTCCGCCTCAGATGTACACGCACATGGGGATCATGACCAATAACTTCAGGCAGATCCGCCACTCTACAGGTGACGAGGACTACCTCGAAGCCCACAGCACCGGGGTATTGGGGGAGGCCACTGATGGGTTCGAAGAGGATGCGCTCCGGTATCTGTGGCCGGGAACCATCACGGCTAGCGTACAACAAGCTTTCGTATCCGGGCGCCCAGTTTTTGATCCCGGCGGCAGGGAGAGGAAGGTGAGCGGCTTCGAACGTCATCAGGTACGGTGCCAGGGGGACATGAACGTGATTCATCCCCGAGTCGTGAAACCACCTCCGGAGCACGAAGACCTGGCACGGCCTCGGTTGCACCAAGCGGCCGATGCGTCAAAGAACATCGGGGGCCACTACCGCTTCGCGAGCTACTCGAACGCCCAGGACACTGCTGCCAATGATCCCAACGGCCCGCGAGCGGTTGACCGCCCTGAAGGCAAGCTGTACGGTCCGGTGCCTACGGTGTGCTCCCAGTTCGTGCGGTTGGCGCTCAAGGAAGCGGGCATCAGGGTCGATGCAGACCGCGAGCTCCCACGCCCAAGTGACGTTCGCAGGGGGCCTCCTGACGGGATCTTTTATTATACGCCGGGTGAACGCCTCTCCGCCGCCAAGGCGCTCTACGCGGGGCTCTACAATAAAGTACAGTACGAACTCGCGCTCATGGAGGAGGAGGCCGACAACTGGTGGTGGGTCGCACCCGCCGCTGCCGCCGCTGCCCCTTTCGTCTGTTCGCCCGTTTGCGGCGTAGTTGGCGCAGCCGCTACGCTGGAGGCTGCACACGCCGGTCAGTGGGCAACCGATGCACCAGACGACGTTGCGAATCAGGTGACCAACTGCTTCGCATCGGACTACTGCTCGGAAGAGGCAAAAGACAGCAAACATTGGAAGAACCCCGGATCCGGGTTTGCCGTCAGCCCCGACGATATCATGAATCATTACGATCCACCGGATCCGTCAGCAGCAGATGGCGGAGGTGTTTACGGTTACCATGAACGCATGGTCTTCCGTGGCAAGCGATACCATCGCGTGTATCGATGGTCACCCAGCGCCGGGACAACCTCAGTGAGCGGAACCGTCCGCAGGCTGGGCGCCCCTGAGCCAGGTGCTACCGTGGAGATCCGGGGCCTTGGCGCATTTGCCACGGCAGACACCGGCGGCTATTTCGAGTTCGATGGCGTCTTCATTGGCAATCTCGAGGTATACGCCTCGAAGTTCGTCGAGAACAGTGGCACAAGCGAACTCTGGGAGGGAGTATCCTGTTACCTGGCAGGAGCAACAGCAGGCGAATGGATTCCCGCGGATTGTGATTCCTTTGCCGCTCTGAGCTCCCCACCAGTGAGTGACCTTGTCGTGGAACTCTCGTCTCCTTCGGAGGCGTATAGACGAGTAGTCATTCAGGGGCTGCTGGATCTGACCGATTGTGACTGCGAAAGTGCCAACGAGCGCGGCGACCGCAGCTTCTACCGGGTATGCAACGTCGGACCCGAGGAGCCAACCGCAAGCTTCAGCGTGAGCCAAGACGGGTTATGCGTAGACGAGATTGGCGTTTCGATTGAGGGAGAGTGTCGACTCCTCGACGGAAATCGCGTCCAGATTACCGGCCATGCGCGTCTCTACGAGGCAGGGGGCAACACGTGTGGCGCGAATGAGCGTGAGGATTCTACGGCGTTCGATCAGATTATAGGCCCAGGCGTGTCCGAGTCCGTGTATGCCCAGAACCTTTCCAACAACGGTCGATGCTATGGCTTTGGAGTTACAGACTGTGATGATACCGCCCAATGGCTTCAATTCCTTGCAACGAACGACAGAGCCGACTAACATTCAATTCTGATTATCGAGCATGCACCATGCCAACCAAGTCTTACCCGCGGTCCTTACTCGTCATCCCCTTGGCTGGGCTGGTGCTGGTGTCGAATACCGTTGGTTGCGGATCTAGCGAACCGGCCTCTGCTGGATCCGCAACGACGGTCTCCGGCTACTGCGAAGCTTGGGCTGATATTGCCTGCGAAGCGCTTGCGCCTTGTTGCGGAATGGAGCCACCCGCCTGTGTCAGTAGCCTGGAGTCGACCTGCCTCGAGCAGGCAAGCCACTGGGAAGCGGAGGGAATGGAATTTGACCCAATGGCTGCTCAGGCCTGCTTGGACAGCAGCGATCAGTTGTATGAGGGCTGCTCGCTGCGTAGCGCTGACGACACGGAGTACCAGCAGGCGCAGGCTCTCTGTCTGGGGGTGTTCGCGGGCGCCCTCCCACTTGGCGCCGAATGCGCGGATGACCTGGCCTGTCGAAGCACGAACGAAACCAAGGCAACGTGCGTCTGGAGAAACGAGGTCTCTGTTTGTGAATCGAGCATTCCCGTTGAACCAGGAGCGTCGTGTCTCGATCCCGCGAGTCGGTGCTCTGCAGGCTTCTACTGCTCGCGCACCGACGCAACCTGTCAGCCGCAGAAGCTACTCGGCACTGCCTGCGAAGAAGAAGAAGAGTGTCGGTCATTCATGTGCGAGGAATCACGGTGTTGGCAGCCCTCGCTCGAGCAGACGTGTGAGCAGCTTGCCTCTTCCTCCGCGCTTGGACTGGCGGCTCAATTGAACCACGGACCGGATCATGTCACGCTTCCCAAGGAAGTGAAGAGATGATCAAGTTCAACGCACGTTCAATACTGCGGCGCCTTTCTCGTGCACTCATTGCACTCGGGGTTACCACCCTGTACTTGTCGTGCAGCGACGATCCCGAGTTCGATTTCACGGCAAGGGAGGGAGATCGTTGCGAGGGATGCGATGACTGTAGGGATGATGGGCTGTTCTCGCACTGCGAGTGCGAGACGTGCATCGATACTGCATATGATCCTGACAACCTGCTTCTGCTCGACTGTATCGACCGCAAATGGGTTCCCCGCCTAGACTGTCCAGGTGGCGTCTCAGTCAAGTGCGACGGCAACGCCTACCGCACCAAATGCCTTGGAGACAATGGGGAGAACCTCCTCCGCTAACCACAACAGGCTTGGAAAGAGAGGACCGTCAGAGTGGCTGCTACGGGGGCACGACAACGACTGGTCGCCCCTTTAGTATTCGGCTTGACTGTTGTAGCCTGCAAGGCGGCGCAAGACTCTGCTGCACGGCGTGTCACAATGGCTGAGATTTCATCGGAATCCAGGAAGGAGAAACGCTCGCTGGTTGAACCACAGCGCACCGCTTCTGTCGGAATGCCCTTCGAGGAGATGGTGCTTGCTGCTGACTTCACACGTGATAGCAGGCTACGGACCCCCTCGTGTGATGCTGAGGACGCGGTGCTCAGAATCTGGCGTGAGGATCGCGATGGGTACGCCTTCCCAGTATGCCTCGGCACGGTGGTTGGGAAGGTCGATGGCGCCGCGCTCGCCGTTACCTCCGCGCACTGCCTTCAGCGCGAGGGTAGGTCGGAGCGATCAGGCCAGGGCCTTTTCGTCGAAGTGCTTCAGGGATCAGGGCAGAATAGACACGCTGTTAGTCATTGGGCCGCCCATCCTCGGTTTGTCTCGACGCCACCAACGCCTGTTTATGACTTAGCTCTGTTTACGGTACCCGCGTTTTCGACGCAATGCGCGCTTTCCATGAATGCTGAGGTAGAGAACGAGATCGCGAAGGGAACGCCCCTCGTGCTCTTTCGGGACGGGGACAGCGTCGAAGCAACGCATGCTGCCGTATCTGCCGTGCAGGCGCTCAGCCTTGACTTCGCTAGCTCGAGTATACCGGTCTGCTATGGCGACAGCGGGTCTCCATTGCTTGTCGAAAGACACGGCATCTCAACCCTGGTCGGAGTCGTCTCGTCGGGCTCGAGTCGATGTACCGGGAGCTTTCGTGGCGCGCGAATCCGGGCCATGCGGCTCGGCAGCGTGGCAACCCCGGCGAACGAGGGGCCTTCATTGCACGTTTCTGAGCCAGGATGTGCCGCGTGCATCGAGGAGCTCGGCTCGGGGAGCGGGCCATGTCTCAGCGCACTTTCGCGCTGTCACGCCGCGCGACACTGGTCCGAAGCGCTTTCCTGCCTTGCGGAATGCATGAATGAATCGTGCATCACCGGCTGCAGTGAGGTGGACAATGACAGCCGTCGGCGCCTCCAGGCGGTTACGCGATGCGCACACCACAACGGGTGCTCCAGAGCATGCAAGTGCATCCAGTTGGTTTCGACGGGTTGAGCGCCTCAGCCAGTGAGGTCATCACGCCGTTCCTTCGGCTGGAAGAGATAATGAGCGGACGGATCATGTTTCCCGTCTACCCATCCGCTTCCCGGACGGCGCGGAGGCCGAGGTGAGTCTCGACGAATGGGTTCAACTTGCCGCGTGCGGCGGTCACCTAGCGCTTGGGATGGCCACCTTTGTCTCTGGCAAGGGCAGTCCCCTTCGGATGCCCTTGACCTTGTTGTGCATCAACCTGTTTGCCTGGAATTTTGCTGATTGGGCCAATCGCGTCACGGACGTTGTACTCTGGGATTGGCTAGACGCCACCGCATCGCCTTTGGCCGTACCGCTTGCGCTTCACGTGATACTTGCATTCGTTGGAAAGGCGCGTGCGCGGTGGCGCTGGTTGACGGTGGCCTATGTGATCTGTGCAGCAATCTCGGCCCTGGGGTTCCTGGGGCTCGTGGACCCGGATTTCCGTCGCGGATTCCCGTGGAAGGATTGGGCCCGTGCGATGGTCGGGGTCACGATCCCGGTCGTTGTCGGCTCAGCGGCGAGCTTGATTCTGCACTTCCGCCGGCACCCAGACCGAGAGGAGCGAACACGCACGATACTGGTGCTTGCTGCCCTGGTGATCGGGGGCGGATTCGGGCTGAGCGACGTTGCAGACGAGCTCGTTCGCGGCATTCCAAACCTCACGGCAGCAGCAACACTGTGCTCCGCGCTCCTGCTATTCCTAGTCGTGCTTCGTTACAGGCTCGTGGGCGCCAATCCAAGTCCGGCGAGCATAGGCTACTTGGCGGCGCTATCGGCCATGGCGGTGCTGCTCAACGTGATGGCGGTGGTCGCCTTGAGCACGCGGGTCGCCGCGGTGGCATTCGCAGCAACGACGGTTACCGGCGCAGTTGCCGTCCTGGTGCGCGAATTCATCGTGTTACGCCTTCGTCGGGAGAGTCGAATGAGAGAACTGGTTCTTCTCGGGCGTATGGCGGCACAGATGACTCATGACATGAACAACCCACTAGCCGCCCTCAAGGCAGCGGCGCAGTGCATAGAATTGGAGATGGCAAACACTTCGAATACTCCTCGGGCGGAACGGATGCTGCGGCTGCTGGTGAGCCAGGCAGATCGCCTCAGAGACACTGTCGACCGCTACAGCCGGCTAAGCAGGCTCGAGGCAGTCCTGAACCCGACTGACCTCATCGGGGTCGTCCGTCGGACGGTTGACGGCTTTGCTCCTCTCCGCGGCGGTCCGGTGGTGGCAGTAGCGGGCACCGACGACATGCTCCCGCGCGTCAATGCCGATCCTGGGCTGGTTGCCCTGGCACTCCAGAACCTGATTGAGAATTCGGTTTACGCTCTGGGAGAGAGAGTGAACGGCAGGGTGGATGTGACCCTTCACTCGTATCCTGGCCCGTCGGGTTCGCCCGGGATGGCACTGACGGTTTCGGACAACGGGCCTGGCATGGAGGCGAGAGTGGTGGAGCAGGCATGGGACGACTTCTTCACTACGAAGGCCGATGGAAGTGGCCTCGGACTTGCGTTCGTGCGCAGAGTCATGGAGGCTCATGGTGGGACTGCGGTTCTCGACACCCGCCTGGGGCGCGGAACCACGGTCCACTTGTGGTTCCCCGTCCATGTCGTCGATGAGAGCAACGCGCGCAAGCATATTGGTCGTTGACGATGATAAGCCAGTCGCTGAGGCGTTGGCGTCATTGCTGGAGCAGGTCAGCTACTCTGTCGAAGTTGCCGGAACGGGTACCAATGCGTTGGAGCTTCTTCGAGGCGGTGGGTACGACGCTGTAGTCTCCGACATCCGCATGCCACCACCGGACGGATTGGAGCTGGTTCGGCTTGCCCAGGACGAATGGCCCGACGTACCCGTGCTCCTGGTCACCGCCTTCGCAACCGTTCCCCTGGCTGTCGAGGCGATGAAGAGGGGCGCAGCCGACTTCATCATGAAGCCGTTCGACCGTGAGCAGTTGTTGACGGCTGTGGACAACGCCCTGGCAGCTCGATCTGCACTCCGGCTAGTTCCGCCGGAGACCCTGAGCGGGTACGACCTGGGCATTGTTGGCGAATCCGAAGCGGCGCGGAGGCTGCGCCACGACGTGGCGAGAGTCGCCCAGTCGGACATGACCGTCTTAATCCGCGGGGAAACCGGGACAGGTAAGGGGTTGGTTGCTCGGACGATTCACACATCGGGTCCTCGGAAGGATCGGAGCTTCATTCGGCTTCAGCTCTCGGGCGTTTCCGACGCGGTGATGGACGCCCAGCTCTACGGCGATCGTGGCGGGACCGCGCCCGGCTCAGCGCCACGGCATCCCGGAAGCTTGAACCTGGCAGACGGGGGTACCTTGTTCTTGGACGAGCTCGGAGACGCGAGCGCTAGCATGCAGGCGCTGCTGTTGCGACTGCTGGACGAGCCAGCGAAGGGCGGCTCGCATCTCAGGAGTGGGTGCCCGATGGGCGTACGATTCGTCGCGGCCACGCAACGGAACCTTGAAGCACAGATGCAAGCCGGGCAGTGGCGAGAAGACCTTCACTATCGACTGAACGTCGCGCCACTGGTGTTGCCTCCCCTCCGCGAACGCGGAAACGATGCGGTACTGATTGCCCTCGCTGTGTGTTCGCGATTGGAGGCCTGTCAGACGCGACGAGTGGCCCTCGATCGTGGAGCAATTGCGGCACTCAGTCGCTATGATTGGCCGGGAAACGTGCGTCAACTCATCAACGTCGTTGAACGCGCGGCGCTGTTCTCGGACGACGGTAGCATTCGAGCTCGAGATCTGGAACGAGAGTTCGAGCATTGTCGCCACTCGACGCCAAGTGCCAGCTACGCAGAGCGTCGTCTTCTGCTCGAACGTGAGGAGCTTGCCGAGGTTCTGGCCCGGGCGAAAGGGAACCGCTCCCGAGCGGCTCGGTTGCTAGGAATCAGCAGAAGGACGCTCTATTCACGGCTCAAGGGGGTTGGCATGTGAGCTCATCACGACCACGCCATGGCCACCGTCGAGCCACGTCCTCGCTGTTGAAGACCGTCGGGAAGCACTACCTCGAAGGGCGGCCACACGAGAGCAAGACGAAGTGGGCACAGCTGCGCATCAACGAACGGCTCGTACCGGCAGAACCCTCTCCTATCCGCCGCTGGCGACAGTGATGACCTCCTCACAAGCACTGGGGAGGGCCGTCGCATTGCAATCCACAGTACCGAGGATCGAGACGCACTCCTCGAAACGGTACGTCCACCCGATGGCCGTCGTGCAGTCGATGCCCGTGCCTCCCGCCACCAAA